>DATBPB010000061.1:0-88924 GCA_036561565.1 Solirubrobacteraceae bacterium | reverse complement strand
CGCTGCTCGACCGGCGGGCGGCGGATCTGGCCCTGCCTCGGCCGCCGCGGGGTGACGGTCGTCGAGTGCGCGCGGTCGGTGGTCGCGACGCGCGTGCGCTGGTCTGAGACGGCGATCGTCGTCGAGGACGAAAGGGCGGGGGGGACCACCGCGCTGCCCGCGCCGGGAGCGATGCCGCGCGCGCCCTCCTCGACCGCGGTCGCCATCTCGGCGGCCGTCGGATAGCGCTGGCGCGGATCGATGCGCAGCGCGATGTCGACCGCGCGCGCGAGCTCGGCGCTGACCGCCGCGACGAGCGTGTCGAGCGCCGGCGGCGGCTCGCGCTGCTGCTTGATCGCGAGCTCCGTCAGCGAGGCGCCCTCGAACGGGAGCCTGCCGGAGATCATCTGGTAGGCCACGACGCCGAGCGCGTAGATGTCAGCCGGCGGCCCGGCCTCCTCGCCGCGGCCCTGCTCGGGAGCGAGGTAGGCGGCGGTCCCGAGCACCGAGCCGATCTGGGTGATGCTCGACTGCTCGGTCGCCTTGGCGATCCCGAAGTCGGCGAGCTTCACGGTGTGGTCGGTGCCGAGCAGCAGGTTGCCGGGCTTGACGTCGCGGTGCACGACGCCCTTGCGATGGGCGTAGTCGAGGCCGGCGCAGGCGCCGAGCACGATCGGCAGCGCCTCCTCGACCGGAAGCCAGCCGCGCTCGCGCAGGATCTCCGCGCAGGACTGCCCGTCGATGTACTCCATGACGATGAAGTGCTGGTCGCGGCGGTCGTCGAGGCCCGAGTCGAAGACCTGGACGATGTTGGGGTGGATCAGCCGCGCGGCGGCCAGCGCCTCACGCTGGAAGCGCGACACGAAGGCCGGATCGGACGCCAGGTGCTCGGCGAGCAGCTTGACCGCCACGTAGCGCTCGAGCCGCTCGTCGAACGCCAGATGGACGGTCGACATCCCGCCCGAGCCGAGCCGGCTCTCGATCCGGTAGCGACCGGCGACGATCTCCTCGCGGATGCTCATTGCGCGCCGGCTCCGCCACTCGCCGGGCCGCCGAGGCCGTTGGTGGACGTGGTAGAGGTCGAGGTCGAGGTCGTCGAGCAGACGGTGCCCCCCGAGGGTGCGGTCGTGCAGGTCTGGCCCGGCGTCGTGGTGGTCGTCCCAGTTGTTGTCGTCGCTGCCGAGCTGCTGGTCGTGGTCGCGGTGCTGCTCGTCGTCGACGAGGCTGTCGAGCTCGTCGTCGAGGAGGACGTGGTCGAGCTCGTCGTGCCGGTCGGGCCGGTCGGGCCGCCCGAGCCGGTGGTGCCGGTCGAGCCGCTCGGCTGCGAGCCCTGGCATTGGCGTCCGGCGCTCAGCTGGAGGGCGTTGAAGCCCTCGATCAGCTGGGTGCGCAGCCGCGCGTTGATCGTCGGGGGCAGGCTCTCGAAGTCGGCGCGGGCGTTCGTGACCTGCGTCTCGGTGAGCGAGCACTGACCGGCGAGCACGCCGGCCTGGATGTTCCCGAGGTCGTTGTTGAGGGTCAGCGCCGTCGACTGCGGGATCAGCCCGCCGGAGGAGCCGCCACCGCAGGAGGTGATCGCCACGGCCGCCAGCAGCGCCACGGCCGTCACCGCCAGAGCGCGCCTCACTGTCCGTACTCCAGGCGCTCGGCGAGTGAGTCGGGCAGGCGCGCGGCGCGGATCGCGCCGGCCGCCGCCGAGATGTCGTAGTCGCAGCGGCGGTAGCTCGCGGTCTGGCCCTCGGTGTCGAGCAGCAGCCAGGCGGCGCGCGGATCGCCGTCGCGCGGCTGGCCGACGCTGCCGGGGTTGAGCAGCCACTCGCCGTCGCGCAGGTCGAGGAAGCTGTCGGCGCGGCGCGTCTCGCCGGTCGCCGGGCGGCCCTCGGCGCGCTCGAACGAGAGCGCGACATGCGAGTGGCCGATCAGGTTGACGCGGTGCGTCGCGGCGTCCAGGCAGAGCTCGGCGAGCAGCGCGGAGAGCACGTACTCCCAGACCTCATCGCGCGGCGAGGCATGGTAGAGGCCGATGTCGGCGCGCACGCCGGCGGGCTTCAGCGCCGCGAGGAACTCGCGGTTGGCGGGCGCGATCACCTCCTGGGTCCAGCGCACGGCGATCGCCGCCCCGCGTGAGAACTCATCGAGCGGGATCTGGCCGGCGACGGCAAGGTCGTGATTGCCGGCGAGGCAGACGTCGGTGTTGTCACGCGCCAGATCGACACATGCGTCGGGGTCCGCGCCGTAGCCCACGAGGTCGCCGAGGCACCACAGCTCTGCGACCGCTTCGCCGTCGATGTCCTTGAGCACCGCCTCGAAGGCATGGCGGTTTCCATGTATGTCGGAGATGATCGCGACCTTCATCTATGCCGTGGCCCGCCCGTGCGGGCGCGGCTACCCGGCAGTCTTGCAGGCCGACGGTGCCGTGCACCCCGCTGAGCGCGATCCTGCGCGAGCCGTACGGTGGAGCCGGTAGCGTGCTCGCAGGTGGTTGCGCGACACGACGATCGCGGGTGGCTTCGGCCGCTGTTGGCCGCATGCGTGCTCGCCGACGGCGCCGTGCGCCTGCTCGCGCCGCGCGACGGCCTGATCGCCGCGGCGCCGGTCGACGTTCGCGAGTACTTCAGCGAGGAGGACGTCGCGCGGGCGCGCAGCTACGTGCGCGGCCAGCTCGCGCTCGGCGTGGCGGCCGGCGCCGTGGAGACCGCCGCGATGGCGTTGCTGGCCGCCCGTTCGCCAGCCGGCGCGCTCGAAGAGGGCCCGCTCGGCGCAATCGCCGCCGACGGCGCCGCGCTGTCGCTCGCGCTGGTGCTGGTGCCGCTGCCGTTCGCCGCGCTGACGCGGCGACGCGCGCTGCGGGCCGGCCTCGCCACCCAATCCTGGGACGGCTGGGCGGTCGACGTGACGCGCAGCGCGGCGCTCGGCGCCGCCTTCGCCGCGGCGGGGTCAGTCGTGCTGGCGGCGCTGATGCGCCACTACGGCGAGGACTGGTGGATGGCCGGTTCGGCCGGGAGCGTCGCGGTGGCCGTCGCGATCACGCTGCTCGCGCCGGTCCTGCTCGATCCGATCTTCAACGACTTCGAGGCGCTCGAGGATGGCGAGCTGCGTCGCGATGTGCTGGCGCTCGCCGAACGCGCCGGCGTGCGCGTGGGAGAGGTCTTCACGGTCGACGCGAGCCGGCGCACGCGCGCCGCGAACGCCTACGTCGGAGGCCTGGGCGCGAGCAGGCGAATGGTCCTATACGACACGCTGCTTGAGACCTTCTCGCCGGAGGAGGCGCGCTCGGTCGTCGCCCACGAGCTCGCGCATGTCCGCTACCGCGACGTGCCGCGCCAGCTTGCCTTCGTCGCGCTCGTGGCGCCCGGCGCAACGCGTGCGATCGCCGCGCTCGCGGCTCGCTTCTCGCGCCGCCGCGGAGCGGTCGGCCTGCCGTCGGTCGCGCTGGCGGGTGCGATCGTGTCGACGCCGGTGGGGATCGTCGCACGGCGGCTGTCGCGGGCGATCGAGCGGCGCGCCGACGCCTTCTCGCTCGAGCTGACCGACGAGCCCGACGCGTTCATCTCCTTCGAGCGGCGGCTGTCGGAGCAGAACCTGGCCGACCCGGACCCGCCGCGCTGGCTCTCGGCCGTGCTCGGCACGCACCCGCCGATCACCGAGCGGATCGGGATCGCCGAGGCCTACCGGGCGGGCAAGCGGCCTACTCGCTCGCGTCGCCCGAGGCGGTGGGACCCTCGAACTCCGGCAGGCTCTTGATGCCCTCGCGTGCCTCCCAGCGCGAATAGTTGTCCTCGAGGGCGCTCATCAGCTCGCGCATGAAGCGCGGCGAGAGGCTGACGCGGGACACGATGATGCCCGGGATCTCGCCGGTCTCGACCTCGTGGTCGACGCGCGCGAAGGTGATCGTGAATTCGTAGTCGGAGTGGCTGACGTTCGCGAAGTTGGCGTAGACACCGGCCATCATCTCCGGCGAAACCTGGATGTTGATGTGGCGGTCGGGTCCTGGTGACTTGGAGGCCATCGGGCCGTCCCTTCATTTCGTGGCGGCTTTGGCGGGCTGTGTGTCCGATCGGGACGTCTCGTCCGGAACTCGGCTCGTGGCGAGCTCCTGGGCTCGGCCGGCAAGGACGCAGGGGGGCGATCAAGGCCGATGGCCTTGGCGCGACCGAGGACACCGCCGGACGGGATCCAGGAGCCGCCATTTCGGGCGAAACACTCCGATCGGGCGCACTAGTATCGCATCGTGCGGGTCGTCGTGATCTCGGTCGGGCGGCTTCGCGCGCCCTACGCCGACGACGTGGCGCACTACTCGAAGCTCCTGGCCCGACACGTCCGCCTCGAGCAGGTCGAGCTGCGCGTGGCGGACGCCGAGCGAGTCGCGGCGCGCGTCCCGCGGGGCGCGTACGTGTCGCTGCTCGCCGCCGACGGAGAGCGTTTCGACAGCGCCGGCTTCGCGCG
The DNA here is from genome assembly GCA_036561565.1 of Solirubrobacteraceae bacterium. Taxonomy (GTDB): domain Bacteria; phylum Actinomycetota; class Thermoleophilia; order Solirubrobacterales; family Solirubrobacteraceae; genus Palsa-513. The sequence continues at coordinate 84,499 of DATBPB010000061.1, read as the reverse complement.
ATTCATCGAGGCGCGGCGCGCCAGCGGCCGCGATCTGGTGTTCGCGATCGGCGGCGCGTTCGGGCTCGAGCTCGGCGGTGCGGACCACCGCCTGTCGTTCGGACCGATGACGCTGCCGCACCAGCTGGCGCGCGTCGTGCTGCTCGAGGCGCTGTTTCGCGCGCACACGATCATCGCCGGTACGCCGTACCACCACTGACGCGTAGGCTCTGGCTGTGAGCGGGATCGAGGCCCTTGCGGAGGTGATCGCCAGCGCGGCGGACGCGCTGGCGCCCGGCGGCGGCGTCGGCGTGAAGCTTGAGTCGCCGCCGCGGGCGGAGCTCGGCGACTACTCGACGAACGCGCCGCTGGCGCTCGCGCCGCGCCTTGGGAGCACGCCGAGCGAGGTTGCCGAAGCGCTCGCCGGCGAGATCTCGGAGCGGCTCGGTGGCGCGCTCGAGCGCAGCGAGGTGGCCGGGCCGGGGTTCCTCAATCTGTACCTGCGAGACGGTTGGTTCCTCGACGCGCTCGGGGGCATCCTCGCGGCCGGCGAGCGCTACGGGTCGCGGCTGCTGGAGCCCGGCGTGCGCGTCAACGTCGAGTTCGTCTCGGCCAACCCCACCGGCCCGCTGCACGTCGGCCACGCGCGCTATGCGGCCTACGGCGACTCGCTGGCGCGGATCCTCGAGGCGAGGGGCCAGGAGGTGACGCGCGAGTTCTACATCAACGACTACGGCAGCCAGGTGACCAAGCTCGGCGAATCCGTCCGAGCGCTCGCCGTGGGCGAGCCCGTGCCTGAGGACGGCTACCGCGGCGACTACGTCGGCGAGCTCGTGCCGGCCGAGCTGGCGCGAACGCTCGACCTCGACGCGCTGTCGCGCGTGGCGATCGACGCCTGCCTCGCGCGGATCCGCGCGACACTCGAGCGGTTTGGCGTTCGCTTCGACGTGTGGTTCTCGGAGCGCTCGCTGCACGAGGACGGGAAGGTCGAGCTCGCGTTGCGCGAGCTGGCCGAGCGAGGGGAGACCTATCAGTCCGACGGCGCGCTCTGGCTTCGCACGAGCGCCCACGGCGACGACAAGGACCGCGTGCTGGTGCGCTCGAACGGCGAGCACACCTACTTCACCTCGGACATCGCCTACCTCGAGGACAAGCGCGAGCGCGGGTTCGAGCGGATCCTGTACGTCTGGGGCGCCGACCATCACGGCTACGTCGGGCGGATCAGGGCGGCGAGCGTCGCGCTCGGCGCGGACCCGGACTGCGTCGAGATCGTCATCGGCCAATTCGTCCACCTGATCGGGACCGAGGGGCGGACGGCGATGTCCAAGCGCGAGGGGGAGTACGTGACGCTCGATGACCTCGTCGCCGAGATCGGCGTCGACGCGGCGCGGTGGTTCCTGCTGGCGCGCTCCCACGACACGACCGTCGACCTCGATCTCGATCTCGCCGTGCGCGAGAGCGGCGAGAACCCCGTCTACTACGTCCAGTACGCACACGCGCGGATCGTGTCGATCCTCGACCGGGCCGGAGCGGAGCGGGTTGGCGAGGCTCTGCGGGCGATCGTGGCGGTCGAGCCGCTGCACCCATCGGAGCGGGCGCTGGTCAAACGGCTGCTGGCGTTCCCCGGCGAGCTGGCCGAGGCGGCGGAGCGGCGGGCGCCGCACCGCATATCCGCCTACGCGCTCGAGCTGGCGCAGGAGTTCACCGCGTTCTACCGCGACTGCCACGTGCTCGGGGCGACGCCGCGCGAGACGGAGTCGCTGCGCCTGGCGTTGTCGGTCGCCTCGCGGGACGTGATCGCTGCGGCGCTTCGGCTGCTGGGGGTGCACGCCCCTTCACAGATGTGACGATGCGTCTGCCGGCCTTTGGCCGGGCAGACGCATCGTGGCTTGAGTCACGGATCGTGCAGCCTTAGGTCCTGTTCTAGGCGGGCTGCCTCGGCTTCAGTGATGTTGTTTGCGCTGCCGGCGTCGTTTGGTGGCGGGGGCGGCCTTCGGTTTCTTCGCCAGCGGGGCAGGAGGATCGCCGCGACCAGCAGGCCGGCGAGGACGAAGGCGATCGGGAGGATGTAGAAGAGGACGTTGAATCCCTTGTCGGGCGGGAGCGCGAGGACCGCGGTGCCGAAGTCGGCGACGAGGGCGCGCTTGATCTGGGCGGCCGTCTCGCCCTTGTCGATCAGCGTCTGGATGTACTGGCGCTCCTGGTCGGCGGCGGGCGACTCGGCGACCTCGAGCGGGATCTGGCAGGTCACGCACATGACCTGAACCTCGATCGCGTGGAGCGTCGTCTTGGGGGTCGCGGCGGCGGCGACGGCCGGTGCCGTGCAGAGCGCGGCCGCGGCGAGCAGCGGCACGAGGGCGCGCCGGCTCATACCCGCTTGGCGAAGGCGATCGCCTGCGCGAGCCACGACTCGCCCGGGATCTCACCGCGCGAGATCGCGACGACGCGCATCCGCCGGTCGAGGACGAAGGTCTCGGGCAGCGCGTCGGTGCCGTAGGCCGCGGCGAACGAGCCGTCCCCGTCGCGGACGTTGGGGTAGCTCAGGCCGTGCGAGGCGATGAAGTCGCGCGCGTAGGAGCTGATGTCCTTGAAGTCGACGCCGACGACGGTTCCCGCGCCGCTCGCCAGCAGCGCGTGCTGGGTCCGCTCCATCAGCGGCGCCTCGTCGACGCACGTCGAGCACCACTGGGCCCAGAAGTTGAGGACGACGATCTTGCCGCGCCAGCGGGTCAGCGACGCGGAGGTCGCGTCGATGTGATCGAGAACCGGCAGCGTCTGCTTGGCGTCGGGCGCACGCAGGTAGACGTGCTTGGCGATCGCGTTGTCGAGGGCGCGGCTCGGCCCCTGGTTGACGAGGCCGTAGACGAGCAGTGCGACGACCGCCGCGGCGAGCGCGACGGCGATCGACGGCCACGGCCTGAGTCGCACTCCGCTAACCCTAGAGCGCGAGCGGCCGGCGGCGATCCAGGCGCGGGTGGACGCTAGGATTGCCGCGGTCCGGCGGGATTAGTTCATCGGTAGAACGCGAGCTTCCCAAGCTCGAGAGACGGGTTCGATTCCCGTATCCCGCTTCACAAGAAGGCTGCATGCCTAGCGGCGCCCGAGCGGACTGCTCAAGCTTCGCAGGCCGATGACTACCCGAAGTGTCGGACTTCGCGTGTGGATCGGACAGCACCAGATCGACAACAACGTCTCACTGAGCCAAGCGACAGCACGCCGATGCGTGGCGCTAGGCTTCATGGCGTGAGCGAGAAGGCGCAAATCACCGCTGAGCAGGCGCAGGCGACTGGCGAGCGGATCGGCATCGACTGGGCCACGTCGCGGTTCGACGTCGAACAGCTACGGATGGGGATGGACGTCGAGCTCGAGCACGGCACGCAGGATGTCGAGACGAACGTCACCGACGACGACGTCACGGTGACCGCGAAGATCGCACGGGCGCACCTCAACGAGTTCCCGGACTATTACTCCCGCCTGGCGGTGATGGAGGCCGAGGCCAAGACCTACTGGGCCACACAGGGCAAGTAGCCACGCTGATTCACGCCGAGTGCTGATCGTCTCGCGAAGGAGCACTCGGCAGTGCGCGACCACAAGATAACGGCGACCCTGGCGCGCCCACGGCAAGCTCAAGGGGTCGCTGACGATCACCTTGAGCGCGCCCGGATGGCACACCGTCACCTTCGCCCGGGCACGCCGCGGCACCAACACCAGCCGCAAGCGCCCGCTTTACCATCGGCGCGGGCTGCTCCCAGATTGCGAGCGCACGCCCCCGCCAGCGTGCCGCTCGCGCGGGTTTGCGGCAGCGTCCGCTCCCCCAGTGCGGGCTTCGGCGCGAGCGGGTTGCGGTGGGTCAGGGTGTCGTGTTCCGCGCGCCGCTCGTCATCGATGCGAGCCGATGGCTCGTATGATCGAAGATATGCAGATATCTTTATGTCTGTGATACAGTCCAGCTGTGTTGGTCGAAGAGCGAGTCCTCGCCGGCGCTCCGGGGTTCGAGGCGCTCCTTGGAACTCTGCGCGCGGTCGCCGAGCCGACGCGCTTGCGGCTCGTCGCGCTCCTCGCGCGCGCCGAGCTGACCGTCACCGAGGTCAGCCAGGTCATCGCGCAGAGCCAGCCGCGGACGAGTCGCCATCTGCGGTTGCTGGTCGACGCCGGAATCCTCGAGCGCACGCCCGAGGGGGCGTTCGTCTTCTACCGTCTCGCGGAAGGGAGCGCTAGCGCCGATCTCGCCAGGCTCGTCGCGACGCTGGTGCCGGCGAGCGACCAGGTGATCGCCAGCGATCTCGCTGCGCTCGAGCGGGTGCGCCAGGCGCGCTCACAGGCTGCGGCGCAGTATCTCAGCGCGCATGCGGATGAGCTGAGCGCGCTGCGAGACCTATACGCCGACGAGGCGGAAGTCGAGCGGACGATCCTCGAGCTGATCGGCGGCGAGGGTCCGATTGGGCGGCTGCTCGACATCGGCACCGGCACGGGGCGCATCCTCGAGCTGCTTGCGCCGCACAGCGAGCGCAGCGTCGGCCTCGATGTCGACCACGACATGCTCGCGCTCGCTCGCGCCGCGCTCGGCGACGCGAGCCTTGCTCACGCCTCGGTGCGTCAAGGCGACCTTCGCCGTCCACCGTTTGAGGCCGCAAGCTTCGACGTGGCCGTGATGCACCACGTCCTCCATCTGCTCGACGACCCCGGCGCTGCGATCGTCGATGCCGCGAGACTGCTGCGTCCCGGCGGGCGACTGCTGATCGCCGACTTCGCGCCGCACGAGCTTGCCTACCTCCAGGACAGCTATGGGCACCGCCAGCTCGGAATCTCCGACGAGAGCATGCGCGAGTGGGCGGCCGCCGCCGGATTGGACATCGAGACCGACAGGACACTCGGGCCGGAGGCGGGCGACCAGGCGGACCGACTCACGGTCCGCGTGTGGCTGCTGCGTGCGCGCGGCCTCGAGGAGGTCGTCGCGTGAGTGTCTCCGTCTCGTTCGAGGTCTTCCCGCCGCGGTCCGCGCAAGCGGAGCCACATCTGCACGCGGCGATTGACCAGCTCGCGGAACTCGACCCGGCGTTCGTCTCGGTCACCTGCGGCGCCGGCGGGACTGCCCGCACGGAGACGCTCGCCACGATCGAGGCGCTTGGACGGCGAAGGCGGCTGCCGATCGCCGGGCACCTGACGTGCGCGGGATGCGAGCGCGATGAGGTAACCCGGGTCGCAGAGGCCTACTGGGCGGCTGGAGTGCGCCACATCGTCGCGCTGCGCGGGGACATGCCCGAGCTTGGTGCGCCGTTTCGCGCACACCCCGGCGGGTACGCGGGAGCTCTGGAGCTGATCGACGCGGTGCGGCGGGTCGCCCCGTTTGAGATCAGCGTCGCAGCCTACCCGGAGCCTCATCCGGAATCGCACTCATTGCAAGGCGATCTCGACCACCTCGCTCGGAAGGCGGCCGCCGGCGCGACGCGAGCCATCACCCAGTTCTGCTTCGACACGCGAGCCATCGTGCGACTGCGCGAGAACGTCAGCCGTGCGCGCGTCGAGCTGTCGATCGTGCCGGGGATCATGCTCGCCTCCAACTTCGCGGCGCTCGAGCGGATGGCGTCGCGTTGCGGCGCCGATCTCCCAGGCTGGCTGACAGCGTCGTTCGCCGGTCTCGACGACGACGCCCAGACGCGCAAGCTCCTCACCGCGATCGTCGCCGCGCGACAGGTCGAGGAGCTACGGCGGGAGGGGTTCGACGAGTTTCACTTCTACACGCTCAACCAAGCCGACGTCTGCACCGCCGTGTGCCGGCTTTTGGATGGACGGCCGAGGGTCGCCGAGGCGCGAGCGGCATGAGCGACGCCCAGCGAGAAGCCCGGCTGGCGGAGCTCCGCGAGGCCACGTCGCGACGCATCCTCGTGCTCGACGGGTCATGGGGCGCGAAGATTCAGGACCTCCGGCTGAGTGAGGAGGCGTTTCGCGGCGAACGATTCGCCGAGCACGACCACGCGCTTCGCGGGAACACCGACGTCCTGTGCCTGACTCGGCCGGGCGTGATCACCGAGCTCCTCGATGCCTATCTCGACGCGGGCGCCGACATCACCTCGACCAACACCTTCACCGCGACGCGGATCGCCCAGGCCGATTACGGGACCGAGGGCTTCGTCCGCGAGCTCAACCTCGCTGGCGCGCGGCTCGCCCGCGAGGCTGCGGATCGCTTCGCCTATCGCGACCCGACGCGGCCGCGATGGGTCGCGGGCTCCGTCGGGCCAACGAACCGGACGCTGTCGCTGTCGTCCGACGTGTCCGACCCGGGGGCGCGCGCCGTGGACTTCGATGAGGTCTACGACGCCTATCGCGAACAGGCCGTCGCCCTCCATGACGGCGGCGTCGACCTTTTCCTGGTCGAGACCGTGTTCGACACACTCAACGCCAAGGCGGCCCTCAAGGCCATCCTCGACCTCGAAGACGACGGACGAACGCCGCTGCCGATCTGGATCTCGGGGACGATCACCGACCGCTCCGGCCGAACCCTGTCCGGCCAGACAGTCGACGCGTTCTGGACCTCGGTTCGCCACGCCGAGCCGTTCGCGGTCGGCCTCAACTGCGCGCTTGGCGCGGAGCTGATGCGCCCGTTCATTGCGGAGCTTGCGGCGGTCGCGGACACGCTCGTGTCCGCTTACCCCAACGCCGGGCTTCCGAACGAGCTTGGAGGCTACGACGAGTCGCCGGCCGATGTCGCCGCCGCGCTGCGCGAGTGGGCGCTCGACGGGCTGGTCAACGTCGTCGGCGGCTGCTGCGGCACGACCCCCGAGCACATCCGCGTGATCGCCGCTGCCGTCGCCGACGTCGCGCCTCGCGCGATCCCGGAGATTCGCCCGACGCTGCGGCTGTCGGGACTCGAACCGTTCGTGGCCCCTTGAGATGACTGTGACCGTCACCGAGACCGCGATCGCCCCGACCGCCACGTTCGTCCACATCGGCGAGCGCACGAACGTGTGCGGGTCGGCCCAATTCAAGCGGCTGATCCTCGCGGGGGACTACGAGGGCGCGCTCGCCGTGGCTCGCTCGCAGGTCGAGAACGGCGCGCAGATCATCGACGTGAACATGGACGACGGGCTGCTCGACGGCGAGCAGGCGATGACGACGTTTCTGAGGTTGATAGCCGCCGAGCCGGAGATCGCACGCGTCCCCGTGATGATCGACTCCTCGAAGTGGAGCGTGATCGAGGCGGGCCTCCAGTGCGTTCAGGGCAAGGCGATCGTCAACTCGATCAGCCTCAAGGAAGGCGAGCAACCGTTCCTCGAGCAGGCCCGCAAGGTGCGCCGCTACGGCGCGGCCGTCGTGGTGATGGCGTTCGACGAGCAGGGACAGGCCGAGACGGTCGCCCGGAAGGTGACGATCTGCGAGCGCGCCTACGACCTGCTCACCCAGCGCGCCGGGTTCGACCCCGAGGATCTGATCTTCGACCCCAACCTCTTCGCCGTGGCGACGGGAATGCCCGAGCACGACCCCTACGCGCTCGCCTTCATCGAGGCCACCTGGCAGATCAAGGAGCGTCTGCCCGGCACGAGGATCTCGGGCGGGGTCTCCAACGTGTCGTTCGCCTTCCGCGGGAACGAGCCGGTCCGCCAGGCCATGCACGCGGTGTTCCTCTACCACGCGATCGCCGCCGGCCTCGACATGGCGATCGTCAACGCCGGCCAGCTTGCCATCTACGAGGAGATCGAGCCACGGCTGCGCGACTGCGTCGAGGACGTGATCCTCAACCGCCGCAGCGACGCCGCCGAGCGACTCCTCGCGATCGCCGAGGAGTACCGCGGCGACGCGGTGGCGCACCGCGTCGCAGACCTGGCATGGCGGGAGCTGCCGGTGCACGAACGACTCGTCCACGCGCTCGTCAACGGCATCAACGACTTCGTCGTCGACGACACCGAGGAGGCACGCTCGCTGGCCGGCGCCCCGCTCGAGGTCATCGAGGGTCCGCTGATGGACGGCATGAACGTCGTCGGCGAGCTGTTCGGCGCCGGCAAGATGTTCCTGCCGCAGGTCGTGAAGTCGGCGCGCGTCATGAAGCAGGCCGTCGCCTACCTCGAGCCGTTCATGGAGGGGCAGCGCACCGATGACCGCGGTGCAGGCCGCGTTGTGCTGGCGACCGTCAAGGGCGACGTCCACGACATCGGCAAGAACATCGTCGGCGTGGTGCTGGCCTGCAACGGGTTCGACGTCGTCGACCTGGGGGTCATGGTGCCCATGCATCGGATCCTCGACACCGCCGTCGAGCGCGGCGCCGACCTGGTCGGATTGTCGGGGCTGATCACGCCGTCGCTTGACGAGATGTGCTCGGTTGCGTCGGAGATGAAGCGGCGCGGCATGAGCCTGCCGCTTTTGATCGGCGGCGCGACGACGAGCCGGGTCCACACGGCGCTGAAGATCGACCCCTGCTACGACGGGCCGACCGTGTATGTCCCCGACGCCTCGCGCGCCGTCGGCGTCGCCGCCGGCCTGCTCAGCGACGAGCGTCGCGAGGAGCTGATCGCGACTGTCGAGAGCGAGTACCGCGACATCGTCGAACGGCGCTCCGCCCCGGCGCAGACGGCGCGGCGCTCCACCCTCGAGCAGGCACGCGCCAATCGCTGCCGCACCGACTGGGATGGCTACCAGCCGCCCGCCCCGACGCTGGCGGGACTCCAGGTGTTCGCGGAATACGACCTCGCCGAGCTCGTGCCCTACATCGACTGGACGCCGTTCTTTCGAACCTGGGAGCTCCCGGGCAGCTTCCCGGCGATCCTCGAGAGTCCAACCGTCGGCCACGCCGCACGCACGCTGCACCAGGACGCCGAGGCGATGCTGCGAACCCTCGTCGAGGAGCGCTGGGTCACGGCGGCGGCCGTCGTCGGGTTCTGGCCGGCCAACAGCAGCGGCGACGACATCCTCCTCTACGCCGACGAGGATCGCAGCACGGCGATCGCGACGCTGCACACGCTGCGCCAGCAGCTCGCGCGCGACGCCACCCACCCCAACCACGCCCTGGCGGACTTCGTGGCTCCGATCGAGAGCGGCGTCGCCGACTGGGTCGGAGCGTTCGCGGTCACCGCGGGCCATGGCGAGCGCGCTCGCGCCGAACAGTTCGCCGCGGCGAACGACGACTACTCCTCGATCCTCTTCAAGGCTATCTGCGATCGCCTTGCCGAGGCGCTGGCCGAGCGGATGCACGAGCGCGTGCGACAGGACCTCTGGGGCTACGCGCCGGACGAGCGATTCGCCGCTGCGGAGCTGATCGCCGAGGGCTACCGCGGAATTCGCCCGGCGCCCGGCTACGGCTGCCAGCCCGACCACACCGAGAAGGGAACGATCTTCTCGTTGCTCGGCGCGCAGCACGCGGCGGGCATCGAGCTGACGGAGAGCTTCGCGATGAGCCCCGGCTCATCGGTCTGCGGGCTCTACCTGTCGCATCCCGCTTCGCGGTATTTCGGCGTCGGACGGATCGGCGCCGACCAGCTGGGCGACTACGCGGCCCGGAAGGGCTGGACACTCGAGGAGGCGCGGCGGTGGCTCTCGACGGCGCTCAGCGAGTGACGTGCTCGCCGTCGAGCCGCCGATTCTGCTCGAGTTCGAACGGGGACCTGACACGTTGCGCTTTGAGCTGCGCGTCGAAGGCGCTTCGACCCGCCTCGTGCTGACGGCCCTGCTCGAGGCGCTCAGCAAGGCAGCGCGCGACGGCGCCGGCTGGCACGTCTGTCTCGAGCAGCTCTCCCTGGGGCTCGACGGAAGCGCAACCGACGTCGACACGTCGAAGCGCTGGCGCACGGTTCACCCGGACTCTGTCGAGTCGTTCGGCCCATCCGCGTCCGTCGACGGACCGCCCAGGGAGTGGGAGGACGTCTACGGCGCGGCGTAGCGCGGGGGACGGCCCGCCTCGAGAGCGCCGCCGCGGATTTGCTCAGGCCGCGGGTTCGAGCACCGGCTCGACCGCGCGCTCACGCCCTCGCTTCGGCAGGTTCACGATGAACACGCCGGCAAGCGTGATCACGATCCCGACCAGCGACACGGCACTCGGCGCCGTCCCGAGAGCGGCGCTGATCAGGATCGCGACGACGGGCGAGAGAAACGACCAGCTGGTCGCCCGCGTGGCGCTGATCACGCGAAGCGCACCGAAGTAGGCGAACGTCGCGAGGGCCGATCCGATGACCGCGATGAAGGCCACCGACAGCCAGAGACTCGACGAGGACCAGTGCGTCGCGGCGGCGCCCTCGACCGGGAGCGCGAGCGCAAGCAGCGCAATTCCGCCGACCACGTACTGGCCCGTCACGACGCCGAGCAGATCCGTGTCGGGCTCGCGCGTCAGCTGCTCCTTGACGATCAGCGTGCCAAGCGCCCAGCCGAGCGCGGCGGCGAGTGCCAGTCCGAGCCCGGCGAGAGTGCTGCCCGCTCCGGCGTGCGCACCGAGATGCGAAGAGAACACGACGACGATCCCCGCGAAGCCGATCAACAGGCCCGCGATGGTCCGTGGCGGGATCCGCTCGCGGTACACGGCCCGGCTCAGCAGGGCGACCCAGAACGGCGAAGTGCTGGCCATCACGATGGCGTTGCTCGGGCCGGCCTTGATGACGGCCTCGGTGAAGCCGCCGAGGAACACGCCGACCATCAGAAGGCCGCCGGCGGCGGTGAACAGCCAGGCGCTGCGGCTGTCCGGCAGGCGGAAGCGCAGCAGTGGCATCGCCACCAGCAGCACGACCGCGGTGGGCACGGCCCGCAGCGTAGTGAGCATGATCGGCGTGGTGTAGTGGCCCGCGACGGAGGTGACCTGTGGGGTCGAGCCCCAGATCGCGACAGTGCTGAGAAGCAGGGCCATCGCCACCGCCTCCGGATGCCGCGCTATGTCCGTGCGATCGAGCAACGCGCCCCTCGTTCCGTCGGGCGGCGCATGCTAAGGGTTCGCGGGCCGCGACGCGACCCGCGAACCCTCCGCCCTGGCTAACGCGGGTAGTGCTCGTGGACTGGGAATTCTTTGATGTCGGGATGCCCCTCGATGCCCGTCGCTGCCATCGACGGACTGATCCGCTCCTGCCCGAAGCGGTCGAAGTGCTCACGCGACTGCCAGAAGTCGACCACGCCCCAGCCGCCGTCGATCGGACCGCTCGCGTGGAAGATCAGGCCGTCCGGTGGGTTGCCGTCCGGGTCGATGTGGCGCTCGAGCTGCTCGAACGTGGCCTGGTCCACGCCAGCGATCTTGATGCGAATGCCGACTGCCATCTGCGCTTCCCCTCTCTTGATGTACAAGTGCGCTCGACTGTACACGCGCCCACACGCTGCGTTGTGGGCTTTGCCGGAGATCTCGCGCACCGGGGCGGCGGCCGTCGTCGAGGCGCCCCGGCAGGCGGCGCCGATCTCGCTACGCGACCGCGTCGGCGGGCAGCCGCGGCACGATTCGCGCCCGATTAGTGTTCGCCACCGGCGTCTCGAGCCGCGTGCGCAGCGCGTCGCAGCGGTTCTCGACGAGCCGGCGCGTCACGATCGCGGCGAGCACCGCGGCCGGCAGGACGATCGCGAATGTGACCGGCGCGCTCGTTTGCAGATATGCCTTGACGCCGAACGTGATCGGGTAGTGCCAGATGTAGATCGAGTAGGACCAGCGCCGACCGGGAACCGACAGCCAGCGCGCAGCGAGCAGGCGCGTCAGCGGATGGCGCTCGAGGACGACGGTCGCGCCGACCACGATCGTCGCGGCGAGTGCCACGATCGTCATACCCACGGTCAGGTAGAGGTGCGCGTAGCGGGCCGGTCCGTCGATCGGCACGAAAGTCACGATCGCCAACAGGAACGCTGCGGCCAGTGGCGCGAGCACCGTCAGCGCGCCGCGCAGCGCCCGGCTTGTGCGCAGGCTCGGACGGCGCTGAAGCAGGATCGCGAGCAGGCAACCGAGCATCAGCTGGTCGGCGCGCGTGTCCGGGCCGTTGAAGATGCGGTTTGAGGACGGGACCGCTCCCCGGTAAAGGAGGAGTCGCTCGGCAACGACCGCGACGATCACGGCCACCGTCAGCCATTGGAGCGCCCGCATGTCGCGCATCCGCACCGCGACGAGCAGGAAGACCGGCGCCCAGACGAGGTAGAACTGCTCCTCGATCGCCAGCGACCAGGTGTGCGTGAGGGTCGCCGAGATCGCCGCGTGGTAGGGCAGCTGCATGCGCGTGAAGTCCATGAGGTAGAACAGCGCCGCGGGGATCTGGCCGACGTGGTCGCCGAAGATCCCGCTCGGAAGCACCAGCGCCGCGGCGACCGCCACCGCGCAGGCGCTCGCGAGGACCGGCCACAGCCGCAGCAGGCGGCGTAGATAGAAGCGCCAGATCGAGATCGTGCCCGTCGCGTCGAGCTCGCGCAGGAGCACGCCGGTGATCACGAACCCGCTGATGACGAAGAACACGTCGACGCCTGCGGCTCCGCCGACGAAGCGACTGAGGCCCACGTGCCTGCCGATCACGGCAAGCACTGCGAGCGTGCGCAACCCGTCGATCGCATCGAGCCGTCGAGTCACGCCAAAACTACGGTTGGCTCAGCTCATCCTTCATCCCCTTGGACGGATGATCCAGGGGCGACGCCCGCGCCGGCGCCGGTTGCCCGGCGCCGATGACGCCGCGACGCGCTGGGGACGCAGCCCTTAGGCCTGAACGACCGCTTCGTAGTCGGCCGCCGCGCCGAGCTCCTCGAACAGGCCGCGCTCGCGCATCCACTGCTGGGCGTGCTCGTACATCTCGCGCGTGTAGGGCTCGAAGACGATCCGCTCGCCGGTGCCGAAGCGGCGTACGTCGACGCGGTCGCGGTAGCGCTCGGGCATCTCGCGCAGGTAGTGGTGCTTGTGACGCTCCGGCGCGAAGTCGAGCTCGGCCTGCGCGCGCCGAAGCCCCGCGAAGTAACGCTCGACGTCGCCGGCATCGGTCTCGGCGTTGAACATGAAGCCGGCCATGAACGTGGTGTCGGTGATTCGACGGGCGCCGAGCTGGTCGAGGATGTAGGTCGCGGCGCCCCACGCGGCGGTTGCCTGGGCCTCGCCTTCGAGCAGCGCGTCGACGCGGTCGTAGGGCATGCCGCCGAAGGCGAGCCGGATCTCCGCCGGCTCGACGAACGCCTCGAGTGCTTGGATCGTCGAGAAATGACTGCCCGAGTGGTAGCCGACCGTGACGGGAACGCCGGCGAGTTGCTCGGGTGTCTCGATCGGCGAGCCGGCCGCGACGAAGATCGCACTCGGGAGGATCGAGTAGGCGCGCCCCCACATTCGGCCCGCGGCGTCGCTCGCCGCCTGGTTGACCGCCCAGTGGCATGCGCAGCTCATGTCCTGCTTTCCGCCAGCTTTGGCGCGGTAGAGCTCGTAGGCGCCGACCCGCACGTCGAAGCGATCGGCCGCGGCGACGTCCTGCTGCACGTTCTCGAGCGTCCGCACCGTGATCTCGTAGTCGAGCCCCTCGGCGGCGAAGTAGCCGTGCTCGTCGGCGATCCAATCCTGCAGCCGCCCGTGAGCGGAGATGCGAAAGCGCTCGGCCATCGGCGCTGATTCTGCATCAAAAGCGCACGTCATGGAAGAAATGCGGGCGCTCGAACGTTCCTGGCGCGGCGGGCGAGCCAACCAACTGAGGGTCGATCACAGCGAGCGACGGCGTCGCACCGAGTGCGGCGCCGTCGCGCTGGTTCGACGGGAGGGGTCGCGTCCGGCCGCTCTCCGGACGCCTCGATCCCCGTCGCGTTCGGACTCCCGCGGGCCAGGCCCCGCTCAGAGCCTGGCCCGCGCCTCGCCCTCGAGGCTCTAGCCGGTGACCGGCAGGTCGTCCCCGGCGCCGGCGCAGTAGCCCGCTCCGCCGGCCGAGTCGTTGCTCCACAGGCTCTGCACGGGGTATCGCATCCCGTCGTTGCCGGTGATGTCACCCAGGCCGCCCGGAACGGTCGACGGCGGCTCGATGCCCTCGGTGTAACCCACCCAGGCGCACTTGTCGCCGTTCTCGTAAGCGGCGTAGTCGTACCAGCCGCCGAGGTTCTGGCCGTTCACGACCGCCTCCGCGCCCGGATCGGTGATCGTCTCCTCGATCTCGTGGCCGAGAACGATCGTGAACCCGTCGAGCCGGCCGGCGTAGTAGCCGGTGTTGACCGAGTTCTCACCGCAGCTCGAGCCGGAGTTCAGGACGTAGGGCATGTTGGTGAAGGAGATGCCCGTCTGAGTGCCCGGATAGGTCGCGGGCTCGGTGTAGTCGTGGTACGCGCAGTAGCCGGCGCCGCTGTTGAAGCCGGCCTCGTTGTACATCTGCGGCTGGGCGATCACGAACTGCGAGTTGGCGAGATCGGTCACGTGAAAGTGCGCGACCGCGCGCTGCGCCTCCTGGGCGAGCTCGAGTCCCGAGAGGTTGTTGCGAATCGGGTCGGTGTTGTCGTACCAGACCCCGCCATACACGTTCGAGGGGTTCTGGATGTGGATGTTCTGGCCGTTCACGGTCTCGTAGTACTGCGTCGAGACCCCGGCCCAACCGGTGCCGCCGATGGCCTTGACGAAGGCCGTCATCCGCGCGGCCGCGCCGTCGGGGTCATCGCTCGGCATCCCCGGCGTCGTGTGGTTGAACGCCCCGGGCTCGCCCCAGCCCCAGAACACCAGATAGATCTTTGGATCGACCTGAACGTGGCCGCCGAAGTAGGCCATGTTGACCGGCGCCGGCTCGCCCGCCACCGGTGGGCCCGCCGGCGTGCAACAGATCGGCGGCGGCACCAGGGCCGGGTTGCCGACATTCAGCGTGTTGGGCATGAAGATCGGCTGATGAACCGCCGTGCCGGCGCTCGCCGACGCGGACGACAACCCCGCGAAGCAGGCGGCGCACGCCAGCAGCGTCAACGTTGATCGTCTGATCATCGTCATCACCTCCTGACCGTGAATGTGGTCGTGGCGGGCTTCGAGGTCTCAAAGCCCTGTGTCGACTCGGCGTAGATCGTGTGGCGTCCGGGGGACGGCGCCTCGATCGCGACACTCCACGCCGAGCCGGATGCGCCGAGGCGCGCCGGGACCGGCTTGGAGAACGTCGGGTCATCGAGCGAGATCTCAACCGAGCGGTTGATGCTTGCGCTGAATGACGGCAGGTCGGCGTAGGACTTGCCCGACAGCCCGATGTAGCCGGCGTCGACGCTCGGTCCCGAGATCGACACTCGCAGGTCGAGTCCCTGCAGGTCGGCGCCGATGAGGCTCGTCGACGGCTGGATCGTGAACGCGACGGCGTTGTCTGAGGCCGTCGGGTCGAGCACCGCCGACTGCGAATCGGAGCCGACCGTGACGCCCTGGCCGCCGACGAGTGCGTCCATGCTGACGTTGACCTGCGCGACGCCGGCCGCCGTTCCCTTGAGGTCGATGACACCGCTGATCTGGCGGCTCGTGTCGAGCGCCAACGGCATGCCGTCGGTGGCCGGGAAGTCGATGAACGCAGCTTGGTCGACGTTACCGCCGAGCCCGACGACGGAGTCGACGATCAGGCCGCATCCGTCGCCACCGTCGGCTGCGCTGGTGACGCTGAGGTGTGGGTTGTCGTTGGTCGTCCCGCAGGCGGCGCGCCGCAGGTAGAAGCGCGTCGTCTGGGGGGTGGAGGGGGCGAACTGCACGCCGCCCGCCACCGCGATGTAGGGATTGCGCTGCGCGCTGATCCACGCTCCCGCACGCGGGGTCGTGATCGTGATCGGCGGCGAGCTTGCCGCGGCGACCCCCGTCGCGGCGGCGGCCAGGCTGGCCGCCGCCACGACGATCGCCGACTTGGTCTTGACCTTGATCGACATGGAGGTCTCCTCAGTCCGCTAGCGGCTCACGACGCAGCCGCTGCCGGTTGCGTCGTAGGCCTCGTTGCTCCACAGCGGCTGCACAGCGAACTGGCGGCCCGCCAGGCTGATGTTCTGCGTGTTCATCCACGCGCACTTGTCGCCGTTCTCGTTGCCCTGCGCGTCGTTCCAGCCGTCCTGGTTGGAGAGGACGTTGTCGGGATCGGTGACGGCCTCGGCGTACTCGTGGCCGGTGACGATGCTGTAGCCGTCGAAGATGCCGTTGCCGAGGGCGTCGCTCGTCGCGTTGACGTTGTGCATCCCGCAGCCGCTCACGCCGATCCCGGGCCAGTTGGTGTTCAGCCACGGGATGAACGCGTACTGGACGCGGAACGGGTTGCCGTAGCCGTCCGCGCTCGTCGTCTGGCTGTGGTACCCGCAGTAGACCGGCTGGCCGGTCGCGATCGGCTCCGGCGGGGTCAGGATCATGTACGTCGCGTTCGGGTTGTAGCCGAAGTGCGCCGCGGCGCGCTGGGCCTCGGTGGCGATCGGGTCGTTGGCGAGGTTCTCGGCGAGGCCGAGCGTGACGATGTCGGACGGAACCGCCGTCGGGTCGATCCAGACGCCCTTCAGCTGGTGTGTCGGGTTGGTGACGTACCCGGCGCCGCCGACGCAGCTCGTCGAGCCGGGCAGGACCTCGTTGCAGTACTGCGTCTGGACACCAGCCCACGGGCTTCCGCCGACGTTGCCGAAGAACGACTTGACGTAGTTGACCAGCGTCTGGCTCGAGTAGAGCTTGCCGGTGGTGTCAGCGGTCTGGAAGCCGGACGCCCAGTCCGGACCCCAGAAGATCAGATAGATGGCCGGCTTGGTCTCGACGCCGATCGCGCCGGAGCCGATGTTGCCGCCGTGCCAGATCAGGTCGTTGGTCGCGGAGTTGGCGGCTGAGGACGACGCGACCGGTGGCGTCTGACCGGCCGCCCAGAAGAAGTGCTTCGCGTTGGTGAGCACGTCGGCCGAAACCGGCGCTGCCGCCTGCACGTAGGCGACGGCTCCGACGGCTGCCACCGCGAGTGCCAGCAGGAACCTGCGAGGTGATCTCATCGAATCCTCCTGAACTCAGATCCGGTCATGGACCGGATGAAGGCGAGGGATAGACATAGCACCACTGATAGTGGTGGAACATAGCCACCCCGGCCAGTGGTGTCAAGATTAGAATTGTGCGGGAACGCACGCGCGCCGGCCGACGCGCGCGGGGACCGCCGGCGCGAGGGCGCTCTGACGAGCGTCGGATCGGCGGCGAATCAGCCGATGGCGGCCGGCGGACGGCTGCGCCGGTCGAGCTCTTCGATCGTGATGCCCTGCGCCCAGACGGCGTCGAAGGCGATCTTCAGCAGTTGCGCCAGGGCCCGATGCTCGACGACGACCATCGTCAACTCGCTTGAGCCGGCGACGGGATCCTCCATGCCGAACATCACCACCGTCTCGTCGATGATCACCAGCTTGAGCGGCAGCTCCTCGACGAAGCGCGCCTCCTCGCCGGCGGCGATGAAGCGACGCACGCCGGCCGCGAAGTCGGCGTCGTCGAGCGCCGTGAACTCGTAGATGCTGCGCGCGCGGTGGCTGCGCGTGACGGCCAGGCCCTCCGTGTTCTCCTGCGCGGGCTTGGCATAGGGCGGCTTGGTGAAGACGAGGATCTCGTGCTCGATGCCCTCTTGGAGCTCGCCGAAGCGCTCGTTGATCGCGCTGCGTTCGCGCAGCACCTCGATGTACTCGAGCGGGTCGCGCTCCTTCTGGCCCTCGGCGAAGGTCGGCGTCAGCGCCTCGATCATCTCGGCGCTCATGCGCTCGAGGTGGGCGAGGTCCTCGCGGCGGCGAAGCAGCAGGCGCTCGATCGCGAACTCCGGCGAGGCCGCCGCGTACTTCGTCGGCGGTCCGGGGCGCTGCGAGACGAGGCCCTTCTGGACGAGCGTCGCGAGGACGTCATAGATCCGCTGGCGCGGGACGTGCGCGAGGCGCGCGACGTCCGCGGGCGAGGAGGAGTCCCGTCGCAGCAGCGCGAGGTAGGCCTTGGCCTCGTAGGTCGTCAGGCCGAGCTCGACCAGCCGCTCAACGCTTGCCGGCATGTAGGCAGTGTAACCACCCTGGGTGGTGAAGACCAGGCGCGGGTCTAGGGCTGCGCGTCGTAGGCGGGGGCGACGTCGATCAGATCGAACGGCACGCCGCCGACGCCGCCAAGCGACGGCACGGTGTCGGCAGGCTCGGGCAGCGTCATCGTGGCGGCGGTGACGCTGTAGAGCCGTGAGCTGAATGGCGCCACGCCGGGGTCGAGGCTGACCTCGCTGAGCGGCACGTCGATCGTCACCGTGCCGTTCGCGCCGTCGACGACCGAGCAGGCGCCCGGCGCCGTCAGCTGCGTCGTCCCCGGGTAGGTGAGCAGCACCCCGTCGGCGTTCTGCTCGAGCGCGTTCTGCCCCGTCCAGCAGGTGATCGCCCCGCCCCGGCTCGACTCGGCGTAGACGTCGAAGTTGACGCCGCCGTTGGCGCACGACGGTGCGGTCGAGGCGCAGCTCGCACTCGACGGCAGCAGCCACTGGGTCAGCCAGACCAGGTCGGTGTCGGGGTCGGGAGCCGCCGCCGCGGCGGTGCTCATGTTGTCGAGCCTCATCGTCACGCGCAGGCACGCGGCGCCGGCCGGGTGGCAGTTCTTCGCGGCCGGCCAGCTCAGGCGCGAGGCGACGATGTCGAGATTGGGCATCGAGGCGCTGGAGACGCCGCTCGCGTCATAGGTCGCGTCACCGGCGACGTCGGTTGTGGAATTGAGCCCCGGGTGCGGTCCGCTGGGCGTGCTGGCGGAGTAGACGCCGCTGCCGCCGTTCTGGGCCACGAACATCGCGTGCGAGCCCATCAGGTTCCCGTCGATGTTGTCGGAGTCGGCGTAGGAGATCTCGGCCTGGCCGCGGGAGCCGATCCGGATCTGGAAGAAGTCGCCGAGCGTGCGCGGCGTTCCGTTGAGCCCGAGGTTCGTGCTGCCGCCGCACTGGTTGCCGATGATCGTCTGGATGCCGCCACGGCGGATCGGGTGCTCGGAGGCGAGAATCGGCGGCGTGAACGACACCGCGCTGGAGTGCGCGTTGAGGGTCTGCGTCAAGTAGAGGCTCCATGGCCCGGCCACCGCGTCGGGTCCGCCGTCAGGGCAGGCCTGCGGCCCGCCGGCCGGGTCGACGTGGGCCGCCGTGCCGTACCAGGCGATGTCGAGCCGGCCGTTGTCGCCCGCCGCCGCGGTTGCGAAGACGTCGTTGGCGAGTCCGGGCGTGGGGACCTGGATCGGCGCCGACCACGTGTTGCCTTCGTTGGTCGAGTAGGCGTAGTAGAGCGTCGTGTCGCCGGCGACCGAGCCGTTCATCGGCGCCTGCTCCCAGAGCGCGTAGAGGTTTCCGGCGCGATCGATCGCGAGCCACGGGAAGTTGCCGCCTGTGCGAACGGCCGTCGGGCTCCCGAGATCGGCGACCGGGAGGTCGACGCAGTCGAGCCCGCTGGGGTCGCTGACGTTGGCGATCGGCGCGCCGACCGCCACGGGGAAGCAGCGCGCGATCAGGATCTTGCTCAGGCTTCCGTCGTCGTGGACAACGTAGACATGCCTGACCGCCGTCGCGAGCGTCGTCGCCTTGGCGCCGACGATCTGGCCCGTCCTGGTGGCGACCGGGCTGACCTCGTCGTTGCCCATGATCCCCTCGTCGCACGATCCCGGCTGGGTGATCTTGTTCGGCGCGCCGAAATCGAGCCCGGCCGTCGAACCCGCCACGGCGGCGACCGGCGAGCGGTACATGACCAGCACGTTGTTGACCTGGGTGGAGCCGCACTGGACCGCGCCCGTGCCGACCTCATCGTTGGTCAGATAGAGCGAGCCGCCGGCGGTCGGGTCGCCGTCGACCGCATACCACTGCCTGTCGACGCCGCCGTCGGCAACGGCCGCGGGGTTGCAGGCGAGGAAGGTCCGTCCCTGGTCATCCGAGCGCGAGACGCTGAAGTTGGCGAGTGAAAGGTCGTTGAAGTACAGCCGCCCGGCCGGGTCCACGGCCAGCTCCGTGTCGCCGCCGCCCGGGCAGGAGATCACCTTGCCGTTCAGCGGCGCGGCGGCCGGCACCCATTTGAAGGTGCGCCCGCCGTCGAGGGAGCGCCAGATCCAGCTCGTGTCCGATCCGCCCGAATCCGGAGAGCTCATGTAGACACGGGCCGAGTTGCTCGGGTCGAGTCGCAGGTCGGCCTCGAAGCCCCAGCCGCCGACGCCGGCGATCGTCGGCTCACCGAAAACCGGGGCGCCGCTCGTGCGCGCGAGGTCGGCGTGCACGAGGCGTCCGCGCGGAAAGCGGGTCACCGCCCGGCGCCCGGCGTGCGCGTGGGGGGAGTCCGACCCGCCGTCGGAATGCTCATCGCCGGCGACGGCGCGCTGCAGTGCGAGCCGCAGAGCCGGCCCGCTGGGCCGCCCCGCGCCGCTCTCAACGACGGCAACGACGGCCACGGCACAGCCGAGCACGACCGCCAACGCCAACAGCCCCAGTGAGCGCCTCCTGCCCATCACCGGCCCCCATAGTGGCCGAAAACGCCGCCGCGGGCAAGGCCTGCGGGCGTGTCGGGGGGGCCTACGGATGCGCGACGAGGTGCCGCGCGAGATGTTCCACGGCGAGGCGCCAGGAGCCGCTCGGGTCGTCCTCGGCGTCGGGATCGCCGAGATCGGCCTGCGCCAGGAAGGCGTGGCCGAGGCCGTGGTAGACGCGGTGATCGAACTCGGCCGGCGAATCGCGCATCGCCTCGACGAACGCGGCGACGTTGTCCATGCCGACCGAGGAGTCCTCGTCGCCCCAGAGAGCGAGGATCGAGCCGCTCATCTGCGCGGTGAGGCCCAGCGGTGCGGGCGGCGGCGCGGCGATCGTCGGCTGCGGGACGGGGAATCCGTAGTAGGCGACGACGGCCAGGTTCGGCTCGAGCGCGGCCAGGTCGAGGGCGAACGTCCCGCCCATGCAGAAGCCGAGCACGCCCACGCGAGCCGAGTCGCCACGCGCCCAGGCGACCGCGGCGCGCAGGTCCTCGAGCGTCCCGGACTCGTCCAGGCGACCGCGGCGCTCGAGCGCGTGCTCGAACGTGCGTTCCTCGAGTGGGCCCTGGCGGAAGAAGAAGTCCGGCATCACCGCGCGCAGCCCGCGCGCCGACAGCCGGGCGCAGAGATCGCGGTAGAAGTCAGACGGGCCGAAGATGTCGGCGATCAGCACGACCGACGGAGGCGAATCGCCGGCCGGGGCAGTCTCGCTCGCCGGCTCGGCGGCGACCACCTCGAGCGGCATCAGCTCACCGGTTGGGAGCTCCACCGCGAGCAGGTCGGTCGCGGCCAGCAGGGCGATCCGCCCAGCGGGAAGGTCCGGATGGCACATCGCGGCGCGCATCCTACCGACCGCAACACGGGCTTCGGAGAAGCTTCATGGCGCTTTATCGGTCCGTGACGGCGCGGCGATGCAATCGCGCTCATGAAACGCCTCCGCTCACGCAGGACCGTGATCGCGGCGGCGACGCTCGCCGCGCTCGCCGCGGTCGCGGTCGCCACAACCCTGGGCGCCGGTCCGTCGGCCGGCGCCCAGTCGCGCTTCGGTCGCGGCTGGGGCGGGCGCCCTCGGGTTGCCTGACCGACCCGAGGGCGGAGCTATCCTTGGGCAGGCCAAATGCTGCGACGCATCTCGACAACCAGGCTGCTCGTCTCGCTTCTCGCCCTCGTCGCCTTGGTCGCGGCCGCGACAGCGGTCACGGCGCTGGCGGTCGACTCCGGCCCGACCCCGCCACCGCGTCCGCTCGCCCAGGCGATCCACGATTCGCTTTCACACGGCGCAGTCGACGGGCTGAGCGCGGACATCACCTTCACCAACACGCTGATCTCGTCAACCTCGCTCGGAAGCAGCGACGGCAGCGGCCTCGGCGCTGCAAGTCCGCTGCTGACCGGCGGGAGCGGCCGGCTGTGGATCGGCGACGGCAAGGCGCGCCTCGAGCTGCAGGGAACTCGCGGCGACACCGAGATCGTCGTCTCCGGCGGCAAGGCG
Organism: Solirubrobacteraceae bacterium; assembly: GCA_036561565.1. Taxonomy (GTDB): domain Bacteria; phylum Actinomycetota; class Thermoleophilia; order Solirubrobacterales; family Solirubrobacteraceae; genus Palsa-513. Next base: position 62,693 of record DATBPB010000061.1, on the reverse strand, counting down.
ATGATCGATGACGTCCCGACCAACTCGGTTTACGAATTCACGCTGCCCTCAACCGGCGCGACGGGCACCGCTCCTCCGACCGCCGGCAACGGCGCGCAGACCGTCCCGAGCGTCGCCTCGATCGAGCGGGGGCTGACGCGGCTGATGGGCGCCGTTGACATCGGCGGCGCGGTCCCGACCAACATCGGCGGCGCCCCGGCGTACACGGTGACGATCACCCCCAAGCATCCCGCCGGGCTGCTCGGCGCGGCCGAGATCGGCTGGGACGCCGTACACGGCATCCCGCTCGATGTGGCCATATATGCGGCCGGTACAAGCACGCCGGTGCTCGCGTTGACCGCTGGGTCGGTCAGCTTCGGACCGGTCGATCCGTCCGTCTTCTCGCTGACCCCGGCGCCAGGCGCGCACGTCGTTTCGATAGCGGCGCCGCGGGTCCAGCCGTCGCGGTCCAACGCTGCGCGGCAACCGCTCACGGCGAGCGGCTTCGACGCCGTCAGCGCGGCGCTCCCGTTCGCGCTCGACGCGCCGGCGACGCTCGGGGGACTGGATCGAGGGCGGGTCTCGATGATCGACTGGAACGGCCGCAGCGCGGCGCTCGCGCTCTACGGGAGCGGCCTGGCCTCGGTGGCCGTCGTCGAGACGACCGCGTCGCCTTCGAGCCACGGCGGCGCGAGCTCCGGAATCCTCGGCTCGCTGCCGCGCGTGGCAGTGAACGGCGCGAGCGCGTCAGAGCTCCAGACGGCGCTTGGGACCGTCGTCGAGTTCAGTCGCGGCGGTGTGCAGTACGCCGTCGCCGGGCTTGTGGAACCCTCGCGCGTCGAAGCGGTGGCGCGCGGGCTGTGAGCGCTGACGGCGCGCACGCGCCGCCGCTGCGTGTCAGAGGGCTGGTCAAGCGCTACGGCGCGCTGACGGCGGTCGACAGCGTCGATGTCACCGTCGAGCGGGGCGACGTCTACGGCTTTCTCGGCCCCAATGGCGCCGGCAAGACGACGACGCTCCGGATGATGCTGGGCCTGATCCGGCCCGATTCTGGGAGCGTCGAGCTGTTCGGGCGCGATCCGCTGCGCCACGGCGCGCGAGCGCTCGACGGGGTCGCCGGATTCGTCGAGGCGCCGCAGTTCTACCCCTACCTGAGTGCCCGCAAGAACCTCGAGCTGCTGGCGGCCTTCGACGGCGGCGACGCCGCGGCGAGGATCGACCAGTCGCTTGAGACCGTCGAGCTGGCGCCGCGCGCCGGTGACCGCGTCGGCGGCTACTCGCACGGCATGCGCCAGAGGCTCGGCATCGCTGCGGCCCTGCTGCGCAGCCCGCACCTGCTGCTGCTGGACGAGCCGGCGACGGGCCTTGACCCGGCCGGGATGCGCGACATGCGCGACCTGATCCGCGATCTCGCGCGCGAGGGGATCACGGTCGTGCTGTCGAGCCATCTGCTGGTCGAGGTCGAGGATCTCTGCAACCGCGTCGCGATCGTGCGGCGCGGGAAAGTCCTCTACGAAGGGTCACTCGCCGGGCTGCGCGACGGCGACGGCGCGGCCGAGTACGTGCTGCGCAGTAGCGACGTCGAGGCCGCAGCGCAAGTCTGCGGACGCGCGCCGGGGGTCGCCGGCGTCGCGCGGGCCGGTGAGGCGCTCAAGTTCCACGCCGTCGAGCGCGACGTCGCGGCCCTCTCTCTCGCGCTCGCCGCGTCGGGCGTCGCGATCACGGAGCTCGTCTGCAAGCGGGTGACGCTCGAGGACGTGTTCCTTCGCCTGACCGAGGACCCGGAGGGCGAGGCGCCGATCTGATGCCGGGCGTGCTGACCGTCTACCGCTGGGAGCTCCGAAAGCTGCTCGCCCAGAAGCGCACCTATCTGGGAATCGCCGTCGTGGCGCTGATCCCGCTGGCGTTCGTGATCGCACTCGCGCTTCGCCGCGGCGGCCCCAACGACGTCGCCTTCGGCCGTTACGTCCACCAATCCGGGCTGGCGATCCCGCTGGTGATCCTGATCTTCGCGGCGAACTTCATCCTGCCGCTCGTCACGGCTCTCGTCGCCGGCGACATCGTCGCCAACGAGGACCACAACGGGACGCTGAAGACGATCCTCACGCGCTCGCTCGGGCGCAGCCAGGTCTTCACGGGAAAGGTGCTCGCCGCGCTCACCTACGCGCTCACCGCGCTGCTTGTGATGTGCACCATCGCGACCGTCGCCGGGACGATCGCGTCGGGTTTTCACCCGATCGTCTCGCTGTCGGGCACCCGCGTCTCGGCGCCGTCGGCGCTGGGCCTCGTGTATCTGAGCTTCGCGGTCTACTTCGTGCCGACGATCGCGATCGTCGCGATCGGCCTGCTGCTCTCGGCGGCCACCCGCAACAGCGCCGCGGCGGTGGTCGGCACCGTGATGTTCGTCCTGCTGCTGAACCTGTTCGACATCGTCCCGGGCCTTCAGAGCCTCGCGCCCTACGTCCTGCCGCACCAGTACGACGCCTGGATGGGCTTCCTGCGCAGCCCGATCGACTGGTCGCCGATCGTGCGCGCGATCTGGGTCTCGGCGCTGTTTGCGATCCCGAGCGCCGTCGCCGGCTACCTCGTGTTCATGCGCCGCGATGTCGCCGGGGGCTAGCGGCGCTAGCCTCTCGCGGCGGTGACCCTGCTCGCCTTCCTGATCGTGCTCGCGCTGATCGGCCTCGTCGTCGGCGGCTTGGCGCGGCTGCTCGTTCCCGGCCCCGACCCGATGGGAATCGGGATGACGATGGCCGTTGGCGTCGCCGGCTCGTTCATCGCCGGCCTGTTCTCGTGGTACGTCCTTCACCGCCACGGCGCCGGGATCGCGCTCTCGGTGGTCGTGTCGATGGTGATCGTCTTCGCGATGCGGACGACCGCGCGGCGCTGAGGCAGGTAAGCGCCGCGGACCGGTCGGAGGAAGGGACCGACCGGCCCGCGGCTCAGACTGCTCCAGACGTCTGGGTGGTGATACCGCCGCGCGGCGGCGCTTCAAACGCCCGGCTTGCGGATTTCGAACGGACGTCCAGTCAGGCTGGGGCGGGGGCGCGATCCCAGCCCTGGCGCAGCAGCTCGGCGAAGGCCTCAGGCGACTGTGCGCCCGAGGCGCCGATCGCCCGGTCGACGACGAAGAACGGCACGGCGTGGATGCCGAGCGTGGCTGCGGTCCGCTCGTCGTCGCGCACCTCCGCGGCGTAGCGCTGGCCGGCGAGGACCTCGCGGACCTCCTCGGGCGGCAGGCCGGTCTCGAGCGCCAAGCGCTCGAGCGTCGCGGGGTCTCCGATCGGCTCGCCCTCGCTGTGGTAGGCGCGCAGCAGGCGCTCCTTGAGCTCGTCGGCGCGTCCGTGAGCGGCGGCGAGGTGGAGCAGGCGGTGCGCGTCGAACGTGCTGCCGCCGCGCGCGATCTCGTGGTGGAAGTCGATCCCGTCCCCGGCGCCGACCGCCGCGAGCCGCTGCTGGGCCTCGAGCGCCCAGTCCCGCGTGCGCCCGTACTTGGACGCCAAATGCGTCGCCAGGTCGACCTCGCGCTCGCGCGGCGCCTGCGGATCGAGCTCGAAGCTGCGCCAGACGACCTCGACCTCGTCGCGGTGCTCGAAGCCGGCGAGCGCCGCATCGAAGCGGCGCTTGCCGACGTAGCACCACGGGCACGCCACGTCAGACCAGATCTCGACCTTCACGCGCCGAGCCTAGCAGCGGCGCGGCGCGGGTCCCGGTTGTCCACTTCGATAGCGTGGAGCCACCAGCAACCAGGAGGCGACATGGCAGCAACGCTCGAGGGCCGGCCGCGGGACATCATCGCCGCGCCCAACTACGCTCATCTCTCGATTCCGCGCAGCGACGGCACCGTGCAGACCGTGATGATCTGGGCCGACATGCGCGACAAAGAGATCATGGTCAACAGCGCCGAGGGCCGGCAGTGGCCCGACAACCTGCGCCGCGCCGGAACGGGGACGATCACGGTGCTCGCCGACGGCAACCCGTACGAGTGGGTGTCTGTGACGACCCGCATCGCCGAGGACACCCATGAGGGAGCCGACGAGTCGATCGACGCGCTCGCCAAGAAGTACCTGGGTGTCGACAGCTACCCCTACCGCCGCGAGGGCGAGCGGCGGATCAAGTTCCTGCTGCGACCCGAGCGCGTGCATTACAACGCGCCGCGCTAACGCTGCTTCGTCGCGTCCGCCTTGCGATAATAGGCGCGCGCGATGACCCACCCTCGCAAGCGACAGGTCCGGCTCGTCGTCTCGCTGACGGTCGCCGTGCTGCTGGCGAGCGGGCTGATCTACACGAGCTTCGCCGCGTCGGACCCCGCGCTGACGCCGACCCAGCTGCTGAGCCGCGGCAGCGACAGAAACGTTCAGCTGACGGGAACGGTGGTCAACCGCTCGATCACCAACCACGCCGACGGCGTCGTGGACTTCCGCCTCGCTGACCGGGTCGGCGACGGCGTGTCCGTGCCGGTCACCTACAGCGGGAGCGTGCCGTCGTCGGGGTTTGCCTCCGGTCGCGAGCTGATCGTCAGCGGCCGGCTTCGCGGTGGCACCTTCGACGCGCAGCCGGGCTCGATGATCACGAAGTGCCCGTCGAAGTACTCGGCGGCGCCGTCGTGACGCGCTGATGGCCTTCGCCGGCCACCTCGTGCTGGTGGTGGCGCTGGCGGTGTGCCTCTACGGCATGGCCGCCGCCCTCTACGGAGCGCGCCGCGGGCGCCGTGACTGGGTCGACTCGGGCCGGCGCTCGGTCTACTGCCTGGCTGTCGTCCTGACGCTCGCGATGGTGATCCTCGAGGTCGCCTTCGTTCGCAACGACTTCTCCTACACGGCGGTTGCGAACACGTCGAGCACGACAACGCCGCTGCTCTACCGGGTCGCGGCGATGTGGTCCTCGCAGGAGGGCTCGCTGCTGCTGTGGGTCTGGCTCCTGTCGATCTGGTCGAGCGCCGCGATCTTCCTGACGCGCAGCCGCCTGCGCGACGTCGTCCCCTACGCGACGAGCGTGCTGCTCGGCTTCGGCGCGTTCTTCACGGCGCTGCTGGTGTTCCTGGACTCGCCGTTCGGCCAGATCAGGCCGGTCCCGCACGAGGGCGCCGGGCTCGATCCGCTGCTGCGCAACCCCAGCATGCTGATCCACCCGCCGATGCTCTACTCGGGCTACACCTTCTTCGCGATCCCGTTCGCGTTCGCCGTCGGCGCGCTGGTCGTGCGCCGCGTCGACGCCGACTGGATCCGCGTCACGCGCCGCTTCGCGCTCGCCTCGTGGCTGTTCCTCGGGATCGGCATCCTGCTCGGCGCGCGCTGGTCCTATTACGAGCTCGGCTGGGGCGGCTACTGGGGCTGGGACCCGGTCGAGAACGCGGCGTTGATGCCGTGGCTGATCAGCACGGCGTTCCTGCACTCGGTGATGATCCAGGAGAAGCGGGGCATGCTGAAGATCTGGAACGCCTCGCTCGTTCTCGGCGCCAGCACGCTCGCGATCGTCGGCACATTCCTGGTCCGCTCGGGCGTGCTGGACTCGATCCACGCCTTCACCGGCGGGGGGCTCGGGGTTCCCTTCGTCGCGCTGATCGCGGCGATGGTCGCCGGCTCGATCTACCTCGTCGTGACCCGCCGGGATGTGCTGCGAAGCGAGCACTCGCTTGACTCGCTGGTCTCGCGCGAGGCCGTGTTCCTGCTCAACAATATCGTCCTCGTGGGTCTGTGCTTCGTGATCTTCTGGGGGACCTTCTTCCCGCTCATCTCGCAAGCCGTGACCGGCACAACGGCACACGTCGGTCCGCCGTGGTTTGACCGCTACACCGTGCCGCTCGCGCTGATCCTCGTCCTGCTGAGCGGGATCGGACCGCTGATCGCCTGGCGCCGCGCGACGCTCGCCAACGCGCGGCGCAACTTCGCGCTCCCGCTCGCGGCCGCGGGAGCGATGGCCGTCGCCGCCTACACCGTGGTCCCGATCGGCTCGTCGGCGCCGACCGTGATCCTCTTCTGCGGCGCGATGTTCGTGCTTGCGAGCATCGGCCAGGAGTTCTGGCGCGGCGCGCGGGCGCGGCGGGCGATGTCGGGCGAGGCCCCCCCGTTGGCGCTGCTGTCGATGGTTCGCCGCAGCCGCCGCCGCTACGGCGGCTACATCGTCCACGTCGGTATCGCCGTGCTGTTCCTCGGCGTCGCCGCCTCCTCGACGTTCCAGCACGAACAGCAGCTGAGCCTGCGGGTCGGGCAATCGGCGCGCGTCGGCGCCTACACGATGCGCTACATCCGCCCGACGGCCCGTGTCGTCAACGACCCGAGCCACACCGGCGCGACGCTGTCGCTCGGGGCCGTGCTGCGCGTCACCCGCGACGGCCACTACGTCACGACGCTCAGCCCGGCCGCCGACTACTACCCGACCGGGTCGATCTTCGCCGGGCAGGTCGTCGCCGACCTCATCTCAGGCGACGCCGTGCAGCAGGTGGCGCTGAAATCGAGCCTGCGCCGCGATCTGTGGGCGGCGATCAAGCCGCTGGCCACCACGCTGCCCTCGACCGGCGTCGAGATCCCCGAAGAGGCGCTCGTCGCGCGCGCCGACGCCTCGATCCTGCCGAGCACGCCGCAGGTCGACCAGCTCGCGTATGCCTACGTGGAGCTGTCCGCAATCGCCGCCGCCTACAAGCGCAGCGCGCCGCCGGCGTCGTTCACGCTGATCGCCTCGCCGCTGGTGATGTGGATCTGGATCGGCGGCCTGATCGTCCTGCTCGGCGGACTGACCTCGATCTGGCCGCCGCCGGCGGCGTTGCGTGGCCGCATCCGCGCGCGCTATTTCGCGCGCGTCGCGCAGGAGCTCGGCCGCGCCTAGATGATCGATTCCGCGATCCCCGCGGCGTCTGGAGGCGTCCGCCTGCGCCCGAACCGGTGGCGGCCGCGGACCGTCACGGCGCGCCCGCGTCCGTGCCGCGGCCTCTGCCCCCGTTCGCGCCGCCCCCCCCGACGCTCGCCGGACACCGGCCAGCCGATGCCCCGACACGGGGTGCCGAACGCGGCGGCCGTGGAATCAACCCGCTAGCCGATGACCGCCGTGCTCGCCGCGCTGTTGATCGCGGCGCTGCTCGCGTTCATCGGCTGGGCGCTGAGCGGACCGTTTCGAGCGCGAGCACCGGTGCAGGAGCCGGAGTCGGATGAGCGCCGCGCGCTTGAGAGCGCGAAGGAGTCCAAGTACTCAGAGATCCGCGACAACGAGACCGACTACCGCACCGGCAAGCTCTCCGAGGCGGACTACCGGATGCTCGACCGCCAGCTGCGGGCCGAGGCGGTCGAGATCCTGCGGGCGATCGATGAGCTCGACGGCCGCGGCGACGCCGCACCCCGCTAGACTTCCTCGCGATGCAGGCGGTCTTCTCGACGATCCAGGTTGTCATCTGCGTGATCCTGGTCCTGTTGATCCTGATGCACTCGGGCAAGGACACGGGCCTGTCCGGGGCGTTTGGAGTCGGCACGGGCACCGGTCCGCTCGGCGGTGGATCACTGGTCGAGCGCAACCTGAACCGCTGGACGATCTTCTTCGCGATCCTCTTCATCGCGAACACGATCCTGCTGCTCAAGCACCCCTGGGGCGGCTCCGGCTGAGGCCGCCCGCGCGGCGGTTCCGAGCGGTCGCGGGTTGACGCAGCCGGCGCGCGGGGAGCCCCGGCGCGCCGGTGTCACGCGTCCCGCCGATCAGCCGCCGCTCGTGCTCGCCGGTACGACCTTCAGCAGGTCGATGATGAAGATCAGCGTCGAGTTCGCCGGGATCAGCGAGCTCGACTGGTTCTTGTAGGCCAGTGCGGGCGGGATGATCAGCTCGCGCCGGCCGCCGACGCGCATTCCGCTGACCCCGTCGACCCAGCCCTGGATGAGATGGGCGGCGTCGAGCGGATCCGTCAACGTCTGGCTGCGCGACCACGACGAGTCGAAGACCTTGCCGTTGGAGTACAGCGCGCCGACGTAGTTGACGGCGATCGTGTCACCCGCCGATGCGGTGGCGCCGCTGCCGACGATGATGTCCTTGGTCTGCAGCGTCTTTGGGGCCGCGGTCTTGGGGACGGTGATCTTGGGCTCCTTGGACAGCGGCCCACTCGTCGGCGTCGTCACGGCAGGCGTCGTGGAGGTGCTGGTGGTCGAGGTCGGGCTGAAGGTGAGCGTCTGGGAGGCCGAAGGCGGCAGCCGCAGATTCGCGGTGTCCTTGTTGTTCGACCCCCCGCCGCACCCGGCGATTACACCGGCACAGAGCAGCGAGGCGACGACGAGATATCGGGAATGCATTGCAGAGAGGCTATAGGGTCGGCCAGTCGGCACGGCCCGCACGCCGCCATTGCGTCTAGGATGCTCGCGGCGTGAGCGCGGTTGGGGTAGCCGCAGCGCGGGAGGAGGTTCGCCGCTGGCGGCCGGTCGCTGCCTACGCGCTGCTGGCCGCTTCGACGCAGCTCTTGTGGCTCACCTACGCCCCGCTGACGACCGCCAGCGCCCATCACTACCACGTCAGCGAGAACGCGATCGGGCTGCTCGCCGAGATCTTCCCGTTGCTCTACGTCGTGCTCGCGGTCCCCGCCGGGCGGCTGCTCGATCGCTCGTTTCACCGCTGGCTTGGGACCGGGGCGATCCTGACCGCCGCGGGCGGGTTGATCCGCCTGGTCTCATCCGCTGACTATGCCTGGGCTCTGATCGGGCAGCTCCTCGTCGCCGTGGGGCAGCCGTTCGTGCTCAACGCCGTCACGAAGGTCGCCGCCGAGCACCTGCCGCCGCGTCTTCGCCCGCACGGTATCGCGGCCGGCTCCGCCGCGGTCTTCGTCGGCATGCTGGCGGCGCTCGTCCTCGGAACGATCTTCGGCGGGGATCACATCGCGGCGCTGCTCGACGTGCAGGCGGCGCTCGGCGTCGTGGCCGCCGCGGCGATGCTCCATGAGCTGCGCCGCCATGGCCGGGCCGGCGGGGAGGAGGCCGCGGTCGTGGCGATGACGGCGGTACGCGAGGTTTGGGCTGAGCGCAACGTGCGCATCCTGTGCGGCCTTCTGTTCCTCGGCTTCGGCGTCTTCATCGCGCTGACGACGTGGCTGCAGGCGCTGCTTCAGAACTACCACGTGTCCTCGACGACGGCCGGCACGCTGCTGGTGGCGATGGTCATCGCCGGCGCCGTCGGCGCGGCGTCGCTGCCACCGCTCGTCGTGCGCCGGCGGGCCGAGCGGCGCACGGTCGGCGCGGCCGTCGCGATCGCCGCCGCGGGCGCCTGCGTGCTCGCCTTCGAGCACGGGATCGCCGTCGATGCGGTGGTGCTCGTCGCGATCGGCCTGCTGCTGCTCACGCTGTTGCCGGTGATCCTCGAGCTGAGCGAGCGGCGCGCGGGCTCGAGCGCCGGCACCGTGACCGCGCTGCTGTGGCTCGCCGGGAACGCGGGGGGCCTCGTCGTCGCCGTCGTCGTGGCCGTTCTCGTTCACCATCCGACGCTGGCTTTCCTGATCCTTGCGCTCGTCAGCCTGCTCGCCACGCCGCTCGTCTTCGCACTGTCCACCGATCCTGCGCCGGCCGTCGTGGTGCCCTCGACCTAGCGCCGCGCCGCCCGCGCGCTGCTCCGCGCGGCAAGCCTCGGCCCAACTGCGTCAGGCGCTGTCGCGGACGCGGTATAAAGCGTCCTACACCGCGAAGCGATGCACGACGTCCCGATCGACAGCCCTCTCGCAGAACAGCCGGCCTCGCGGACCGACGCGCTGCGCGCGTCGCCACCGATGTTCCGCTGGCCGTGGCTCGACCGCCTGTCGCGCGTGCACCCGGTGGTGCCGCCGCTGATCTATGTCCCGGCGATCACCGTCCTGACCGTCGTCGCCCTCGCCGGGCAGTCGGTCGGGCGGACGCTGCTCGGAGCGCTTGGCGGCTATCTCTTCTGGACCTTCAGCGAGTACTGGATCCACCGCGGGATCTTCCATTTCGAGCCCGAGGAGGGCATCGGCGCGCGCCTGCACTGGATGGTTCACGGCGTCCACCACGATCACCCCAACGACCCGCTGCGGCTCGTCATGCCACCGGCCGTGTCCGTTCCGCTCGCCGTGCTGTTCCTGGTCGCGTTCGCGGTGGTCCTCGGGACCCCGCTCGCCTGGTCGGTGGGCGCCGGCTTCCTCGCCGGCTACCTGGCCTACGACATGCTCCACTACGCGCTGCACCACCATCGGGTGCCGCGCACGGCCCTCGAGCGAAGGCTCCGCGAGCTGCACATGCGACACCACTTCGAGGACGAGACGCACGGCTACGGGATCAGCGCGCCCTGGTGGGACATGGTCTTCGGCACCTACGGCAAGCGCCGCTCCGACTCGCTCTGAGGCGCAACCTCTACAGCGACGAGCACGACAGCTATCGCGAGAGCTTCCGCCGCTTCCTCGCCGACGAGGTGCTGCCCCACTACGGCGACTGGGAGCGCGCGCGGATCGTGCCGCGCGAGATCTTCTCGAAGGCCGCCGAGCACGGCTTCATGGGCATGGCCGTTCCCGAGCGCCACGGCGGCGCCGGCGTCGAGGACTTCCGCTTCAACGTCGTGCTCGGCGAGGAGGCGGCGCTGCTCGGTGTCAGCGGGTTCGGCCTCGGCCTGACGCTTCACAACGACATCTGTCTGCCGTACCTGCTCGCCTACGCGAACGAGGCGCAGCGCGAGCACTGGCTCCCGGCGGTGGCCGGCGGCGAGGCGCTGATGGCGATCGCGATGACCGAGCCCGGCACGGGCTCCGATCTCGCCTCGATCGCGACGCGCGCCGTGCGCGACGGCGACCACTACGTCCTCAACGGAGCAAAGACGTTCATCACCAACGGCATCAACGCCGACCTCGTGATCGTCGCGGCGAAGACCGATCCAAGCGAGCGCCACCGCGGCATCAGCCTGCTGCTCGTCGAGCGCGGAATGGACGGCTTCGAGCGCGGGCGAAACCTCGAGAAGATCGGCCAGCACGCGCAGGACACCGCGGAGCTGTTCTTCACAGACGTGCGCGTGCCCGTCGCGAGCCGGCTCGGCGAGGAGCACGCGGGGTGGGGCTATCTGATCTCAAACCTCGCGCAGGAGCGCCTTTCGATCGCCGTCGCGGCGCTCGCTGCCGCGCGGGCCGGGCTCGAGACGACGCTCGACTACGTCAAGAGCCGTCACGCCTTCGGCCAGGCCGTGTCCTCGTTCCAGAACACGCGCTTCCAGCTCGCCGAGTGCCACGCCGAGGTCGAGGTCGTGCAGGCCCATCTCGACCGCTGCGTCGAAGCGCTCGGCGCCGGCGAGCTGAGCGCGCACGACGCGGCGATCGCCAAGTGGTGGTGCACGGAGGTTCAGGGGCGCGTCCTCGACCGCTGCGTCCAGCTCCATGGCGGCTACGGCTACATGGCGGAGTATCCGATCGCGCGGGCCTGGGCCGACGCCCGAGCGACCCGGATCTACGGCGGGACGAACGAGATCATGCGCGAGATCGTCGCGCGCTCGCTGGAGCTCTAGCGCTACGGCGTCGAGATCTCGATCGCGCCGTAGTTGATCAGCGCGGTGCGGTAGATGCAGTAGTACTCGGACACCGCTCCGCGCTCGAGCTGGGCGGTCTGCGAGGTGATGTCGCCGCATCCGCCGCGCGAACGGCTCGCCCGCCAGGCGGAGCGCCGGCCCGCGTTCAGCTCGAGCGCCGGAGCCCAGGTCGGGACGCTCAGCGCGATCTCGTCGCCGCTGTGGACGAGGATCGACCTCGGTAGGGCGAACGTCGCGGTGCGGCCGAAGTAGGGCTCGAGTGCAACGAGCGGGCTGATGTAGTCGAGGCGATAGCTGAGCCCGCGCGTCTGGCGGAGGATGGCCAGGGCCGCCTCGGCGCTGCCTCCCTCGTGCTGATCGAAGAAGCGGACCTGGTTGGCGGTCGGCGAGCTCAGCGCGATCTGCCAGCCGACGATCCGCCCCGCCGCGGTGATCGCGAACGGCCCGTGGGTCGTGCCCACCTCGACCTGCATGGCGGAGGTCCGCGACACGACCGTGCAGGCCACCGTCGCCGAGCCCGGGCAGCTCGGCGTCGCGCCGGGGTCCGGGGGATCGGTGATCGTCGCCAGGAAGGCCTGCGCCGCCGCGGGGATCGCGAGGGCCAGGACGAGCGCCGCGAGCGCGGCGCGGACCGTTCTGCGTCTCATCGCAGAGCCAGCCTAGCGGCCCCCCTGGCCGGAACCGCTAGATCGGGTAGTGGCGCTCGGTCTCCTGGATCGTGATCCAGCGCAGCTCCGTGAACTCCTCGAGCGCGGCGTGCCCGCCGAACCGCCCCCAGCCGCTCGCCTTGACGCCACCGAAGGGCATCTGCGGCTCGTCGTGGACGGTCGCGTCGTTGATGTGGCAGATGCCGCTCTCGATCCGCTGGGCGATCTCCAGCGCCGCCGGGACGTTCTCGCTGAAGATCGCCGCGGCGAGCCCGTACTCGGTGTCGTTGGCGACCTCGATCGCCTGCTCGACGCCGTCGACGACGACGATCGCGGCGAGCGGGCCGAACGACTCCTCGCCGTAGACGCGCATCTCGCTGTTGACGCCGAGCAGCACCGTCGGCGGGTAGCACGCTCCGTCGGCCTCGCCGCCCGAGAGCACCTTCGCGCCGCGCTGGCGGGCGTCGTCGACGAGCTCGCCGACGCGCTGGAGCGCCGCCTCGTTGATCAGCGGCCCGATCTGGGTCTCGGGGTCGCGCGGATCGCCGACGCTGAGCGCGCCGGCGCGCGCCGCGAGCAGCTCGGCGAAGCGCTCGGCGACGGAGCGCTCGACGACGATCCGCTCCGTCGACATGCAGATCTGGCCCTGGTGGAAGAACGCGCCGAAGCTCGTCGCCGCGGCGGCGCGCTCGAGGTTTGCGTCCTCGAGCACGATCAGCGGCGCCTTGCCGCCGAGCTCGAGCAGGACGCGCTTGAGGTGGCGACCGGCGATCTCGGCGATGATCCGCCCAACGCGCGTGGAGCCCGTGAAGTTGATCCGCCGCGTGAGCGGGTGCGCGATCAGCTCCTCGACGACGCCGGCCGCGTCCTGCGGCGAGTTGGTGAGGAAGTTGATGACTCCGGGTGGCACGCCGGCGTCGGCGATCGCCTCGGCGACGTGCGCGTGCGTGCGCGGGCACAGCTCGGACGCCTTCAGCACGACCGTGTTCCCGAACGCGAGCGGCGTCGCGACGGCGCGCGTCGAGAGGATCACCGGGGCGTTCCAGGGAGCGATGCCCACGACGACGCCGGCCGGCGCGCGGACGGCCATCGCGAGCTTGCCGGGGACGTCCGAGGGGATCACCTCGCCGACGGTTCCGTAGGTCTGCGCCGCCGCCTCGCGGAGCATCCCCGAGGCGAGCATGCAGTTGAACATGCCCCAGCCGAACGTCGCGCCGGTCTCCTCGATCATCGTCTCGGCGATCTCGTTCTGGCGCTCGATGATCAGATCGGCGGCCTTCGAGAGCGCGGCGCGGCGCGCTCCCGGGCCCGTCGCCGACCACCCGGCGAAGGCCGCGTGCGCGGCCTCGACCGCGGCGCGAGCGTCCTCGCGCCCGGCCGCCGTCGCGCTGCTTGCCGTCGAGCCGGTGAACGGGTTGACGCGTTCGAAGGACCTGCCGGCGGCGGCCGCGCGCCACTCGCCGCCGATCAGGAGCCGCTGCTCCGCCATCTCAGTCGTAGCCATCTGGGTGCCTTTCGAGTCAGACGCTGAGGCCGCCGTCGGCGGCGATCGTCGCGCCGGTGATGAACGAGCTCTCGTCGCTTGCAAGGAACAGGACGACCTGCGCGATCTCCGCGGCGCTCGCATGGCGGCCGAGCGGGATCATCTGGTCGAACACGGTCGCCGCCTCCGCCGCCGGCGCTCCGACGGCCTCGACCTCGATCGCCGTCTGGAAGTCGTTGGCGACCGGGCCCGGATGCAGCGAGTTGACGCGGATCCCGCGCTCGGCCATCTCCTTGGAGGCGGTGCGCATCAGGCCGACGACGGCGTGCTTGGAGGTCGCATAGCCGGCGATCCCGCGATCGGAGGTCAGGCCGACGACGCTCGAGTTGATGATCAGGCTGCCACCGCGACGCATCACGGCGAGCGTGTGCTTGGCGACCAGGAACGGCCCGACCACGTTCACCCGAAGGACCCGCTCGAAGACGTCGTCCGGGTACTCGGTGACCGGCGCGACGACGCCGAACACGCCGGCGTTGGCGAAGGCGACGTCGAGGCCGCCGAAGCGCTCGACGGCGGCTGCGACGGCGGCTGCGACGGCCGCCCCGTCGGTGGTGTCGGCGACCGCGTAGGCGGCGCGCTCTGAGCCGAGCTCGGCGACCGCGCTCCGAAGCGCGGCCTCATCGAGGTCGGTCAGGAAGACGGTTGCGCCCTCGGCGACGAACGCGCGCGCCGTCGCCAGGCCGATGCTGCCCGCGCCGCCGGTGATGAAGGCGCTCTTGCCGGCGAGGCGGCTCACGGCGCGACCGCCACCTCGAGCACCAACGGCTCCTCTCGCGAGGCGAGCTCGGGGACGAGCTCGTCGAGCGCCTGAATCAGCTCCTCGTAGGTGGCGATCCGCCGCGCGGGGCAGCCGAAGCCCTCTGCGAGGGTCGCGATGCTGACGCTCGGGAAGGCCGGCCAGGGACCCTCGCCGCCGGCGTCGCTCGCGAGCGCGTCCATGACCGCGTAGCTGCCGTTTGCGAGCACGATCACGAGCAGGCCGACACCGTAGCGCGCCGCGCTCCACAGGGCGTGGATCGCGTACAAGGTCGAGCCGTCGCCGAGGATCGCGACGACGGGGCGCTCGGGCGAGCCCATCCGCAGCCCGATCGAGCCCGACACGCCGAAGCCGAGGCCGCCGTTGGCGTTGCTGATGAACCCCAGCGGCCGCCGCGCCGAGATCCGCTCGAGCAGCTCCGGGCGGCTCGACGGGCACTCCTCCATCACGATCGACTCGGGCGGCACGCGCTCGGCGACCGCGGCGAGGACGTGGCTCGCCTGCAGTGGCTCTCCTTCAGCCGGCGGCGGCGGGGCGGCCGGCGCGCTGTGAAGGGGCGTCGCGGCGGGGTCGAACGGGCGCTGGTCGAGCAGCGCGGCGGCGGTTAGCGCCAGCGGTCCGGGCGGCCCGAGCAGCGCGAGCGTCGCGGCGCTTCGATGCAGCTGCTCGGCGTCGGCGCTGACCACGGCGATGCGTGTCCCGTCCTCGATGTAGGCGCCCGCCTCGTACATGTAGAAGCGCAGCGCGCCGGCGCCGAGCACGACGACGAGGTCGTGGGGCGCCAGTGCGGCGCGCATCCGCGAGCGCCGCCAGGGCAGGTGGCCGGCCCACAGCGGATGATCCCAAGGGAAGCCCGCGCGGTCGCCGAACGCCTCCTGCCAGACCGGCGCCCCGAGGCGCTCGGCGAGCGCGACCGTGCCGGCCCAGCCCTCCTCGCTGTCGCAGCCCGCGCCGACGACGAGCGCCGGCGAGCGCGAAGCGGCGATCAGGTCGGCGAGCTCGGCGGCGGCGGCCGGGTCGGCGGCGGCGGGCAGCACGAGGCGCTCGGGAGCACCGACCGCGTGGGGGTCGGCCTGCTGGTGCCAATCGCCCATCGGTGCGATCACGAGCGCCGGACCGCGCGCGGTGCGCGCCTCGTGCCAGGCGCGCGCGATCGAGCCCGGCAGGTCCTGCGCGCGGGTGGGCGTGGCGCTCCACACCGGGTAGCTGCCGGCAAGACGCTCGAGATCGCGTCCGGCCAGGAACGGCGCCATCGCCAGGTGAGCGCGGTCCTGCTGGCCGACGACGACGACGAGCGGCGCTCGCGAGTCGCGGGCGGCGCCGATCGCGTTGCCGGCGTGCCCGAGGCCGGGCGCCGTGTGGAGGTTGACGAACGCCGGGTTGCCGGTGGCCAGGGCGTAGCCGCTCGCGATGCCGACGATTGAGCCCTCGTGCAGGCCGAGGATGAATTCGAAGTCGGCGGGCAGGTCGGTCAGGAACGGGATCTCGGTCGACCCCGGGTTGCCGAAGATGCGGGTCATGCCGTGGCGGCGCATGACCTCGAAGGTTTGGTCGCGAACGGTCGGCAGGTCGCTGATCATATGGTCAAGATCGCCCGTCCGAATAGATCGCGTCCGGCGGCCGCCTCGTGCGCCGCGGCGACCTCGCGCAGCGGGAAACGGTGAAATACCGGGGGCGGAGGGAGCGTTCCGTCGGCGACGGCGGCGAACACCTCGCGGATCGTCTCGACGCTTGCGCCGGTGTCGCCGATCACGCTCAGGCGGCGGCGATAGAGGCGGCGGACGTCCAGCGACACGACACCGCCTCCATGGGCACCGCAGGTGACAAGGCGGCCGTACGGCGCGAGCGTCCCGAGCGCGTCCTCGAAGAGGCCCGGCGAGGAGATGTTCTCGAACACGACCCCGACGCCGGCGATCTCCTCGGCCCAGCCCGGGCGGCTGTAGTTGACGGTCTCATCGGCCCCCAGCAGCTCGCGCACCTGCTCGAGCCTTCGATCGCTCGAGGCGGCCGCGATCACGCGCGCGCCGAGCGCTCGCGCGACGAGCACGCCGGCGATGCCGAGCCCGCCGGAAGCGCCCATCACGAGCACCGTCTCGCCAGGCTGGACGCCGGCCCGGCGGCGCAGCAGGTTCCAGGCGACGGGGTAGCTCACGGCCATCGCGGCGGCCTCCTCGAAGGAGACGCCCGCGGGGATCGGCTCGACCGAGCCCTGCGGGACGGCGACACGCTCGGCGTCGCCGCCGTCGATGTGCACGCCGACGACGCGATGGTCGACGCAGGCATGCGTCTCACCGGCGATGCAGGGGGCGCAGCTGCCGCAGAACAGCGTGCTCGTACAGACGACGCGGTCGCCGGCGGCGAAGCGCGTCACGCCCGCACCGACCTCGACGACGATGCCGGCCGGATCCGAGCCGGGAACGCGCGGCAGCTTGGCGTGGAAGTCCGCCCCCCGGGCGCGCGCCTCGACGTCGAGGGTGCGCCCGACGGTCACGGCGCGGACGCCGATCACGACCTCTCCCGGTGCCGCGCTCGGCTCTGGCCACTCCGCGAGCTCGAGAACCTCGGGGCCGCCGGTGCGCCGGACGACGACGGCCCGCATCCTATAGAGTTGGGCGCCGGGAGTCGATCTTCGAGCCGCCCGCGGCCCAGCCCGTCACGATCTCCAGAGCCAGCCGGATGCCCCCCGTGTCGGCGTCCGGGGCGAGATGCGCGAGGACCGTCAGCGCCGAGCGCGAGAGGTGGCGGGCGAGCAACGTCGCCGCCTCCGTCGGGTTGGCCTGGCGGCAGGCCTCGAGGATCGCCTGGTGCTCGGCCTCGCCGATCGACCACGCGCTCGGATGCTGGCCGAGCACCGACATCCGCCGGTAGCGGTCGCTTCGCACCGTGAGCGTCGCGAGCTGGCCGCGCAGCTGGGTTCCGGAGCGTGCCACCAGGCCGGCATGAAAGGCGAGATGGGCCTCCTCCCAGCGTGCGAAGTCGCTCGCGCTGCCGTGCTCGTGCATCGCCACCAGCCGCTGGTCGAGCGCCGCGAGGTCGGCAGCTTCAAGCAGCCGCGAGGAGACGGCGATCGCGAAGGCCTCGAGCAGCACGCGCTGGCTGTACACGCTGACGAGATCCTCCGGATCGAACGGCGCGATGCGGGGGCTGCGGTTGCGGCGAGACTCGATCAGCCCCTCGGCCTCGAGCTGGCGAAGCGCCTCGCGCAGCGGCGTCGTCGACACGCCGAGCCGTCGGGCGAGGCCAACCTGGGAGAGCTCGCTGCCGGGCGCGAGCTCGCCGAGAACGATCAGCGAGCGCAGCTCCTCGAGCGCTACGGTGACGGCGTCGCGATCGACCGCGGCGTCGTCCGGCGAGTCGGCTGAGTCAGCCTGTGGCGGCACGGGGCGGGGAACTCTATAGATGCGGGGGCAAGCGTTCTGTACGAACGATCCTATAGAGTAATGGCTGTGCCGTCCGCGCGCCTCGCCACGCTCGCCATCGACGGAGCGCCCGTGGCGGCGGTCGTCGACGGCGACGCCGCCCATCCGCTTCCGGGCGTCGCCTCGATCCGCGAACTGCTCGGCGACCTCGACGGCGCGCTCGAGCAGATCGAGGTCGATCTCGCCGCCGGCCGCCTCGGCGAAGGACTCGCGCTCGAGACCGTCGAGTTCCTGCCGCCGGTCCCGGATCCCCCGCACCTCTACATGGCCGGCGGGAACTACGCCGACCACGCCCGCGAGATGAACGACCTCGGACCGGACGACGCGATCCCGCGCCCGGCGGCGGGGCCGTTCTTCTTCCTCAAGCCGACGAGCACGCTGACAGGCCACCTCGCGCCGGTCACGCGTCCGGCGAGCGTGTCGCGCCTCGATTGGGAGGTCGAGCTGGCCGCCGTGATCGGTCGCCGCGCGCATCGTGTCAGCGAGGCTGACGCGATGCGCCATGTCGCCGCCTACACGGTCGCCAACGACATCTCCGCGCGCGACAGCTTCGTGCGCGAGGATTCCGAGGGAGCGATGACCTACGACTGGCTGCGCCACAAGGGCTGGCACACCTCTTGCCCGTGCGGCCCGTCGCTGCTCGCGGCGCGCGACTGCGACGACCCCCAGGACCTCGGCCTGCGCCTGTCGGTCAACGGCGAGCTGATGCAGAACTCGAGCACCGCGGAGATGATCTTCTCGCTCGCAGAGCAGGTCGCCTACCTGAGCGCGATAGTGCCGCTCGTGCCCGGCGACATCATCTGCACCGGAACCTGCGCCGGCGTCGGCGCGGGGCGCGGCCGCTTCCTGCAGGGCGGCGACGTGATGGTCGCCGAGATCGACCTGATCGGCTCACTCGAGAATCCGGTCGTGGATGAGGCGGGTCGCTCCGCCGCTCCGGCAGGCGTGGCGGTCGGGCAAGCCGGCTAGGGGAGCGACCCGCCATCGAGCTGCACGTCAACGGCCGGACGCACGAGGTGGCGGCGGCCGAAGACACGCCGCTCCTGCTCGTGCTGCGCAACGAGCTCGGCCTCCGCGCGGCGAAGCACGGCTGCGGGCTCGAGCAGTGCCGGGTCTGCACGGTGCTCGTCGACGGCGAGCCCGTGCCGTCGTGCGTGGCGCCGGCCGCGAGCTTTGAGGGCCGCGAGATCGTCACGCTCGAGGGCCTCGGAACGCCTGCCGACCCCCACCCTCTGCAACGCGCCTTCTACGAGGAGAGCGCCGCGCAATGCGGCTACTGCATCCCGGGGATGATCCTCGCCGCGAAAGCCCTGCTCGACGCCAATCCCTCACCGAGCGACGACGAGATTCGCGCCGCGCTCGATGAGCACCTGTGCCGTTGCGGAACGCATCCGCGGATCCTCGCCGCGATCCGGCGTGCCGCCGCTGAGCTGGCGCGATGACCTCGGCGAGCCTGCAGCGCAACCCGAGCCTCGACGATTGGATCGAGATCGGCGCCGACGGCAGCGTGACGCTGCGCACCGGCAAGGCGGAGCTCGGCCAGGGCCTGAAGGGCGCGATCGCGCGGATCGGCGCCGACGGGCTCGACGTGTCGCTCGATCGCATCCGCGTCGAGACCGCCGACACGGCGCGCGGTCCCGACGAGGGCCTGACCGCCGGGAGCCGCTCGATGCCCGACAGCGGCATGGCGATGCGCCAGGCGGCGGCCGCCGCTCGTGCTCACCTGCTCGCGCTGGCCGCCGTCGAGCTCGGCTGCGACGTTGGCGAGCTGAGCGTCCTCGACGGGACGGTGTCGGGCGGTGGGCGAAGCGTCAGCTACTGGGACCTCCTCGGCGGAAGGCGCTTTGAGGTCGAAGTCGACCCCGGCGTCGAGCCCAAGCAGCCGGCGGCGCTCGCCCTGCTCGGACGGCCCGGTCCGCGCATCGACATGCTCGGCCTCGTCACGGGCACGACGGCGTTTGTCCAGGACCTCGATCAGGCGGGGACGCTGCATGCCCGCGTCGTGCGCCCGCCGGGTCCTCGGTCCGAACTTCAGTCGGCGGACCTCGACGCCGTGCGCGCGCTGCCCGGCGTTCTCGCCGCCGTCGCCGACGGCAGCTTCCTGGGCGTCGTCGCCGAGCGCGAGGAGCAGGCGATGCGTGCCCGCGAGCTGCTCGCCGCACGTGCCCGCTGGCGGGTCGAGGAGTGCCTGCCCGACGATGTCCACCGTTGGCTGCTGGAGCAGGAGCCGCAGAGCTTCCTGCTCGTCGACGGCATTCCCGTCGCGGACCCCTGCGAGCCGACCGAGCCGCCCGACGGGGCGGCGGCGACGGTCAGCGCGACCTACACACGGCCGTTGATCATGCACGCGGCGATCGGTCCCTCGGCCGCGCTCGCGCAGTGGACGGCGGACGGCGCCGGGCTGACCGTGTTCAGCCACTCGCAGGGCGTCTCGCCGCTTCGCGACTCACTCGCGCAGGTGCTAGCCGTCGCGCCGGAGAACGTCCGTGTGGCGCACGTGGTGGGGCCCGGCTGCTACGGCCACAACGGCGCCGACGACGCCGCCCTCGACGCGGCGCTGCTCGCGCGCGCGGTGCCGGGCCGCCCGGTGCTCCTGAAGTGGACGCGCGAGGAGGAGCACGCTTGGGAGCCCTACGGCCCGGCGATGGTGATCGAGGCGCGGGCGAGCGTCGCCGCCGACGGCACGCTGCTCGACTGGAGCTCCGACGTCTGGAGCACGCCGCACACCGCGCGGCCGATCCCCCATCCGGGGACGAGCCGGCTGCTCGCCGCCGGTCATCTCGCGGACCCGCTGCCGCGCAACATGCCGACCCCGACGCTCACCAGGGTGGGCGGGATCCACCGCAACGCCGACCCCCTCTACTCGATCGCCAGGCGCCGCGTCGTCAAGCGCTTCGTCGAGGGCCTGGCGCTTCGGACCTCCTCGCTGCGCGCGCTCGGCGCATTCGCGAACGTCTTCGCGATCGAGTCGCTGATCGACGAGCTGGCCACCGAGGCCGGGCTCGACCCGCTCCAGCTCCGACTGCGAAACCTCGCCGACGCCCGTGCGCGGGCGGTGCTCGAGACGGTCGCCGAGCGCGGCGGCTGGGCGCGGCGGCCGCGCGACCAGGCCGGGCGCGGCAGCGGTCTCGCCTTCGCCCGCTACAAGAACAGCGACTGCTACGCCGCCGTGCTGGTCGAGGCGAGCGTCGATGACGCGACGTCGCAGATCGTCCTCGAGCGCGCCGTGATCGCCGCCGACGCGGGCCAGATCATCGACCCCGTGGGCCTCGTCAACCAGCTCGAGGGCGGCTTCGTCCAGGCCGCGAGCTGGACGCTCAAGGAGCGCGTCACCTTCGACGCCGCGCGGGTCACGAGCGTCGACTGGGAGAGCTACCCGATCCTGCGCTTCAGCGAGGTACCGCCGATCGAGACGGCGCTGCTCGACCGCCCCGGCGAGCCCTATCTCGGCGCGGGGGAGGCGACGCAGGGGCCGACGGCGGCGGCGATCGCAAACGCCGTCCACGCCGCGATCGGACTGCGCCTGCGGGAGCTTCCGTTCACGCCGGACCGCATCCAGGATGCGGCGCTGCGCTGAGCCGAGCGCTCATTCGGGCGGGTCGTGCCAGTCGGCCGTGCCGAGCTTCCAGTAGCCGGTCACGCGCGTCCACTCCTGGCGCAGGCCGCGCTCGGTGCGCAGGTGCGCGCGCAGCCGCCGCGCCGTGTCGGCCTCAGCGGCGACCCAGGCGTAGCCCTCGCCCTCGAGGGAGAGCTCCGCGATCGCCGCGTCGAGCAGCCGCGTCGAGCCCGCCGGGGCGTCGCCGCGCTCGAGCCACCGCAGGTCGAGCTCGGCGCGCGTGTCGAAGGCGAACCGCTCCTCCGCCGACGCGATCTCGACGATGACGATCGCCCGGGCGCTCGCCGGCAGCTCCTCGAGGCGGCGGCCGATCGCCGGGATCGCCGCCTCGTCGCCCGCCAGCAGGTACCAGTCGAAGTCGTCTGAGACCACGCGCGAGCCGCGCGGCCCGCCCTGGCCGATCGCGTCGCCCGGGCTCGCGGAGCGCGCCCAGCTCGCCGCCGGGCCATCGCCGTGCAGGACGAAGTCGACGACGAGGCTGGCGGAGTCAAAGCGCCGCGGCGTGTAGTCGCGCGCCGCCGGGCGCGGTTCGTCCTCGGGCCACTGCAGCCCGCTCGGCCCGCCGGTCTGTGGCTGCGGCAGGCGCGTCGAGCCCGGCGCGGGGAAGAACAGCTTCACGTGGTCGTCGGCGGCGGCGGAGTGGAAGTCGCCGAGGTCGCCGGCGAAGACGATCCGTCGCAGCGCGGGGGTGAGCTCCTCGGCCTCCGCCACGCTCAGCAGGCGGAAGCGCGACTCGTGGCGTACGCGTTCTACCGACGGCACGCGTGGACTCTATAGAGTTGCTGCCTCGTACAGAGAGCGAGGAGGAAGCGATGTCGGAGTTCATAAAGCGCCCCGCGCACGTGGCTCTGAGGGTGCCGGATCTCGAGGCGTCGGTGGCCTGGGCGACGACCGTGATGGGCCTGCGCGAGACCCGCCGCGAGGGGGGGACCTCCTACCTGACCCACGGCGATTGCCATCACTCGCTGATGTACCTCGCCGGCGACCGCAGCGAGCTCGACCACGTCGCGCTCGAGGCCCACGACGAGGTGGCGCTCGACGCGCTGGCGACGAAGCTCGCAGCCGCGGGCGTGGCGCTCATCGCGGAGACCCCGCAGGAGCACGGCCTGACCCGCGCGATCCGCTTCGCGACACCGGCCGGGCACGTCATCGAGGTCTTCACGGGCATGCACGATGCCGGTCCCTGGCACACCGGGCGGGGGATCCAGCCGCGCAAGTTCTCCCACCCGATGCTCACAGCCGAGGACACGGGGCCGACGGTCGCCTTCCTGCTCGACGTACTCGGCTTCCGCCTGTCCGACGACGTCGGCGAGGGCACGCTCGTGTTCACGCGCT
The DNA here is from genome assembly GCA_036561565.1 of Solirubrobacteraceae bacterium. Classification (GTDB taxonomy): domain Bacteria; phylum Actinomycetota; class Thermoleophilia; order Solirubrobacterales; family Solirubrobacteraceae; genus Palsa-513. The sequence continues at coordinate 39,919 of DATBPB010000061.1, read as the reverse complement.
GCAACCCCGACCACCACGGCGTCGGCGTCGGCCGCGGCCCGCGCAGCGGGCTCAACCACTACGCCTGGGAGGTCGCGAGCCTTGCGGCGATCGGCGAGCTCGGCGACGTGCTCGACCGAAACGGCGGACGCTTCATCTGGGGACCGGGCCGCCACGGCGCGGGTCGCAACATCTACAGCTACCACTTCGACCCCGCCGGAGCGATCGTCGAGTACTGCGCGGAGCTGTATCGCGTGTGGGACGAGGCGACGTATGAGCCCGGCCACTGGACGCTCGATGATCCGCGCTTCGCGAACATGTGGGGTCCTGGTCCGCCGATCGAGATGATGGAGACGGCCACGCCGCAGGCCTGAGCAGGCCACTAGCGCGGCTTCTCGACGTAGACGCGCAGGCTGTCGGTCAGCCCCGCCGCGTTGCGGTGGATGATCGCCAGCGAGGGGACAAGGCGCGAATGCCCGTCGGGGTAGGTGTAGCGCACGTCGAACTCGAGGATCGTGTCCTCGCCCGCCTCCCAGCAGTTGACGATCGTGTGCGCCATCGCGTGCTCGGCGTGACCGCCCGCGAGCGCGTCGCGCACCGCGGCGCGTCCGCGCACCGGCGGGTGCGAGGCGAAGCGCAGCTCGACGTCCTCGCTGAAGTCCTCGCTGTAGCGGTCGACCTCGGCGGCGTCGACGAGCGCGTAGTGCTCGCGCACCCACTCGGGGACGACGGCGGCCGCCGGGCGAGGCGTCTCGGGCACGGCGCGAGACATTACTATCGCGCCGTGAGCGATCGCCAGAGCGCCAGCGACGGCGCACCGACCGCGCGCGCCCGCGAGCTGGTGCGAGGCGGCTACGACATGCACGTCCACATCGCACCGGACGTCGTCGAGCGCAAGATCTCGGATGTCGCGCTCGCCGAGCGCTGCGCGGAGCTCGGGCTCGCGGGCTTTCAGCTCAAGTCGCACTACACCTCGACCGCCGAGCGCGCCCGCGCCGTCAGCGAGGCGAGCGGCGGAGCCGTTCGTGTGATCGGCGCGATCACGTTGAACAGGGCGGTCGGCGGGCTCAACCCTCTGGCCGTCGAGATCGCCGCGCGCGAGGGCGCACGGACGGTCTGGTTCCCGACGGTCAACTCGGTCAACGAGCAGCACGAGGTCCATCCCGCGCCGCCGGGGGCGAAGCTGCCGGTCTGGGTGAAGTTCGAGCTCGAGCTCCGCGAGGCCGGGCACGAGGTCGAGCCGGTCGCCGTGGTCGGCGCCGAGGGCGAGCTTGTCGACGAGGCTCGGGCCGTGCTCGAGGTGATCGCGCGCCACCGCATGGTGCTCGCGACGGGCCACCTCTCGCGCGATGAGATCTTCACGCTCGTCGACGGCGCGTTCGCGGCCGGGGTACGCGACGTCGTCGTCACCCACCCCGAGTTTCCGTCGCAATCGATCTCGATCGCCGACCAGATCGCGCTCGCCGAGCGCGGCGCGCTGCTCGAGCGCTGCTTCACGACGCCGCACACCGGGAAGGTGTCCTGGGACCTGGTCTGCGAGGCCTCACGCGAGGTCGGGCCGCAGAGCACGGTCTTCTCGAGCGACCTCGGCCAGGTCTTCAATCCACCGGTCGAGGACGGGCTGGCCCTGATGGCCGACCGCTTCCTGGAGGCCGGCTTCAGCGACGACGAGGTGATGACGATGGCCGTGACCAACACGCGCAGGCTTGCGGGGGAGGGGGTGTCGTGAGCCGCCGCATCCAGGTGATCGGCGCGCACTCCGCCGACTTCGTCTGGCGCGCCGGCGGAGCGATCGCCGTGGCGAGCGCCGCCGGCGGCGTCGCCGAGGTGATCGCGCTCAGCTATGGCGAGCGCGGCGAGTCAGGCGAGCTGTGGAAGGAGGAGGGTCAGACCGTCGAGAACGTCAAGACGATCCGACACGCGGAGGCCGAGGCGGCCGCCGGCCACCTCGGGGCCACGTTCCGTTGCCTTGACCTCGGCGACTACCCGCTGCAGATCGGCGGCGAGGAGCTGCTGGTGATCGCCGAGGCGATCCGCGAGTTCGCTCCGGACGTGCTTGTCACGCACACCGACACCGACCCCTTCAACCCCGACCATCCCGTCGCCTATGCGGCCGTCGACCGCGCGCGCGGCCTCGCCGCAGGCGCCGGCGTGCAGTCGGCGTTCGCGACGATCAAGCCGCCCGCGCTGTTCCTGTTCGAGCCCCATCAGCCGGAGCTGTGCAACTTCACGCCGAACACGTTCGTCGACATCACAGCCGTCATGGACCGTAAGCGCGCGGCGATGGCGGAGATGAAGGCCCAGGCCTACCTGCAGACCTACTACGAGCAGCGCGCCGCCCAGCGCGGCAACCACGCGCGGCGCGGGGCCGGCGCGGCCGGCGTCGAGTACGCCGAGGCCTTCCAGCGGATGATTCCCCAGGTCGTCGCCGAGCTCTAAAGGCGGCTGATCGCCCAGAAGCCCCGGATCCGCCGCAGCGTCACGGCGGGGGGGTGACCGAACAGCGCGGACAGGCTGCCGGCCGTGGTTTGGATCTGCGACCACTCGACGGTCGCGGTCGAGGCGCTCAGCTTGACGGCCCCGACGCGCACCGTCAGCAGCTCGCGGCGCAGCACCTTGGTGAGCTGGTAGCCGGTGACCTGCACGGTTCCGGCGCAGGTGTCGATCCCGAAGTTCGCGAGCTCCGGTCCCAGCACGCCGATCACGCTCGACTGCCCGGACGCCGTCAGGCCGCCGCAGGCGACGCGGCCGTTGCCGGCGGCAAGCTCGCGCGTGAAGGTGACGATCGTTCGCCGCACGCTCGCCTTCGATGCCGCCGGCGCGGGTGCCTTTGGCCCGCCGCCGCCGCACGCCGCCAGCGCCAGCGCCAGCGCGCACGCCGCGGGCAGCGCGAGCGGCCGCGCCGACACGCGCTCAGGCCGCGGCCGGCATCGCGCCAGTGTTCATCGACTCGAGCATGTTGCGGACAGTCAGGTGCGGGCCGGACAGCTCTGCGCAGACGCGTCCCTGGAAGAAGACGAGCACGCGGTCTGACGCCGAGACGAGCTCGTCGAGGTCGGTCGAGTTGAGCAGGACGACCGCGCCGCCGTCGGCTGCGGCGCGCACGAGCACGTGCATCTCGGCCTTGGCGCCGATGTCGACGCCGCTGCGATTTTGATCGCTGCAAACGATTGCTAAGCGTTCGCTTCGCATGCCGCCGCCGAGCGCTTCCATGCGGCCACGAATAGGATCTCGGCGGTGAGCGCAAACCAAATGAGCGAGCTGTCACGGCTCGGTTCGGCGACGGTCTATGAGGCCGGCGGGCGCCGCGGCTACGTCGACGCCGACCTCCACCAGATCGTGCCGGGCTCGCGCGCCGCCGGTCCGGCGCTGACGGTGCGCTGCGGCCAGGACGACAACCTGATGGTCCACGCCGTCATCGAGCGGATCGAGCCGGGCGACGTCGTCGTGCTGACGATGCCGCAGGCCAGACCGGTGGCCCTCGTCGGCGATCTGCTCGCCACGCAGGCCAAGGCCGCCGGCGCCGCCGCGTTGCTGGTCGACGCCTCGGTGCGCGACGTCGAGGAGCTCCGCGAGATGGGCCTGCCGATCTGGTCGCGGTGGGTGCGCGTCAAGGGGGCGAACAAGGACATCCCCGGCGAGATCGACGTGCCCGTCGAAGTCGGCGGCGCGGTGATCCGTCCCGGCGACATCGTCGTCCTCGACCGCGATGGCGTGGCGATCGTGGAGGCCGAGCGCATCGACGAGGTTCTCGCCGCCTCGCTCCAGCGAGAGGAGCGTGAGAGCGTCAAGCGGGCAAAGCTCCAGGCCGGCGAGCGCTCCTACGACCTCGACGGCCTGCGCGCCGTCGTCGAGGGGGCCGCGTGAGCCAGCCGGACATCGCGCACCTCGGCCCCGTCGAGCTGCTCACGCCCGACGCCGAGCGCAGCCTCCACTTCTTCACCAGCGTCCTCGGAATGGAGACCGAGGGCAGCGAGGGGTCCTCGGTGTTCCTGCGCGGCTGGGGCGATTACCAGCGCTACAGCCTCGTGCTGACAGAGGCGCCGGCGGCCGGGATGGCCTGGCTCGGGCTGCGCGCGTGGACCCCGGAGGCGCTCGAGCGGCGCGTCGCGGCGGTCGAGGCGACCGGCCTCGGGCTCGGTTGGAGCGAGGGCGCACGCGGCCGCGGGCCCGGCTACCGCTTCCGCGACCCCGACGGGCACACCTTCGAGCTGTATTACGAAGTCGAGCGCTACAGCGCTCCCGATCACCTGCGGCCGTCGCTCAAGAACCAGCCGCAGCGCAACATGGGCCGGGGCGCCGCGGTCAAGCGGCTCGACCACGTCAACATCCTTGCCGCCGACGTGCGCGCCAACCGCGAGTTCTGCGTCGAGGAGCTCGGCTACCGCCTGTATGAGCGCGTCGAGCTCGACGACGGCACCGAGGCCGGCGCCTGGATGAGCGTCTCGATCGCCGCCCACGAGCTGATCTACACGAGCGACGCCTATGGCGCCAACGGCCGCCTGCACCACCTCGCCTTCTGGGTCGACACGCGCGAGGAGTGCCTGCGCGCGGCCGACCTGTTCCTCGAGAACGAGATCAAGATCGAGGCCGCGCCGTCCAAGCACGCGATCGCGCAGGGCTTCTTCCTGTACGGCATCGAGCCCGGCGGGAACCGCATCGAGGTGACAACCGGCGGCTACTTCGTCTACGACCCCGAGCACCCGACGATCGTGTGGTCTGAGGCCGAGCGGCGGCTCGGCCAGGCCTGGCGCAACCACACCGTGGAAAGCTTCCACACCTACGGGACGCCGCCGATCGAGGAGCCGCTGCCCTCGTGAGCTCAGACCACGACGAGATCCGCGCCCTCGTTGAGAACTGGGCCGTCTGGCGCGACGCGCTCGACTGGGAGCGCTTCCGCACCGTCTGGCACGAGGACGGGTGGATGAACGCGACGTGGTTCCAGGGGCCTTTCGAGGACTTCATCCGCGTCAGCCAGGAGGGCTTCGCGCGCGGCGTGCGGATCCTCCACTTCCTGGGCGGCGCGTCGATCGACGTGGAGGGCGACCGCGCCACGGCGCAGACCAAGATGACGATCTCCCAGCGCGGGCCGGTCGAGGGCGTGCTCTGCGACATCGTCTGCACCGGGCGCTTCTTCGACTTCCTCGAGCGGCGCGAGGGGCGCTGGGGGCTCGTGACGCGCCAGCCGATCTATGAGAAGGACCGCGTCGACCCGCTCGACCCGGCGGTGCGGCTCGCGCTCGACCAGGATCTCCTCGCGCAGTTCCCCGAGGGTTACCGCCACCTCGCCTACGTCCAGGCGCAGATCGGCTACGACGTCAAGCGCGACATGCCGGGCCTGACGGGCCCCGAGGTCGAGGCGCTCTACGCGCGCGGCCGCGCCTGGCTCGCGGGCGACGCGACCTAGACGGTCGAGACCATTCCGCCGTCGACGCGGTAGTCGGCGCCGGTCACCTGTCGCGCGCGGTCGGATGCGAGGAAGGCGATCAGCGCGGCCACGTCCTCGGGCGCCCCGAGGCGGCCGAGCGGCATGCCCCGGACGTCGCGCACGAAGCGCTCGATCGCCTCCTCGCGCGCGACGCCCCACTGCGAGGCCAGCTCGTCGATGAACTCGCCGCTCTCCCAGGGTGCGGTGCGCGTCGGGCCGGGGGAGACGGTGTTGGAGCGGATCCCGCGCGCCGCGAACTCCGTCGCCAGCGCCTTCGAGAGCAGCCGGACCATGCCCTTGGTGAGGGCGTAGTCGACGAAGAACGGCCCCGGCATGTGCCCGGCGTCCGAGGACAGGCTGACGATCGAGCCCCGCCCGCGCTCGAGCATCGCCGGAATCGCGGCGCGACAGCAGCGCACCGTGCTGAAGAAGTTGAGCTCGAAGAGCTCACGCCAATCGCTGTCGGATACCGACAGGAACCCGTCGCGGTGCGGGCAGACGCCGACGTTGTTGACGAGCACGTCGATCGAGCCGAACCGCTCGAGCGTGAAGGCGACGGCGCTCTGCGGTCCGCCCTCGCGAGCGAGGTCGACCTCCAGCAGCGCGACGCCCTCGCCCGCCGCCGCGGCCGGCTCGAGGTCGGCGGCGGCGACGAGGGCTCCCTCGGCGCGCAGCGCACGCACCGTCGCGAGGCCGATACCGGAGCCTGCGCCGGTGACGAGCGCGCAGCGGCCGGACAGATCGAGCTGCATCGCTGGGAATCCAAGCAGGCCGCGACGTCGCCGTGCCAACGGGTAGCGTGTGCGCCAGGTGGCCGAGTGTTCACTCAGCGAACGGCGATGGCGGCGATGGCGGCGATGGCGGCGATCCGCGAGCTGAGCGACGCGCTCGCCGAGCTCGTCCACGACGGCGATTCCGTCGCGCTCGAGGGCTTCACCCACCTGATCCCGTTCGCCGCCGGCCACGAGCTGCTCCGCCAGGGCCGCCGCGATCTGGAGCTGATCCGGATGACGCCGGATCTGCTCTACGACCAGATGATCGGGATGGGGGCCGCCCGCCGCCTCGTCTTCTCCTACGGTGGCAACCCGGGGGTCGGCTCCCTGCACCGCTTCCGCGACGCGATCGAGAACGGCTGGCCGCACGCGATCGAGATCGAGGAGCACAGCCACGCCGGCATGGCGAACCGCTACGCGGCGGGCGCGGCCGACCTGCCGTTCGCGGTCCTGCGCGGCTACGCCGGCACCGATCTCGTCGCGCACACAACGGTCCGCTTCATCGAATGCCCGTTCACCGGCGAGCGCCTCGCCGCCGTGGCGGCGCTGCGCCCCGATGTCGCGATCGTCCACGCCCAGGAGGCAGACCGCGACGGCAACGTCGCGCTGTGGGGCATCCCCGGCGTGCAGAAGGAGGCGATCCTCGCCGGGAGCCGCTCGCTCGTCACCGTCGAGCGGATCGTCGAGCGCCTCGAGCCGCGGCCCGGGGCCGTGGTCATCCCCGGCTGGACGATCGACGCCGTCGCGCTCGCACCGGGCGGATCGCAGCCCTCCTACAGCCAGGGCGTGACCGAGCGCGACAACGACTTCTACCGCCGCTGGGACGAGATCAGCCGCGATCGCGATCGCTTCCGCGAGTGGATGGAGGACAACGTGATCGCCGGCGTGAACGCGCGATGAGCGACCCGGCGAGCACCGACGAGGTCCAGACCGTCGTCGCGGCGCGCGCGCTGGCGCGGACGCGCACGGTCTTCATCGGCGTCGGCCGCCCCTCGACGGCGGCGATCCTCGCGCGCATGGTTCACAACCCGGCGCTGGTGCTGATCTACGAGTCGGGCACGATCGGCGCCAAGCCGTTCCACATCCCGCTCTCGATCGGCGACGGCGAGCTCGCCGAGACCGCCGATGCCGTCGTGTCGGTGCCGGAGATGTTCAACTACTGGATCGGCCCCGGGCGCGTCGACGTCGCCTTCCTCGGCGCGGCGCAGGTCGACCGCTACGCGAACCTCAACTCGACCGTGATCGGCGACTACGACCATCCGCGCACGCGCCTGCCGGGCGCCGGCGGCGCGCCGGAGATCGCCTCGAGCTGCGGCGAGGTGATCGTCGTGGCCGCCCACAACCGCCGCACGCTCGTCGAGAAGCTCGACTTCGTCACGACCGTCGGTCACGGCGAGGGCCCCGGATCGCGCGAGGCGCTCGGCCTGCGCGGCCGCGGCCCGACCGCGGTGATCACCGACATGGGCGTGCTCGAGCCCGACCCGCAGACCAGGCAGCTGACGCTCACCCAGCTGCACGAGGGCGTGACGGCCGAAGAGGCCCGCGAGGCGACGGGCTGGGACCTCGCGGTCGCCGACACGCCGCGCGTCACCGATCCGCCGAGCGAGCGCGAGCTCGAGGCGCTGCGGGAGCTGCTCGCGCGGTGAGCGAGGCCTTCATCTACGAGGCCGTCAGGACGCCGTTCGGCCGCTTCGGCGGGGCGCTGGCGGCGGTTCGACCGGACGACCTCGCCGCGCACGCCCTGCGCGTGCTGCTCGAGCGCGGCGGCGTGAGCGAACCGTCTGCGATCGACGACGTCATCCTCGGCGACGCCAACGGCGCCGGCGAGGACAACCGCGACGTTGCGCGGATGGCCGTGCTGCTGGCGGGCCTTCCGACGTCGGTGACCGGGGTGACCGTCAACCGGCTCTGCGGCTCGAGCCTCGAGGCCGCGATCCAGGCGACCCGCGCGATCCGCTGCGGCGAGGCGAGCCTGACGGTCGCCGGCGGCGTCGAGTCGATGAGCCGCGCGCCGTGGGTGCTGCTGAAGCCCTCGCGCGCCTACCCGGCGGCGCACGAGACGCTCCACTCGAGCACGCTGGGCTGGCGGATGGTCAACCCCGCGATGCCCGAGCAGTGGACGATCTCGCTCGGCGCGAGCGCCGAGAAGCTCGCCGGCATGCACTCGATCTCCCGCGAGCGCCAGGACGAGTTCGCGCTGCGCAGCCACCGCCTCGCCCTGGCCGCCTCCGACGAGGGGGTGCTCGCCGAGGTCGTGCCGGTTCCGGGCACCGACCTCGAGCGCGACGAGTCGATCCGCGCCGACACGACGCTCGAGAAGCTCGCCGAGCTTCCCGCGGCGTTCGTCGACGGCGGGACGGTGACCGCCGGCAACTCCTCGCCGCTGAACGACGGCGCGGCGATGACGCTGATCGGCGACGAGCGGGCCGGCAAGGCGCTCGGCCGCGAGCCGCTCGCGCGGATCGTCGCGACGGCCGCGCACGGCGTCGACCCCGACGTCTTCGGGATCGCGCCGGTCGAAGCGGCGAACAAGGCGCTGCGCCGCGCCGGCATCAGCTGGGGCGACGTCGTCTGCGTCGAGCTCAACGAGGCGTTCGCCTCACAGTCGCTCGCCTGCCTGGACGGCTGGCCCGAGCTCGACCCCGAGCTCGTCAACGTCCGCGGCGGCGCGATCGCGATCGGCCACCCGCTCGGCGCGTCCGGGGCCCGCATCCTCGGGCGCCTCGCCCACGAGCTGCACGCGCGCGGCGGGGGCTACGGTTTGGCGGCAATCTGCATAGGCGTTGGCCAGGGCCTCGCCGTGATCCTGGAGGGATGAGTGAGATGACCCAGACCGAGGCCGAGCCGAGGCAGATCTACGACCCAGTGATCGACACGCCGCCCTGCTACGTGCGCGAGCCGGCCGGCATCCACCCGCCGCTGGACTCGCCCGAATACAAGTCGACGCAGCTGCGCCACCCGAAGCAGCCGCTGATCTACCTGCCGCAGAACATCACCGAGCTGACCGGCCCGGCGCTTGGACCGGCGGTCATCCTCGGCGAGGGAGACCACGACCTCACGCGCCAGCACGAGGGCGAGCCGATCGGCGAGCGGATGACGATCGGCGGTCGCGTCTTCGACACCGAGGGCAAGCCGCTTCGCAACACCCTCGTCGAGATCTGGCAGGCCAACGCGTGCGGTCGCTACCGCCATCGCTGGGACCGCTTCCCGGCGCCGCTGGACCCCAACTTCAGCGGCGCGGGCCGCTGCGTGACCGACGACCAGGGCCGCTATCGGTTCGTCACGATCAAGCCCGGTCCCTACCCGTGGGGCAACCACTACAACGCCTGGCGCCCGGCGCACATCCACTTCTCGCTGATGGGGCGCGCGTTCGCCCAGCGTCTCGTCACGCAGATGTACTTCCCCGGCGATCCGCTCTTCCCCTACGACCCGATCTTCAACTCGATTCCCGACCCGCGGGCGCGCAAGCGACTGGTGTCGCGCTTCTCGATCCACGAGTCCCAGCCCGACTGGGCGCTCGCCTACGAGTGGGACATCTACCTGCGCGGACCGGGCTCGACGCCGTTCGAGGAGGCCCTGTGATCTTCCCGACGACACCCTCGCAGACCGTCGGCCCCTACTTCGCGATCGGCATGCCGTGGCCGGACGGACCGCACGCCGCCGCGCCCGGGAGCCCCGGGGCGATCGCCATCCGCGGGACGATCTACGACGGGCGCGGCGAGCCGATCCCCGACTACCTGCTCGAGACCTGGCAGTGCGACCCGGCGGGCCGCTTCGCGGACCTGTGGGGCTACGGCGGACCATCGGAGGTCGCGGGCTTCCGCGGCTTCGCCAGAGCCGGACAGGAGGACGGCGACGGGAGCTTCGAGATCGTGACGCTCAAGCCGGGCTCGGTGACGATGCCGAGCGGCGCGATCGCCGCTCCGCACGTCGACGTCTCGCTGTTCGCGCGGGGGATGCTCCACCGCGTCGTGACGCGCTGGTACTTCGCCGACGAGGAGGCGGCCAACGCCGCCGACCCGGTCCTCGCGCGCGTTCCCGCGCAGCGACGCGCGACGCTGCTGGCGCAGCCCGTCGACGGCGGCTACGAGATCGACATCCGCCTCCAGGGGGAGGGCGAAACGGTCTTCTTCGACCTCTGAGATGGGCTCGAACGCCTCGATCGAGCCCCCCGCGCCGGCCGGCGATCGCGCCTTCGCGACCGCCGCCGAGGTCATTCGCCAAGGATGACGGCGACCGTCGCCCCGACGGCCCCGCCGCGCGAGTTCGTGCAGTCGATGTCGCGCGGGCTGGCGGTGATGCGTGCGCTGAGCGCACCGCGGCCGCTGACGCTCAGCGACGTGGCCCGCGCAAGCGGCGTGTCGCGCGCCGCCGCGCGGCGGTTCCTGCTGACGCTCGAGCAGCTCGGTTACGTGCGGGCTGACGCCGGTCGCTTCGCGCTGACCCCGCGCGTGCTCGAGCTGGGGTTCGCCTACCTCTCGGCGCTCGGCCTCCCGGAGGTGGCGCAGCCCCACCTCGAGCGACTCGTCGAGGAGGTCCGCGAGTCCTCGTCGGTATCGGTTCTCGACGGCGCCGAGATCGTCTATGTCGCGCGCGTCCCGACGCGGCGGATCATGAACGTCACGATCAGCGTCGGCACCCGCTTCCCGGCCCAGGCCACCTCGATGGGCCGGGTGCTGCTCGCCGACCTCGACGGCGCGCGGCGCGAGGAGCTGCTCGCGTTCGCCGGCGAGGAGCTCCTGGCCCAGCTCGATCGCGTCGCCGCCGCGGGCTACGCGCTCGTCGACGGGGAGCTCGAGTCCGGGCTGCGCTCGGTCGCAGCGCCGATCCGCGACCGCGGCGGGCGCGTCGCCGCCGCCGTCAACATCGCCGCGGCGGCCGAGCGGCGCACGGTCGAGGCGATCAGGGCCGACCTGCTGCCGCCGCTGCTTGCAACCGCCGCGGCGATCGAGCGCGACCTCGGCGCGCGCGCCTAGCCGCGTTCGGCGACCGGCGCGAGCGTCGCGCCGGTCAGCGCGACGAGCTCGCCGCCGGTGAGCGAGAAGACGGCGTGGGGGGTGCCGGCGGCGGCCCACAGCTCGCCGTCGGCGGCGAGCGCGCTGTCGGCGATCGTGCGGATCGGCTCGGCATGGGCGATCGGCGGAACGCCGCCGATCGCGAAGCCGGTGCGCTCCCGGACCCAGTCGGCCTGGGCCCGCTCGACCGGCTCGCCGCTCGCCGCCTCGAGCAGTCCCAGATCGACGCGGCTGTCGCCGCCGACGAGGACGAGGAGCGGCTCGCCCGAGCTCGAGCCGCGAAAGACCAGCGACTTGACGATCTGCCGTTGCTTGACGCCGAGCGCCGCGGCCGCCTCGGCGGCGCTGCGCGCCGAGTCTGAGAGCACGCGCACCTGACCGCCGTGGCCGGCGGCGGTGAGGGCGTCGGCGACGCGCTTCGCCGCGCGCGGCAGGGTCGGCTGATCGCTCACGTCCGGCATTCTCCACGACGGCCGATGGCCGCTGCTTGCCAGGGCGAACCGCTCAATCACGCCGGCGTCGCGGCGGACGCCGCCTGGACGAATTGGCCATCGTCATTACGACGAGCACGCCGCCGCCGATAACTGAGCTATGGCAGACACCACGACCAGCTCGGCCGCCGCCGCGTCGCGCGAGCTCCAGCGCCGCCCGGCGGTGCGGCTCGGCGACATCATCGTCGGCCTCGGCTTCGCCGATCGCGACACCGTCGAGACCGCCGCCGAGTTCGCGCGCGAGAACGGCGAGCAGATCGGCCAGGTCCTGCTCGAGCGCGGGACGATCACCTCCGATCAGCTCGCGGTCGCGATGGCCAAGCGCTTCGGCCTGCGCCACCTCAGCGGCGACGACCTCGCGTTCGACCCGAGCGCCGCCCAGCTCGTGTCGCTCGCCGCGGCGCGGCGCATGCGCGCCGTCCCGATCGGCTTCGCCGACGACCATCTCCTGCGCGTCGCCGTCGCGAGCCCCGACAACTACCTCGCGCTCGAGGACGTCTCGATGTTCACGGGCATGCAGATCGAGCCCGTCGTCGTGTCCGCGGAGGACCTCGACCAGCTGCTCAGGCGCCTCAGCGTCCTCGACGGCGAATCCGTCGAGGACGAGGCGACGCTCGAGTCCGCCGAGACGACTCAGTTCGAGAGCCCCGACGACGCGCCGACGATCAAGCTCGTCCGCTCGATCATCTCCGAGGCCGTCGACCGAGGCGTCTCCGACGTCCACTTCGCCCCCGAGGACGGCGGCACGCTGTCGGTGCGCTTCCGCATCGACGGCGTGATGGTCGACGCCGCGCGCGTCCCTCGCAGCCAGGCGCCGGCGGTGATCTCGCGCGTCAAGATCCTCGCGGACCTCGACATCTCCGAGAAGCGGCTGCCCCAGGACGGCCGCATCGGCATCGTCATCGAGGACCGCCGCGTCGACATCCGCGTCGCGATCGTGCCGCTCGTCGACGGCGAGGCGGCGGTGCTGCGGATCCTCGACGCCGGTCGTTCGCCGCTGTCGCTCGACGACCTCGGTATGACCGAGGACGACCGCGGGCGGCTGGCCGCGGCGCTCGCATCGACGCACGGCGGAATCCTCGCCACCGGTCCGACCGGCTCCGGCAAGACGACGTCGCTGTACGCGATGATGGCGCTCGCCCGCTCGCCGGAGAAGACGCTGATGACGATCGAGGATCCGGTCGAGTACCGCCTGTCCGGCATCAACCAGATCCAGGTCGCCGAGCGTACCGGCCTGTCGTTTGCGACGGGGCTGCGTGCGATCGTCCGCGCCGACCCCGACATCATCATGGTCGGCGAGATCCGCGACCGCGACTCCGCGCACATCGCGATCGACGCCGCGCTGACCGGGCACCTCGTGCTCTCGACGATGCACACCAACGACGCGCCCGGCGCGCCGATGCGGCTGATCGACATGGGGATCGAGCCCTACCTCGTCGCCGCGTCGATCAACTGCGTGATCGCCCAGCGCCTGGCCCGCCGGCTGTGCCCGACGTGTCGAAGCACGGTCGCGGTGGCGGGCTCCGCCGTCGGCCTCCCCGGCGGCGAGTACGAGATCTCCGAGGCGGTCGGCTGCCCGCGCTGCCGCGGCACCGGCTACCGCGGCCGGATCGGCCTCTACGAGGTGATGAACGTGACCGACGAGATCCGCGCGATGATCATCTCGCGCGCCTCCGCGCAGGACATCGCGGCGGTCGCCGTCGCGCAGGGGATGACGACGCTGCGCGACGACGGCTTCGCCAAGGTCCGCGCCGGCGCGACGACGCTCGTCGAGCTGACGAGGGTCCTCGGCTAGATGGTTGATTCCACGGCCGGCGCGTACGGCTGGCGAGTGGCTGGCGAGCGTCGAGGGCCGCGGCGTGGACGGGGACAGTGGCTTTGCCACGGACTCGGTCGCGACGTGGCGATCAGGCGCCGTCAGACGCCGCCAGACGCCGTGGGGGTCGTGGAACCAATCATCTAGTCTCAGACCGCGGCGGCCATCCGCTCAACAGCCTCGCTGACGATCTGCGGCGAGGTCGCCAGGTTCATGCGGGCGTGGCCCGCGCCGCCGGTGCCGAACGCCGGTCCGGCGCTCAGCGCGACGCCGGCCCGCTCGAGGAAAGCGGCTGCCGGGTCATCGCCGAGGCCGAGCGCACGGCAGTCGATCCAGGCCAGGTAGGTTCCCTCGGGGGCGCTGTAGCGGGCTTCGGGAAGGTGCTTCGCGAGCAGCTCGCCGAGCAGGCGGCGGTTCGCGTCGAGCTCCGGGATCAGCGCGTCGAGCCACGGCTCGCCGAGCTCGAGCGCGGCGACGTGCGAGATCACGCCGAGGTGGCTCGCCCCGTGACGGACCGCGTCCGGGATCGTCGCGAGCTCGTCGACCGCGTCGGGCCCCGCCGCCGCGAGCGCCGCCTTGATCCCGGCGAGGTTCCAGCCCTTCGAGGCCGACAGCAGCGTGAAGGCATTCGCGCCGACCGCCAGCGACAGGTACGGCACGTGCACGTGGCCCTCGTAGACGAGCGGCGCATGGATCTCATCGACGACGACGCGCACCCCGTGCTCGAACGCCAGCGCGCCAGCCGTCTCGAGCTCGTCGCGCGTGTGGACCGTGCCGGTCGGGTTGTGGGGGTTGCACAGCAGCAGCGCAGCGCGCCCGCCGCCGGCCCCCGCCTGCGCGAGCGCGCTGTCGAGCGCCGCGGCGTCGATCCGGTGGTCTGGGCCGAGCGGGGCCTCGACGACGCGCCGGCCACTGTGGGCGATGAACGCGTAGAAGGGGAAGTAGACGGGCGAGTTGACGACCACGCAGTCGCCCGGGGAGGTGAGAAGGGCCAGGACCTCGACGATGCCGCGCATCACGTCGGCGACCGGCGCCATCGCCGCCGCGTCCGCGTTCCAGCCCCAGCGCCGGCGCGCAAACGCGGCCATCGCCCCGGCGTAGTCGTCGAGCTCGGGGTAGCCGGTGTCGCCCCGCTCGACCGCCTCGTGCAGCGCGGCCGCGACTGGCGGGGCGAGCGCCACGTCCATCTCGGCGACCCACAGCGGCAGGACGTCGGGGCCGAAATGGCGCCATTTGGTGCTCCGCCGCGCTCGCAGCTCCTCGATCGTCAGCGCCGTCAGCGCCCCGCTCATGCGCGCGGACGCTACAGAGCCGCTCGCGCCCGCGCCTGCAGCAGCTCGCGCTCGCGGGTGTTGCGCGTGAGCGCCGCCGCGCGCTCCAGCTCGGCGCGCGCCTCCTCGTGGCGGCCGAGCTTCGCGAGCAGGTCGGCGCGCACGCTGGGAAGCAGGTGGTAGTCGCGAAGCGCGGGCTCATCGAGCAGGCCGTCGGCGATGTCGAGCCCCGCCTGCGCTCCGAACGCCATCGCGACGGCAACCGCGCGGTTGAGCTCGACGACCGGCGACGGGGCGGTCTGCGAGAGCTCGTCATAGAGGGCCGCGATCGCCACCCAGTCGGTCTCCTCGGCGGTCGCGGCGCGCGCGTGGCAGGCCGCGATCTCGGCCTGGAGGGTGTAGGTCCCGAGCGGTCCGCCGCCGGACTCCGCCCGCGCGAGCGCCGCCAGGCCGCGCGCGATGAGCAGGCGATCCCAGCGGCGGCGGTCCTGGTCGAGCAGCAGCACGGCCGAGCCGTCGCCCGCGACGCGTGCGCGAGCGCGCGAGGCCTGGATCTCCATCAGCGCGAGGAGCCCGTGGACCTCTCCCGCGCGAGGCTCGAGCGCCGCGAGCATGCGCCCGAGCCGCAGCGCGTCCTCGCACAGCGCGGGGCGCATCCAGTCCTCGCCGGCCGTCGCCGCGTAGCCCTCGTTGAAGATCAGGTAGATCACCTCGAGGACCGAGCGCAGCCGCGGCCCCCGCTCCTGCCCCTCGGGTACCTCGAACGGCACGCGCGCCTCGGCGAGCGTGCGCTTGGCGCGCACGATCCGCTGCGCGACCGTCGCGGGCGCGACGAGAAACGCGCGCGCGATCTCCTCGGTCTGAAGACCGCCGAGGAGGCGCAGCGTGAGCGCCACGCGAGCCGGCGGCGCGAGGACCGGGTGGCAGGCGACGAAGATCAGCGCCAGGACGTCGTCGCCGTAGCCCTCGCCGGGGTCATCAGCCGGCGCGGCAGCCGAATCGATCAGGCGCGCGAGCTCCTCCCGCTTTCGCTCGAGCGTGCCGCGCCGGCGCAGGACGTCGATCGCTCGGTGGCGCGCGGTCGTCTGCAGCCAGGCCCCGGGGCGGCCGGGCACGCCGCTGCGGGGCCACTGCTCGAGCGCTGCGACGAAGGCGTCCTGCGCGATCTCCTCGGCGAGTGAGACGTCGCGCACGATCCGAGCGATCGACGCGATCAGGCGGGCCGACTCGATCCGCCAGACCGCGTCGATCGCCGCGCGCGCGTCGGCGCTCACCGACCGCCGAGCGCCTCGGTCGTCGCGCCCTGCGCGGCGGCCTGGACGTCCTCGGGAAACTCGGAGAACTCGAAGACCTGGCGGACCTCGATCACGTCACCGTCGCGCGCGGGGCAGCGGCTCGCCCACTCGACGGCCTCCTCGCGCGAGCGCGCCTGGATCAGCCAGTACCCGCCGACGACCTCCTTGGCCTCGGCGAACGGGCCGTCGGTGACCGTCGCGCGGCCGCCCGTGAAGGACACGCGCGCGCCCTGTGAGGTGGGGTGGAGCCCGTCCAGCGCCAGCAGCGCTCCGGCCTTGGTCAGCTCGTCGTTGTAGCGCGTCATCGCCGCCACGGCCTCGGCGTCGGGCGTCCAGGTCTCGGGGTCGGCGGGAATGTTCGGGATCATCAGCATCATGAATCGCATCGTCTTGCCATCTCCTTGGGTGGTGAACGTACCTTCTACCCCTACGTCGAACGGCGCGCCGCGTAATCGACACGACTTGTATGAGAGGCTTGGGTCGTGGATGTCCTGATCTACGCCGACACGGAGCGCTCGGCGACGCTGCGCCACGAGCTGCCGGTCGAGATCGGCGACCCGTTCCTGTACCTCGAGACGGGCGGACGACGCGCTGTGCTGACGAACGTCCTCGAGTGCGACCGGATCGTCGCGGTCGCGCCGGACGTGGAGATCCTCGACGTCGAGAGCTTCGGCCTGATGGAGCTGATCAGGGCCGGCCACCCGCGCCCGTGGATCGAGCGCGAGCTGTGCCTGCGCGCGGCGGCCGCACTCGGCGTGCGCGAGGCGAGGGTGCCCGGCGATTTCCCGCTCGCCGTGGCCGATCATCTGCGGGCGGCCGACATCGCGCTGCACCCCGACGAGGAGCTCTTCTCCGAGCGGCGGCGCGCCAAGACCGCCGCCGAGCTGGCCGGCATCCGCCGCGCAGCCGATGCGGCCGTCGCCGCGATGGCCGCGGCGGCGCGGATGCTGCGCGAATCGGAGATCAGCGACGAGCGCTTGGTCGGCGCGGCGGGGGAGGGGCTGACCGCAGAGGCCGTGCGGGAGCGGATCCGCGAGGTCTGCGCGAACGCGGGCGCCCCGGCCCCCGACGGGATAATCGTCCGCGCGGCGGTGCCGGGCGCGGCGTTGGGCCACGACCCCGGCTACGGCCCGCTGATCGCGAACGCTCCCGTGCACATCGACCTGTGGCCGCGCGACGAGCGCTCCGGCTGCTGGGCGGACATGACGCGGATCTTCGTCCGCGGCGAGGTCAGCGACGCCTACGCCGAGCTGTACGCGCTCGTCCTCGGCGCGCACGAGGAGGCCTGCGCGGCCGTTGCCCCGGGTGCGGTCTGCGGCGACATCTATGGCCTCGTCTGCGACCGCTTCGAGGCCGCCGGGCATCCGACCCGGCGCCGCCACGAAGGCGGCGAGCCGCTGCGAGAGGGCTTCTTCTTCGCGCTCGGCCACGGCGTCGGCCTCGAGGTCCACGAGGAGCCGCTGCTCAGCATCGGCGTCTCCACGACGCTCCTCGACGGCGACGTGATCGCCGTCGAGCCAGGACTTCTGTCGTCGAGTGTGGGGGGCGCCGGCGTCGAGGACACGCTGCTTGTTGCCAGCGGAGGATCCGAGCGCCTGACAGGGAAGCTCGGCTACGACCTCCGGCCCTGACCACGATCCCCACATAGGAGTCCTGCGTATGACCGTTTTCCCCGAGTCGCACCGCGACCTGCTCGAGGCGACGATTCCCGGCGTCCTGACGACCTACGCCCCCTCGGGCTACCCGCAGGCCACCGCGATCGTCTTCCTGCACGACGACGGGGAGGTGAAGTTCTCGCTCAACGAGACGCGCAAGAAGGTCCGCAACCTGCGCCGCGATCAGCGCTGCACGTTCTTCCTCCTCGACCTCCAGAACCCGGGGCGCTACCTCGAGATCCGCGCCGACGCCGACGTCCAGCCGGACCCGGGGAAGGCGTTCGCGGCGAAGGCTGGGGCCAAGTACGGCCAGGACTTCACGAGCCATGACGGGCCCGGAGAGGAGCGCGTGATCGTGACGCTGCGCCCGGTCGCGATCAACGCCGTCGACCTCACGCGCTAGCGGTGGCTGCGGGTAGGATCGGCGCCGACATGGAGCAGGGCACGGCGGCGGGGGAGGCGTTCGCTCTCCTGCGCGAGCGGATGTCCGAGCTCGCCGATCTGGAGGCGATCTGCGGGCTGCTCGACTGGGACCAGGAGACGATGATGCCGCCGCACGGCGCGAGCGCCCGCGCCGAGCACTTCGCGACCGTGGAGCGCCTTCACCACGAGCGCCTCACGGCGCCCGAGGTGGGCGTCTGGCTGGACTCCCTCGACGGCGACGCGCTTGACGACGCGGCGGCGATGACCGCCGAGCCGACCGACGCGATCGACCGCGACCACGCCCTGCTGCGGGTCACGCGACGCGATCGTGGCAAGGCGCTGCGGGTGCCGCGCGAGCTGCACACCGAGCTCGCCCGCGCGCGCTCGATCGGGCAGCACATCTGGGCCCGGGCGCGCGGCGCCGACGACTTCGACGCCTTCCTGCCCCAGCTTCGGCTGCTGATCGACCTGACGCGCCGCTACGTCGACTGCTTCCCGGACGTCGAGCAGCCATACGACGCGCTGCTCGACGACTACGAGCCGGGGATGCGCACGGCGCAGGTGTCGGCGCTGTTCGCGCAGCTGCGCGAGGGGCTTCGGCCACTGCTCGATGAGATCGCGCGCGCGCGCGCCGAAGGCTTCGCTCCGCAGCCGCTTGAGGGGCCCTTCTCGACCGACGACCAGCGCCGCCTCGTGCGCCGGATGCTCCGCGACATCGGCTTCGACCCCCGGGCCGGCCGCCTCGATGAGTCAGAGCATCCGTTCTCGACGACGACGGCGCTCGGCGACCAGCGCATCACGGCGCGCTTCGGCGAACACTCGCTCGAGTCGATGTTCGCGGGCCTGCACGAGTTCGGCCACGCGCTCTATGACTCGCAGGTCGACCCTGCGCTCGAACACACGCCGCTGTGCACCGGCGTCTCCTCGGCGCTTCACGAATCCCAGAGCCGGCTGTGGGAGAACATGGTCGGTCGATCGCGCGCCGGCGCGGAGTTCCTCTTGCCGCGCCTGCGCGAGGAGATCGGCGGCCCGTTCGCGGCGATGGACGCCGAGGAGCTCTATCGCCGCGTCAACGTCGTGCGGCCGTCGCTGATCCGCGTCGAGGCCGACGAGGTCACCTACGCGCTGCACATCATCCTGCGCTTCGAGCTCGAGCTCGAGCTCTTCAACGGAACGCTGCAGGCCGAGGATCTGGCGCAGGCGTGGCGCGAGCGCGCGCCGCATTACATCGGCGTCGAGGTGCCGGACGACGCCCACGGCGTGCTCCAGGACATCCACTGGGCGTTCGGCGGCTTCGGCTATTTCCCGACCTACGCGCTCGGCAACCTGATCGCGGCGATGCTGTGGGCGCGGATCGGCGTCGACATCCCCGACATCGACGCGCGGATCGCAAACGGCGACTGCGCGCCGCTGCGCGAATGGCTGCGCGAGCACGTACACCGCTTCGGGCGGATGCTCACGCCCGCCCAGACGCTGCGGCGAGCGACGGGGGCGGATATCGCGGTCGAGCCGTTTCTCGACTACCTGTGGGAGAAGCACGCCGGCGTGCACGACGTGCGCCGCGGCGGGGCGTCCAGAGAGCCTGAGGAGGGACGCCCCGCCGCGGCGGAGGGGTAAGTCGTTCAGCCCTTCTAGCTGCGGGCGGCCGGCTCCATGTCCGGCTGCGGAACGATGCGGATGTAGGGGACGGGCGACTCCCAGCTGCCGTACTGCTCGCGCGCCTCCTCCTCGGAGACCGCGGCGGTGAGGAACACGTCGTCGCCCTGCTGCCACTGGGCGGGCGTCGCGACCTTGTGGCGGGCGGTCAGCTGGAGCGAGTCGATGACCCGCAGAACCTCGTCGAAGTTGCGCCCGGTGGTCATCGGGTAGACGAGGATCAGCTTGATCTTCTTGTCCGGACCGATCACGAACACGTTGCGCACGGTCGCGTTGTCGGCGGGCGTGCGGGCCGTCGGGTCGCCCTCGACCTCGGCCGGGAGCATCCCGTAGAGCTTCGCGACGGAAAAGTCCGAGTCGGCGATCAGCGGGTAGTTGGGGGCGGTGCCCTGGGTCTCCTCGATGTCCTTCGCCCACCTCTCGTGGTTTTCGATCGGGTCGACCGACAGGCCGAGGATCTTCACGCCGCGGCGGTCGAACTCCGGCTTGATCGAGGCCATGTAGCCGAGCTCGGTCGTGCAGATCGGCGTGAAGTTGCGGGGGTGGGAGAAGAGGACGGCCCAGGAGTCGCCGATCCACTCGTGGAAGCTGATCGGGCCCTCCGTGGTCTGAGCCTCGAAGTCAGGCGCGGTCGCGCCAAGTTGAACGGCCATCGGTATCTCCTTGGTCAAACGGTGCCCGCGCGCAGTGGCGGCCGGCGTGGACGGCAGCCCGAGGCGGCGGGGGTGGATCCATTATGCCAAAAGCCGGGCGACTTTAGGATGAATCGGCGCGGAGCGCGCCGGCTGTCCGCACCGCGCATAGGATGGCGAGCAGATGATCGGCCAGACCGCATTCATCGGCCTCGGGAGGATGGGGCTGCCGATGACCCGGCGGCTCGCGGCGGCCGGGATCGCCGTGCGGGGCTATGACGTCTCGGACACGGCCCGCGCGGCGCTTGGCGAGATCGACGGCGCATCGCAGGCATCCAGCGCGGCCGACGCCGCGGCGGGGTCGGGGGCGGTGATCCTGATGCTGCCGAACTCGGACGCCGTCGAGGCGGTCCTGGTCGGCGACGGGCTGCTGGAGGCGCTCGAGCCCCCGGCGATCCTGGTCGACATGGGCTCCTCGGAGCCGCTTCGCACGCGCGCGCTCGCGCAGCGCGCCGCCGAGCGCGGCATCGAGATGCTCGACGCGCCGGTCTCCGGCGGGGTTCGCGGAGCCGTCGAGGGGACGCTGACGATCATGGTCGGCGGGTCGGCGAGCGCCTACGAGGACTGCCGGGCGATGCTCGAGGCGATGGGCGGGGCCGTCAGCCACGTCGGCGGCCCCGGCGCGGGGCACGCGCTGAAGGCGCTCAACAACCTGCTGTCGGCGGTGCATCTGCTCGCGAGCTGCGAGGCGCTCGCCGTCGCCGAGCGCTTCGGGCTCGACCCGGGCGTGTTCGTCGACGTCGTCAACCGCTCGAGCGGGCGCAGCGGGTCGACCGACCGAAAGCTTCCCGACTACGTGATCCCGGCCAGGTTCGACTCCGGCTTCACGATGGGCCTGATGGTCAAGGACATGGCGATCGCGGTCTCACTCGGAGACGGCCTCGGTCTCGCTCCCGAGCTCGGCGAGGCGGCGCTGGAGGCCTGGAAGCGCGCCGTGGCGGAGCTCTCGCCGGACGCCGACCACACGGAGATCTCGCGCTGGGTCGCGCTCGCGGAGGCGCGCACGTGACGCTCCGCGGCCTCGAGCGCAAGGTCGCGCTGGTCACGGGCGGGGCGAGCGGGATCGGCGAGGCGACCGTGCGGCGCCTCTCGGCCGAAGGCGCGTCGGTGGTGCTCGCCGATCGCGACGGCGCGCGCGCCGAGGCGGTGGCCGAGTCGCTCGAGGGGCCCGCGCTCGCCATCGAGGCCGACGTGTCGAGCGAGCACGACGTCGACGCCGCGGTCGCGGCGGCGGTCGAGCGGTTCGGACGCATCGACCTGCACCATCTGAACGCCGGCATCCCCGGCTCGCCGGCGCCCTTCGAGGAGCTCGAGCTCGAGGACTTCGAGCGCGTGATGAGCGTCAACCTGCGCGGCGTGTTCCTGGGCCTGCGCGCCGCGTTTCGCCAGTACCGCCGCCAGGATGGCGGCGGGGCGATCGCCATCACGGCCTCGATCTCGAGCCTGCGCGGCAGCTCGGATCTGATCCCCTACCACACCTCCAAGCACGGCGTGCTCGGGCTGATGCGCTGCGCCGCCGTCCATGGCGCCGACCTCGGCGTGCGCGTCAACGCCGTCGCGCCGGGGATCGTCCTGACCGGACTGTTCGACACCAGCGGCGACGGCGCCGGCGGCGCATCCGATTGGGAGCTTCGCGCCTCGATCGCGCCGCAGCGGCGCCCCGGCCGCTCCGAGGAGGTCGCCGATCTCGTGGCGTTCCTGTTGAGCGGCGAGGCGGGCTTCCTCACCGGCGAGGTCATCTCGATCGACGGGGGCGCGACGGCTATCAACCCGGTCCGCCCGTCAGGGCAGCGGATCGGCCTTCCAACGAGCGCGGAAAGGAGCGCAGGCCAATGACGCAGCTGGCGAGCGAGACGATCGACGTGGACGGACGCACCACGGAGGTGATCGCCGAGGGGAGCGGTCCGCCGCTCGTGTTCCTGCACGGCGGCGGAATCCTCGAGGGCTTCGACTGCTTCGCCCCGCTGGCCGAGCGCTTCCGCTTCGTCGCGCCGCTGATGCCGGGGTTCGGCGCCACCGAGCTGCGCCCGCCGCTTCAGAGCATCGACCACGTCGTCTCCCACACCGGCGCGGTGCTCGACGCGCTCGGCATCGACAGCTTCGTCCTCGCCGGCCACTCGCTCGGCGGATGGGTCGCCTCGGCGTTCGCAGCGGCGAACCCCGAACGCGTCACGCGCCTGCTCGTCGCGGCCCCCTACGGCCTCCACACCCCAGACGCGCCGCTGGCCAACATACAGGCGATGTCGCGGGATGAGCTCTACGGCGCGCTGACCCGCGACGCCTCGATCTTCGAGGGGCTCGTGCCCGACGGCGACGATCCGGATTTCGACGCGGCGCGCGCCCGCGAAGGACAGTCGATGGGCGGCTTCGTGCCGGGGCCGTTCGACCCCGCGCAGGCCGGTCGCCTCGCGAAGCTCGAGATGCCCGTGCTGATCCTGTGGGGCGACGAGGACAGGATCGTCCCGGTCGGCAACCTGCCGACGTGGAAGGCGGCGCTTCCGAGCGCCGAGACGCGCGTGTTCGCGGGCGTCGGCCACCTCCTCTTCCACGAGAACCCGCTCGCGGTCGCGGCGATCGCGGAGTTCGCGGGCCGCTAGCGCGCGCGCATCTACCATTGCGGTCGTGAACGCCGCGCCGCCGGGGAACAGCGCACGATGAGCCCGCGGGCGGCGGGGCGCGACGGCAGGCGCGCGGTCACGATGAACGACGTCGCCGCCGCCGCCGGGGTGGCGCAGAGCACCGTCTCGCGGGTGCTGAACGAGATCCCGACGCAGACGCCGGTGTCGCCGCAGACGCGCGAGCGCGTCCGCGCCGTCGCCAGCGCGCTCGGCTACCGCCCGCACCCGATCGCGCGGGCGCTGCGCGGCGCGCCGACGATGCTGCTCGGCGCGGTCGTGCGCGACATCACCGACCCGTTCTTCGCCGCGGCGATCGAGGCGCTCTCGATCGAGGCCAAGGAGCGCGGCTACTCGGTCGTGCTCGGCCACGCGCGCGCCAAGGCCGACGAGGCGCTGGCGCTGACGACCGTGCTCGAGGCGCGCCAGTGCGACGCGATCATCCTGCTCGGCGACTTCCGCGGCGAGCGCCGGCTGGTCGATGACCTGCGCAGCTCGCAGGCCCGCGTCGTCGGGCTCTGGCACGGCGCCGTGCGGGGCGGCCGCCGCCCGTTCCCGACGGTCGGCGTCGACAACCGGGCCGGCGTGCGGGCCGTGATGGAGCACCTCGTGTCGCTCGGCCACACGCGGATCGCGTTCGTCGGCGAGGCGGTCGGCGACATGCGCGAGCGGAACTCGGCGTATTCGGAGTTCCTCGGGGCGGCGGGGCTTGAGGCGCCCCCCGACTACGCCCGGCTGGTGCCGAACTCGACCGCCGGCGGCCGCACCGCCATGGCCGCGCTGCTCGGACAGTCGCCGCGTCCGACGGCCGTCGTCGCGGGGACCGACACGCTCGCGATGGGGCTGATCCACGCCGCCTACGAGCACGGGATCTCGGTCCCTTCGGAGCTGTCGGTAGCGGGGTTCGACGACATCGCGCTCGCCTCGGCGACGGTGCCGGCGCTGACGACCGTGCGGATGCCGATCGCCGAGATCGTCGCCGCGGGCGTCGAGCTCGCGGTCGGCGAGGCGAGCGGCGACGGGGGACGGACGATCTTCCAGCCGCGCCTGGTGGTGCGCGGCTCGACCGCCGCCGCGCCCATCTAGCTCGGAATCGGCCTGGCCTGGCCCGAGTACTCCTCGTTGGGGAGCATGTTCGTCCCCATCGCGAGGCGGTTGGTGAAGTTGTACATCGCCGCGATCTCGATCACGTCCCAGGCCTCCTCGCGTGTGAGGCCGGCGTCGAGGAGGCTCTGCAGGTCGCTCTCGTCGACGCGGCGGGGGTCAAGCGTGAGCTTCTCGGCGTAGGCGCAGATCGCGCGGGCGCGGTCGTCGAGGCCGGCGCGGCGCCAGTCGTAGGAGATGCACTCGCCGAGCACGCCGTCGCCGAGCTCCGCCCGCAGCGCGGCGCCGTGCGCGACGAGGCAGTAGAGGCATCCGTTGGCGGCGCTGACGACGACGGCGATCATCTCGCGATCGGCGCCAGTGAGGTTCTCGGTCGGCTCGTGCAGCTGGCGGTAGTGGGCGAACCAGGCGCTCAGCCGCTGCGGGCGGTAGGAGTAGACGCGGAACACGTTGGGCAGGAAGCCGAGCCGCTCGCGCGCCTTTGCGAACAGCTTGCGCAGATCCTCGGGGAGGGCCGCCTCGTCGGGGACCTCGAAATGCGAGCCGCTGTCGCTCATCGCCCCCGCCAGATCGGCGCGCGCTTCTCGCGGAAGGCGCGCGGCCCCTCCTGGGCGTCGTCGCTCTCGTAGACCGGTTCGTAGATCGCGTCGGCCAGCGCGAACGCGTGCTCGAGCGGCTGGCCGGCGATCTCGCGGACCATGCGCTTGCCGGCGGCGACCGTCAGCGGCGCGTTGGCGGCGATCGCGGCGGCCATCTCGCCCGCCGCCGCGTCGAGGGCGCCGGGCTCGGCCAGCTCGTTGACGAG
This sequence comes from Solirubrobacteraceae bacterium, assembly GCA_036561565.1. GTDB lineage: Bacteria > Actinomycetota > Thermoleophilia > Solirubrobacterales > Solirubrobacteraceae > Palsa-513. Next base: position 14,901 of record DATBPB010000061.1, on the reverse strand, counting down.
GCCGAGCTCGTAGGCGCGCCGCGCGCTGATCGGGCGCGCCGTGATCAGCAGCTCGAGCGCGACGCGCGGCGGGACCATCCACGGCAGCGGCGCGGCCCAGGGCGCGCCGCGGCCCCAGCGCGCCTCGGTGATCGCGAAGGTCGCGTCTGTCGTGGCGACGCAGAGGTCCGCCATCTGCGCGAGCAGGAAGCCGCCCGCCAGGGCCGCGCCGTGGACGGCGGCGATGACCGGCTTCTCGATCCGCGAGTCGCGCTGGAGGTGGGGGATCCAGTCGGGCGGCGGGACCGCGAGCGAGGTCTCTGCCATCTCCTTGAGGTCGGCGCCGGCGCAGAAGACGGGCCCCGCTCCGCGCAGCACCGCCACGCGCGCGGACGCGTCGGCCGCGAAGCGGCGAAACGCCGCGCGCAGTCCCTCGCGCAGCGCCTCGTTGAGCGCGTTGCGGGCCTGCGGGCGGTTCATCGTCAGCCACGCCACGTGGTCTGTGACCTCGTAGCCGAGGATCTCCTGCTCGTCGGTGCTCATCGTGTTTGGATCCGTGGTCTGTAGGCGCTGACCAGTATCTCGTGGTAACCGTCGGCGATCTCGTGCGGGTGCAGACGACCGCCGCCGCGATACCAGGTCGGGGTGTAGTTGACCATGCCGAGCAGCGCCAGCAGCGCGAGGCGGCGATCCTCGAGCGCCAGCGAGCCCTCCTGCTCGCACTGCGCGAGCAGGCCGTCGAGGATCCGCTCGAAGCGCAGGCGCTTGGCGCGGATGTCGCCCCAGCGCGGGTCGTGCTCGATGACGTGGCGCTCCTGGCCGAAGACGCGCATGTGGTCGAGGTGGTGGGCGATGTGCTCGAGCCAGGCGCGCAGCAGCTCGCGCAGGCGCTCGAGCGGCGGCCTGGCATCCTCCCCGGCGATCTCCGCCGCGCGCGCCAGCAGCGGGTCGAGCAGCTCGTCGCAGATCGCCACCAGCAGGTCGTCGCGGCCTGCCACGTAGTGGTAGAGCGCGCCCGCGCTGAGGCCGGTTTCCTCGAGCAGCGCCGCGACCGAGGTCGCGTGGTAGCCGCGCTCGGCGAAGACGCGCGCGGCGGCGTCGGCGATCTCGCGCCGGCGGCGGTCGTAGCGGGGCCGGAGGGCCGGTCGGGGTGGTGCAGCGGGCATTTCAGGCTGTAGTTTTCAGAACGTTTGCTCTGTATAGTTGCACGTCGTGGATTTCGACCTCTCCGACGAGCACCGCCTGCTACGCGACACCGTCCGTGAGTTCGCCCGCTCGCGCGTCGCCCCGGTGGCCGGCGAGCTCGACGCCCAGAAGGCCTTCCCCTACGAGATCGTCCGCGAGCTGGGCGAGCTCGGCCTGATGGGGATCCCGTTCCCGCAGGAGTACGGCGGCGCCGGCGCCGACACGCTCGCCTACGCGCTGGCCGTCGAGGAGCTCGCGCGCGTCGACTCCTCGGTCGCGATCACGGTCGCCGCCCACATCTCACTCGGCACGCAGCCGATCCACCTGTTCGGCAGCGAGGAGCAGAAGCGGGACTGGCTGCCGCGGCTGTGCTCGGGGGAGATCCTCGGCGCGTTCGGGCTGACCGAGCCAGACGCCGGGTCCGACGCCGCCAACACCAAGACGCGCGCCGTCCTCGAGGACGGCGAATGGGTCATCGACGGCTCAAAGCAGTTCATCACCAACGCCGGGACCGACATCTCGGGCGTCGTCTGCATCACGGCCCGCACCGCCGACGATGAGATCTCGAACCTGATCGTCGCCAACGGCACGCCCGGCTACGAGCAGGACGAGCCCTACCGCAAGATGGGATGGAACGCCTCCGACACCCGCCCGCTTCGCTTCAGCGGCTGCCGCGTGCCCGAGTCGAACCTGCTCGGACACCGCGGCGCCGGCCTGCGCCAGTTCCTCGAGGTCCTCGACGGCGGGCGGATCGGCGTGGCGGCGATGGGCGTCGGGCTGGCGCAGGGGGCGTTCGACGAGGCCCTCTCCTACGCGCGCGAGCGCCACGCCTTCGGCCGGCCGATCTCGAGCTTCCAGGCGATCCAGGGCAAGCTCGCCGACATGTCGAGCGAGATCGAGGCGACGCGCCTGCTCATCCACCGCGCGGCGCGCGAGAAGGACCTCGGCCGCGACTACCGGCTGACGGCCGCGCAGGCCAAGCTCAAGAGCGGCCGGCTCGCGGTCCGCTGCGCCGAGGAGGCGGTCCAGATCCACGGCGGCTACGGCTTCATCGAGGAATACCCGGTGTGCCGCTTCTACCGCGACGCGAAGATCCTGACGATCGGCGAGGGGACCGACGAGATCCAGCAGATGGTCATCGCCCGCGCGCTCGGAGCCTGAGGCCAGATGTTCCCGGACTCGGTGGCGATCCGCGAGGTTGGGCCGCGCGACGGCTTCCAGAACGAGCCGGAGGTGATCGCGACCGACGAGAAGGTGCGCCTGATCGGAATGCTCGCGGCGACCGGCGTGCGGCGCATCGAGGTGACGTCCTTCGTCCGCCCCGACGTGATCCCGCAGCTCGCCGACGCCGAAGCCGTGCTCGCTGCGATCGACGTGCCGGACGGGGTCTCGGTGTCGGTGCTCGTGCCGAACGAGCGCGGTCTCGAGCGCGCGCTCGCGGTCGGGCGCTTCGACACGGTGAGCTGCTTCCTGTCGGCCTCGGAGACCCACAACCGCCACAACGTCGGGCGGGGCGTCGAGGAGTCGCTGCTCGCCTGCGAGCGCGTGATCCACAGAGCGCTGGGTGCGGGGCTTGCCGCGGGCGGTGTGATCGCCACGTCGTTCGGGTGCCCCTACGAGGGTGTCGTCGATCCGGGCCGCGTGCTCGAGATCGCCGGCCGTCTCGTCGCGGCGGGCGCCTCGGAGGTCGGCTTCGGCGACACGACCGGGATGGCCAACCCCGCCGGCGTGGGCGCCTTCTTCGCGCGCGCCGCCGGCGAGCTCGGCGACTCCGTCGAGCTGACCGCGCACTTCCACAACACGCGCGGGCAGGGGCTCGCCAACGTCGTGGGGGCGCTGGGCGCCGGCTGCCGCTCGTTCGAGTCGAGCTCCGGCGAGCTCGGCGGCTGCCCGGTGCCGGCCGGCGCCACCGGCAACATCGCGACCGAGGACCTCGTCTGCATGCTCGAGGAGATGGGCATCTCGACCGGGGTGGCGTTGGATGCTCTGCTCGAGGCGGCGGCGGCGGTCCGCGCGGTGCTCGGCCGCCCGCTCGGCTCGCACACGCTGATCGCCGGCCCGATCGACTGGCGGCGGTGATGTTCGAGCGCGTGCTGATCGCCAACCGCGGCGAGATCGCGGTGCGGATCGCGGCGACGCTGCGGCGCCTCGGCTCGTCGCCGGCGACCGTCGTCACCGCCGACGAGCCCTCCGGGCGTCACGCCCGAAGCTGCGACGTCGCCGTTGAAATCGACTCCTACCTCGATGTCGCCGGGGTCGTGGCGGCGGCGCGCGAATGCGGCGCCGACGCCGTCCACCCGGGCTACGGCTTCCTCTCGGAGCGCCCTGAGCTCGCCGCGGCGTGCGAGCGGGCGGGGCTTGTCTGGATCGGCCCGCCGGCCGCGGCGATCGCGCTGATGGGGGACAAGGTCGCGGCCCGCGAGGCCGCCGTCGCGGCGGGGGTGCCGGTCGTGCCAGGCGCCGATCCGCGCTCGCGCGAGGCGCTGGCGGCGCTCGCCTCCGAGCACGGCTGGCCGCTGCTGGTCAAGGCCGCCGCCGGCGGCGGCGGGCGCGGGATGCGGGTCGTCTCCTCACTGCAGGAGCTTTCGGGCGCGCTCGACTCGGCCGGGCGCGAGGCGCAGGCGGCGTTCGGCGACGGCGCGCTGCTCGTCGAGGCATACGTCTCGCCGGCGCGCCACATCGAGGTGCAGGTCCTCGCCGACGCTCACGGCGCGGTCGTGGCGCTCGGCGAGCGCGAGTGCTCGCTGCAGCGTCGCCACCAGAAGGTGCTCGAGGAGGCGCCGTCGCCGGCTGTCGACGCCTCGTTGCGCTCGGTGCTCGAGGCCGAGGCCTGCGCGCTCGCCGCGGCGTGCGGCTACCGCGGCGCGGGGACCGTCGAGTTCGTGGCCGACGCGTCCGATCCGGCGCGCCACTTCTTTCTCGAGATGAACACGCGCCTGCAGGTCGAGCACGCGGTCACCGAGGCGCTCTACGGAATCGACCTGGTCGAGTGGCAGCTGCGCGTCGCGGCCGGTGAGGCGCTTGCGCCGTTCGGGCCGCCGCGCGGTCACGCCGTCGAGGCGCGGATCTACGCCGAGGACCCGGCCCGCGGCTTCCTTCCCGCGGCCGGGATGATCCGCGTGCTTGCGCTCGGCGGCGGAGATGGCGTGCGCGTCGACAGCGGAGTCGACGCCGGCGACGTCGTCGGCACGCGCTACGACCCGCTGATCGCGAAGCTGATCGCGCACGGCGCGACCCGCTCGCAGGCGCTCGCGCGGCTCGCCGGGGCGCTGCGCGAGAGCGCCGTGCTCGGGGTGCGAAGCAACGTGGCTTTCCTCTTGGCGCTCGTCGAGGACGCCGACGTCGCCGCCGGGCGGCTCGACACCGGCCTGCTCGAGCGACTCGAGGTCGCGGACGGCGACCCGTCGCCCGCTGACGCGGCGCGCGTCGCGCTGCTCGCGTCGGTGGTCCGCGACGGCGACGTGTTCTCGGCGCTCGGCGCCTGGCGCATCGGCGGCGAGCCGGTCGCGGTGGAGCGCGGGCTCGTCGTCGACGGCGATGCGCTGTCGGTCGCGCTCGGCGACGCGCGCGTGGTCGATGAGCGCGGCGGCGAGCTGCTCGTGTCGCTCGACGGGCGGCGCGCGGAGCGCTGGATCCTCGCCCGCGAGCGAGAGCGCGTGTGGCTTGCGAGCCGCGGCCGCGCATTCGAGGTGTCTTCGCGCGCGCGCGCGCGCGAGGGCGAGGCGGCCGGCGACAGCGACGTTCGCGCGCCGATGCCTGGCTCCGTCGTCGCCGTCCATGCTCGGGCGGGCGATGAGGTCGCGCGCGGCGACGTGCTGCTCGTGCTCGAGTCGATGAAGATGGAGCTCCAGATCACCGCTCCCCACGATGGCCGCGTCGCCGCGCTGCACGTGGCCGCCGGCGACCAGGTCCCACTCGACAGCGTGCTCGCCTCGATGGAGTCCGCCCCGTGAGCCGTGTGCTCGAGAGCGCGGCGCGGCGCTCGAGCGCCGAGTTCGCTGCCAACACCGCCGCGCACGAGGCGCTCGCCGGAGAGCTTCGCAAGCGCCTTTCGCGCGCGATGGCCGGCGGCGGCGAGCCGGCGCAGCGTCGCCTGCGCGAACGCGGCAAGCTCGGCGCGCGCGAGCGGATCGAGCTTCTGTGCGACCCCGGCAGCGCGTTCCTCGAGCTATCGCCGCTTGCCGCGGGCGGCCTCTACGGCGACGAGATGCCGAGCGCGGGGATCGTCACCGGCGTCGCACGCGTGCGCGGCCGCCACGTCGTCGTCGTCGCCAACGACCCGACCGTGAAGGGCGGGACGTACGCGCCGCTGACCGTCAAGAAGCACCTGCGAGCGCAGGAGGTCGCGCTCGCCAACCGCCTCGCGTGCATCTACCTCGTGGACTCCGGCGGGGCGTTCCTGCCGCTCCAGGACGAGGTCTTCCCCGACCGCGACCACTTCGGGCGGATCTTCTTCAACCAGGCGCGCCTCTCGCGGAAGGGGATCGCGCAGATCGCGGCCGTGCTCGGGTCCTGCACGGCCGGCGGCGCCTACGTGCCGGCGATGAGCGATGAGACGATCATCGTCGCCGAGCAGGGCACGATCTTCCTCGCCGGGCCGCCGCTGCTGCGCGCGGCGACCGGCGAGATCGTCACCGCCGAGGAGCTCGGCGGCGGCGACGTCCACACGCGCCTGTCGGGCGTCGCCGACCACCTGGCGCACGACGACGCCCACGCGATCGAGATCGTGCGCTCGATCGTCGCGACGCTCGGGGCGCCGCCGCCGCTGCCCTGGCCGGTCGCGGACCCGGAGCCGCCCGCGGTCGATCCAACCGAGCTCTACGGCGTCGTGCCGCCCGACGTGCGCGCGACCTACGACGTGCGCGAGGTGATCGCGCGGATCGTGGATGGGAGCCGCCTGCACGAGTTCAAGGAGCGTTACGGCACGACGCTCGTCTGCGGCTTCGCGGCGATCCACGGCCACCCGGTCGGGATCCTCGCCAACAACGGCGTGCTGTTCTCGCAGAGCGCGCTCAAGGGGACCCACTTCATCGAGCTCTGCGACCGCCGCGGCGTGCCGCTCGTGTTCCTGCAGAACGTCAGCGGCTTCATGGTCGGCCGCGACTACGAGGCGGGCGGGATCGCCAAGGACGGGGCGAAGCTCGTCACCGCCGTCAGCTGCGCGCGCGTGCCGAAGCTGACGGTGATCATCGGCGGGTCGTTCGGCGCCGGCAACTACGGGATGTGCGGGCGCGCCTTCGACCCGCGGTTCATGTGGATGTGGCCGAACGCGCGGATCAGCGTGATGGGCGGCGAGCAGGCGGCGACGGTGCTCTCGACGATCCGCTCCGACCAGCTCGAGGCGGCGGGGCGCGAGTGGCCGGCCGATGAGCGGGCCGCGTTCGAGGACGAGCTGCGCGAGCGCTACGAGCGCCAGGGGAGCCCCTACTACGCGACCGCCCGGCTGTGGGACGACGGGATCATCGACCCGCTTCAGACGCGCGACGTGCTCGGCCTGGCGCTCGCGGCGTGCGCGAACGCGCCGCTCGGCGAGGTGGGCTACGGCGTCTTCCGGATGTGATCAGCGGCGCGCGAGCGGCCGCAGGAAGTCCGGCAGCGGCCGCACGAGCGGTCGGTCGGTGGCGCGCTCCCACGAGCGCTCCATGGCCGCGAGGTGCTCGTCCATGACCTCCTCGATCCGCGCGTGATCGGCGGAGCGGATCGCGGCGAGCGTGCGCTCGTGGACGTCGATCACCCACGACGCCGTGGGCGGCTCGTGCATCGCGAGGTCGCGCGCGATCTCGAGGCGGCGAAACAGCGTGCGCAGCAGCGAGACGATCGTCGAGTTGCCGGTCGCGCGCGCGATTCGCAGATGAAAGCGCGTGTCGAGCGCCAGGAAGCGGTCCTCGTTCTCGAGCACGTCGCCGCGCGCAAACAGCTCGCGCTGGGCGTCGATCGTCCGTTGGAGCTCGGCGTAGTCGTCCTCCGAGGCGTTGAGCGCGGCGAGCTGCGCGACGCGCGGCTCGATCAGCCGGCGCGCCTCCAGCACCCCCGCGACCTCGTCGAGGCGGAGGTCCGACATCGAGCGCAGCAGCTCGAGCGGGGCGTAGTCGGAGAGCACGAACATGCCGCCGCCCGAACCCGAGCGGACCTCCAGGACTCCCGCGGTGACGAGCACCCGCGCGGCCTCGCGCAACGTCGCTCGGCTGATCTGCATCGCCGCGGCGAGGTCGCGCTCGGAGGGCAGGCGCTCGCCGGCGGCGAGCTCGCCGAGGCGGATCTGATCGGCGATCTGCTCGACGGCGCCCTCGAAGGTGCGGCGCGGGCCGACCGGTTTGAAGCCTGCTTCCACGCGGGTAAGCTAGCGCTCGGCCCATGATCAGTCCAGTCTTGGTATAAAACCGATCCATGAGTGGTCTGCTCGTGCGCGAGCTCCGGCGCCAGGCGACGCTCGCCGATCGCTATGAGCTCGAGGAGGGCCGCGTCTTTCTGACCGGCGTCCAGGCGCTCGTCAGGGTCCTGATCGATCAGCATCGCGCCGACGCAGCGGCCGGTCTTCGCAGCGGCACGCTCGCCTCCGGCTATCCGGGATCGCCGCTCGCGGGCTTCGACCTCGAGCTCGGCCGCCTCGGCCGCCTGGCCGAGGGGCACGCCATCGTCTCGCGCCGCGCGATCAACGAGGAGCTCGGCGCGACGGCGGTGTGGGGAACCCAGCTCGTGCGCTCGCTCCCGGGCGCGCGCGTCGACGGCGTGGTCGGCGTCTTCTACGCCAAGGCGCCCGGCGTCGACCGCGCCGGCGACGCGATCCGCCACGGCAACCTCGTCGGCACCGACCCGCGCGGCGGGGTGCTCGCGTTGTGCGGCGATGACCCGGCGTGCAAGTCCTCGACGATCCCGAGCGCCTCGGAGCCGCTGCTCGCGGCGCTGCGCGTCCCCGTGCTGGCCCCCGGCAGCGTCCAGGAGGCGCTGGACCTCGGCCGCCACGCGATCGCCTGCTCACGGGCCTCGGGGCTGTGGGCGGCGCTCAAGATCGTCACCAACCTCGCCGACTCCACCGGTACCGTCGAGGTCGGTCCCGGGCGCGTCACGCCGGTCATGCCGGTGCTCGAGTGGCACGGCGCCCCCTACGTCCATCGCCCGAGCGCCAACCTGCTCCCGCCCCAGTCACTCGAGCTCGAGCAGAGCCTCGTCGAGGTGCGCCTCGAGCTCGCCAAGCGCTACGCCCGCGCGAACGGGCTGAACCGCGTCGTTCTCGACTCCCCGGAGGCGCGTCTCGGCATCGTCGCGTCCGGCGTCACCGCCCACGAGGTCCTGCGCGCGCTGCGCGAGCTCGGCCCCGCCGAGCGCCCGCCGGTGCGCGTGCTCGTGCCGGGCATGCTCTTCCCGCTCGACGAGGATGCCGTGCGGGCCTTCGCGATGGGCCTGAGCGAGGTGCTCGTGATCGAGGAGAAGGGTCCGTTCCTCGAGCGGCTCGTTCGCGAGGCGCTCTACGGCGGCCCGTCGACGCCAACGGTCGTCGGCCAGCGCGACGACCGCGGAGCCCAGCTCGTGCCCGCTTACGGCGCGCTCGACGAGGAGGCCGTCGCGCGCGCGGTCGGCGCGAGACTGCTCGCCCACCACGATCTGCCGGACGCGCGCCGAAAGCTCGAGCAGCTCGATGCGATCGAGTCGCGTCCGCGCGTCGAGCTCGGCGCGACGCGCACGCCCTTCTTCTGCTCCGGATGCCCGCACAACACGTCGCTGCAGGCGGACGATGACGCCGTCGTCGGCGCGGGGATCGGCTGCCACACGATGGTCGTGCTCGCCGCGGAGCGCCGCGGCAACGTCGCCGGTCTCACGCAGATGGGGTCCGAGGGAGCGCAGTGGATCGGCGTCTCGCCGTTCGTCGACGTTCCCCACTTCATCCAGAACCTCGGCGACGGGACCTACCACCACTCCGGCTCGCTCGCGATTCGCGCCGCCGTCGCGGCCGGCGTCAACGTCACCTACAAGCTGCTCGTCAACGGCTACGTGTCGATGACCGGAGGTCAGCAGATCGAGGGCGGGATGAGCGTTCCGGCGATGACCCGCAGCCTCGCCGCCGAGGGCGTTCGGCGGATCGTGATCACGACCGACGACGTGGCGCGCCACCGCGACGAGAGCTATCCGGCGATCGTCGAGGTCCGCGACCGCCGCGACGTGCTCGCCGTGCAGCGCGAGCTCGCGCAGGTCCCGGGCACCACGGTGATGCTCCACGAGCAGGCCTGCGCCGCCGAGGTCAGGCGCGCCCGCAAGCGCGGCCGAGCGGTGGAGCCGGCGCGGCGCGTGGTCATCAACGAGCGCGTCTGCGAGGGCTGCGGCGACTGCGGCGCCAAGTCGAGCTGCCTGTCGGTCGAGCCCGTCGACACCGAGTTCGGGCGAAGGACCCGGATCAACCAGACCAGCTGCAACAAGGACTACTCCTGCCTCGAGGGCGACTGCCCGTCGTTTGTCACCGTGCTCTCGGGTGCGTCGGCGCCCGCAGCCGACAGCGCCCCCGCCGCGCCGCCCGACTTCGATCTTCCGGCGCCCGAGCCGTGCGTCGACTTCTCGGACGTGCGCGTGCGCCTCGTCGGTATCGGCGGCACGGGCGTCGTCACCGTCAGCCAGGTGCTCGGCATGGCGGCGCTGCTCGACGGCTTTCACTGCAGCGGGCTCGATCAGACCGGCCTCTCGCAGAAGGCCGGCCCGGTCGTCTCCGACCTCCACATCACCGCCGAGGCGCAGGAGGACGGCGTCGTCCCGGCGAGCGGCTCACTCGACCTGCTGCTCGGCTTCGACCTGCTTGGCGCGGCCGATCAGTCCGTGCTGCGCGCGGCCGATCCGCAGCGCACCGTCGCCGTGGTCTCAGAGCACATCTCGCCGACCGCGCAGATGGTCGTCGACGTCGACGCCGCCGCTCCCGACGTCGAGGCCGCCCACCACGCCGTGCAGGCGGCGACGCGCGCCGGCGACAACGTCTCGCTCGACGCCCAGTTGATGGCCGACCGCATCTTCGCCGACGCGACGACCGCCAACATGATCGCCCTCGGCGCGGCGTGGCAGCGCGGCGCGCTGCCGCTCTCGCTGGCCTCGATCGAGGAGGCGCTGCGGCTGAACGCCGTCAACGTCGAGGCCAACCTCGCCGCCTTCGCCTGGGGTCGCGCGTGGGTTGCCGAGCCGGCGCGCGTCGCCGAGGCGCTGACCGATGAGGCCTGGCTCGAGGAGGAGGTCTCGACCCAGGCTGCGGCGCTCGCCGCGCGGGTCGCAGCGGCCGGGTCGGAGCTTCGCCGGCTCGTGGAGATCCGCGTCGATGACCTGCTCGGCTGGGGTGGCGAGCGTGCCGCGCGCGGCTATGTCGACGAGGTTGCGCGCGTCGCGGCGATCGAGTCGGAGCGCGTTCCCGGCTCGAGCGCCGTCGCCGAGTCCTTCGCCCGGGGCCTTCACAAGCTCACGGCCTACAAGGACGAGTACGAGGTCGCGCGCCTGCAGCTCGACTGGCTGGCGACGCTTCCGGCCGGCTCTCGCCCGCTGTTTCACCTGCACCCGCCGATCCTGCGCGCGCTGGGGATGCAGCGCAAGCTCCGCCTCGGCCGCTGGTTCGTGCCGGCGCTGCGTCTGCTGCGCCGCGTGCGCGGCCTGCGCGGCACGCCGTTTGACCCGTTCGCGCGCACGCACGTGCGACGCGTCGAGCGTGCTCTTCCCGGCGAGTACCGGGCGTTCGTCGACGCCGCCCTCGGGCGGCTGTCGGCGGACACGCTGGCGCTTGCGGTCGAGGTCGCGGAGCTGCCCGAACTCGTGCGCGGCTACGAGGAGATCAAGCTCGCGGGCGTCGAGCGGTTCCGTTCGCGCGGCGCCGAGCTGCTCGGCTCCTGACGCCTTCGGCCGCTGCGAGAATCGCGCGATCGCGACGATCAGCTTCAGCGCAGAGCTCGTCCCGCGCGGCCCGGCCGCGGCCGTCGTCCTCGACGATCGGCAGGTTGCGGCCGTGGGCGAGGGAGCCAAGCGCTTCCCGGTCCGCGCGACGGTGAACGGCTACACGTGGCGTACGACGGTCACCCCGATGCGCGGCGAGTACCTGCTCGGGCTCAGCCGCGCGGTGCGGGAGGCGGCCGGCGTCGAGACCGGCGCGCGTGTCGATGTGAAGCTGGAGCTCGATCGGGCTCCGCGCGAAGTCGAGCTGCCGCAGGCACTGGCGGCGGCGCTGAACGGCGACGCAGCCGCGCGTGCTGCGTTCGAAGCGCTGTCGTTCACCCACCGCAAGGAGTACGCGCGCTGGATCGCCGAAGCAAAGCGCGAGGACACGCGCGAGCGCCGCGTCGCGCGGGCGCTCGAGCGGCTTCGCGCGGCGGGCTGACGCCTACCAGGCCCCGCTCGTTCCCTTGACGCTTCGGCAGTCGCCGTGCGGGCTCTGCTTCGAGCGGATCGTGCAGGAGCGCGTGACGGTGCCGTTGGCGTTTCGAACGACCGTGAAGCGGTCGCCGGTGGACGTCGAGGTCGCGGTCAGCGTGTAGCCGGTGGCCGTGCCGCGCGCGGTGCTGAGCCAGGCCTGCGAGGCGGCCTTGGTGACCGCGATCGTCGGCTCGAACCTGTGCAGGTTCGCGGTGGTCGCGCGCGTATAGCTGCCGCCGCTGTCGAGCGCTGTGCTCTCGGTCGCCACCTGGGCGCTGCGAAGCAGCGCGAGCGCCGGCGCGTCCCCACCCTTCGCGCGCGCGTCGCCGAGCGCTGGGATCGCGATCGCCACGAGCACGCCGATGATCAGCACCACGACGAGCAGCTCGATGAGCGTGAAACCCCGCTCGTCGCTTGGCCGGAAGGCGTCCACGCCGAACTGATCGGCTCCGGGCGAGCTGACCGGGACGGCCGCTGTCAGAAGTCAGACGGGGGTTACGAGCTCGCCGGGCGGTGAGCCGTGCAGCAGCCAGCCGGCGTCGACGCGCTCGACGCGACCCTCGCGCGCGAGCGCCCCCAGCGCGGCGCTGACGGTCGGGCGCTGCGCGGCGACGAGGTCCGCCAGCAGCGCGTGCGTCAGCGCGACGGGCAGCAGCACGCCGTCGCGCCGCACCGTGCCCCAGCGGTCCGCGAAATGCCACAGCAGCATGTGCACGCGCGTCTCGACTCGCGGGTGGTGGACGATCGCCATGTTCACCGCGAGCGAGCGCGAGCGGCGCAGGCAGCGCGCGATGAGGACGCCGACGACCTCGGGGTAGGCGCCGGCGCGGCGGACGAAGGCGAGGTCGAGCTGGGCCAGCCGCGCGGGGCGCAGGACGCGCCAGCCCGACTCGTGGGCCATCGACGCCGCGGCCTCCTCGCGCTGCCAAGGCCGCAGCAGGTCGCCCGTGGACAGGAGCTCGCTGCCGTAGCGACCGTCGATCCCGACGCGGCGCAGCAGCAGGCCGTCGAGGACGAGCAGTCCGGCGCCGTCGAGGACCGAGCGCGGCCAGTCCGACTCGACCGGCGCACCCTCGGGGAGGGCGATCACCGCCGCCCGCAGGTCGCGCCGCGCCGCGGCCAGCTGGTCCGGCGCAATCGCGTCCTCGAGGTCCGGAAGGTCATCGAGCAGGCAGACGACCGCGCGACTGCCACGACGGTCTTCGGAGGCCACCGGCACGCGACCATCGTATCCCCGGGTGTAGGAGGGGCCCCAGGGGAGGGTCTGTCAGACCTCTGACCGTCACCGCCGTGACGCCGGCGCTTCGAGAAAGCCCCACGCGGCGGTATCACGGAGGACGTGGACGAGCAGGTGCGGCCGGCCCCGGGTTCCAGGCGACGACGTCGCGAGCGCCACCGTCGCGCGGTGCTCGACGCCGAGGCGAGACGCCTGCGGCGTGCGCTGGTCTGGTGCGGGCCGCTACCGCGGGAGGTCCTCGCCGAGCGCTGCGCAGCGCGGCGCTGGCGGGAGGGCAGCCTCGACGAGGCACTCCGGCACGGAGTGAGCGTGGGAGCTCTGCGACTCCTGCCGCTCGGCTACGTGGCGGCGGTCACAGAGCGCGACGGTCAGTCGCTCGCGTGACGCGCGAGCGGACCGCCGTCGCGTGGCCGGGCGCGCTGCTCAGTGACCCGAGGGCGGCGGCTCGCCGGCGAGCACCCAGCCGACGTCGACGGGGTAGACGTTGACCGGCTCGATCGTCACCGCGACGCGACGCTCGCCCGCGCCGTCGATCTCACGCAGGTCGAGGCCGCCGTATTTCGCAGCGAGGCGGGCCGCGAACACGTAGTCAGGATCCTCGTCGAGACGCGCGAGACCCCGCACCTCGAGGTAGCGGTCGGGATTTGAGAGGTCGAGGATCTGAAGGCTGCACTGCGGCCGTTCCCGGAGGTTTCGCGTCTTGTGGCGCGAGCCGTTGAGGGACAGCCGCAGCTCGCCCGCGTCGTGCAGGAACCAGACCTCGGTGATCTGCGGAAAACCGTCGGCGCGCAGCGTCGCGAGCGCGGCGACCGGGGCGTCGAGCAGGTCGCGGTGGCTCTCGGGAAACGTCGTCATCGGATCGCGTCGCAGCTTCGCAGATCGGCCCGTCGACGGCTGCTATGTTCAGCCCCGCAGAACACCTTGCCGCCCGAGGACAGGAGGAGCCGTGACGGTGCAGGAGTGGCTTGACGGTTATGCGCGAGCCTGGGAGGAGAAGGACGCCGAGATCGCGGCGGAGCTGTTCACCGAGGACTGCGTCTACCAGGACCAGCCCTTCAGCGAGGCCCACCGCGGGCGCGACGGCGTCCGGGGCTACTGGAACACCGTCTGCGCGCCGCAGGAGGACCCCAAGGTGACCTTCGGCGAGCCGGTCGTGTCGGCGGACGGCCGCCGCGCGGCGGCGGAGTTCTGGGTGAAGATGGTCAACGGGGGCGCGCAGGTGACGCTGACGGGAATCCTCTTCCTGCGCTTCGCCGCCGGCGGGCTGTGCGAGGAGCTGCGCGAGGCATGGCACTTCGCCGAGGGCTTCCTCGAGCCGTCGCCGTCGTGGGGCAGTTAGCGGGCGGCGGTCCGCCGCCGACGCGCTGACGCGCGCCGCGCGCCGCCTCGCACCGAGGCGAGGCCGACGGGCGCGCCCTGCCTGACCCACGCGGCGGCGCGCGGCATGACCGCGCCGGTGCGGCCCCGCGCCCGAGAGGCGTCACGGCCTGCCCCGGATCGAGGCCCTGTTTTTGGGTTGACGGTGCGCGGCCGCGGGGCGCGGGGGGCGCCCCACGGCTGCGGCGAGGTCAGGCGGCGACGGGCGTGGCGATCCACTTTTCGACCCACTCGCCGGTGATCTGCCTCGTCGCCGCGTTGATGCGGTTCCAGGCGTTGATTCCGGCGATCGCCACGACGAGCGAGCCGAGCTGCGCCTTGTCGTAGTGGCGGGCGGCTTCGTCCCAGACGTCGTCCGGGACGCCGCCAGCGCTGTCGGCGATTCGCGTCACGGCCTCGGTCAGCGCGAGCGCGGCGCGTTCGGCGTCGCTGTAGTACGGGGCCTCGCGCCAAGCCGCGACCATGTTGATGCGCTCGTCCCGCTCGCCCGCTGCGCGAAGCTCGCGAGTGTGCATGTCCAGACACACGGCGCAGCCGTTGATCTGGCTGGCGCGGACCTCGACGAGCAGGAGCGTGATCTCGGGTAGACCGGACCGCGTGGTGGCCGCTGCGAGCTGCTGGAGCGCGTGCATCACGTCGGGCACTGCGACCGCCGGGTTGTCGATTCTTGGCTTCACGATGAGTCATCCTCCATGTGTCGGGTCTTGCTGTTGGGGGTCGACCGCGACCGAGGCGAGCCCTCCGCGGTGGCCCTA
>DATBPB010000060.1:0-8637 GCA_036561565.1 Solirubrobacteraceae bacterium | reverse complement strand
GCTGCCGGGCGATCGCGCGACGATCGAGCGCGAGGCCGGGCCGCTCAGCCGGCTTCACCCCAAGGCGATCGTGATCCCGCTGCCGCCCGGGGACTGCGTGATCGTCGAGTTCAACGGCTCCGGCGGCTACGGCGACCCTCTGCTGCGCGAGCCGGAGCTCGTCGCGCGGGACGTGCGCGACGGCAGGGTCAGCCGCGAGCCCGCGTCGCGCCACTACGGCGTCGTCATCGGGGACGACTTCGCGGTGGACGTCGCGGCGACCGCCGTCCGCCGCGAGGAGATCCGCGCCGAGCGCCGCTCGGGCGACACGGACGTCAGGCCGCTCGGCCGTGTCCGCGATGGCGCGGTCGTGCTGCGGGGCGCGGCCGGCAGCGTCGACATCGCCATCCATGACGGCGCGCACGTCTGGTGCTGCGGCCACTGTGGCGAGAACCTCGGTCCGGCGGGCGAGAACTTCAAGTTGCGCGCGCTGCGCCGCGAGGATCCGCCGCAGTCGGTGGACGCGCACATGTACCCCGACCCGACCGAGTTCTCTGCGACCCGGCTTCTCCTGCGCCGCTACGTGTGTCCGGGCTGCGCGACGCTGCTGGCCCATGAGTTCTGCCTCGCCGAGGACGAGCCGTGGCACGACTTCCGCATCGAGCTGCGCGGAGTCGGCGCGTGAACGGCTACCTCGTCGGCGTCGACATCGGCGGCACTTTCACCGACTGCGCGATCGTGGCCCCCGACGGTTCGATCCACAAGGGCAAGGTGCCGACGCTGCCGCAGGATCGCGCCGCGAGCTTCTTCGATGCGATCGGCGAAGCGGCGGCCGGCCTCGGGCTGTCGCTCGACGAGCTGCTCGAGGCGGCCGAACGGATCGTCCACGGCACGACGACCGGAACCAACGCCCTGATCACGCGGGCCGGCGCCCGCGTCGGGCTGATCACGACGGCCGGGCACCGCGACGCGATCGCGATCATGAAGGGCGCTGGCCGCCTGGCGGGCCTCGACGGGGAGTTGCTGCTCGACCTCGCCGGGACCAACAAGCCCCAGCAGATCGTGCCTCGCACGCTCGTCGCCGAGGTCAACGAGCGCATCGACTTCGAGGGCGAGGTCGTCGTCGAGCTCGAGGAAGCATCCGCGCAGCGCGCGCTCGAGCTGCTCGCCGCTGAGGGCATCGACGCCCTGACGGTGAGCCTGATCTTCTCGCCGCGCAACGACGTCCACGAGCAGCGCGTCGCCGCGCTCGCCCGCGATCGCCACCCGGAGCTGTTCGTCACGGCGGCGTCTGAGGTCTCCGCGCACGTCGGCGAGTACGAACGGACGATGAGCGGCGTGATCAACTCCTACATCGGCCCGCTGATGCACGACTACGTGGCGGCGATCGAGTCGGGGGCGCGGGAGCGCGGCTACCGCGGGCGGATCATGTACGCGCAGTGCGCGGGCGGTTCGATAACCGCCGAGGAGGCGCAGCAGACCCCGATCCGCACGGTCCATTCAGGGCCCGTCATGGGCACGCTCGGCAGCGTCTTCCTCGGCGAGCGGATGGGCGAGCGCAACATCATCGTCACCGACATGGGCGGCACCTCGTTCGACGTGAGCGTGATCCGCGACGCCGCGCCCGACCTGCGCGAGCAGTC
The DNA here is from genome assembly GCA_036561565.1 of Solirubrobacteraceae bacterium. Lineage (GTDB taxonomy): Bacteria > Actinomycetota > Thermoleophilia > Solirubrobacterales > Solirubrobacteraceae > Palsa-513. The sequence goes on along the minus strand of DATBPB010000060.1, from coordinate 7,015 downwards.
GATCCTCGAGCGCTTCGAGATCGCGCTGCCGATGGTCTACGTGGATTCGATCGGCGCCGGCGGTGGGTCGATCGCCCACCTCGACGACTCAGGTGGCCTCCAGGTGGGCCCTCGCTCGGCCGGCGCGCACCCCGGCCCGGCCTGCTACGGCCGCGGCGGCGCCGAGCCGACGGTGACCGATGCCGACGTCGTCCTCGGCATCGTCGATCCCGACAACTTCCTGCACGGCGCCGCCAAGCTCGACCGCGCGGCGGCGGAGCGGGCGATCCTCCGCCTCGCCGAGCCGCTCGGGCTGTCGCTGCAGGAGACGGCGGCCGGGATCAGCCGGATCGTCGACAGCAAGATGGCCGACCTGCTGCGGCGGATGAGCGTGCTGCGCGGACTCGACCCGCGCGAGTTCACATGCTTTGCCTACGGCGGCATGGGGCCCGTCCACGCCGCGGCGGTCGCACGCGAGGTCGGGATGCGCCGGCTCGTCATCCCGCTGCCCCACATCGCCCCCGTCTGGTCGGCGTTCGGCTCGACCGTCGCCGACGTCGTGCACGTCTACCAGCGCCCGCAGCGCCACCTGCTGCCGGTCGAGGCGACGGCCCTCGAGGCCGTGTTCGACGAGCTCGAGGAGCACAGCCGCACGGTGCTCGCCTCGGAGGGCTTCGGCGACGAGCGAATCGAGCTGCACCGCTCGCTGCGGATGCGCTACGCCGCGCAGGTCCACGACATCGAGGTCCCGCTCGAGCCGGGTGCGCCGCTTGACTCAGACAGCGTCACCGCGACGTTCGCCACGCTGTATGAGGCGCTTCACGGCGAGGGGTCCGGCCACCCCGAAGGCGGTATCGCGATCACGACGGTCGTGATCCGAGCGCGCGGGTTGACCGAGCCGCTGGCGCTCACGGCGCCGCCGCTCGCGCAGGCGCCCGAATGGGGCAGCCGGCAGGTCTACTGGTATGAGCAGGGCGGCTTCGCCGACACCGTGTTGCTGCGCCTCCGGGAGGGCGGCGTCGCCGAGAAGCTCGAAGGGCCGCTCCTGATCGAGCTGCCCGACACGGTGGTCGTCGTCCGACCCGGCCAGAGCGCGCAGTTCGGCGAGCTCGGAAGCCTGACGATCGAGTTGTGAGCGAGGAGGATCGACGAATGACAGCGAGCAGTCCCCCGCCGGTCGCCCCACCCGAGCCCGACCTGACGCCCGAGCAGCTGATCGCCCGCGCCGCGGCGCTTCGGCCGATGCTCCTCGAGCGCCAGGCCGAGGTCGAGGAGCGCACCTACTACGCCGAGGACGTGCATCGCGAGATCGAGCGGGCCGGGATCTACCGTACGTTCATCCCGCGTCGCTACGGCGGCTACGAGTTCGACGTCGGGACGTTCGCGCGGATCGGCATCGAGCTCGGCCGCGGCTGCCCCTCCTCGGCGTGGTGCTGCCTGCTCGCCTCAAACCACGCGCTGCTCGTCGGCTCCTTCTTTGGCGAGCGCACGCAGGAGGAGGTCTTCTCCGGCGGCGACTTCCGCGCGCCGGCGGTGACGGCGCCGGTCGGCGTCGCGAAGCGGACCGCCGACGGCTGGGAGCTGACCGGCAGCGTCGCCTACTGCTCGGGGTCGCCTTATTCCACGCACTACCTCGGCCAGTCGCTGACCCCCGGCGAGACCCGCGGCGGCCCGCCCGGGCCGCAGCTGTTGTTCATCGCGCCGCGCAGCGAATGGGAGATGGTCGAGGGATCGTGGGGAGACCTGCTCGGGCTGAAGGGCAGCGGCTCGCACACGCTGCGCTTCGAGGGCGGACGCGTGCCGAGCCACTACGTCCTCGAGGACACGCTGATGGTCGACGTCGACGTCAGCGATCCGGCCCGGGTGCCAGGTGTCGCGCTGCACGGCAATCCGATGTACGGCGGGCGGACGATGGGGATCTTCACGATCACGCTGGCGGCCGTGATGGTCGGCGCCGCGCTCGGCGCGCTCGATGACTACGAGCGCCAGCTGCACGAGAAGAACACGGCGCTACCGCCGTTCGTGCCGCGCAGCGAGGACCCCGACTACCAGCGCTGGTTCGGCTCCGCGATGGCGAAGATCGCGACCGCCGAGGCGGCGCTGCTGGGGGCCTGCGACCAGCACATGGCCCACTGCCGCGCGGCCGCCGCGGGCGTTCCCTACACGTGGGGCGCGGACATGCTCGTCGGCTGCATCGCCCGCGAGGTGATGGTGATGGCCTGGGAGACGATGCAGAGTGAGATCTTCCGCACGTCGGGGTCGAGCGCGGCGCGTCACGGCGAGCGGATCGAGCGCATCTACCGCGACCTCTCGATGGGCAACAGCCATCGCAACGTCCTCCTGCGCGACCTCTCCTACCGCGAGATCGCACGAGCTCGGCTTGGCCTGCCGAAGGCGATGGGCCAGCAGCGGACGACCTCGGCGCGCACGTCCGGGCAGCGCTAGCGGACGCTCAGTCGCCGCCCTCGCGCAGGTGGCGCGGCCAGATCCCCTGCTTTCCCGGTGAGAGGATGCCGTTGGGGTCGAGGACGTCCTTGAGGCGCTCGTTGAGCCGCCGCTGGGCGTGGTCACCCCAGTCGAACTGGTCGGCGACGACGTCCATGCTCTGGATGTTCGTTCGGTACACGGGGTAGCCGGTCCTGGCGAGCTCGGCGACCATCTCGTCATAGGCCGCGTAGGCCGCTCTCGTCGCCTTCTCGTCGCGCGTGTCGAAGACGAGCGCCGTGATGTGAAGCGCCGCCTTCTGAAGCAGGATGATGCCCGCCGAGTAGCGCAGCCCATGGCGCTCGTACATCGCGCGGCGCGCGCGGATCGTCGCGACGACGTCGGCGCCGGTCTGCGGGCCGATCGCCGACAGGTCGAGGTGCCCGGCGTCCTCGCCGTTGAGCTCCTTGAACATCTCGATCAGCTCGAGTCCGGGGATGCCGCCCTGGACCTTGTCGTCATGCATCTCCACAGCGGTTCGCTCGGCGTCGCCACGGAACGTGCGCCGGCCGAACTCGACGCCGGGAATGGCCGCCAGCGCCTGCTCGACGATCTGGTAGTTGAGGTCGACGACCGCCTCGCGCCCGTAGAGCGCGAAGCGCACCATCCAGCCGCCGCCGGTCGGGTCGCGGCCCGCCTCGCTCGGGACGCCGAGGCCGATCAGCGGGTGGTTGCGGATCACGCCCTCGAGCATCAGCTCGCGCAGCGCGTCGACTACGGCGGCGACCGTCTTCTCCTCGCGCCAGGTGCCCCAGCCCGACGCATACACCTCGGGGGCGCGCATCAGCCACACGCCCATCTTGGTCACGATGCCGAAGTTGGACTGGAAGAAGAGGCCCGAGTGATTTGGCCCGAAGGACTCGCGGAAGAGGTTCCACGACTTGCTGCCGCTGAGCCCGCCCATCCCCGTCCGCAGCAACTCGCCGTTTGCGAGCACGACCTCCATGCCGCATTGCGTCGTCGGGTGGTCGCCGTAGATCGTGTAGCCGCGGCCGCTGTCGAGCGTGTTGCCGACGACGCTGCCCCAGCCGAGGTCGGGGATCGACGGCCAAAGGCGGTAGCCGCCAGCCTGGAGGTGCTCGTAGAGGTCGAAGAAGCGCACCCCCGGCTCGACCACGGCGTAGGCGAGCTCGTCATCGACCTCGAGGACACGATTCATCTTGCGGAAGCTGAGCAGGATCGAACCTCGCACCCGCGGCGCGGGGCCGCCGTAGGCGTAGTTGCGGCCCTGCCCGAAGGTCCACAGCGGGACGCGATGCTCGTTGGCGATCGCGACGATAGCCTGCACGTCCTCGACCGATCCCGGGGTGACGACGGCCGAGCCGGTGTAGGAGTCCGAGCCCTTGAAGTCGTAGGGGTCGCGGTACTCGCCGAGCTCCTCCGGGGAGGTCAGCACGTTGGCGTCCCCGAGAGCTTTCGTGAGCGCCGCCACTGCGGCGCTCACGGCGGACGCGTCAAGTCGGGGCGCTGTCGTGGCCATCGCTCATCTCCTCCATGGTCGGGCCGGGGTGACGCTAGTTTGACACCTACAGGACCCTGGCGTAATGTCAGACAAATGATCGGAGCCCAGTACAGGGGCGCCGGTCGAGGACGCCGCGACGACGTGGTTGAGCGCCGCTCGCGGCGGGGGATCCCAGGCAGCCTTCCCGCTTCGACCATCCTTCTTCGCGCTGCTGTCGAAGCTCAACGTCGGCGACGCCAAGGTGCTCCTCGGAATGGTCAACCACACGGACGGGATCGTCGAGTTCCGCGCTCGCCGCGACCTCGCGCGTGCGCAGCTGCACTCCTTCGGGATCGGGAGCGTCTGCGGCTACGGCCGCGTGCAGCCGGGACTCCTGCCGGAGATCCTGCGCACCCACGCGGCCGACGCGGCAGAGCTCTGACGCCGCGCGCGGCGCCGCCACGAACGTTCGAGGCGGCGCCGACCTGCGCGGCGTCTAAAGACCCGCGGCGCTGCGCAGCGTGTCGGCCTTGCCGGTGTACTCCCAGGTGAAGTTTGGGTTGGCGCGGCCGAAGTGGCCGTAGGCGGCGGTGGCCTGGTAGATCGGGCGGTGGAGGTTGAGCTCTTCGCGGAACGCGCCGGGGCGCAGGTCGAAGTTCTCGTCGATCGCGGCGATGATCTTGTCGCGCCCGACGGCCTCGGTGCCGAACGTCTCGACCATCACCGAGACGGGCTGGGCGACGCCGATCGCGTAGGCGACCTGGACCTCGATGCGCTTGGCGAGACCGGCCGCGACGCAGGTCTTGGCGACCCAGCGCGCGGCGTAGGCGGCCGAGCGGTCGACCTTCGAGGGGTCCTTGCCGCTGAACGCGCCGCCGCCGTGGCGGGCCATCCCACCGTAGGTGTCGACGATGATCTTGCGGCCCGTCAGGCCGCAGTCGCCCATCGGGCCGCCGATCACGAAGCGCCCGGTCGGGTTCACCAGGAACGATTTCTCGAGCTCGGTCTGGTCGTAGAGGCCCTCGGGCAGCGACGGCACGACGACGTGCTCCCACAAATCGGCGCGGATCTGCGGCTGCTCGACGTCCTCCGAATGCTGCGTGGAGATCAGCAGCTTCTCGATCGCGACCGGGCGGCCGCCGTCATAGCGGACGCTGACCTGGGTCTTGCCGTCCGGTCGAAGGTAGTCGAGTGTTCCGTTCTTGCGGACCACCGAGAGGCGCTCGGCGAGACGGTGGGCGAGCGCGATCGGCAGCGGCATCATCTCCGGCGTCTCATCGCAGGCGTAGCCGAACATCATTCCCTGATCGCCAGCACCGGCGACGTCGAGCTCATCGCCCGAGCCGGCAGCGCGCTGCTCATAGGCCGAGTCGACGCCCTGGGCGATGTCCGCGGACTGGCGATCGAGTGTCGACATCACCGCGCAGGTGTTGCAATCGAAGCCCTTCAGCGCGTCGTCATAGCCGATCGCGCGCACCGTCTCGCGCGCGATGGCGGGAATGTCGAGGTGCGCACTCGTTGAGATCTCGCCGGCCACGACGATCAGGCCTGTCGTGACCAGCGTCTCGCAGGCGACGCGGCCGTAGGGGTCTTCGCTCAAGACGGCGTCGAGAACGCCATCCGAGATCTGGTCGGCGATCTTGTCGGGATGTCCCTCCGTCACAGATTCCGAGGTGAACAGGAAACCTCCGCCGTTCTGTGCCATCAACTGCTCCTTTCTGAGAGGCAGGCGACCCGAGCGGCCCCCTCACCCTGTGCCATGCCTCTGATGGCACTTCGACTAATTGGCTGCGACGCACCCGAACGGGCCGCGCCGCAAGACTCGACGACGAATCTCATCGCCTGGTGACGACGAACGCCTCGTCGTTGAACCATAGGCCGCCGTGATCGTGCAGCGCCTGCTGCGTCGCGTTCAGATAGGCGCCGCTCGCGACGACCTCGTCGAGACGCTCATCCTCGATCTGGTTGACATAGATCACCGCGTTCCACGCCGCAAACAGCGTCGAGGTCCCGATCCGGTCGGCGATCTCGGACGGCAGCGTGTGCATCTCGTAGCGAAACAGCGCCGCCTCATCGGTCGGGTTCGAGAGCTCGTAGTCGGAGGCCTCGTCGCCAAGCGCGCCGGCCAGCGCCTCGAGCAGCGCCCCGCGCCGCACGGGGAAGAAATCCTCCCCCGGCCAGAGCTGCTCGACGACCTCGGTCGCCGCGTCATTGCCGGCCGACTGCACGACCAGAAGCCGCCCGCCCTGCTTCAACGACCGCGACAGCGGGGCAAGGATGCGCTCGGCTTTGAACTGCGCGCTGGTGCGCGCCCGCCACGGCTGCGACGCAAGCACGAAGTCATACCCGCCGAGCGATTGCCCCTCGTGCGGGATCACCGAGTCCAGCACGAACTCGTGGTCGGCGCGGTAGACGACCAGCACCGACGGGCGCACGTACGTCGGGTTGCCAGTCTGCGGATTCGGCTTGGTCTCCCAGCCGTGCGCGAGCGACGGCTCGAGCGCCTCGATCTGGTTGCCGAACTCATTCGAGGAGGAGCCCTCGAGGCGGATCACCTGCCAGTTGATCGGACCGCGCGAGGGGTCCGCGAGCGACAGCCCCGGCGCGTCGGCGTAGCTCAAGTTCGTGATCACGAGCGCGGTGTTGCCGTGCTCGTAGAAGCGGTCGGGCATCTTCTCGAGCCCCAACCGCACATCCTCGAGGCTGATCTCCTTCGCCACCGCCAGCAGCGGCACCGTCGGAAACAGCTGATGGGTGGTGCGCATCATCCGCGAGAGCACCGTCGCGTCGCCCATCCCCGCGTCGAACAGCCGCAGCGACGGCGGCGTCGGCTGCACGTGGGCCAGCTCCATCGCCGCGCGCTTGACGATCACCGCCTTCTCATTGCACGTGTTGACGAACGTCAGGTACTTCTGGCGGTTGTCGTAAAAGCGAAACGGCGGCGAGTCGGTCGTGACGCCGGCGCTCGCGGGCCGCTCCCCGGCAGGCGTGCTCATCTTGGGGCTCCGCTGCTGTGCATGGCGGCTCCTTTCGGCCGGTTCGCCCTCCCCACCGCAGGGAGGGTATTGGCGGCGCCGCTGCCTCGCGCGCTCACCAGAGCTCCTCGCTGGC
>DATBPB010000059.1:0-9670 GCA_036561565.1 Solirubrobacteraceae bacterium | reverse complement strand
AGGTCTCGGTGCGCGAGCGGTTCGCAACGCCGTCGATCGCGCGGTAGCCGCTGTACTGCCCGCGCACGTAGTGGGCGGGGTCGGCGTCGGCGGTCGAGCGCAGCACCGCGTACTTGGCGTCCTTGAGCGTCCCGGCGTCGGCCGCCGCGGGGGGCTCCTGGGCGACGGCCGCCAGTAGCTGCAGGAGATGGTTGACGACCACGTCGCGCAGAGCTCCGACCGCGTCATAGAAGCGCCCGCGATCCTCGACGCCGAAGGCCTCGGCCATCGTGATCTGCACGCTCGAGACGTGACTGCGGTTCCAGACGGGCTCGAGCATCGTATTTGCGAAGCGCAGATAGAGGAACTCCTGCAGGCCGAGCTTCCCGAGGAAGTGGTCGATGCGGAAGATCTGCGTCTCCTGCAGGTGCTGATGCAGATCGGCGGCGAGCTCCTTTGCCGAGGGCAGGTCATGCCCGAACGGCTTCTCGACGACGACCCGCGCGCCGGCCGGCAGCGCCCCCGCGTCCGCCAGGCCCGCGACCACCGTCGCAAACAGCCCCGGCGGGACCTCGAGGTAGTAGACGGGTCGCTTCGCGCGGCCGACGGCCTTCGCGACACGCTCGAAGGTGGAGGCCTGCGAGAAATCGCCGCCGACGTAGGAGAGTCGCGAGGCGAACGCCTTGAAGACCTTCGGCGAAACGCGCTCCCCGGCCGCGGCGATCGCGTCGTCGGCGTGCTCGCGGAGCCGCGCGATCGACCAGTCCTCAGCTGCCACGCCGATGATCGGGACATCGAGAAGCCCGCGCGCTTCGAGCCGGTAGAGCGAGCGAAGCGTCATCTTCTTGGCCAGATCGCCGGTGATCCCGAAGACGACCAGCACATCCGCTTGTTCGCTCATCGCCGTCCCTCCGTGCGTCGTAGTGCGATTCCCGTCAGCAGCTCCCGCACGGTTCGCTCGGCCGCCAGCGCGGTGATATCAGCTGAGCCGACGGCCGTCGGGATGACCTCGACAACCTCTGCGCCGACGACATCGAGCTCCAGTCCGAGCGTTCGCACCGCCCAGAGCAAATCAGCCGCGATCATCCCGCCCGGCTCTGGCGTGCCGGTGCCGGGCGCGTATGCCGGATCGAGGACGTCGATGTCGACCGAGACGAACACCGGTCCCGAGCCAAGCCCGCCGATCGCGCGTCCGATCACCTCCTCGATCGACTCGCGCCGCAGGTCCTCCATGAAGTACGAGCGGATGCCCCGCTGCGCCTGCCAGGCAAAGGCCTGCTCACCCGGCCAGTAGCCGCGCAGTCCGATCTGCACGTACCGCGCGGCTTCGACGGCGCCGGCCTCCACGAGCCGGTACATGCCCGTTCCATGCGAGCGCTCGACGCCGAAGACGTGCGTTCCGGTGTCGGTGTGTGCGTCGAAGTGGACGAGCCCGACCGGCCCGCGTGCCGCGGCGACCGTGGCGATGTCGGGCTCTGCGATCGAGTGGTCGCCGCCGAGCACGACCGGGATCGCGCCCGCCGCGACGACCTCCCCCACCGTCTTGGCGATCGCGGCATGGGTCGCCGCCGCGTCAGCCGGCAGCACCGCGGCGTCGCCGTAGTCGACGACGCGAAGCGCCGCGAAGGCGTCGATGCCGGCGACGAGGTGGCGTCCAGGGGGCGCGCTCGCCGCGCGGATCGCGCGCGGCGCGAAGCGCGTCCCCGGGCGATCTGACACGAGGTCGTCGGTCGGCGCGCCGACGATCGCGACGTCAGCGCCGCTGAGCTCGCCTGGATCCTCGGTGTAGCGCTGTCCGGCAAAGGTCAGGAGTCCGGCGAAGTCCGGCTTTTCGCCGTACGCGGCCCAGCGCGCGAGCGGGTCGATCATCGCTCGCGGACGCTACCAGCGTCACGAGCGCTGTCTAACCTTTGATCCATGAGACAGCAGCTGCGCCCGCTTTTTGACCGTGTCGTGATCAAGGAGCTCGAGCCCGACCGCATTCGCCAGTCGGGGCTGGTCGTGCCGCCTGGCACGCATGAGCCCCCGCCCCAGCACGGAATCGTGCTGGCCGTGGGCGCCGGCGTCGACTGGTGGGCGCAGGCCGGCCTCGAGATGCCGGTCGCTCCCGGCGACCATGTGGTGTTCCCGTTCTCCGCCGGAGCGTGGGTCGAGGTCGACGAGGAGCGCCTGCTCGTCTGCCGCGTCGGTGAGCTGCTCGGCGTCCTCGAGATCGTCGAGGAGCGCGAGCCGCTGCCCGATCCCGACTGAGGCTCAGGCCATCGCGTAGAGCCGCAGCGCTTCCACGAGCGGCCCGAGCGCCTGCCCGCGCGCGGTCAGGCGGTATTCGACCATCGGCGGGCTGTCGGGGATGACCGTCCGAACGATCAATCCCGCCCGCTCGAGGTCGCGCAGGCGCGAGGCGAGCATCCGCGGCGAGATCCCGACCACCGCGGAGCCGAACTCGTTGAAGCGCACGGCTCCCGAGTGGGCGGCGACGACGACCTGGATCAGCCAGCGCCGCTCGAGGAGGTCCGCGGCCCCGCGGACCTCCGCATTGACCGGCTCGCAGCTACGACAGCGCGACATCGCGCATCGCCGGCTCGAGCGCCAGCTCGAGCACCTCGGCGACCGTCATGACCGGGTGGAAGCGGATCGCCTCGCGCACCTCGCTTGGGATGTCGTCGAGGTCGCCGCGATTTCGCTCGGGGATCACGACGTCGGTGAGGCCCGCGGCGTGTGCGGCAAGGGCCTTCTGCTTGAGGCCGCCGATCGGCAGCACCCGGCCCTGCAGCGTCACCTCGCCGGTCATTCCGACGGAGTGCTTGACCGGCCGCCGCGACAGCAGCGACGCGAGCGCCGTGACCATCGTCACGCCGGCGCTCGGTCCGTCCTTCGGAACCGCCCCGGCCGGCACGTGGACGTGGAACTCGCGCTCCTCGAACGCCTCGTCGGGGATCGCGATGTCGTGGGCGTGGCCGCGGACGTAGGACAGCGCGATTCGCGCCGACTCCTTCATGACGTCGCCGAGCTGCCCGGTCAGGACGAGGCCGGCGGCGGAGCCCTGCGAGCGCATCGACGTGGCCTCCACGAACAGAACGTCGCCGCCGACGCCCGTCACCGCAAGACCGGTCGCAACGCCTGGGACAGCTGTGCGCGCGGCCGACTCGTGGAAGAACTTCTGGCGGCCGAGCGCGTCGCGGACGGCGTCCAGGTCGATCGCGACCGGCACCTCGACCTTCTTAGAAGCGATCGCGGTCGCGGTCTTGCGCAGGATCGTCCCGAGCTCGCGTTCGAGGTTACGAACGCCGGCCTCGCGGGTGTACTCGGCGATCACGGTCCGCAGCACGTCGTCGGAGATCGAGACCTCCTCTTCGAGCAGGCCGTTTCGATGGCGCTGGCGCGGCCACAGGTAGCCGTTGGCGATCGCGAGCTTCTCCTCGCTCGTGTAGCCGTCGAAGCTGATGACCTCCATGCGGTCGAGCAGCGGCCCGGGGATCGTGTCGGCCTGGTTGGCAGTCGCGATGAAAAGCACCTGGCTGAGGTCGAGCTCGACGTCGAGGTAGTGGTCGCGGAAGCTGTGATTCTGCGCCGGGTCGAGGACCTCGAGCAGCGCGGAGCTCGGGTCGCCCCGCCAGTCGGCGCCGACCTTGTCGACCTCATCGAGCAGGATCACCGGGTTGATCGTCCCGGCGTCGCGCAGCGCCCGCACCAAGCGCCCAGGCAGGGCGCCGATGTAGGTGCGCCGGTGGCCGCGGATCTCGGCCTCGTCGCGCACGCCGCCGAGCGACATGCGCACAAACTCGCGACCGGTCGCCCGCGCGATCGACTCGCCGATCGAGGTCTTGCCCGTTCCGGGCGGGCCGATCAGCGTCAGGATCGCGCCGGAGCGCGGATCGGCCTCGATGCCGCGGTCCTGACGAAGCTTGCGCACGGCGAGGTACTCGGTCACGCGGTCTTTGACGTCCTCGAGCCCGGCGTGGTCGGCATCGAGCACGGCGCGCGCCGCGACGGGGTCGAGGTGCTCCTCGGAGCGCTTGTTCCAGGGCAGCGCGATCAGCCAGTCGAGATAGGTGCGGATCATGCTCGCCTCGCCCGACTGCTCCCCCATCCGCTCGAGGCGGCCGAGCTCCTTGACGGCCTGCTCGTGCGCCTCCTCGGGCATCTCGGCGGCCTCGATCTTGGCGCGATACTCCTCGACGATCGACGCGTCATCCTCGCCGAGCTCCTTGCGGATCGACTCCATCTGCTTGCGCAGGAAGTAGTCGCGCTGCTGCTTGTCGGCGCCCTGCTGGACGTCGTCGCGGATGCGCCTGCGGATCTGCAGCTCCTCGTAGCGCTCGCGCTGCAGCTTGAGGGCCAGCTCGAGGCGCTCGGTGACGTCGAGTGTGCGCAGCAGGTCGAGCCGCTGCGCGTAGTCGAGGTCGGGGCTGTAGCCCGCCGAGTCGGCGAGCGCACCCGGCTCGGTGATCGAGCGCAGCCAGCCGACGATGCGCGAGTCCGCGCCGCGCAGCTCGAGGATCTCCTCGACGACGGCGCGGTATTCGCGCGTCAGGGTGCGCGTGCGGCCGTCGACGGGGACGTCGTCCGCGCGCTCCTCGGCCTCGACGAAGAGGTCGCCGTCGGGGCCGGTCTGAGCCGCTCCGATCAGCGCGCGATGTTCGGCTTCGACGGTGACGGCGTGGCCGCCGCCGGGCAGCCTGACCCGCTCCGCGACGTTCGCGACGACGCCGACCTCCGCGAACTCGCCCTCATGGCGAGGCACGAGCACGACGCGCTCGTCGTCGCCGACGGCGACGGTCAGGGTGATGCTCATACCCGGGAAGACGACGGTGTCGTCGAGTCCGATCAGTCGAAGCGCGCTCACGAATATCAACTCCCTATCTACTTACGATTGAGAAGTAAGTGTAGCACGGTGACCGCCGAGCCGCCAGAGCGGCGCGTAGGCTGTCGGCGTGGCCCCCAGGTCCGTGACCGAGCTGCTCGCGCTGCGAAACGGCGAGGCGATGGCGCTCAACGACCGCTATCTGAACCCGCAGCTCGGGCGGATCGTGCGGACGCTCGGCTTCGATCGCGACTGGGTCGCCGGCGAGGGCGCGCACCTGATCGACGCGCGGGGCGAGCGCTACCTGGACCTGCTCTGCGGCTACGGGACGTTCGCCGTCGGCAGAAACCACCCGGATGTGATCGCGGCGCTGCGCGAGCTGCTGGAGGCCCGCAGCGCGAACCTCCCTCAGCTTGGCGTCAGCGTCCTGCCGGGCGCCCTCGCCGAGGCGCTTGTCGAGCGCGCCCCGTCGCGGATCGCGGCGATGGTGCCGGCGAACACCGGCACCGAGGCGGTCGAGGGCGCGATCAAGCTGGCCCGCGCGGCGACCGGTCGGCCGCGCATCCTCTACGCCACGCACGCCTTCCACGGCCTGACGCTCGGCTCGCTGTCGCTCAACGGCGACGATGCCTTCCGGGACGGCTTCGGACCCTTGCTGCCAGGCTGCGACAGCGTCGAGTTCGGAGACCTCGACGCGCTCAAGCGCGAGCTCGAGCGCGGCGACGTCGCGGCGTTCATCGTCGAGCCGGTCCAGGGCAAGGGCGTGAACCTGCCGCCTGACGGCTATCTCCAGGGCGCCCAGGGCGCGTGCCGCGACACCGGAGCGATGTTCGTCTGCGACGAGGTCCAGACCGGCCTCGGCCGCACGGGGCGCTTCTTCGCGCTCGAGCACTGGGGTCTTGACCCGGACATGATCTGCGTCGCCAAGGCGCTTTCAGGCGGCTTCGTCCCGGTCGGCGGCGTGCTCATCTCCGCCGTCGTGCGCGAGCGCGTCTTCGACGGCATTGAGCGGGGCGTGCGCCATGGATCGACGTTCGGCGGCAACGACATGGCCGCTGCGGCCGGGCTCGCGACGCTGGCCGTGATCGAGCGCGAGGAACTGGTCGCGCGCGCCGCGAACCTCGGCGCGCTGCTGCTCGAGCTGACGCGCCCGCTCGTCGAGCGCTACGAGATCGTCCGCGACGTCCGCGGCCTTGGTCTGATGTGGGCGATCGAGCTCGGATCGCCGGAATCCAAGCGCCGTCGAGTCGTCTGGAGCCTCGTCGAGCGCGCCCAGAGCGGTCTCGCCGCCCAGCTGCTCGTCGTGCCGCTGTTCAAGCGCCACCACATCTTCTGCCAGGTCGCCGGGCATCGAATGAACGTCGTCAAGGCGCTGCCCGCGCTGGTCGTCGAGGAGTCCGAGATCCGTCGCTTCGCCGCCGCCCTCGAGGACGTCGTCGCGCGGGCCGAGCGGATGGGCGGCGCCGTCGGGCGGCTTGGCCTCGACCTCGCCAGGGGCAGCGCCCGCGCGCTTCGCCGGTGAGGGCGCTGGTCACCGGCGCGAGCGGCTTCATCGGCTCACACGTCGTCTCGGCGCTGTCGGCCGCCGGCACGCAGGTGCGCGCCTACGACCTGCGTGAGCCCGAGCGCCTGCCGCCCGGTGTCGAGTTCGTGGCCGGGGACCTGCTCCACCCCGCCGCGCTGCGGGCCGCGCTCGACGGCTGCGAGGTCGTGTTCCACCTCGCGGCCGTCTACAGCTACTCGCCCGGCGACGTCGCCTCGATGGAGCGCGTCAACGTCGATGGGACGCGAGCGCTCATCGAAGCCGCTGGATCACGGCGGATCGTCCACACCTCCTCCTGCGCGACCTGCGGTCCGGTCGCCGGCCGCGCCGCGACCGAAGCGGACTCGCCGCCGCGCTGGGAACTGCGCGTGGCCTACAAGCGCACCAAGCTCGCGGGCGAGCAGCTGGCGCTGGATGCCGCCCGGCGCGGAGCGGACATCGTCGTCGTCAACCCGACGACCCCCGTCGGTCCGGCCGACACGCGCCCGACGCCGACCGGCAAGATGGTCGCCGACGTCGCACGCGGCAAGGCTCGCGCCTACCTCGCGCGAAGCGCGCTCAACGTCGTCGCCGTCGAGGATGTGGCGCGCGGCCATGTCCTCGCGCTCGAGCGTGGTCGCGCCGGGCGCCGCTACCTGCTCGGCGGTGAGAACCTCCCGATGCGCGACGTCTTCGCGCTGATCGCCCGCGCCGCCGGCCGTCCGGCCCCGCGCGTCGCGATCCCCTGGAGCGCCGCCTACGGCGCGGCGCTGATCGCAGCGCGGCTACGCGGCGAGCCGCGCCTTCTCAACCTCGACGAGGTCCGCATCGCGCGCCGCCCGATGCTCTTCGACGACTCGCGCGCTCGGACGGAGCTCGGCTACAGCTCAGAGCCCGCGGCTGGCGCGATCGCGCGGGCCGTCGCGGCGCTCGTCTAACAACACAAGGCAAAAGCGCGCCAGCGCGAACGGCGCGGCACCCAATCGCGTGAGCTTGTAGCCGCGCATCAGTCAGCCGGCCACTGGCCGGTGCGATCGAACTCCTGACGAGCGACCTCCTCGCGTTCACGTTCGGGCTGGCTCTGCGGGCCAAGGCGCGCCACGATGACGGCGATCGTGGCGACCAGCATCCCTGCCAAGAGCACCGTGCCGATGAGCTCCTGCACTCCGCTGCCGGGGACCGCGAGGAGGATGAACCCGCCGACGCCGGCAACTCCGACGGACACTGTCCACGGGCGGCTCGGCATCGGGTCCAGCCTAGCTCAGCTCGAGGCGATCGTCGCCTGATCGCCCGGGATCTGCGGCGGCGGCCGCTTCTGCGGCGCCGGCTCGGCCGCAGGCTCGAGCTCGGCCGCGTCCAGCAGCGCCGAGGCAAAGGCGAGCGCGGAGCCGTAGCGCTCCGCGGGCACCTTGGCGAGCGCACGCCCGATCACGACGTCGAAGGCTGCCGGCACCGCCGGCCAGTGGGCGGAGGCTCGCGGGACCGGGTCGTGTATGTGTGCGGCGATCCGCGCGCCCTCGGCACCCGCCGGATAGGGCACCGTCGCCGTCAGGGCCTCGTAGAGCACGCAGCCGAGCGAATAGACGTCGGCGGGGGGCCCGACCGGCTCGCCGACCGACTGCTCGGGCGCCATGTAGTCGACCGTCCCGAGCCGCTCCCCCGCCGCGGTCAGGCCATCGGAGTCGAGCTCGCGCGTCACACCGAAGTCGGTGAGGTAGGCGTGATCGCCCTCGTGGAGCAGGATGTTGCCCGGTTTGACGTCGCGATGGACGAGGTGCTGCGCGTGCGCCGCGCCGAGCGCGGAGGCGACCTGCGCGACCACGTGCGCGGCGCGCTGGGGATCGAGCGGCGCCTCGGCGGCGATCAGCTCCGCGAGGCTCGGGCCGCGCACGAGGCGCATCGCGATGAACAGCAGCCCGCCGTCCTCGCGCGCCTCATAGACCGGGATCACGTGCGGGTGCTCGAGCCCCGCGGCGACGTGCGATTCGCGAACGAAGCGCGCGCGGAACTCCTCATCGTCGGCGCGCGCCGGATTGATCAGCTTCAACGCCACGGGGCGGCCGAGCGTGAGCTGGACCGCCTCATAGACGACCCCCATCCCGCCGCGGCCGATCAGCGAAACGATTCGATAGCCGGCGATCACCGACTCCGGCCCGATCGCCAGGGCCCGCGCGCGCAACGCCATCCCGGGATCGGCGAGGACGGCGTCGACGACGCTCGGATCAAAGCGCGCGAAACGCCGTCGCAGGTCGGCGAGCTCGCGCCGCTCGAGCGCCAGCGGCACCAGCACGGAGCCGACGCCGCTCACGAACAGCGCCGCGAGAACCGCGACGAACAGGTTGATGACGCCGTTGTCGAAGGCGATCTGCGTCCCGAAGACGAGCGCGGCAGCGGCGAGCAGCCCGACGCCGACGAGCCACGGCCAGCGCACCCGACGCCAGGCGAGCAGCGGCAGAAGCCCGGCGGCGGTGACCAGCAGCAGCCAGTTGACGACCCCGGGCGCCGATCGGAGCGCAGCTCCGGTCATCAGCGTCGAGATCGCGTCGGCCTCGAGCTCAGGCCCGCTCATCGGGGCGGTGCCGTCGGGGACCTGGTGGACGTCCTGCAGGTCGCCCGCCGTCGCGCCGACGACGACGATCTTGCCGCGCACGAGCGCCGCGTCGAACCCCCTCGAGAGGACGTCGACGAAGGAGATCACGGGCACCCTGCCGGCCGGGCCCGGGAAGTCGATCCATTGCGAGCCGCCGGCGAACTCCGAGCGCAGCGTCGCCTGCGACAGGCCGGCGTTGGCGGCGGCGGCGTAGGCGAAGCTCTGAAGGCCCTTGATCGACTCGGGAAGGTGCGTGACCGTGCTGTCGCTGTCGAGGCTGATGCTCGCGCTGCCGACGCTCGCGCCGACGGCGCGCTGGTGAGCGACCCCGCCGAGCACAAACGTGGCGCCGCTGCCGTTGGTCGCCGTCGCGTCGGCCGCCAGCACGACGTGGCCGTGATCGCGCCCGACGGCGCGGTACAGCGCGAGGTCGTCGTAGGGGTCGGTCCCGGTGTCGAAGACCTGGTCGTAGGCGACCGTCCTGGCGCCGTCGCGCCGCAGCGCGTCGATCAACTGGGCGTCCCAGCGACGCTTTAACGGAAACAGGCCGAACCGGCTCGACTCGAGCGTCTTCACGTCGACGCCGACCACGACGACGCCCGCGAACGCCGGCTGCGGGCCGCGCACGCCGAAACGGGCGTCGATCGTCTGCAGCTCGAGGCCGTTGCCGAAGCTCGAATGCCACGTGCCGTAGCCGGCGAGCATCGCGATCAACGCGACCGCGAGCATCGTCGCCGGCAGCGCCAGCGCCAGCGGGACGCGCGTCAGCGCTAGC
>DATBPB010000058.1:0-18187 GCA_036561565.1 Solirubrobacteraceae bacterium | reverse complement strand
CAAGCGGCTGTTCACGCTGACGCTCGCCGTCTACATCGCGGCGACGGTCGCGACGGCCTTCTCGTTCGCGCCCTGGTACTTCTTCCTCTGCCGGTTCGTGACCGGCATGGGCATCGGCGGCGAGTACGCGGCGATCAACTCCGCGATCGACGAGCTGATCCCGGCGCGCGTGCGCGGGCGCGTCGATCTGATCATCAACGGCAGCTACTGGTTCGGCGCTGTGATCGCGGTGCTCCTCGCGATCGTCGTGCTCGACCCGTCGATCTTCGCGATCGACGTCGGCTGGCGGCTCTCGTTCGGCGCCGGCGCGATCCTCGGCCTGACGATGATCCTGATCCGCCGTAACGTCCCCGAGAGCCCTCGCTGGCTGTTCATCCACGGCCGCGAGGAGGAGGCCGAGCGGATCGTCGACGAGATCGAGACGGCGATCGAGGGCGAGTCCGGCAGCGTGCTCGAGGAGCCCGACGAGAGCATCACGGTCCGCCCGCGGGAGTCGATCTCGTTCCGCGAGATCGCGCGCGTTGCGTTCACGAAGTACCCGCGACGCGCGATCCTGTGCCTGGCGCTGTTCATCGGGCAGGCCTTCATCTACAACGCGATCACGTTCGACCTCGGCACGATCCTGGCGGGATTCTTCAAGGTCGCAGCGACCGCCGTCCCCTATTTCATCGCGATGTTCGCCGCCGGCAACCTGCTCGGCCCGCTGACGCTCGGCCGGCTGTTCGACACCGTCGGGCGCAAGCCGATGATCGCCGGCACCTATCTGATCTCGGCGGCGATCAGCGTCGTGCTCGGCGTGCTGATGCTGAGCGGCTCACTCGACCGCTGGTCGTTCATTGCCCTGGTCGGCGTCGTCTTCTTCTTCGCCTCGGCCGGCGCGAGCGCGGCCTACCTGACGGCGAGCGAGATCTTCCCGATGGAGACCAGGGCGCTCGCGATCGCGTTCTTCTATGCGATCGGAACGGGCGCGGGCGGAATCACCGGTCCGCTGCTGTTCGGAAACCTGATCAAGACCGGCAAGGTCAGCGAGGTCGCGATCGGGTTCTTCGTCGGCGCCGGCGTGATGGCGCTCGGCGGGATCGCCGAGCTCGTGCTCGGCGTCAGCTCCGAGCAGAAGCCCCTCGAGGAGATCGCCGAGCCGCTGACTGCCCAGGCGGCCGAGCAGGGCGAGCAGGGGCCCGATGCCGGGGCGCGCGAGCCGGAATCGCTGAGGCGCGCCCGTCGCGCGCGACTACGCCCGGGCCCCGGCGGGACGCTCGGTTGGCCCGGGATGCCGATGCCGGTCCCGCGACCGGCGAGCCGACCCGACCGCGAGGTCGAGCAGATCGTGCTCGCGCTGCGCGAGCGGGGCGCCATTCGCCGCGCCGATCTCGGCCGCGCCGTCGGCGCCAAGCAGTGGGGCCCTGGACGTTTCACCGAGTCGCTGCGCGAGGCTGAACAGCAGGGTCGCGCCCGCCGCGTAACGCGCCGGCGCCGCTATGAAGCGACGCCGGGCGATGGCAACGATTCCACCGTCCCCCGCACGACCTAGACTTCCTCACCGGAGGTTCTTGACCAGATGCGGGAAGTGAACCGGACGCGGCTCGCTGCCGAGGACGCAGCGGCGGTCACGTACGACCAGGGGGGATACCGCCACGAGGCGCTGTTCTACGCCGGGCTCGACGGCTTCATGGCCGCAACGGTGCCCTTCATCCGCTCCGCCGCCGATGCCGATGAGCCGGTCCTCGTCGTCGTCGGCAAGGCCAAGCTCGCGGCGCTGCGCGAGGAGCTCGGTCGCGACTGCGACCCCTGCCTGCAGCTCGCCGACATGGCCGAGGTTGGTGCCAACCCTGCGCGCATCATCCCCGTCTGGCAGGAGTTCGTCGACCGCAACGCGACCGCAGAGAGGCGCATCTGGGGCGTCGGGGAGCCGGTCTGGGCGGGACGCACCGAGGAGGAGCTCGTCGAATGCCGCCGCCACGAACAGCTCCTGAACCTCGTCTTCGTCGACCCGCGCTTCTCGCTGCTGTGCCCCTACGACACCGACACGCTCACGCCGGAGGTGATCGAGGACGCACACCGCACGCATCCCTACGTGCGGGAGGCGGGGGGTAGCGCCCAGAGCGGGTCCTACCCCGGAGTCGAGGCGCTCGCCGAGCCCTTCGACGCGCCGCTCCCGCAGCCGCCGCTCGGAACGCCCGAGCTGGCCTTCAGCGACAGCGAGCAGCTTCGCGACGTGCGCGCCTTCATCGCCGGACACGCGACGGGCGCGGGTCTCGAGCAGCCACGCACCTCGGACCTGCTCCTGGCGGCGAACGAGGTTGCGACCAACAGCCTGCTGCACGGCTCGGGGAGCGGCGTCGTGGCGATCTGGGAGTCCGACGGAACGGTGATCTGCGAAGTCCGCGACGGCGGGCACATCGCCGACCCGCTCGTCGGACGCCGTCGGCCCCTCGCCACGGCGCGCTGCGGACGCGGCCTGTGGCTGGTGAACCAGGTCTGCGATCTCGTTCAGGTACGCAGCGCGCCGGAGGGCAACGTCGTGCGCCTGCACATGCGCGCCGCCTGAGCCGGTTCGCCTCCGCTCACCGCGGGTAGCCGCACGGCCACCGCGACCAAGGAGCCACGCATGGGCGTCATCGCCGTGCTCGACAGCTTCCCAGACCCCTCGCCGCCGCCCGATCCGCCACCCGTCCAGCCGCCCGGCCCGCTCCCGGGCATCCCGGGCGCGCCTGACCCTGAGCCGCCCGACACGCGCCCGGAGCCCGATCCCGCGCCGATCCCGATCGACCGGACGGAGCGCTCGGAAGCTACGAGCTCGTCACCGTGGCGATCAGGTTGATCGTCGTCGCGATGATGCCGGCGCCGAAGACGTAGGCGAGCAGCGCATGCCGCAGCACCGCGCGGCGCATCTCGCTGGTCTTGATCGCGGTGTCGGAGACCTGGAAGGTCATGCCGACCGTGAAGCTCAGGTAGGCGAAGTCGGCGTAGGCGGGCCGGCCCCGCTGGTTGAATTCGACGCCGCCATCGGTCCCCTTGTAGTAGATGCGCGCGTAGCGGAGGGTGAACAGCGTGTGCACGGTGCCCCACGACAGCGCGACCGAGCCGAGCCCGAGCCCGAGCCGCACGGCCTGGTCGCTGCCGCCCGCCTTCGCCGCACCGGCTAGCACGAAGGCGACGGCCGCGAGGCTCGCAAGCGCAGCGCCGAGGTGCATCAGGTCCGACATCACCACCGCCGGGTCCTCGCGGACGGCGTGGCGCTCCGTCTGCTCGGGGCTGAATCTCCAGATCGCCAGCCAGACGCCCGCGAGGAAGCAGAAGTTGAGCGCGTCGATCCCGCTCAGAGCGCCGATCCGCGCGCCGTCGAGCGCCGTCACGGCGACGCCCGCGACTGCTCCGGCAACCACCGCCAGCGCCAGCCGTACCCGCAGCGAGACCGCCGGCATGCGCGAACCTACCGGCCCGCCGGGGCGAGCGGGCCCGGATCTGGCGCGGCTCCGCCGCGTCGCGCGCGGCGCAGCGGCATCGCGAACCACAGCGCCGCGAAGGCGAGCGCCATCGCCGCGCCGGTGACCGCACCGGCGACGTCACCGAAGAGGTAGCTCGCGACGAGCGTCAGGGCGAGGCACATCGCCAGGGCGAGGCACGTCAGGCCGGCGATCGCGAGGCTCGTCGCGCGGGCCACCAGGTAGGCCTTCGCGTCGTGCCGGAACAGCAGCCGATGCTGCGCGGACGGCGCGATCGTGAAGACGGCCGCGAGCGCCGCGAGCAGCAGCGCCGCAAAGTAGAGCTTGCGCTCATAGTCGCGAAGGTGGGCAAAGCCGCTGTCGAACGGGGCGACGAGCAGGAATGCGAACAGCACCTGGACGCCGGTCACGGCAACGCGCAGCTCGGCGGTCAGCTCGGCGAGGTTGCGATCGAGCCGTTCGTGCTCGGTCTCGGCGCGCCCGTCGTCAGCCGTCATCGCGCGAATCACCCGGCCCGTGGCCGCTGCGGTTCGCGCGGCGTGCGTGCTCGCGCGCCGCGGCGCGCGCCGCACCTTCCTCCGCAGCGGCGTCGTCGTCGACCACGACCTCCGGCGGGCCCTCCTCGGGCAGCTGATCGGACGACTTGGCGGCCTCTCCCGTCACATGTGCCCACTACCCTGCGCCCGAGGCCCAAAAACCAGCCGGCGGCGGGTGACGGCCGAGCGCCATGGGTAAGGAGAGCGGCATGGAGGTGCACGACGAGGAACTGGCCGCGACCGACGAGCCGCCCGATCTGGCCGTCAGCGCAGCCTCCGCCGATCTGCCGAGCTCCTTCGGCCGCCGGCGAATGATCATCGCCGCAGCCCTGATCGTCGTCGCCCTCCTCGCGCTCTATCTGCTGCTGCCGAAGCTGGCCGGCCTGCACCAGACCTGGGGACGCCTGAGCCACGGAAACGTCGCCTGGCTCGGGGTCGCCGCGGCGGCCGAGATCCTCTCGATCGTCGGATACGCGCTGCTGTTCGCGACCGTCTTCGGGCGCGACATGCCGCGGCTCGATTGGCGCGCCAGCGCGCAGATCCCGCTCGCCGGCATCGCCGCGATCCGCCTGATCGCGGCCGCCGGAGCGGGCGGTGTCGCCGTGACCGCCTGGGCGCTCGGCAAGGCGGGGATGGAGGCGCGCGTGATCGCCTGCCGGATGGTCGCCAACCTGGCGCTCCAGTACGCCGTCTACCTCGGTGCGCTCGTATTGTTCGGCGTCCTTCTCGCGGCCGGCGTCCTCCCCGGCCCGGCGCCCTTCGCGCTGACGATCCTTCCCGCGCTGCTGAGCATCCTCTTGGCGGCCGCTGTCGTCAGCGCGGTGCTGGTGCCCGACGACGTCGAGCGTCGCCTGCGCGCCGTCGCCTCGGGTCCGCGCTGGTGGCTGCGGATCGTCGAGCGACTCGCCGCCGCGCCGGCGGCGCTCGGATCCGGAATGCGCACCGCGGTCGACCTCGTGCGCGAGCGGCGCCCGGGGCTGCTGGGAGCGGTCGCCTACTGGGGCTTCGACATCGCGGCGCTCGGCTGCTCCTTTCGCGCCTTCGGCGGCCACCCCGCGATCGCCGTGCTCGTGCTCGGCTACTTCCTCGGCACGCTCGGCGGGCTACTGCCGCTGCCGGGCGGGATCGGCGGCGTCGAGGGCGCGATGATCGGCGCGTTCGTCGCCTTCGGCGTGAACGGCGGCCAGGCGGTCGTCGCCGTCCTCGCCTACCGCGCGATCTCCTTCTGGCTCCCGACCCTTCCCGGCATCGCGGGCTACGTCGCGCTACGGCGAACGGTCCGCCGCTGGGAGCGGGGAGCGGCCTGAGAACGCCTCCCCGCGTCGTTCGGGTGGGTGCATGCACCCACCCGCCGCGGTCGGCGCATACCCCTTCGGGGCACAGGTGCGCCGACCGAAAAATTCGTGTTTGACGCCGTGTTCGCGCGGGAACACCGCGTTTTGGGCGTCTGGGCTTCCTCTCTCTCCCCACGCTGGACGCCAGAGAGCAAGGCGGGGCCGGTGTGCAGGCCGGCCCCGCTTTCATTTGCGAAAGGAGACATGCATGAACCGCTTCCGGTTGGGGCGCGGCCCAAGGACGGGCCGGTCCCGCTATGCGAGCGTGGTCGCCACGCTGGCGCTGTTTCTGGCGATCGCGGGTGGAACCGCTTACGCCGCTCGCCACTACCTGATTCATTCGATCCACCAGATCAAGCCGAGCGTCGTGCGCGAGCTGCGCGGCAACCGCGGCCCACGCGGCCCGCGCGGCCTGCGGGGCCTCCGCGGCTTCAAGGGCGCGGCCGGCGCGCCCGGCAAGGCCGGCGCGACGGGCGCGATCGGTGCGACCGGCGCGACCGGCTTCACCTCGACGCTTCCGAGCGCGAAGACCGAGGTCGGCACGTGGGCCGGACATGTCGGCTCCGTGGGTGACAGCCCCTATTACGCGCCGATCAGCTTCAACATCCCGCTGGCGGCGAAACCGACCGTCAACTTCGTCGCGCCGGGCGCCGCCTCGACGACCGCCTGCCCGGGCAGCGTCGCAGCGCCGACGGCAGCCACCGGCGACCTGTGCGTCTATGAGGCGCACGTCGACGCCGGCGTGACGCTCGCGGCCAACGACCCCAACCACGATCCGTTCAGCGCGAATGCCGACACGTTCGGCACGGTGATCTCGCTGACGACCTCGACGACCGGGTCCGCCTACGGCACCTGGGCGGTCACCGGCTGATCGCCATCGTCAAGATCTCGCCGCAGTCAGAGACCGGGGCAGGCATTCGCCTGCCCCGGTGGGTTGCTAGCGCCCCGCGGTCGCGACACGACCGGGGTAATTGGCCCGGTAATGCGCGCGGCGCGCCTCGACAAGCGGCCTGATCGGCCGTTGTGGCCGCCGACCGTGCGGGTGCAGAAAGCCCGCGCTGCGCATCACGAACGCGAGGACGGCAAGAATCGTCAGGTCCGCTATTGCGTTGACGCCTGCAATCGCTGTGACTGACATCGATTCCTCCTTTCGTCGTGCCTCCTACCCATGCCAGCCCTACCCGGCTCGACAGCCTCGAAACGCGGGCGCATTCCGCTCTAGCCCTTACGCGCGTCCACGGCGCGCTGGAGCTGCGCCTTGTTCATGCTCGAGCGGCCCTTGACGCCGAGCCTGCGCGCCTCCGCGTAGAGCTGATCGCGCGTGCGGCCCGGCGGCCCCGGGCGACCGGAGCGAAGGCCTCCCCTGCGTCCCGAGGAGATGTCGGCCACCGACGTCCGTGAGCGCGTCTGCGACTCGCCGGCCCGCGCGCGCTCCTTGTTGACGGTGCGAGCGGCGATCTCCTCGGCGCGACCCTCCGACACCCCGCGGCTGCGCTCGCTCTCCTTGATGTGCTCGTACTGCCTTGCTCGCCTGCTGCCCTTCTTCACTCCGCGCGGCGGCATCGCCACCTCCCGTTCTGTCGTGGTAGATAGTGCATCCCTACCCGCAGCGGTTTCCCCAGAAGCCGCAAGCGGGTAACTCACGCGCGTGACCGCCGCCCGCTACGACGTCGTCGTGATCGGCGCCGGCCCAGCCGGCGAGGTCGTCGCGGGGCGGCTCGGAGGGGCCGGTCGAAGCGTTGCGCTCGTCGAGCGCGAGCTGGTCGGCGGCGAGTGCGCGTTCTACGCGTGCATGCCGTCGAAGGCGCTGCTTCGTCCGGCTCAGGCGCTGGCCGAGGTGCGCCGCGTCCCGGGCGCCGCCGAGGCCGCCGGCGGGGCGCTGGACGTCGCGGCCGTGCTGCGGCGTCGCGACGAGGTGATCAGCGATCTCGACGACGCCCATCAGCTTCCATGGCTCGATGAGCGCGGCGTCGAGCTCCTGCGCGGCCACGCACGCCTGAGCGGCGAGCGCTCGGTGCTGGTCGGCGAGCACCAGCTCACCGTCCGCGACGCGGTCGTGATCGCCACGGGCAGCGCCGCGGCGATCCCCGACGTCCCGGGCCTCGCGCAGGCGCAGCCATGGACGAACCGCGAGGCCACGACGTCAAAGCGCGTGCCGGGGCGGCTGCTGATCCTCGGCGGGGGCGTCGTCGGCGTCGAGATGGCCCAGGCCTACGCCTCGCTCGGCGCCGCGGTGACGCTCGTCGAACCGCTCGAGCGGCTCGTCTCGCGCGAGGAGGAATTCGCCTCGGCGCAGCTTCTGGCGGCGCTGCGCGAAGCGGGCGTGGACGTGCGGCTGGGAATCGGCGCGAACTCCGTCGAGCGCGACGGATCGGTGCGCGCCGAGCTCGACGACGGCTCGCATGTCGAGGCCGACGAGCTGCTTGTCGCCGCGGGGCGGCGGCCGCGCAGCGACGACATCGGCCTCGACAGCATCGGCCTCGCCGCCGGTGACACGATCGACGTCGACGATCAGATGCGGGCCGGCGGGCTGCGATGGCTCTACGCGGTCGGCGACGTCAACGGGCGGGCGCTCCTGACGCACGTCGCCAAGTACCAGGCGCGCGTCGCGGCCGACGTGATCCTCGGCCGCGACGCGCGCGTGCTCCACGACGACTCGACGGCGCCGCGGGCGATCTTCACCGACCCCGGGGTCGCCGCGGTCGGGCTGACGCTGGCCGCCGCGCGGGAGCGGGGCATCGACGCGCGCGCCTACGACGTCGACAGCTCAGGCACGCCCGGCGCGAGCTTCCACGGCCGCAACGCGGTCGGCACGTCGCGCCTCGTCGTCGACGTCGCGAGAGGCGTCCTCGTCGGCGCGACGTTCACCGGCAGCGAGGTCGTCGAGTGGCTTCACGCGGCGACGATCGCGGTCGCCGCGGAGCTGCCGCTCGAGCGCCTCCGCCACGCCGTGCCCGTCTTCCCGGCGCGCAGCGAGATCTGGCTTCGCCTGCTCGAGCGGCTGGAGGCCGACGGGCTCCTCGTCTAGTGCGCCACGGCGGCCTGCGCGAACTGCTCGACGATCGCCTCGCAGAAGGCCGGCAGGTCGTCGGGCTTTCGGCTCGACACCAGCCGCTCGTCGACGACGACCTCCTCGTCGACCCATTCGCCGCCGGCGTTTCGGATGTCGGTCTGAAGCGACGGCCATGAGGTGATCCGTCGACCGCGCACGACGTCGGCTTCGACGAGCGTCCACGGTCCGTGGCAGATCACGCCGACGGGCTTGCCCGCGGCGAAGAAGTCCTGCACGAAGCGCACGGCGCGCGGGTCGGTCCGCAGCTGGTCGGGGTTGGCGACGCCGCCCGGGAGCACGAGCCCGTCATAGTCGTCGGCGTCCGCCTCATCGAGCGTGCGATCGACCTTGTACCTCGAGCCCTTGTCGAGATGCTCGAAGGCCTGCACCTCGCCGGCCTGCGGCGCGATCAGCTGAGTGTTCGCCCCAGCCTTCTCGACCGCCTCGCGCGGTCCCGTCAGCTCGACCTCCTCGATCCCTTCCTGGGCGACCAGGAAGGCGATCGTCCGTCCATTCAGTTTCGATCCCATCGTCGGTGTCCTCCGCTTTTCGCTGTTTGGCTCTGCACTGGGCGGCTACCCGCGCAGGCCGCCGCGAAACGCCACCGAAGCCGGGCTAGACTGCGGCCCTAGCAGGCGATGGCGCAACGACTCCCCGAGCGCGCGGCGGCCGAGGCGGCCGCGACGGACCTGCTGGTCGAGGCCGGTGCGGTCCTCGCATCTTCGCTTGATCCGCAGGTGACGATGCGCCAGGTCGCCTCGCTGACCGTGCCGCGGCTCGGCGACCTGTGCGTGATCGACCTTCGCGACGAGTCGGGCGGGATCCGCGACGTGGCGGTCGTCGCGACCGACCCGGCCGTCGAGGCCGGGCTGGTCGCCCTGCGCGAGCGCAACCCCGTCGACCCGCGCGAGCAGCACCCGGTCGCATCGACGATCCGCAGCGGCGAGCCGATCCTGCTGGCGCGGATGACCGACGAGCTGCTGCGATCGATCGCTCGCAGTCCCGAGCACGCCGAGTTCATGATCGCGAAGGAGTACCGCTCGGCGGTCACGGCGCCGCTGCCGGCGCGCGGGCGCACACTCGGCGCGATCTCCGTGCTGCGGCTCGGCCCGTCGTCGGAGTCCTTCGACGAGGCGGACCTCGAGATCGTCTGCGAGCTCGCCCGCCGCGCGGCGCTGGCGATCGACAACGCCCGCCTGTTCTCGGAGCTTCGCGCGGTCGAGCAGCGGATGGAGGCGATCCTCGTCGGCCTCGCCGAGGCCGTGACCGTCGTCGATGCCGGCGGCCGGACCGTCTTCGCCAACCAGGCCACCTCGGACTTGCTCGGCTTCTCATCGCCCCAGGAGCTGCTCGACTCCGAGCCCGGCTCGATCATGCGCCGCTTCGTCGTCCTCGACGAGGAGGGGCGCGAGCTCGAGCTGGCGCAGATGCCCGCGCGGCGCCTGTTCGCCGGCGAGGCGCAGCCGCCGCCGCTGCTCGTGCGCAACATCTCGCGCAGCAGCGGCGAGGATCGCTGGCTGATCGTCCGCGCGACGCCGATCCGCGATCCCGACAGCGGCCGTCTGACGCACGCCGTCAACGTGTTCGAGGACATCACCGAGGTCAAGCGCGCCGAACGCGCCGAGCGGCTGCTCGCGGAAACAAGCCGTGTGCTCGCCTCCTCGCTCGACTACGACCGCACGCTCGAGCAGGTCGCGCGCCTCGCCGTGCCGCAGCTGGCCGACTGGTGCGGGGTCAGCGTGCTCGACGAGACCGGCCAGATCCGCCGCGTGACGGTGCACTTCGACGCCGGTGGTCGAGCCGCGGCGGCCGGCAGCCTGGAGCGGATCGTCCCGCCGGCGCTGAGCGACGCGACCGGCGTCGGGTACGTCATCCGCTCCGGGCGATCGCGCCACTACGGAGAGGGCTCGGCCGCGGCGATCGAGGATCTAGCGCGCAGCGCCGAGCACCTCGAGCTGCTGCGCGAGATGGGGGCGCGCGCGGTGCTGATCGTGCCGATGCTCGCCGGCGGCCGGGCGGTCGGCTCGATAACGCTGGTCTCCTCCGACCCGCTGCGGCGCATCGGCGACGCCGAGGTCGCGCTCGCCGAGGAGCTCGGGCGCCGCGCCGGCACGGCGGTCCACAACGCCCGCGCATTCACCGAGCGCGCGCGGATCGCCCACACCCTCCAGCAGGCCCTGCTCCCGACCACGCTGCCCTCGGCCGACGGCGTCGAGGTGCTCGCGCGCTACGAGGCCGCCGGCGAGCTCAACGAGGTCGGCGGCGACTTCTACGACGTCCTCGAGGACGCCGCGGGAAGCTGGCTGCTGATGATCGGCGACGTGTGCGGCAAGGGTCCGCAGGCCGCGGCGGCGACCGCCCTCGCTCGCCACACGCTGCGCGCCGCGGCGCTGGCCGGCGAGGGGCCGTCGGCGATGCTTCAGACGCTGCACGTCGCGATGCGCCTGCAGCCGACCGCGCAGAGTCTCTGCACGGCGGCGATCGTGCGCATGACGCGCGGGGAGGGCTCCGGCGCCCGCCTCGAGGTCGCGCTCGGCGGGCACCTGCCACCGCTGCTGATCGATGGCGACGGCGGCACGCGCCCGATCGGGCGAATGGGGACGCTGCTCGGCGTCGTCGATCCGATCGAGGTGCACGAGGTCGAGGTCGAGATGGGGCTCGGCGAGACACTCCTGCTCTACACCGACGGGGTGACCGATGCCGGACGCTCCGGCGACCGCCTCGGCGAGAACGGCCTGGCGCACCTGTGCGCGCAGTCGCCCGGCGAGTCGCTCGAGTCCCTGCTCGAGCGGATCCGCTCGGCGGCGCTCGCGCGCGTCGCCGGCCGCTCGCGCGACGACATCATGCTGCTCGCGCTGCGCCTCGTCGCCGCCTGAGGGCGGCCGCTCAGCCCTCCAGGCGCCGCGCGGCGCTGGCCGGGTCAAGGCGCCGCGCCACGACGTCCTCGACCAGTGCGGCGAACGACGCGTCGCCTTCGAGGCGCCGCTCGAGCGCGCGGCGGTGATTGGCGGCGGCGATGGCGAGCACCTGCTCGCGCAGGTTGCGCCGCCGGCGCTCGTCGATCGTGCCGCTGGCCGCGAGCTGTGCGCGATGGGCACCGATTGCCGCCTCGAGCTCCTCGACCCCGTCGCCGCTCGCGGCCTCGGTTTCCACGACCGGGATCCCCCAGCCGCCGGCGGACGGCGGCGCGAGCGCCAGGACGCCGCGGATCTCGCGCACGAAGAGGTCCGTCAGCGGGTGCTGGCGCTTGTTGACGACGATCACGTCAGGGATCTCCATCACGCCGGCCTTGAGCGCCTGGACGGAGTCCCCGGAGCCGGGCACCAGCACGAGCACGACGGTGTCGGCGTGGCCGGCTACGTCGACCTCTCCCTGGCCGACGCCGACGGTCTCGAGCTCGATCTCCTCGCGCCCCGAGGCGTCCATCAGCAACAGCGTCTGGAGCGCCGCCTCGGCGAGGCCGCCGAGCGCGCCGCGCGCGGCCATCGAGCGGATGAAGACGCCGTCGTCGAGGAAGTGCTCGCCGAGGCGGATCCGGTCGCCGAGCACGGCCCCGCCGCTGAACGGCGAGGAGGGGTCGATCGCCAGCACCGCGACCTTCGCTCCCTGCTCGCGCCGGCGGCGCACGAGCGCGGCGATCAGAGTCGACTTCCCGGCCCCCGGCGGGCCGGTGAAGCCGGTCACGGCTGCCCTGCCGGTGTGGGGGTAGATGGCGGCCACGAGCGCCGCCGCCGCCGGATCGCCATCCTGCACGAGCGAGATGGCCCGCGCCAGCGCGCGGCGGTCGCCTGCGAGCAGCCGCTTGGCGAGATCGTCCATCGTCGCGGATCATCGCAGCGGCGACGGCGCGAGCGGCCCCATAATTAGGCGATGGACGGCCCGATCGAGCGAAGCTTCCCGCTCTTCCCGCTGGCGCTCGTCGCGCTGCCGAGCGAGTACGTGCCGCTGCACATCTTCGAAGCGCGCTACCGCACGATGATCGCCGAGTGCCTGGAGCGCGAGCGGGACTTCGGCATCGTCTGGCTCTCAGACGATGAGCTCAAGCCGATCGGCTGCGCCGTCGCGATCGAGCGCGTTCTGGAGCGGATGGAGGACGGGCGCGTCAACATCCTCACGCGCGGCACGCGACCGTTCCGGCTGATCGAGCGCCAGGACGATCTGGCCTACCCGGCCGGCACCGTCGAGTTCCTGGGCGACCGCGAGGAGGATCGCGACGAGGGCGCTCGAAGGGCCGCGTGCGAGGCGTACTCGGCGCTCGTTCTCGAGGCCACCGACAGCGAGCCCGACGCCGAGCGGCTCGCCGCGATGTCGGCCTACGACATGGCGGCGACCGTCGAGTTCGGCCTCGAGGCCAAGCAGGGGCTGCTCGAGCTGCGCTCGGAGAACGCGCGGCTGCGGCTGCTGGCGCGGCTGATGCGCGCCGCGCTCAAGCGGCTCGAGTTCGTCGACCGAGCGCAGGCCCGCGCGCGCTCCAACGGCAAGGTCCGCTTCGGCTGAGCGCCGCCGCGTCCCGCGCCGCGGCGTGGCCGCGCGGGCCGTGAGACTCGACGGCTACCGGCAGACGGTCTTGGCGACCGTGTAGGTCCACGCCGCAAGCGAACGCAGCTCGCGGCCGAGGTGCGGCGAGTCGTCGCTGTAGCTGAACGTGCCGTCGGGCGTCCGCACGACGTAGGTGTAGACGGGGTTGCGCCCCGACGGCAGCGACTCGTGGCGCCTGGCGTGGTAGCTGAGGTCGAAGTTCTCGGCGGTCAGCAGCAGCTTGTCCGGCAGCGCGTGGCTGTGGCGGTCGCACAGCACGCTGCCGTCGCCGCTCGGCACGAGCGTGATGTCGGCGCCGGGGATCGCCCCGCTTCGGATGACCTCAAAGAGGTCCGCGGCGGGTCCTCCGCAGGCCACGGCCCCAACGGCGAGCGCCCCTGCCGCGAACGCCGGCGCGGCGCGCGAGCGCCAGGCCTTCAACTAACCGCGCGGTACGAACTCGGGCACGTCGAGCGAGGCTACCGAAAGGTGCCCGCGCGAGCCGGCGTTCGGCTGGCGCGGCTGCTGCTGGGCGCCGGCCGTGCGCTTGATGCGCGGCTCGCCGATCGGCTCATCGAGGCGACGCGGGCGGCGCGTGCCGCGCTCGCCGTAGCCGGTCGCGACGACGGTCACCCAGACCTGGTCCGCGAGGCTCTCATCGACGGTCGCGCCGAAGATGATGTTGGCGTCGGGGTGCGCGGCCTCGTTGACGGCCTTCGCGGCCTCGTTGACCTCCCACAGCGAGAGGTCGCTGCCGCCGGTGATCGAGAGCAGGATCGAGCGCGCGCCGTCCATCGACGTCTCGAGCAGCGGCGAGGAGACCGCCGCCACCGCGGCGTCGATCGCGCGGTGCTCGCCGTGTCCCACGCCGATTCCGAGCAGCGCCGTGCCGGCGCCCGACATGACGGTGCGCACGTCGGCGAAGTCGAGGTTGATCAGGCCCGGCAGCGTGACGAGGTCGGAGATCCCCTGCACGCCCTGGCGCAGCACGTCGTCGGCGACGCGGAACGCCTCGACCATCGAGGTCTGCTTGTCGAGGACGTCGAGCAGGCGGTTGTTGGGCACGACGATCAGCGTGTCGACCTCGGCCGCGAGCGCCTCGATGCCGGCCTCGGCCTGACCGGCGCGCTTGCTGCCCTCGAAGCCGAACGGGCGGGTGACGATCCCGACCGCGAGCGCGCCGACCTCGCGCGCGATCCGCGCGATGACGGGCGCCGCTCCGGTGCCCGTGCCGCCGCCCTCCCCGGCGGTGATGAAGATCATGTCCGAGCCCTTCAGCAGCGACTTGACCTTGTCGTACTCCTCGATCGCCGCGAGGCGGCCGAGCTCGGCGTCGGCGCCGGAGCCGAGCCCGCGCGTGACCTGGGCTCCGATGTGGACGGTGACGTCGGCCGTGCACTGCTGAAGCGACTGGAGGTCGGTGTTGACGGCCAGGAACTCGACGCCCGCGACGCCGGCCTCGACCATCCGGTTGACGGCGTTGACGCCGCCGCCGCCGACGCCGACGACGCGCAGGCGCGGCCGCCCCATCGGCGCCGAGATGCGCGCCTCGCCGTAGTCGGCGCGCGCGTAGACGTCGATCTGGGTGGCCGGGCGCCGCTCGAGCATGTCGTCGGGGAGCTCGGAGCTGAACGCGGCGCGAAGGCGCTCCTGCGGCGTCGGCACGCCGGAGCTGCGCTCGACCGCCGGAGCCGGCGCCGGCGCGGGTGCCGGCGCTTCCTCGACCGGCTCGGGCGTGGGCTGTGCGCGCGCGGCGGGCTCGTCGGGCGCCGCCGCGGCGGCCCGCGCCGGCGCGGCCGGTGGCGCCGCCGCCGCCGCCGGCGCTTCGTCGGCCTGCGACGCGGGCCGTGCGGCGTCCTGCTCGGTCTTTCGGAACAGGGCCGCCAGCGGGCCCTCGCGCATGCTCGCGCGCTTGTTGCTCATCGGAGCGCCTGCTCGACGTTCGCGTGGCGGCCGTGGAGGACCTCCTGGGCGAGGTCGCGGTAGGCCTGGGCGGCGACGCCGTTGGGCTCGTACTTGAGGACCGACATGCCCTTCACGGGCGCCTCGGCGAAGCGGACGGTCTTTCGGATCCGCGACGCGAAGACGCGGTCACCGAAGTTCTCCTCGAGGATCTCGATCGCCTCCTTGGCGTGGATCGTGCGCGAGTCGACGAGCGTCGGCAGGATGCCCTCGATGTCGACGTCGGGGTTGAGGTTCTCGCGGATCATCGAAAGCGTGTTCTGCAGCTGGATCAGCCCGCGCATGGACAGATACTCGCACTGCACGGGGACGATCACCTTGTCAGCGGCCGTGAGCGCGTTGATCGTCAGCAGCCCGAGGCTCGGCGGCGTGTCGATGCAGATGAAGTCGTAGTCCTCCAGGATCGGCTCGAAGGCTCGCTGCAGCGCGCGCTCGCGGCCGATCATCGGCGCCATCGCGATCTCGGCCCCGGCAAGGTCGATCGAGGCGCAGGCGACGTCGATCTCGCGCTTACGCGTCACCTCGCGGATCGAGACCTTGTGCACGAGCACGTCGTACATCGACTGCTCGAGCGAGTCGGGGTCGATGCCCTGCGACATCGTCAGGTTGCCCTGCGGGTCCATGTCGACGCAGAGCACGCGGTGGCCTTCCTCCGCGAATGCCGCCGCCAGGTTCAGCGTCGTCGTGGTCTTGGCGACGCCGCCCTTCTGGTTGGCGAACGCGATGATCTTCGCCGGCTTGCTCACGGAACGCTCCAGCCTCGAGGGGTTACCCACACGCGGCCTTATTCGCAGGCGCTGAAAGGAATCCTTCATAACGTCGCCTCCGTTGAACTAGGTTGTGGACACGATCCGGCCTCCCGCTAACACCCCCGATCCGGCCCGCCTCGGGCTGCTGGAGCGCCGCCTCGTGTTCCTGCTCGGCAAGGGCGGGGTCGGCCGCTCCACGCTCGCCGCTGCGTTTGGCGTGCTCGCTGCGCGGCGCGGGCTGAGGGCGATCGTGGTCGAGGTCAGTGGGCGCGGCGACGTGCCGCGGCTTTTCGGCCGCGGCGGGGAGAGCGGCGTGGAACTCGAGCTCTCCCCGGGCCTGTGGACGCTCGATGTGGACCCGCGCCAGGCGCTCGAGGAGTACCTGCGCGACCAGCTGCCGCTGCGGCTGCTGGCTGACGCGATCGGCTCGAGCGCGACCTTCGGCTACGTCGCGGCGGCGACACCGGGCCTGCGCGAGCTGCTGACGATCGGCAAGATCTGGGAGCTGGCGCAGACCGAGCGGCGCACGCCGGGGGCAGCGGTCTATGACGTGGTCGTCGTCGACGCGCCGGCGACCGGGCACGGGCTGGCGCTGCTCGCGGCCCCGCGCACCTTCGCCGACGCGGCCGCCGCCGGCCCGATCGCGCGCCAGGGCCGGCGCATCGCGGCCACGCTCGCCGACCGGCGCCTGACGGCCCTGGCGGCCGTCGCCACGCCCGAGAGCGCCGCGGTCGAGGAGCTGCTGGAGCTGCGGCGCACGCTCGACGGGCGCATGGACGCGGTGCTCGCGAACGCTGTCGTGGCCGAGCGCTTCAGCGCTGCCGACGCGCTGGCGCTGCGCGGCGCCCACGCCCAGCCGAAGCTCTC
This sequence comes from Solirubrobacteraceae bacterium, assembly GCA_036561565.1. Taxonomy (GTDB): domain Bacteria; phylum Actinomycetota; class Thermoleophilia; order Solirubrobacterales; family Solirubrobacteraceae; genus Palsa-513. Next base: position 1,723 of record DATBPB010000058.1, on the reverse strand, counting down.
CGCGCCCGCGCGCGGGGCGCTCGCGACAGCGATCGCCGAGGATGCGCTTGCGCGCGCCCAGCGGGCGCAGCTCGCGCGGCTGCCGGCGCCGCTCGTGCTGCCGCTGATCTCCGCGCAGATATCGCGTGCCGAGCTCGAGACCCTCGCCGACGCGCTGGAGGCGGTCCTATGAGCCCGCAGGCACAGCTCGGCGGGCGGCTGTGCGTCTGCGTCGGCGCCGGCGGCGTCGGCAAGACCACCGTCGCGGCGGCGATCGCCTGCGCTCGCGCCCGCCAGGGGCAGCGCGTCGCGGTCGTCACGATCGACCCCGCCCCGCGCCTCGCCCGGGCGCTCGGGTTCGACGAGCTGAGCGGCGAGCCGCGCCGCGTGCAGACCGCCGGCGAGCTGTGGGCGATGCGGCTTGACCCCAAGCGCACGCTCGACGATCTGATCGCGAGCCTCGCCGCCGACGAGGGCGTGCGCGAGCGCGCGCTCTCAAACCGCATCTACCGCGAGCTTTCGGGCGCCGTCGCCGGCTCGCAGGAGTTCAGCGCCGTCGCCAAGCTCTACGAGCTCGACCGCAGCGGGGACTTCGACTCGATCGTCCTGGACACGCCGCCCTCGCGCAACGCGCTCGACTTCCTCGACGCGCCGGCGCGCCTGACGCGCTTCTTCGACGGCCGCGCGCTGCGCTTGCTGGTCTCCCAGGGCGGCCTCGCGAGCCGCGCCGCCGGCCGCGCCGGCGCACCGCTGCTGGGCATGCTCGCGCGGCTGACCGGCGCCGGCGTGCTGCGCGAGATCACCGCCTTCTTCACGGCGATCGGCGGCATGGTCGAGGGCCTCGCGGCGCGCGCGGCGGCCGTCGAGGCGCTGCTGCGTGACCCCGCGACGACCTTCGTGGTGGTCAGCTCGGCGCGCGGCGCCGCGGTCGAGGAGACGATCGCCTTCGCGCGCCAGTTACGCGCCGCCGAGCTCACGCTCTCAGCGCTCGTGGTCAATCGCGTCCACGGCGCCGGCCTGGCGCCGCCGCCGCGGGGCGTGCTCGAGGAACTGCTGGGGGAGCGCCTGGCGACGCTGGTCGGCGACAGCCTGCGCGAGCGCGACGCGCGTGCGGTGGCCGACGAAGCCGGACTGCAGCGGCTGCGCGAGGAGTTCGCCGGCCTTGACACGGTCGTGATCCCGGAGCTCGCCGGCGAACTCGAGAACGTGGCGGGGCTGGATCGCCTCGCGCGCTATCTGGAGCGCCGGCCGGGCGCGAGCACGGTCGGCTCGCCCTCGGTCGCGCAGTAGTCGTCCTCGGCGTAGGCCGAGTCGAACCAGTCGCCGGCGTCGGCAGCCTCGACGGCCTCGACGGCCTCGGCCGCCTGCGGCAGGGCTCCAGCCCGTTCGCCCTCGACGCCTTCGAACAGCAGCGAGTCCGCGAGCGACAGCAGATCGGGCGCGAGATGGCCGCAGATGACATCGCGCAGCAGCGCGCGCAGGTGCTGCTCGATCTCGGCCGCGAGCACCAGCGCGTCGCCGCCGGCGCTGACGCCGGCGATCAGCGACTGCTCGAGTGAGATCGCGTGGGCCACGCGCTCGGTCGCCGCGGCACGGGCGTGCGGCTGCGCGCAGAGCGCCGCCACGCGGCCGGCGAGACGGCCGCTGCGCGGCCCCTCGGGCTCGAGCAGCGCGCGCAGCGCGAGCAGGTTGTCGGTTAGGCCGCTGAGCGGGTCGTCGCGCTCGAGGCCAAGCTCGAAGCGCT
>DATBPB010000057.1:0-14825 GCA_036561565.1 Solirubrobacteraceae bacterium | reverse complement strand
CGACCCCGACAACCCGTAGGCGCGGCCGGCCCACCGGCGCGGACACCCGCGGCTCGCCGTATTCGGCGCGCGCGTAGACGTCGGCCGGGGCCGCGGCGCGGCGCGCCAGCATGTCGTCGGGAAGCTCGGAGCTGAACGCGGCGCGCAGGCGCTCCTGCGGCGTCGGCACACCCGAAGTGCGCTCCGGAGCGGGGCCGGCGGGGGCCGCCGGCGCCCTCTCGCGCGGCTCCTCGGCCTCCTGGTGCTCGCTCCCCTCCGCCGCCGCCGCGCCCTCGTTGGGCGCCTCGGCCGCCGCGGATTCGCGTTCATCGGCCGCAGGGCGGGTCGCCGTGTCGGGCGGCGGCGGCCCGGGGCGAGCCTCAGGGGCTTCGGAAGCCTCCTCGCCGCCGCGCGCGTCCTGCTCGGTCTTGCGGAAGAGGGCGGCCAGCGGGCCCTCGCGCATGCTTGCGCGCTTGGAGCTCATCGGAGGCCCTCGCGAGTCTGGCGTCCGTGAAGGACCTCCTGAGCGAGGTCGCGGTAGGCCTGGGCCGCGACGCCGTTGGGTTCGTACTTGAGCACCGACATCCCCTTGACCGGCGCTTCGGCGAAGCGAACGGTCTTGCGGATTCGGGAGGCGAAGACGCGGTCGCCGAAGTTCTCCTCAAGGATCTCGATTGCCTCCTTGGCGTGGATGGTGCGCGAGTCGACAAGCGTCGGGAGGATGCCCTCGATATCGACGTCGGGGTTGAGGTTCTCGCGGATCATCGAAAGGGTGTTCTGGAGCTGGATCAGCCCGCGCATCGACAGATATTCGCACTGCACGGGGACGATCACCTTGTGCGCCGCGGTCAGCGCGTTGATCGTCAGCAGGCCGAGGCTCGGCGGCGTGTCGATGCAGATGAAGTCGTAGTCCTCGCGAATCGGGTCGAAGGCCCGCTGCAGCGCGCGCTCGCGGCCGATCATCGGCGCCATCGCGATCTCGGCGCCGGCGAGGTCGATCGATGCGCAGGCGACGTCGATCTCGCGCGTTCGGATGATCTCGCGGATCGAGACGTGGTGGACGAGCACGTCGTACATCGACTGCTCGAGCGAATCGGGGTCGATGCCCTGGGACATCGTCAGGTTGCCCTGCGGGTCCATGTCGACGCAGAGCACGCGGTGACCCTCCTCGGCGAACGCCGCGGCGAGGTTCAGCGTCGTCGTCGTCTTCGCGACGCCGCCCTTCTGGTTGGCGAACGCGATCACCTTCGCCTGTTTGGTCACGGGAGAACGCTCCAGCGTCGAGGGGACACCTACGCGGCGGTATTCGCAGGCGCTGAAAGGAATCCTTCATGCGGCTACCCGCGTGGATTAGGTTGTGGACACGATCCCCTCCGACGCGAACACAACCGGGCGAGTGCTGGACCGGCGGCTGGTCTTCCTGCTCGGCAAGGGCGGGGTCGGGCGCTCGACTCTGGCGGCCGCCCTCGGACTGCTCGCCGCGCGCGCCGGCCGGCGCGCCGCCGTCGTCGAGGTCAGCGGCCGCGGTGACGTGCCGCGGCTGTTCGGCGCCGCCGGGCGCCTGGGCGTCGAGATGGAGCTCTCAGAGGGCCTGTGGACGCTCGACGTCGACCCCCGCGTGGCGCTCGAGGAGTACCTCCGCGATCAGCTGCCGCTGCGCACGCTGGCCGAGGCCGTCGGGTCGAGCACGGCGTTCGGCTATGTCGCGGCCGCGACGCCCGGGCTGCGCGAGCTGCTGACGATGGGGAAGGTCTGGGAGCTTGCGCAGGAGCAGCGCCGCTCCCCCGGCGCGCGGCCCTACGACGTCGTGATCGTCGACGCACCGGCGACCGGACACGGCCTCGCGCTGCTGGCGGCGCCGCGGACCTTCGCCGACGCCGCCGGCCGCGGGCCGGTCGCCCGCCAGGGGGCGACGATCGCCGAGACGCTCGAGGACCGGGCGCGGACCGCGGTGCTCGCCGTCGCGACGGCCGAGCCGTCGGCCGTCGACGAGGCGCTCGAGTTGCGCGCCGCGCTCGACGGGCGCCTCGGCGGCGTGCTCGTCAACGCCCTCGGCCGGGAGCGCTACAGCGCCGATGACCGCGCCGCGCTCGAGCAGGCGTTCGCGCGCAGCGACCTCGACGCGGCGCCGCGCTCGGCGCTCGCCGCCGCTCTGGCCGAGGAGCGGGCCGCGCGACGGCGCCGCCACGAGCTCGCGCGGCTCGACGTCGCGACGATCGAGCTGCCCGAGATCGGACCGCAGCCGCTGTCGCGCGCCGGCCTCGAGCTGCTCGCCGACCGGCTCGCGACGCTGGCATGAGCGCCGGCCGGCGGCTGACCGTCTGCGTCGGCGCCGGTGGCGTCGGCAAGACGACCGTCGCCGCCGCGCTCGCGCTGGCGCGCGCCCGCCGCGGCGAGCGCGTCGCGGTCGTGACGATCGACCCCGCTCCGGCGCTCGCGCGCGCGCTGGGTCTGGCAACGCTCGGCGGCGAGCCGCAGCGAGTCGAGGGCGCGGGCGAGCTGTGGGCGTTGCGACTCGACGCCAAGCGGACGCTCGACGAGCTGATCTCGAGCCTCGCGGCCGACGAGGGAGCGCGCGACCGGGCGCTCTCCAACCGCATCTACCGCGAGCTGTCGGCCGCCGTCGCCGGCTCGCAGGAGTTCAGCGCCGTCGCCAAGCTCTTCGAGCTCGACCGCAGCGGCCGCTACGACGCGATCGTGCTCGACACGCCGCCGTCGCGAAACGCGCTCGACTTCCTCGACGCTCCGGCCCGGCTGATGCGCTTCTTCGACGGGCGCGCCGTGCGCGTGCTGATGGCCCAGGGCGGCTCGGCGTCGCGCGCCGCCGCGCGCGCCGGGGCGCCGCTGCTCGGGATGCTCGGGCGCCTGACGGGGGCCGGCGCGCTGCGCGAGATCGTCGCCTTCTTCGGCGCGATCGGCGGCATGGTCGACGGCCTCGGCGCGCGCGCCGCGGCGGTCGAGGCGCTGCTGCACGACCCGGCGACGAGCTTCGTCCTGATCAGCTCTCCGCGCCGCGAGGCGGTCGAGGAGGCGATCGCCTTCGCCGCCGCCCTCGAAGCGGCGCGCCTGCCGATCGGCGCGCTGGCCGTCAACCGCGTTCACGTGGCGGCGGGCGGCGCCGACGGCGAGCTCGACCTCGACGCGCTGCTCGGCGCGCGCCTTGCGCAGCTGGTCCGCGAGAGCGTTCGCGAGCTCGGCGAGCGCGCGGCCGCGGACGGCGAATCGGTCGCGCGGCTGCGCGCCGCGCTGCCCGGCCTGCCGACCTTCCTCGTCCCCGAGCTCGGCGCCGAGCTGTCGAACCTCGCCGAGCTCGACCGCCTCGGCGGCTACCTGAACAGCGTCGGCTCGCCCTCGGTGGCGCAGTAGTCGGCTTCCTCGTCGGCGGCGAACCAGTCGTCGGGGTCGGCCGGCGGCGGGGCGGGCGGGCGGCGCCGCGTGGCGCGGATCTCCTCCGCCGGCTGCGGCGCGGCGGCGACCTCCGCGACGGCCTCGGCGAGCAGCGTGTCCGCCAGCGCCACGAGGTCGCCGTCCAGGTGTCCGCAGATCACGTCGCGCAGCAGCGCGCGCAGGTGCTGCTCGATCTCGCCCGCCAGCGCGCCGGCGTCGTGTCCGACGCTGACGCCGGCGATCAGCGACTGCTCGAGTGAGATCGCGTGCGCGACGCGCTCGGTCGCCAGCGCGCGCTGCGAGGGTTGCGCGCACAGCGCCGCGATGCGCCCGGCGAGGCGGCCGCTGCGCGGCCCCTCCGGCTCAAGGAGCGCGCGCAGCGCGAGCAGGTTGTCGGTCAGGCCGCTGAGCGGGTCCTCGCGCTCGAGGGCGAGCTCGAAGCGCTCGAGCGCCCAGGCGAGCTCGCCTGCGGCGGGCCGCCGGCGCGCGACGATCGCGGCGAACGCCCGCAGCTCCTCCTCGTTCTCGGGCGCGACGACCACGCAGCCGTCGCTGCGACCGGCGCCGGGGATCGGTAGCGCCCGCCACACCGAGCGGCGGCCGCGCATCCAGGCCAGCGGAGCGAGCGAGATGCCCGGGGCGTAGAGGCGCAGCGCGGTCTGCAGGTCGCGCAGTCGCCCGAGCGCCTCCTCGAAGGCGCCGGCCGTGCGTCCCGGCACGAGCGCGACGACGGTCGCCGGCCCGTGCTCGCGCCGCCACAGCGGATCGGGCGGGAGCAACTCGAGCTCGCCCAGCGGCGCGAGCATCAGGCCGTCGTCGATCGCGATTTCAGCGGACTGGCAGACGATGCCGCGCAGCAGGGCGAGCACGGCCAGCTCACCCTCCTCCTCGGCGTCGCGATGGATCTCGGCGTAGGCCGCCTCGAAGCGCTCGGCATCGACCTCGAAGCGCTCGCCGCAGCCGTCGAAGATGCGGTGGGCGAAGCAGCGCAGTGCATCCTGGAGCACCGGCACGCCGCCGCGATGCTCGCGCGCGTAGCCGTCCAGGTACTCCTCGAGGCCGCCGGTCTGCGCCAGCTCCATCTGTGCCTCGTGCGCGCTCGCCAGCATCAGCAGGCGCGTCCAGTGGCGGTCGACGAACTCGCCGGTCAGGGGCTCGTAGCAGTAGAGGCCGCGTCGCTTCACGCCGTCGCCGGCGGCGATCACCTCGAAGCCGACCTCGTCGCCGGCGGCGACGGCCTCGCGCAGCGTCGCGGCGGCCTCGAGGGCGAACGCGTGCAGCGCGGCATGGAGCTGGCGCGAAGCCATGTGGCGCGATTCGCGCGCGCCGGCGCCGAATCCTGCAACGCGCAGGCGGCCTTGCAGCTACGGCGCCGCGGGGCGCTACGCGGCGACCGGCTCGGCGGCGGCCAGCAGGCGCGGCGCCTGCGAGACCTCGCTGCACAGCCAGCGGCGACCGTAGTCGCGCATGCAGTCGATGATCGGCAGCAGGTCGAGGCCCTTCTGCGTCAGGCAGTACTCGACCCGCGGCGGCACCTCGGGGTAGGTGTGGCGCTCGACGATGCCGTCCTCCTCGAGCGCGCGCAGGCGCAGCGACAGCGTCCGCGGGCTGATCCCCGCGAGCGAGCGCTCGAGCTCGCAGAAGCGGCTGTGCCCGGCGGCGAGGTCGCGGACCAGCAGGAGGGTCCACTTTCCGCCGACGAGCTCGGTGGTGTGACAGACGGGGCAGGTGTCGTCGGACGGCATGCCCCTTCACTTTACCAACTGAAGCGGGACTTGGTGCGTTAGATCACGAGCGACAGCGGTCCGCTCGTCGCCGGCGGCTGCGGCGGCTGCGCCCCGTCGCCCGGCGGCGCCCCGTCGGGCACGTCCTGCATCGTCGTGCCGCGCCGCCCCTCGGCCTCGAGCAGGAGCTTGAAGTCGTGCGGGCTCGTGGCGGCGACCAGCGCATCCTCGATGCTCACGCGCCCCTCCGTCACGTGCGTGTACAGCGCCTGGTCGAAGGTCTGCATCCCGTAGTAGCCGCCGTCGGCGATGACCTGGCCGAGGCTGCCGGTCTGCTCGGGGTCGAGCAGCATGTCGCGCGCGCGGCCCGTCATCCGCAGCACCTCGCAGACGGCGACGCGCCCGCCGACGGCGGCCGGGACGAGGCGCTGTGAGATGACGCCCTTCAGCGTGCCGGCGAGCATCGCGCGCACCTGCTGGTGCTGGTGGGGCGGGAAGAAGTCGAGCATCCGGTTGACGGACTCCGCGGCGTCGATCGTGTGGATCGTCGAAAGCACGAGGTGCCCGGTCTCGGCGGCCGAGATCGCCGTGGCGACGGTCTCCTCGTCGCGCATCTCGCCGATCAGGATCACGTCCGGGTCCTGGCGCAGCACGCGGCGCAGCGCGCGCTTGAACGACGCGGTGTCGACGCCGACCTCGCGCTGGCTGATGACCGAGTTGATGTCGCGGTGGATGAACTCGATCGGGTCCTCGATCGTGACGATGTGGCAGGAGCGCGAGACGTTGATGTGGTTGATCATCGCCGCGAGCGTCGTCGACTTGCCCGAGCCGGTCGTGCCGGTCACGAGGATGATCCCCCGCTGCTCGTCGGCGAGCGTGGTGATCACCTCGGGCAGCGCGAGCTCCTCGGTCGTGCGGATCCGATGCGGGATCGCGCGCGCGACGAGCGACACCCCGCCGCGCTGGCGGAAGGCGTTGATGCGGAACCGCGCGACGCCCGGGATGTCGTGCGAGAGGTCGATCTCGTTCTCGACGTCGAACTCGGCCATCCGCACGCTGTTGCCGAGCAGCTGGTGCAGCGCCTGCTCGGTGTCGGCCGGCTCGAGCACCGGCCAGGTGTCCTCGGACAGCGCCCCGAGCTCGCCGTCGACGCGCGCCAGGGGAACCGAGCCGACCTTCAGGTGCAGGTCGGACCCGTCGCATGCGACGAGCGCACACAGGGCCTGGTCGATGTCTATCACGGGCCTTGTCAACTTCGGCTCCGTCGGCGCGGAGGTTGACCCCGCCGCGCGACTGTGGACGTGTAGGCCGTCCGCCGGCCCTCTTTTGGTCCCTATCGACGCCCGCCGCGGCGCGCTTTAGGCCCTTTTTGGGGGGAGCTGGCGCGACGCGGCGCGGCCGACGCGATTTTGAGAGCGCCGCTCGAGGCGATCAGGCGACGTCGCGCAGCTTCTGGGCCTCGGCGAGGCTCTGCAGCTTCTTCAGCGACTGGTTCTCGATCTGGCGGATCCGCTCGCGCGTGACGTTGAACGTGCGGCCGACCTCATCGAGGGTCCGCGGATGCTCGCCGCCCAGCCCGTAGCGGAGCTCAAGCACGCGGCGCTCGCGATAGGACAGGTTCTCGAGCGCCTCGCGCAGCGCCTCCTTGGTGAGGATCTCGGCGGCCCGCTCATACGGCGACTCGGCGCGCTCGTCGGCGATGAACTGGCCGAACTCCGACTCCTCCTCGTCGCCGACCGGCTTCTCGAGCGAGACCGGCGCCTGCGCCGAGCGCTTGATCGAGTCGACCTCCTCGGGATCGATGCCGGTGACGGCGGCGATCTCCTCGGGCGTCGGCTCGCGGCCGAGCTCGGTGACGAGCTTGCGCTCGGCACGGCCGATCTTGTTGAGCTTCTCGACGACGTGCACCGGGATGCGGATCGTGCGCGCCTTGTCGGCGAGCGCGCGGGCGATCGCCTGGCGAATCCACCAGGTCGCATAGGTCGAGAACTTGAAGCCCTTGCGGTAGTCGAACTTCTCGGCGGCGCGGACCAGGCCGAGCGTTCCCTCCTGGATCAGGTCCAGGAACGGCAGGCCCTGGTTGCGGTAGTTCTTGGCGATCGAGACGACGAGCCGCAGGTTGGACTCGACCATCTTCTGCTTGGCGTCGAGGTCGCCGCGCTCGATGCGCTTGGCCAGGTCGACCTCCTCCTGGGCGGTCAGCAGGCGCACCTTGCCGATGTCCTTGAGGAACAGCTGCAGCGAGTCGGTCGTCATGTCCGGCTTGAGGTCGAGCGCCGTGCGCGCCTTGCGGCGGCCGCGCCGGTCGGGCGCGCGCTCCACCTCTGTGCCGGCGGCCGTCGCCGGGTCGATGTCCTCGACCAGCTCGATCTCGGCCCGCTCCAGGAAGCCGTGCAGCTCCTCCATGTCGGCCTCGTCCATGTCGAGCTCCGCGACCGCGCCCTGGATCTCGGCGTAGCTGAGCACGCCGACCTGCTGCCCCTTGGTGAGCAGTCCCTTGACCTCTTCGAGCTCCTGAAGTTCCGCTACTGACATCTGTTCCCGTTTCCGTCGCGCAGACGTGCCGGCCGCGTGGGCCGAGCTTCTGCGATTAGCTGAGAGGGCCGGCCGAGCTCGCCCTGGGCAGCTCGAACGGCTGTATCCATTGTACGCGCTTTACTTTGTGTAGTCAACGTCGCTTGGGCCGCCTCGACTTGAGCATTCGCACTGTTCCTACCCATAACGCAGCCAAATGTTTCAGGTTTCCATGGTTGCGAAGGAATTAATCGAGCCGCGTCGAATATCCGCCTCAACGCCGCGGCGCTCGGAGGTTCTTACACGCCCGCGCCGGCTGTGCATATACTCGCGCCCACCACGCCGAGCCACGGAGCGTCCGCGCGCCGTGGGCGGGGGACCCAATGCGAGGCCCGAAAACTCGCTGGGGCGAATCGGCCGCATGATGCGGCCGTAGCGCATAGAGCGCGAGCCCGACAGCTCACCCCGTAGGCGCGGCACCCATACATGAAGGGCGCGCGTACAGCGATTCGGTGGGCGATTCCCGGCCTTTGCGCCGGCCTTCTCGCCATGCCCGCGGTCGCGCTCGCGAACTCGAGCGGCGGCGCCTCGGCGCCGCCCGTCGGCTCCCGGCCGGCCGCCCCGGCGCCGACCGCCACCGCCGGCGCGCTGGCGGTCACCCCGACCTCGGTCGTGCGCCGCCAGGTCGCCGTCGTGACCGGCACGGTGCCGCTGGCCGGGGCCGGACGGGGCGTCTGGCTCCAGGTTCGCACCGGCAGGGGCACCTGGGTGACGGTCGCGACCGCCGCCACGAGCGTCTCCGGCGCCTTCACGATCCCCTGGCGCGCCAACCGCGCGGGGCAGCTCCAGCTTCGCGCCGTGCGCGCCACGCTGGCCTCGACGAGCGCGGTCGCGAGCACGCCCTCGGTGACGCTGTCGGTCTATCAGCCCGTCACGGCGACGTGGTACGGGCCCGGCTTCTACGGCAACAGGACGGCCTGCGGCGAGACGCTGACGACGACGCTCGTCGGCATCGCCGACCGCACGCTGCCGTGCGGGACGCCTGTGACGGTCAGCTACAACGGGACCACGCTGACGCTCCCGGTCATCGACCGCGGCCCCTACGCGAGCGGCGTGACGCTCGATCTGACGCACGCCGCCGCGCGGGAGCTCGGCATGAGCGAGACCTCGACCGTCGACATGCTGGCGATCGGCGGCGGCCCGATGGCGCCCACCGACTGGGCCGCGCCGGGAACGCAGCCCTCGGGCGGCACCTCGCTCGCCGGCGGCGCGACCGCTCCGAGCAGCTGAGCGCGGCCCGCGCGGCCAGCTGGCAGCATCCGCGCCGATGGGTTCGCTGATCGCGAGACTGCTCGCGCTCGTCGCGGCGCTGTGGGCGCTCCTGATCCGCCGCCGCGCCCGCCTTCCGGCGGAGATCCGCATCGTCGACCCCGAGGGCGCCCCGACGATCGACGCCCACGGGGCGGCGCGCTCGGTCCAGGCCGCCGAGCTCACGATCCGCGCCGGCGAGGCGCTCGAGCTGTGGTCGCCGGAGACGCTCGAGCGGCTCGCGCGCACCTACTGGCGCTTCCTCGAGCGCTGCTCGCTGGGACTGATCCGCGTCGTCTACGGCGAGGATGAGCGGGCGGTCGTCTTCATCTGCCGGCCGTTCGTGCTGATCCGCTTCGACTCGCCGCAGTACGAGCTCGACCACGAGCGCGGCGTCGTGCGCTGGCAGATCCGCGGCGGGGCGCTGGTCTCGCATCGCCAGGAGCGCCGCGGCGGCTTCCTGCAGATCGACGTGCGGCGGATGGAGCCGCCCCGCGACGGCCTCCAGGCGATCCACGTCGAGGTGGCGGTGCTGAGCTTCTATCCGGCGATCGCGACGCTCGGGCCGCGCCTCTACGCCGCCACGCAGTCGGCGATCCACGTGCTCGTCACGCATGGCTTCCTGCGCTCGCTGGCGAGCCTCGACCTCGCCCGCTCGCGGACCGGCCGTTTCGCGCGGGCTCAGTAGCCGCGCAGCGGGCTCGTAACCGCGCAGCGGGCTCAGTAACCGCGCAGCGGGCTCGTAACCGCGCAGCGGGCTCAGTAGCTGCGCAGCGGGCTCAGTAGCTGCGCAGCTTGACGCGGTCGTGGCGCGCGTGGATGCGCCGCACCGTGCCCGAGCGCGAGCGCATCACGAGCGATTCCGTGGTGGCGCTCGTCGCGCCCTGGTAGCGCACGCCCTGGAGGACGTCGCCGTCGGTGACGCCCGTCGCCGAGAAGAAGCAGTCGTCGCCCGAGACCAGCTCGTCGCGGTCGAGCACGCGCTCGAGGTCATAGCCGGCGTCGATCGCCGCCCGGCGCTCCTCCTCGTCGCGCGGCCACAGCCGCCCGAGCAGCTGGCCGCCGATGCACTTCAGCGCGGCCGCCGCCAGGACCCCCTCGGGCGTTCCGCCGATGCCCCACAGCAGGTCGACGCCGCCGCCCTGTCCGCATGCCAGGAGCGCCGCCGACACATCGCCGTCGCTGATCAGCCGCACGCGCGCCCCGGCCTCGTGGATCGCCGCCAGCGCGTTGGCGTGGCGAGGGCGGTCGAGCATCACGACCATCACGTCCTGGACGGCGATGCCCTTGCGCTTGGCGACCAGCGCGACCGTCTCGCCGAGCGGGCGGTCGAGGTCGAGCAGGTCGGCGATCTCGACGCCGCCGGCGATCTTCTCCATGTAGACGCACGGACCGGGGTCGAACATCGTGCCGCGCGGTGACAGCGCGATCACCGACAGCGCGCTGGGCATTCCGCGCGCGGTCAGCGTCGTGCCCTCGAGCGGATCGACGGCGATGTCGACCGCCGGGGGGCTGCCGTCGCCGATTCGCTCGCCGTTGAAGAGCATCGGCGCCTCGTCCTTCTCCCCCTCGCCGATCACCACGACACCGTCCATGTGGACGCTGTCGAGCATGTGGCGCATCGCGTCCACGGCGGCCTGGTCGGCGGCCTCCTTGTCGCCGCGGCCGATCAGGCGCGAGGCACCGAGCGCCGCCGCTTCGGTCACGCGGACCAGCTCGAGGGCGAGGTTGCGATCGGGCGGTGTGGTGCTCGGCCGCTCCGTCATCGGCGCAGCGTATACGCCGGCCGGCGCGGTGCGCGGCTGTTGATAGCTTGCCGACGGATGACCACAGACGCCCTGGTGATCGGAGTCGACGTCGGCGGCACCAAGGTATCCGTGGCGACACTGCAGAGCGGCCGCACCGGCGAGCCGCTGATCCGCCCGACCGACCGCTCGAGCGCCGACGCGCTGATCGCCCAGATCGCCGATCAGATCGGCGAGGTCGCGGCGGGACGCCCGGCAGCGGCGGTCGGAGTCGGCATCCCGTCGGTCGTCGATTTCGCGACCGGAACCGCCAAGACGTCGGTCAACGTCCCGCTCCAGGACGTGCCGCTGCGCTCGGTGCTCGGCGAGCGGCTCGGCGTTCCGGTCTTCGTCGACAACGACGCGACCGTCGCCGCCTTCGCCGAAGCCCACGACGAGCACGGCGGCGTCGACGTGCGAAGCCTGTTCATGTTCACGGTCGGGACCGGCGTCGGCGGCGGGATCGTGATCGACGGGCGCTCCTACCGCGGGGCGACCGGCGCGGCGGGCGAGGTCGGCCACACGCTGATCGCGATCGACGAATCGATCCCCGACGCGACATCGTTTCCCCAGCCCGGGTCGCTCGAGTCGCTGTCGGCCGGCCACGTGCTGGACCGCCTCGCGCGCGAGGCCGCCGCCGCCCACCCCGACTCCGCGCTCGGGCGCGTGCTGTCGGGCAGCGGCTCGGTTGGCGGTCCCGACGCCGTGAACGCCGCCAAGGCCGGCGATGCCGTCGCGGTCGGCTGCGTGGCCACGCTCGGACGCCGCCTGGGGATCGGCGTCGCCAACGCGATCAACGTCTTCGACCCCGAGGTCGTCGCGATCGGCGGTGGCGTATCGTCAGCGGGGGAGCTGCTGCTCGGGCCGCTTCGCGCCACCGCCCTTGAATACGTCCTGCACGGTGTGGGTAGCGCCACGGAGATCCGCATCGCGCGCTCGGGCCCCCAGGCGGGCGTCCGCGGCGCGGGGCTGCTCGCCCGCAGCGAACTGAAGAGCCAGAACGGAGAATCCAGATGAGCGCAGCACGGGCTGCAACGAGCATCGACGAGCTGTGCGTCAACACGATCCGCACGCTCTCGATGGACGCCGTGCAGAAGGCCAACTCCGGCCACCCGGGAACGCCGATGGCGCTGGCGCCCGTCGCCTACACGCTCTACGCGCGCGTCATGCGCCACAACCCCGCCGACGCGGCGTGGCCGGGCCGCGACCGCTTCGTGCTGTCCGCCGGGCACGCCTCGATGCTGCTCTACTCGACGCTCTACCTGTGCGGCTACGGCCTGACGCTGGCCGACCTGGAGAGCTTCCGCCAGATCGGCTCGCCGTGCGCGGGCCACCCCGAGTACGGGCACGCGGCGGGCATCGAGGCGACGACCGGCCCGCTCGGCCAGGGCATCTCGATGTGCGTCGGGCTGGCGCTCGGCGAGCGGATGCTCGCCGCCCGCTTCAACCGCGACGGCCACGCGGTGATCGACCACCACACCTTCACGATCGTCTCCGACGGGGACATGGAGGAGGGCATCTCCTCCGAGGCCAGCTCGCTCGCCGCCCATCTCGGCCTCGGCCGCCTGATCGCCTTCTACGACGACAACCACATCTCGATCGAGGGCAACACCGAGCTCGCCTTCAGCGAGGACGTCGGGGCGCGCTACGAGGCCTACGGATGGCACGTCCAGCACCTCGGCGAGGAGGTCACGGTCGAGCGCGTCGAGGAGGCCGCGCGGGCGGCGATGGCTGTCGAGGACCGCCCGTCGCTGATCGTCTGCCGCACGCACATCGCCTACGGCGCGCCGAACAAGCAGGACACCGCGGGCGCGCACGGCTCGCCGCTCGGCGAGGAGGAGGTCCGCCTCACCAAGCAGGCCTACGGCTGGCCGCTCGAGCCGCCCTTCTACGTGCCGGCGGAGGCGCTCGAGCACTTCCGCGCCGCGACCGCCGGCGGCGCCGAGCAGCAGCGCGACTGGGAGCAGCGCTATCAGCGCTACCGCGAGGCCTATCCGCAGGAGGCCGCGCAGCTCGACGCGATCTTCGAGCGCGCCGTGCCGGCGCTGCCGGCGGGCTTCCTCAAGCGCTTCGAGACGGGCACCGAGATCGCCACGCGCAAGGCCTCCCAGGAGGTCCTCCAGGTGGCGGCCGAGGAGGTGGTGGCGCTCGTCGGCGGCGCGGCCGACCTCGCGCCCTCGACGCTGACGCTGATGGGCGAGGGGGGCGTCGAGCGCGGCAGCTACGGCGCGCGCAACCTCCACTTCGGGATCCGCGAGCACGCGATGGGCGCGATCGTCAACGGCCTCGTGCTGAGCGGCTTTCGCGCCTTCGGCGCGACCTTCCTCGTCTTCTCCGACTACATGAAGGGCTCCGTCCGCCTCGCCGCGCTGATGCGCATTCCGAGCGTCTTCTGCTACACGCACGACTCGATCGGCCTAGGCGAGGACGGCCCCACCCACCAGCCGATCGAGCACCTCGCGGCGCTCCGCGCGACGCCCAACATCAACGTCGTGCGCCCCGCCGACGCGCACGAGACGGCGCTCGCCTGGAGCTTCGCGCTGAGCGCCACCGAGACGCCGACCGTGCTGGCGCTGTCGCGCCAGTCGCTGCCGGTGCTCGACGCCGAGTCGATCCCCCTCGACGCGATCGAGCGCGGCGCCTACGTGATCCGCGACAGCCCGGGAGCCCCGGCGCTGGTGCTGATCGCGACCGGCTCGGAGGTCTCGCTGTGCCTCGACGCCGCCGAGCAGCTGGCCGGCGAGGGCATCGCCGTGCGCGTCGTCTCGATGCCCTGCATGGACCGCTTCGAGCTCGCCCCCGCCGCCGAGCGCGAGCGCGTCCTCGGCCCGCCCGGGACGCGGCGGATCGCCGTCGAGGCCGCCTCGCCGTTCGGCTGGGACCGCTGGACCGGCGAGCGCGGCGCGATGATCGGGATGCGCAGCTTCGGCGCCTCCGGACCGCAGCAGGCCGTCTATCAGCATTTCGGCATAACGAAGGCGGCGATCGTCGAGAAGGCCCACGAGCTTCTGAGCACCTAGGAGGCCAGATGGCAACCGCACCACACACCACCAACGCCAACCTCGCCGCGCTTGTCGCGGCCGGCACCGCGCCCTGGCTCGACCAGATCCGCCGCGGCCTGATCACCAGCGGCGAGCTCGCCCGGCTTCGCGACGAATGCTCGCTGCGCGGCGTGACCTCGAACCCGACGATCTTCGAGCAGGCGATCCTCGGCTCAGACGACTACGACGAGGCCCTCGCCGAGCTGGCCCATGAGGACCTCGACGCCCTCGCCGTGTACGAGCGCCTGGCGATCGCCGACGTCCAGGACGCCGCCGACATCCTGCGAGCGGTCTTCGAAGAGCACGGCGACGGCTTCGTCTCCTTCGAGGTGATGCCCTCGCTGGCCAACGACACCGACGCCACCCTCGCCCAGGCGCGCAACTACTGGCGGCGGCTCGAGCGGCCCAACGTGATGATCAAGATCCCCGGCACGAAGGCCGGGATCCCGGCGATCGAGCAGGCGGTCTATGAGGGCATCAACGTCAACGTGACGCTGCTGTTCGGCGTCGAGCGCTACTCGGCCGTCGCCGAGGCCTACATCAGCGCGCTCGAGCGCCGCGCCGCGGAGGGGCTCCCACTCGACGTCCACTCGGTCGCGAGCTTCTTCGTCTCGCGCGTCGACACGGAGGTCGACAAGCGCCTCGCCGCGCTCGGTCGCGAGGAGCTGGCCGGCACCGCGGCGCTCGCCAACGCCCGCGCCGCCTACGCGCGCTTCGAGGAGATCTTCGGCGGCGAGCGCTTCGCCGCGCTGCGCGCGGCGGGCGCGATGGTCCAGCGGCCGCTATGGGCTTCGACCGGCGTCAAGAACCCCGCCTACCCCGAGACGATGTACGTCGACGGGCTGATCGCGCCCGACACCGTCAACACGATGCCGATGAAGACGCTGCTCGCGGTCGGTGAGCGCGCGACGATCGTGCCCGACACCGCCCGCATCGACGCGCGGCCGGCGCTCGCCGCGCTCGAGGAGGCGGGAATCGACATGCCCGACGTGACGGACACGCTTCTGGAGGAGGGGATCGCGGCGTTCGTGACGCCGATGGACAAGCTCCTGGCCGGCATCGAGAGCGCCCGCCAGGCGATCCTGACC
>DATBPB010000056.1:0-8227 GCA_036561565.1 Solirubrobacteraceae bacterium | reverse complement strand
CGCCGCCGAGTCAACGCCGACCGAAGGGGATGCCGCCGGTGGCTGAGATCTCCGCCAAGGACGTCAAGGCGCTTCGCGACCGCACGGGCGCCGGCATGATGGACTGCAAGAAGGCTCTGACCGAGGCCGGCGGCGACGTCGAGAAGGCGATCGAACTGCTCCGTGTCAAGGCCGGCAAGCGGATCGAGGACCGCGGCGAACGGACCGCCTCCGAGGGCACCGTTCAGACATACCTGCACCACAACGCCAGGATCGGCGTGATCGTCGAGGTCGACTGCGAGACCGACTTCGTCGCCAAGAACAGCGACTTCGTCGGCTTCGCGCGCGAGGTCGCCTCGCACATCGCGGCCGCCGCGCCGCGCTGGATCAGCCAGGACGAGGTGCCCGCGGACGTCCGCGATGCCGAGCTTCGCGCGTTCGAGCAGGAAGCCGCGGACAAGCCGGAGGAGATCCGGGCGAAAATCGCCGAGGGCAAGCTCGCGAAGTGGTACAGCGAGGTCGTGTTGCTCGACCAGCCGCATGTCAACGCCGACAAGCACGAGGGCGCGACGATCGGGGAGCTCGCGCACCAGATCGCCGCCACGACGGGCGAGAACGTCGTCATCCGACGCTTCTCACGGTTTGCCGTCGGCGAGTGAAGGCGCGGCGTGAGCGAGACGCACTTCAAGCGCGTCCTGCTCAAGCTGTCGGGCGAAGCCCTGATGGGCCGCCACGAGTACGGCACCGACCCTGAACGTGTCGCCGCGATCGCGCAGGCCGTTCACGGCGTCGTCGCGACCGGCGTCCAGCTCGCGATCGTCCCGGGGGGCGGCAACATCTACCGCGGCCTGCGCGGCGCGGCCGAGGGAACGGACCGCGCCACCGGCGACTACATGGGCATGCTGGCGACCGTCCTCAACGCGCTCGCGCTTCAGGACGCATGCGAGAAGCAGGGCGTCCACACGCGCGTGCAGTCGGCGATCACCGTCCAGGAGGTCGCCGAGCCCTACATCCGCCGCCGCGCCATGCGACACCTCGAGAAGGGTCGCGTCGTGATCTTCGCCGCCGGGACCGGCAACCCGTTCTTCACGACCGACACGGCGGCGGCGCTGCGCGCGAGCGAGGTTCACGCCGAGGCGATCCTGATGGCCAAGAACGGCGTCGAGGGCGTCTACAGTGCCGATCCCGCCGTTGACCCGGCGGCCGAGTTCATCCCCCGCATCACGCACATGGAGGCGATCCAGCGCCGCCTCGCCGTCATGGACGCCACGGCGCTGACGCTGTGCATGGAGAACCGCGTGCCGATCCACGTCTTCAACGTCGACGATCCCGCGAACATCGGGCGGGTGCTGGCGGGAGAGCGGATCGGGACGCTCGTAACGACGCCGTAGCCGCGTTATCCTCACCCGCCATGGCTCCGTTTTCCCTGCAAGAGCGATGATCGACGAGCTTCTGGAGGACGCGCGCGAGCGGATGCACAAGTCGGTCGAGGCGACCGCGCACGAGTTGGGCTCGGTGCGCACCGGTCGCGCCAGCCCGTCGCTGCTCGACCGCATCCAGGTCGAGTACTACGGGGCGATGACTCCGCTGCGCCAGCTCGCGACGATCTCCGCTCCGGAGGCCCGGCTGCTGACGATCCAGCCGTTCGACGTCTCGACGATCAAGGCGATCGAGAAGGCGATCAACACCTCTGATCTCGGGCTCAACCCATCCAACGACGGCAAGATCGTGCGCCTGGTGATCCCCGAGTTCAACGAGGAGCGCCGCCGCGAGCTCGTCAAGGTCGCGCGCCACATCGTCGAGGAGGGGCGGGTCGCGATCCGCAACATCCGTCGCGACGTGATGCACGACCTGCGCGAGCTCAAGGAGGCCGGCGAGGCCGGCTCCGACGACGAGCATCGCGCCGAGGGCCTGCTGCAGAAGTTGACCGACGATACGATCGGCGAGCTCGAAGCGCTGCTGAAGGGCAAGGAAGCAGAGATCCTCGAGGTCTGATGGGCGCCGACGCGGGCCGGCCGCGCTACGTCGCGATCATCACCGACGGGAACGGGCGCTGGGCGAAGAAGCACGGCGTCTCGGTCGCCGCCGGGCACAGCGCCGGTGCCGACACGGTCAAGGCTCGACTCCGCGACGCGGTCGAGCTCGGCGTTCGGGAGCTGACGGTGTACTCCTTCTCGACCGAGAACTGGTCGCGACCGCCGAGCGAGGTCTCCGCGCTGATGCGGATGTTCAGCCGCCGCATCAAGGGCGAGACGCCCGAGCTTCGCGAGGAGGGCGTGCGGATGCGCTTCATCGGCCGTCGCGAGCGCGTCTCCGCGGCACTGCGCCGGCAGATGGACTGGGCGGAGGAGCAGACCGCCGGCAACGATCGCATCACCCTCTACGTCGCGTTCAACTACGGCGGCCGCGCCGAGATCCTCGATGCCGCGCGCCAGTTCAACGGCGGTGACGAGGACGACTTCCGCGCGCTGCTCTACGCCCCCGAGATGCACGACCCTGACCTGATCATCCGCACCAGCGGCGAGCAGCGCCTCTCCAACTACCTGCTCTGGCAGTCGGCCTACTCGGAGCTCGTGTTCCGCGACGAGCTGTGGCCCGACTTCACCCGCCAGGCCTTCGAGGAGTCGCTGGCCCAGTACGCGGGCCGGCGGCGCCGCTACGGCGGCAGGTAGGCGCGGCCGTGGCGTCCTCGCAGCTCAACCGCCGCCCCTCATCGCAGCGCCCGCGGCGGCCGAGCCCGGTCGTGCGCGCGCGGCGCCGCTCGGAGCTGCGCGGGCGGATCGTCGTCGCCGTGCCGGCGATCGCCGCCGCGGCGGTGATCGTCTACGAGGGCGGCCTGCTGTTCGCCGCCGCGCTGCTGGTGCTCGGCTGCCTGTGCCTGCACGAGCTCTACCGGATCACGGCGCGGGCGCACCCGGCCCGGCTGGCCGGCTTCGCGGCGCTGCTGGCGCTGTTGATCGCCGCCCATTACGGAACGCGCGACCAGGTGCTGCTGGTCGGCGTCGCCGCGCTGCCGGTGGCGTTCATGCTGTCGATCGCCGCGCCGCGGGCGAGCCTCGCCGGGGTCACGATCACCCTGCTCGGTGTCTGGTGGATCGGCCTGGCACTGGCGCACGCGGTGCTGCTTCGCTCGCTGCCGCACGGCGGCGGGATCCTCACCGACGTGCTCGTCGGGACCTTCGTCGGCGACACCGGCGCCTACATCGGCGGGCGAAGCTTCGGCCGGCGTCCGCTGGCGCCGGCGCTGTCGCCGTCGAAGACCATCGAGGGCCTCGTGATCGGCATCGTCTGCGCGATCGTCTCGGTTTGGTTTGCGAGCCTCTACCAGCCCTGGCTGCCAAAGGGCGACGCGGTCCTGATCGGCGTCGGCGTGGCGATCGCCGCGCCGCTCGGCGACCTCTTCGAGAGCTTCGTCAAGCGCCAGGCCGGCGTGAAGGACAGCGGTAGGGTGTTCGGAGCCCACGGCGGGGCGCTCGACCGCCTCGACGCGGTGCTCTTCAGCGCCGTCGTGTCCTACTACGTGTGGCTTGCGATCCTGGGCGCGCGATGAAGCGAGTGCTGATCCTCGGCTCGACCGGCTCAATCGGCGTGCAGGCGCTCGAGGTGATCGACGCCGCCCCGGAGCTCGAGGTCGTCGGCCTGTCGGCTCAGTCCTCGTGGGAGCCGCTGCTCGAGCAGGCGCGCGCGCATCGCGTGCAGCGGGTCGCGATCGCCGATGAGGCGGCGGCCGAGCGCGCTCAGGCGCGCTTCGACGGGCGCGTGCTCGCCGGCGCGCAGGGCCTGATCGAGCTGATCGTCGAGTCCGGCGCCGACCTCGTGCTGAACTCGATCGTCGGCTCGGCCGGCCTCGGCCCGACGATCGTGACGCTGGCCGAGGGGATCGACCTCGCGCTGGCCAACAAGGAGTCGCTCGTCGTCGGCGGCGAGCTCGTCACGGTGCTCGCCGAGGGAACCGGCGCGCGGATCCTGCCGGTCGACTCCGAGCACGCCGCGCTGCATCAGCTGATCGGCGCCGAGCGCGCGGCCGGGCCGGGGACGGTCGAGCGGCTGACGATCACCGCCTCGGGAGGCCCGTTTCGCGGCTGTACGCGGGCGGAGCTCGAGCGCGTCACCGCCGCGCAGGCGCTCGATCACCCGACGTGGTCGATGGGGGCGAAGATCACGATCGACTCGGCGACGCTGATGAACAAGGGCCTCGAGGTGATCGAGGCCCATCACCTGTTCGGCGTGCCCTACGAGCGGATCGACGTGCTCGTGCACCCGCAGTCGATCGTCCACGGCCTCGTCACGCTCTGCGACGGCGCGGTCCTGGCGCACCTCGGCTGCCCCGACATGCGCGTCCCGATCGCCTACGCGCTCCACCATCCCTACCGCACCGAGCTCGCCGCGGTCAAGCGGCTCGACCTCGGCGCCGTCGGTTCGCTGACCTTCGAGCAGCCCGATCTCGACGCCTTCCCGGCGCTCGCGCTCGCGCGCGAGGCGGCGCTCGCCGGCGGCACGGCGCCGTGCGTGCTCAACGCCGCCAACGAGGTCGCCGTCGCGGCGTTCCTCGACGGGCGGATCGGCTTCACGCGGATCGCCGAGGTCATCGAGGCGGCGCTCGATCAGCTCGGCTCGCAGCCGGCTGGCGAGTTCGACACGCTGTTCGAGGCCGACCGCCTCGCGCGCGATGTCGCGACGGCGGCCGTTTAGGCGCGCCAAACCGCGCCTGCGACACTTCCTGCAATGACCTGGGTGATCGCGATCGCCGGTTTCTGCGCGCTGATCGTGACGCACGAGGCCGGGCACTTCCTGGCGGCCAAGGCCGTCGGGATGCGCGTCGAGCGCTTCTCGCTGTTCTTCCCGCCCAAGCTGATCGGCTTCCGGCGCGGCGAGACCGAATACCAGATCGGGACGATTCCGCTCGGCGGCTACGTGAAGATCACGGGCATGACGCCCGACGAGCTGGCCTTCGTCGATCTGCGCGTCGCCGAGCGCAGCTACTACATGAAGGCGCCCTGGAAGCGGATCGTCGTGATCCTCGCGGGCCCGGCCGTCAACCTGATCACGGCCTTCGTCCTGTTCGCGGTCGTTCTGCTCTCGGGCAGCCTGGACGGCGCGATCGCCGTCGGCAACCTCGCGCCATCGCAGCACACCGTCAACTTCAGCGCCGCCACGATCGGCGAGGTCGTCGCCGGAAGCGGCGCGAGCGGCCATCTGCGCGCCGGCGACAGGATCGTCGCGATCGACGGGCACCGCGTCCCGGCCACCGGCGTCGCCAAGCGCGTTAACGCCCACCGCTGTGCCGGCGCGCTCGTCAACGGCTGCGCCGCCGCGACAGCGGCGAGGGTGACGGTCCGCCGCGGCCGGCGCACGCTGATACTGAGCGTCACGCCGCACTACGGCGCCAAGGAGAAGCGAATGCTGCTGGGCGTGGGACTCGGGACGTACTCCGCGGCGAGCTTCGGCGTGTTCTCGGCGCTCGGCGCCTCCGCCGCGGCGATGTGGGACACCGGGACCTCGACGATCACCCATTACTTCGACGCCCTCGTCAGCTCGAAGGTGCGCGGTCAGCTGCAGAGCGCGGTGGGGATCACCCAGGACACCCAGCAGGCGATCGCGCGCGGGCCTGGCCTCGCGCTCGTGGTGCTGGCTCTGGTCTCGCTGGTCCTCGCCGTCGTCAATCTGTTCCCGTTCCTGCCGCTCGACGGCGGCCACGTCGTCTGGTCGCTCGCCGAGAAGCTCCGCGGCCGGCGCATCTCGATCGCGACGATGTGGCGCTTCAGCTCGGTCGGGATCGTGCTGCTCGGCTTCCTCGTGATCAGCGGGATCTCAAACGACGTCAGCCGCCTCAGCGGGTAGGCGCACGCACACCCAGCTCTTGGTGAACGGGCCGATCCGCTCGCGCTCGGCCGCGCCGAACAGCCGCTCGAACTCGGAGCGGCGCAGCAGATGGATCTCCTCCCAGTAGCCCTGCGCGCCGAGCGACCAGTAGCGACGGCGCAACGGCGGCGGGAGCCAGTGCGCGCCCGGCAGCAGCGAATGCGGCTCGAGGGGGAACGAGCGCGCCGGCGTCTGGACGTACCAGCCGCGGGCGACGCGGCGAAGCTCCGCCGCGAAGGCGTCGCGCCGCTGCGGCTCGACGTGCTCGATCACGCTGTTGCAGTAGGCGAGGTCGAACTCGCCGTCGGCGAACGGCAGGCCCTCGACCGCGTCGGCGACGACCAGCGGGCCGGGGTAGCCGGGCCGCGCGAGGACGTCGACGCCGGTGATGTCGAGCTCCGGCGCGAAGCCGCGCAGACCGAGGCCGCCGCAGCCGATGTCGACGATCCGCATCTGCGCCGTCGGCTCGACGAGCTCGACGAATCGGGCGTGCCGGCGGGCTCGCGCGCGCTTGGCGAACGGCTCGGCGAGGCGCGGAAGCGGCCCGCGGGCGGTCTCATAGACGTCGCGAGAGGCCACGGGCGCAGCGTATTCGGTGCCCCGTCTAGACTGAAGGCGTGGCCTCAACGCGCCAGATAGACGTCGGCGGAGTCAAGATCGGCGGCGGAGCGCCGGTCGCCGTCCAGACGATGACCAAGACCGAGACCGCGAACCTCGCGGCGACGATGGAGCAGATCCGCACCGTCGCGGCGGCCGGCGCCGACATCGTCCGCGTCGCGGTGCCCCGCGACAAGGACGTCGAGGCGCTCCGCACGATCGTCGGCGAGTCGCCGATCCCGGTCATCGCCGACATCCACTTCAACCACACGCTCGCGCTGAAGGCGATCGACGCCGGCGCGCACTGCGTGCGGATCAACCCCGGCAACATCGGCGGGCGTGACAAGCTCGCGCTCGTCGTCGAGCGCGCCAAGCAGTCCGGCACGCCGCTGCGCGTCGGGGTCAACTCCGGCTCGCTGCCCTCGCACCTGCTGGAACTCGAGTTCTCAAATCCCGTCGAGGCGCTCGTGCGCGCGGCGATCGAGACCGTCGAGCTGATGGAGAGCCTCGAGTTCGCCAACTTCAAGGTCTCGATGAAGTCGACGTCGGTGCCCAACACGATCGCCTCCAACCGCGAGCTCGCGACGCGGATCGACTATCCGCTGCACCTCGGGATCACCGAGGCCGGCACGAAGTGGTCGGGGTCGCTGAAGTCGGCGGTCGGGCTCGGCACGCTGCTCGCCGACGGCATCGGCGACACGATCCGCATCTCGCTTTCGACCTTCCACGCCGAGGAGGAGGTGAAGGTCGCCTGGGAGATCCTCAAGGCGCTGAAGCTTCGCGAGCGCGGGCCCGTGCTGATCGCGTGCCCGACCTGCGGGCGGCTGCAGTTCGACATGGACAGCGTCGTCGCCGAGGTGGAGCGGCGCCTGGAGGCCTACGAGGACCCGATCGAGGTATCGATCCTCGGCTGCGCCGTCAACGGCATCGGCGAGGCGCGCCACGCCGACTTCGGAATCACCGGCGCCAAGGACATGGGGATGATCTACTCCAAGGGCGAGCCGCTCAAGAAGGTGCCGACGGAGCGGCTCGTCGATGAGCTGTTCGCCGAGATCGACCGCTACTACGCAGCCGGCGGGCGCGTCGTGCGCGACGAGGAGAAGGCGGCCGAGGCGCGCGTCTGGCTCGCGGAGAACGAGGACCCCGACGCGATGACGCCGGAGCGCATGGCCGCGCTCGAGGCGCAGGCGGCGCGCGAGTCCGCCGCGCTGGATGAGGCCGACTCACCCGTCGCCGGGCGGCGCTTCACGCGGGCCTAGAGGGAGGGCGCGGTTCGGCGCCCTCCCCGCGACGTGAAGCTATGAGGCCTTCGCGAAGCGCGCGGCGACCTCGTCCCAGTTGACGACGTTCCACCACGCGTCGATGTAGTCGGGGCGGCGGTTCTGGTAGCGCAGGTAGTAGGCGTGCTCCCAGACGTCGACGCCGAGCAGCGGCGCCTTGCCCTCGGATATCGGGTTGTCCTGGTTGGGCGTGCTCGTGATCGCGAGGCCCGAGCCGTCGTGGATCAGCCATGCCCAGCCTGAGCCGAAGCGGCCGAGCCCGGCCTGCTTGAGCTGGCCCTGGAAGTCGCCGAAGGAGCCGAACGCGGAGTCGATCGCCGCGCCCAGATCGCCGCCGGGCTCGCCGCCGCCGTCGCCCGACATGCTCGTCCAGAACAGCGTGTGGTTGTAATGGCCGCCGCCGTTGTTGCGCACGGCGGTTCGCTTGTCCTCGGGTACGCGGTCAAGCGACTGCAGCAGCTCCTCGATCGGC
Organism: Solirubrobacteraceae bacterium; assembly: GCA_036561565.1. GTDB lineage: Bacteria > Actinomycetota > Thermoleophilia > Solirubrobacterales > Solirubrobacteraceae > Palsa-513. The sequence goes on along the minus strand of DATBPB010000056.1, from coordinate 37 downwards.
AGGTCGGCGAGCTCTGAGCCCTCGAGCGCGTTGTTGA
>DATBPB010000055.1:0-11007 GCA_036561565.1 Solirubrobacteraceae bacterium | reverse complement strand
AAGGTGTTCACGACTCGTACCGTCGGCACGGGCGCCTCCTGCGACACGCAGCCCTTTCGGCGTTCGGACGACATCTAGTCGAGAGGCACCGCACGCGGTCCAACCGCGGATGCGCCACGCTGGTGCAATGCGCGACCAGCGACAGCGCCGACTTGACGCGGGAACGGCGACGCGACCGACTGGTGGAGCGCCGGCGAGCCCCACCGGCGCTCGTAGGACGGCGACCTTCAGGCGGCTCGGCGGGCCTGCAGGTCTGCGAGCAGACTGGGGCTGCGCGCGGCGGCCTGGAGCGCTGCGGGCAAAACCTCCTGAACGATCCATGCGAGCGGCGGATCGTCATACAACGACCGCCTGGTCAGGCCAGGCTCGTAGTAGCCGAGATCGAGCGCTCTACGGATCGCAGCCGCCTTGTTCGCCATCGTGGTCTTCACGACCCCGAGCGGCTCCGGTCACTGACACGTCGCCCACCTCGTTGTCTCCACCAGAGATGGTCGTATCGCCGCCGACGGCGTCAAGCGCGAGGGTGCCATGGTTCGCGAGCTCCACCCCCAGCGGCTCGGTGTCCAAGTCGGCCGGGGAGGCTGGCCCGCTGTCGCGGCTCACGTACATGTCTTCCTCGCGCGGATCGCCAACCAGAATCACGTCGTCCCCACTGGTGTGGTCTCGCCCCTGCACCGAGGCGACCCAGGGCGCGGGCGAGGCGGCCGCAAGCTGTCGTTCCAATGCGGTCAGGTCATTCTCATTGATGCGGTCGTCGCCATCGTCCGGCATGCCAGAAGTATCCGGGACGTCGCTGCTCGGGCGGCCACCCCGGTGTGTCGCTCCGGCGTGAAAGCAGTCGCGATTGGGCGCCTCTCTAGGCAGCCGCGGAACGCACGCGCGAGCCGGCCCGCGGCGACCGCATTTGTGCGTTCGACCGAGGTTTGGGCACTGCGTCCGCGCTCCCACCCGCGACCACCCGACCTGGATCGCGCACAAAATCTGCCCCTGTGCAGCCCCTCCCCCCATGGAGCCAGCCGGGATCGAACCGGCGACCTCCTGCTTGCAAAGCAGGCGCTCTCCCAGCTGAGCTATGGCCCCGCGGGACCGAGTTTAACGCCCGTCAAGCGCGCGGCCCCCTGCTACGCTCCGCGCTCCCACAGACCGCCGATGCGCCACAAGAGCTCGATCACGTCCGTGTCGTGGATCCCCTCAGAGGCGATCGAGGGCTCGATGCGGCTGGCCTTCGACGCCGGCTTCACCCACTACGACCCGCCGCCGCCCGATGTCATCGTCGACATCGAGGAGCTCCGCACGACCGACCGTTTCCGCTTCGCGAACGTGCTCGACGCCTGGATCGAGGTCAACGATTCGGGGCGCATCACAGACTGCGGGTACTCCGGCGGCGGACTGATGGGCAGCACGACTGTCCGCGTGGGCCCGATGAGCAGAACGTTCGAAGCCGTCGCGCTCCCCGACCTGCGCAAGGCCCCGGCGCGCGGCGACGGCTGGGTGCGCTTCGTTCAGACCGCCGGCGGGCGCACCGGCCTGCCGGCCCCGCGCCGCGTCCGCCGTCGCCCGTTCATCCAGTGGCAGGCCCCCCTGGTCTGGACAACCCTGACGCTCACCATCCACGCCGACGGCAGCGCCGATGCGAGCGTCGAGGGCCACAGCCGCTTCCCGCGCCACTGGATCTACGACAACCGCGGGCGACTCTCGGCGAAGTCCGGCCTCGCCGACTTCGAAGACTGGTTTCGCAAGTCCTTCGGGCGCCATACCCCGTGGGGCGACACCGAATCGGCGGCGATGGTGACGGCCGTCGAGACCGCGCTCGAGCGTCAGCTTTCCGCGCAGATCATGTCCGCCGGCGTTAAGCCGCGGATCAACAAGATCGCCGCCGGCGAGCATCTCATCCGCCAGGGCGACTCCGGCAGCGACGTCTACCTCCTGCTCGACGGAGTGCTGCTCGTCGAGAAGGACGGCGAGCGGCTCGCGGAGTATGGCCCCGGAGCTCTGCTCGGCGAACGCGCCCACCTCGAGCAGGGCGGGCGCACCGCGAGCCTGATCGCCGTCACGCCCTGCCGCGTCGCCGCCGTCGACGCCGCGGTTCTCGATCGATCGTCGCTCCAGGAGCTCTCGAAGGGTCACCGCCGCGAGCACGAGCGGCCCGCCGGCGCCTGATCAGTAGCCCGGGCGGGGCACGAGGATGCGGTGCCCCTGCCCGATGGCGTGCCTGGCGTGCGGCGGCGCGCTCGCAACGACGACCACGCTGCCCTTGGTCGCGACGGCGTAGGTTCCGTCGCAGCGATCGACGGTGACCCATGCGCCGGCGCTGACGCTCGTCGAGGCGTAGCGGCCCTGCGTGACGAACTGTCCGCTGGCCTCGCCCGAGAGCTGGCGGATGACCGTGGTCGGTCGCTCACCGGCGGTCGAGGCGGGGGCGCCACCCGTGCTCGGCGACGCCGGACAGGCGCCGAAGCTGCCGCCCACGAGCCTCAGCGTCACGCTGCCGCTGTGCGCCTGCGTGAGCACGAACTCGCCACCGAAGAACCGTCCGGTCTGCGACGCCTCCTTCGGCAGCGCGGCGGTCAGCGTCACGACACCGGCGCGCGCATCGATCGTCGAACCGAGCGGCACATTCGACGGCTTCACCAGGCGCGTGAAGGTCGAGCTGCTCGGCAGGCGGACCAGCACGGTCCCGCTGACCGGCGACAGGTCGGCGCTCTTTCCGAGCTGCGGCGGCGCGAGCCGGGCGGTTGCGGTTATGACCGGCTTCGCGTTGCTCGCCGGAGGCGGACCTGTGGTCACGGGAGCGGGCGGCGCGGGTGGCGGGGGGCTGGTGAGCGTCGGGGCGTTCGACGGCGCAGCCGCGGTCGGCGCCGCGGCCACGACCGCGCTCGGCACGCTCGCCGCGGTCGCGCTTCCGGCGTAACTGGTGGCGATCACCTCTGCCTGCAGCGTCGATCCGACGTCGGCCGACACGGGCACGTACGAGCTCGCCGTCGCGCCTGCGATCGGCTTGCAGCTCGCGCCGGAGCCGTCGCAGCGCTCCCACTGAACGCTGAGCGCGGGAGCGGGCGAGCCGGCCCAGCTGCCGTCGGAGGTCGACAGCGCCTGGCCTTGCTGAGCGATCCCGCTCACGGCGGGGGTCACGGTGTTGACCGGAGGTGTGCCGATCGGCGGTGTCGGCGCGCTTGCGGCCGGCGTGGCGCCGCCCGCGTTGATCGCCGTGACGATGACACGCAGTTCGCGGCCGACATCGCCCGGCTGCGACACATAGTTACCACCGGTCGCGTTCTGGATGTTCGAGCAGCCGGATCCGGTCGGTCCGCACTGCTGCCATTGGAAGCTGAAGCCCGTCGGGTCGTAGTTCCACGTCCCATCGGCGGCGGTCAGCAGCTGGCCCTCGCCGTCGATCCCGCTGATCGTCGGAACCCCGAAGTCGATCGGCGAAGCGATCTGGACGAGCGCGGTGGGCGCGCTCGTGGCGCTCGTCCTGCCGCCGGCGTTGCTCGCCGTCACCGCGACGCGGAGCGTCTCGGCGTAGTCGGCGTTGACGGGCGTGTAGCTGCTCGACATGGCGCCCGAGATCGCTCCGCACGAGTTGCCGTAGGTGTCGCAGCGAAGCCACTGGTAGGCGAAGGACGTCGGCGAGCCGAGCCAAGTTCCGGCGCTCGCCGAGAGCGCGACGGCGATCTGCGCGCTGCCGCTGATCTGCGGCGGGGTGGTCGCGATCGGCGCCGCGGGTGTCGCCGACGCGGGGATGGCGTACAGAAGCGACGCGCAGAGTGAGAGCGCGGCGACAGCACTCAGCACGACTCGGCGATTCATCCGCGTTCAGCGTAGGCGCGGGGCACGCCGCGGGTGGGGTGGTTTTTCACCGACGCCGGAGGTGAAAAGGTGCCGCGGGGCGCAGGCCGCAGGCCGATCTGGACGGGCTACAAGGTAGTTACATCCCGTCAACACGGGCCGCCTTATCCTGTCGCCCGCATGCGGAGCAGGGACAGCGTCGATGCCGGGTTGACCCGCACCGCGCTGCGCAACGCGGCGGCCAAGCGGATCGTCGGCGGATTTGCCGCCCTGACCGTTGGCGAATGGGTGCTCGGCACGACCGTCGCCGTGCACGCCTACACCGTCGGCGGCGCCGTGCTCGTCGGCCTCGTCGGGCTGCGCTTTCTTCCCGCCGCGTTGGCGGGCCTCTTCACGGCCCAGTTCGCCGAGACGCATCGGCGCGACATCGTGCTCACGGCGACCGCCTTCACTAGGACGATCGTCAGCGGCCTGACCGTCGCGGCGCTCGCCACCGGCGTCCCCTTCGGCGTGCCGCTCGGCCTCGTCTGGATCGACGCGATGATCGGCTCGGCCTACCGGCCCGCCCAGGCGACGCTGCTGCCCTCGCTCGTCCACAGCCCGAGTGAGTTCGCCGCGGCGAACGCGCTCACCTCGCTCGCCAAGTCCTCGGGCCAGATGTTCGGCGCGCTCGCCGGTGGCCTGCTCGTGGCCGGCCTGCCGATCGAGATCGCCGTGTCCGCGTCGACCGGGCTGTACGCGCTCTCGACGCTCGCGACGATCGGGCTTCGCTCGGTGGCGCCCCCGGCGCGTGCGCGGGTCGGACTCGCCGGTCGCCTCCGGCGGATGCGCGTTGGCCTCGCCGCGCTCTCGGGCGATCGCGAGGCCCAGGAGATCGTCGTCTTCGCTCGCTGATCCGGGGGCTTGGGATGTCCCTTGGCGTCGTCGCCTCACTCGAGCTGCTGGACCTCGGAAAGGCGGGCTTCGGCGTCCTGATGGCGGCGGCCGGCGCGGGCGCGCTGCTGGCGATCCCGCTGAGCGCGGTGCTCGTCGGCAAGCGGCGGCTCGCGCGCTGGCTCGCCGGGGCGCTCGTCGCCTGCGGCGCGCTGATCGCCGCCATCGGCGGCGCCGTCGCGGGTGGCGCCGCGATCGTGTTCATGGTCGGCTGGGGGATGGGCATGGCGATCTCCGATGTCGCCGGCCCAGGCGGTGCTGTTCCGCGTCGTCGCGCCGTCGGCGATCGCCCGGGTCACGGGCCTGATGGAGAGCGGGAAGCTGATGTTCGAGGGCGGCGCTTCGATGCTCGCCCCGCTCGCCGTTCTGGCGTTCGGCATCCGCGGTGCGCTGCTGTGTGCCGGCGGCCTGGTCGTCGCGATCGTGCTCGCCGGCGCGCGCTCGTTCTCGCGTATCGACCTCAGCGCCGATGCCGCCTTCGGCGGCGCTCGCGAGATCGAAGACCCGGCCGAGCTGCTGCGCCAGGCGCCGATTCTCCAGGGCGTCGGCCGGCAGGCGCTCGCCGCGGTCGCCCGCGACTCGAGCATCCGCGAGATCTCCGGCGGCGAGGCGATCGTCAGCGAGGGGGAGATCGAGGACGTCTTCAACATCCTCCTCGGCGGCCGAGCGCGAGTGGTCGTCGGCGGCGAGACTCGGCGCGAGTTGCTCCCCGGGGACGCGTTCGGGGAGATCGCGGTGCTTCATCGCGTCCCGCGTTCGCCGACCGTGCTGGCGCAGGAGGACTGCCGCCCGCCCGAGGTCCGCTACAACGCCGACCATCCCGCCGAAGCGCTGCTCCGGCGTCCTTCCGAGCTCGTCGGGGAGCACGGCCTCGAGCCCGTCGTCCACGCCGCCGAGGGCGATCCGGCGGACGCGATCGTGCGCATCGCCGAAGAGGTCGATGCGGACCTGATCGTCGTCGGCAACAAGGGCATGAAGGGCGTTCGCCGGGTACTCGGAAGCGTCCCGAACTCGGTCGCCCACAAGGCGCCCTGCTCGGTCCTGATCGCCGACACGACCGCCGCCGCGTAGCGCCGCGTCAAGGCCGACGCCCGGGTCGCTGCCGGGCGCCGGCACTCGGCTGCCTCGGACTGCACTAGCATCGCCGCGATGCGCCGGCGTGCCTGGCAGAGACGCAAGCGGCTGCTACTCGCGGCGGTCACCGCCGTCACGGTCGCGCTCGGCCTTGCGGCCTACGCCACCAACCTGCTCTACCCCCTCGAGGCGCAGGCCGTCGATGCCCGCTTCTCGATCCGCGGCACGCATGCCTCGCTGACGAAGCGGTTCCTGATCGTGCAGGTCGACGACGCGACCTTCAACTACTTCAACAAGCGAGGCATGGCCGCGAACTGGCCATTCCCGCGCCGCTACCACGCGCGGGTCATCGACAACCTGCTCGCCGCCGGCGCCAAGCTGATCGCCTTCGACATCGCCTTCACGCAGCAGACCGACGCCTACGACGACAACGCCCTGATCGAGGCGATCAACCGAGCGCACAACATGGTGCTGGCGACGACCGCCGTGTCGGCGGGCGGGCAGACCGGCGTCATCGGCGGCCCGGCCGAGCAGCAGGCGGTCGGCGCAACAGTGGGTGACTCGACGGTGATCGCGGACTCCCAGGGCGTGATCCGCGACTTCCAGCACTCCTATCAGGGGATCGACACCTTCCCGGTCGCGATCGCCGCGCGCGCCGCCGCGCATCAGATCCCGGCGAAAACGTTCGGCGGGGCGACCGTCCGAGTGCCGATCGACTATCCGGGCCCGCCGGGCACCGTCGCCGACATTCCCTACTGGCAGGTCTGGGCGAACCGCTTCCCCGCCTCCGCGGTGCGCGGGCGGATCGTGATCGTCGGTGCCCAGGCTTCGATCCTGCAGGACATCCACGCGACGCCGACGTCGGGCTCGGAGGTCATGGACGGCCCGGAGATCCAGGCCGACTCGGCGGCGACGGCGCTTGCCGGGATACCGCTGCGCTTTGCCGGCGCCTGGCTCAACATGATCGTGATCATCCTCTTCGCGGCGATGACGCCGCTGCTCAGCATCGCCTTCCGGCTGCGAACGACGATGCTCATCTCGTTCGTGATGGCGGCGTTGTTCACGCTCGGCGCCCAGGTCGCCTTCGACAACGGAACGATCCTCGTCTACAGCTATCCGGTGCTCGCGATGGTGCTCGCGATCATCGCGACGCTTACGATCGTCCTGCTCGGCGAGGCGTTCGAGCGCCAGCACGCCCGCGAGATCTTCGCCCGCTTCGTGCCGCCCAGCGTCGTCGATGAGGTCCTCGCCCGCACCGACGACGACTTCCGCCTGGGCGGCGTGGAGCGCGACTGCACGGTCCTGTTCAGCGACCTGCGCGGCTTCACGAGCTTCTCTGAGACGCAGCCCGCGGCGAAGGTCATCGAGGTCGTCAACTACTACCTCAACGAGATGACCGAGGCGATCCTCGCCGCCGGCGGCACGCTGATCTCCTACATGGGCGACGGCATCATGGCCGTCTTCGGCGCGCCGATCGAGCAGCCCGACCACGCCGACCGGGCGCTGCACGCCTCACGCGAGATGATCGGGCCGCGTCTGCAGCGCTTCAACGATTGGCTGCTCGGCCAGGGTTACGAGTCGGGTTTTCGGATGGGCGTCGGACTGAACAGCGGAACCGTGATGGCCGGCAACGTCGGCGCCGAGCAGCGCGTGGAGTACACGGCCATCGGCGACACGACGAACACCGCGTCGCGCCTCGAGGGAATGACCAAGGGCACACCGCACATGCTGTTCGTATCCGAGTCGACGCGCGAGCGCCTGCAGGTGGTGCCCGACGACATGGTCTTCGTCGACCACTTCGAGATCCGCGGACGAGTCGCCAAGATGGCCATCTACTCGCTGCCGGATTCGATCGACGACGACGCGGCACCGGCGCTGTCGGCCGGAAACGTCGATCGCGGCGGGCAGGGAGAGTAGGCTCGCGGCGTCTGCGATGAGGCGGCCACCGCTGTGAACGCGCTTGGGTTCGACTCGGCGCTGATCGACGCGATCGCCGCCTTCGTGCGCGACCGCGTGGCAGGCGAGGAGGCCGCCGAGGCCGAGTCCTTCGCACGTCAGTACTACCGCTGGGTGCCGACCGAGGATCTCGAACGGCGCGAGCCGGCCGATCTCGCCGGATCGGCGATCGCGCTGTGGCGCCTGGCGCAGGAGCGCCCCCGCGGCGAGATCGCGATCCGCCTCTACAACCCCGACGCCGACCGGGACGGCTGGCGCTCGCGCGGCACGGCGATCGAGATCGTCAGCGACGACATGCCGTTCCTCGTCGACTCGGTGACGATGGAGCTGCGCCGCCAGGGTTTTGCGATCCACCTCATGATCCACCCGGTCATCGCCGTCAAGCGCGACCCGGACGGCGCGCTGACGGAGATCCTCGCGCCCGCCTCCGACGGGTCACTCGAATCGTGGCTGCACATCGAGGTCGACCGCGAGACCGATGCGGGCCGTCTCGCCGAGCTGCGCACGAATCTGGCCGGCGTGCTCGGCCAGGTTCGGGCGGCCGTCGAGGATTGGCCCAGCATGCGTCATCGCCTGCGCGAGATCGCCGACTCGCTCGAGGCGACCACCGGCGGCCGCGCGGGCGAGGAGATCGCCGAGAGCCGCGCCTTCTTGGAATGGCTCGATGAGCACCACTTCACCTTCCTGGGCGCGCGCGACTACGAGCTGGTGCTTGGCGAAGGCGGCGAGGCGGCGCTGCGAGCGGTGGCCGGCTCGGGTCTTGGCGTCCTGCGCGACGCGGGCGCCTACGGGCCGCGCATGAGCATCACGCCGCTCTCGCCGCCGGCGCGCGCGATCGCCCTGGCGCCGCATCTGCTCGTGCTGGCGAAGGCCAACTCACGGGCGACGGTGCACCGCGCGTCATACCTCGACTACATCGGCGTGAAGCTGTTCGACGACGCGGGCAACGTCGTCGGCGAACGCCGCTTCCTCGGGCTCTACACGACCCTGTCCTTCAAGGAGCCGGTTCTCTCGATACCGATCCTGCGCGGGCGGGTGGCCGGGGTGCTGACGCGCGCCGGGTTCGCGCCCGACAGCCACGACCGCAAGGCGCTGCTGGACATCCTCGACTCCTATCGACCGCGCGACGAGCTGTTCCAGATCGAGGAGGACGAGCTGTTTGAGATCGCGATGGGGATCCTCGCGATCAGCGAGCGCCAGCGGGTTCGCCTGTTCGTCCGCCGCGAGGCGTTCGAGCGCTTCGTGTCCTGCCTGGTCTTCGTCCCGCGCGATCGCTTCAACACCGAGAACCGCGAGCGGATCGCCGCGGCGCTGCGCGAGGCCTACGCCGCGACGCTGCTCGATTGGTCGGTGCTGTTCTCGGAGTCGGTGCTCGTGAGGGTCCACTTCGTGCTCGGGATCGACGCCGGGAGCGCGCCCTGGCCCGACCCGCTGCTGCTCGAGGAGCGCCTCGTCGAGATCACCCGGACGTGGGGCGACGACCTTCGCGACGCGCTGGTCGAGGAGCTCGGCGAGGAGGAGGGAGCGACGCTTCACCGTCGCTACGGCGATGCGTTTCCCGCCGCCTACCGCGCTGACTGGCCGGCGCGCTCGGCCGTGTCCGACATCGAACGCTCCGAGGAGGCGGCGGCCGGCGGCGGGCTCGGGATGTCGATCTACCGCCCCCTCGAGCGACGGGCCGAGCTCGTCCGCTGCAAGCTCTTCAGCGCCGATGCGCCGATCTCGCTCTCGGACGTGCTGCCGATGTTCGAGAACATGGGCGTGCGGATCATCGACGAGCGGCCGTACGAGGTGGCGATACGCGACTCTCGCCCGCTGTGGATCTATGACCTCGGCCTGCTCACCGAGCGCGCCTCGCTGTTTGAGCGAGCGCCGGTCCGGGCTCGCTTTCAGGAGGCCTTCTCCGGCGTCTGGAGCGGGGCCTACGAGAGCGACAGCCTCAACCGCCTTGTTCTCGACGCCGAGCTGCGCGGCCGCGAGGTCACGGTGCTGCGAGCGATCACCAAGTACCTGCGCCAGGCGGGGACGGCGTTCAGCGAGGGCTACCTGCAGCAGGCGCTCGTGGCAAACGCGGAGATCTGCCAGCTGCTGATCGCGCTCTTCCACGCTCGCTTCGATCCCGCCGGCACCGACGGCGAGGACGCCGCCGCACTCGGCGAGTCGACCGGCTGGGCGATCGACGCGGTCGAGAGCCTCGACCACGACCGGATCCTGCGCGACTACCTGGCGGTGGTGCAGGCGATGACGCGGACCGACTACTACCAGAGCGTCGGCGGCGGACCCAAGCCCTCGCTGTGCTTCAAGCTCGACCCCCGCCAGCTCGCGCTGTTGCCCGAGCCGCGTCCGCGCTTCGAGGTGTTCGTGTACTCGCCGCGCGTCGAGGCCGTGCATCTGCGGGGCGGACTCGTCGCACGGGGGGGCATCCGCTGGTCCGATCGCCGCGAGGACTTCCGCACCGAGATCCTCGGCCTGATGAAGGCCCAGATGGTCAAGAACGCGCTGATCGTCCCGTTCGGCGCGAAGGGGGGCTTCGTCGTCAAGCAGCCTCCTCCCGGCGAGGCGCTGCGCGACGAGGTCGTCGCCTGTTATCGCCTTTTCCTCTCGAGCCTGCTCGACATCACCGACAACATCGCGGACTCCGAGCTCGTCGCGCCGCGCGACGTCGTCCGCTATGACGGCGACGACCCGTATCTCGTCGTCGCGGCCGACAAGGGGACCGCGACGTTCTCCGACGTCGCCAACGAGGTCTCGGCCGCCTACGGCTTCTGGCTCGGCGACGCGTTCGCCTCCGGCGGGTCGCACGGCTACGACCACAAGCAGATGGGGATCACCGCGCGCGGGGCGTGGGAGTCCGTCCGCCGTCACTTCCGCGAGCTCGGGACCGATGTGACGGCGGAGGACTTCACGGTGCTCGGCATCGGCGACATGTCCGGCGACGTGTTCGGCAACGGGATGCTGCTGTCGCCGCACATCAAACTCGTCGCGGCGTTCAACCACCGCCACGTGTTCCTCGACCCCGAGCCGGTTCCCGAACGGAGCTTCACCGAGCGCCGGCGCCTGTTCGAGCTGGCGGGCTCCGGGTGGGACGACTACGACCGCAGGCTGATCAGCGACGGCGGCGGCATCTGGGCGCGCAGCGCCAAGGCCGTCAAGCTCAGCGCCCAGGCGGCGTCCGCCATCGGCCTGGGCCGGGAAGCCACCTCGGTCACCCCGGCCGCGCTGATGAAGGCGATCCTGGCCGCGCCGGTCGACCTG
>DATBPB010000054.1:0-17299 GCA_036561565.1 Solirubrobacteraceae bacterium | reverse complement strand
GATCGGCGCCGCGCCGCCGTAGGCGTTGTTGCGGCCCTGGCCGATCGTCCACAGCGGCACGCGGTGGCGGCTGGCGATGCGCACGATCGCCTGCACGTCCTCGACGGAGCGCGGGTTGACCACCGCCGAGGCGCTGTAGCGATCGGAGCCCCGGTAGTCGTAGGGGTCTCGGTAGAGCGCGAGCTCCTCGGGGTCGGTCACCACGGCGTCCTCCCCGAGTGAGGTGGCAAGCTCGCGGATCGCTTCCACGGCGTTGACGGTCTCCATCTCTCTCTTCACCTCCCGGTTGCGGTGGGCGGCGCTGAGCCTATGCCGTCGCCGCGCGCGCGTGCGCCGTGCGCAGCCGCGGCAGGCGTCGCCCCCGCCCCAGCGGCGGATCGCCGGTCGGCGCGGCGAGCCGGGCGGGGACCACGGCGACCATCGCGTAGGGGATCGGAAGGCGGGCCAGGACGACGAGGTGGCCGGGCGTCTGAGCACCCGCGTCGACGAGAACGAGTCGTCGCGTGACGCCGATCAGGCTCAGCGGCATCTGTCTCTGCTCTCCTCCATGCCCCGCGAAAGGGCATAAGCATTACATTTGCGTGTTCAGTCTAGCGCGACACGAACGGGGCGCTCAAGGGCGCGGACGCGCCGCCGATCAGGCGCTTCGCGCGGCGCTTTCGGCCCGTCCCGGCGAGCGCTCGCCGGGAGCGACCCCGGTGCGCATCCACTCGATGCGCCGCTCGAGCGCCTTGAAAGCCTCATCGGGATGCGTCAGCACGAAGAAGCGCCGCGCACGAATCGCGCCGACGACCATCTCGGCGACCTCGGCCGGATCCATGCCGACCTCGACGACCAGCTCACGCAGGCGGCCCAGGATCGACTGGCGCAGCGGGTCCTCGGCCGTTGAGGGAACGCCGGCGGGGCGGTTTCGCTCGGCCTCGCACATGTTCGTCGCGATCACCCCGGGGCACAGGACGGAGACGCCGACCTGCTCGCCCGCCGCGAGCAGCTCGAGCTCGAGGCACTCGCTGGCGGCGAGGACCGCGAACTTCGAGGTCGTGTAGGGCGCGAATGTCGCGAGGCCGGTGGCCAGCGCGGCGAGCGAGGCCGTGTTGACGATGTGCCCCTCCCCCTGCTCGCGGATCAGCGGCAGGAAGACGCGGCAGCCGTGCAGCACCCCCCACAGGTTGACGCCCAGCACCCACTCCCAGGTCGCGACCGGGATGTCGGCGAAGCGCGCGCCACTCTCGACGCCGGCGTTGTTGCAGACGACGTGGACGGCGCCGAACCTGGCGATCGTCGCCTCGGCGAGAGCCTCGACCTGGGCGCCGTCGGACACGTCGGTCGCCACGCCGATCGCCTCGGCCCCGCTCGAGCGCAGCTGCTCGACGGCAACCTCGAGCGGCGCTCGCTCGATGTCGGCCAGGACGACCCGCATCCCCTCCTGCGCGAAGCGGCGGGCCAGGCCGAGGCCGATCCCGCTCGCCGCGCCCGTGACCACCGCGACGCGTCCGGCCAGCTCCTCCATGCGCGCAACGCTAGCGCACCGCTGCGCTCAGGCGGTGAGCGGATCGCCGAAGCGGTCGACGAAGGCGATCGCCTCGACGGCGGAGCGGCGGAGCCTGGTGGGAAACGGCTTGAGCGGATAGCCGGCGGCGATGTGGCAGGCCGTCGAGAACTCCTGCGGGATCTCGAGCAGCCGCTTGACCTCGGGCTCGGCGGCGACGAGCAGCGTCGTGAACGAGCTCGCCACCCCCTGCGCCCGCAGCGCCAGGCAGAGGTTCTGCGCCATCGGGTAGACGGAGGCGCCGCCGACGATGCTCAGGCGGTCGAGCTCGGTGTCGGTCGGATGGGTCTCCGCGATGTCGACGCAGACGACGATGATCAGCGGGTGCTCGCCGAAGTGCTCGGCGAAGTGGTCGCCGTCGGCCATCGCCTTGCGCGGGTTGCTGAATCCGAGCGCGACGCTGCGCACGTGGCCCGAACCGGTCGTGATCGACGCCGCGCCGGAGCGTACGGCGGCGGTCACCTCGCGCCACAACGGCAGGTAGAGCGCACCGAGCTCGCGGCGCCTGGCGGCGTCCCTGACGACGACAAAGCGGACCGCGTTGCGGTTGCCGCCGTTGGGCGCGAAGCGAGCCATCTCGATCGCGCTGTAGATCACCGCATCCGAAACCGGGTCGGGGCGGAAGTGGCGGCACGCGTGCTGCGTGCGCATGATCTCGCCGAGCTCCATAGAGCTCCTCGGCGGCGCTCCAGCCGCAGATCCGCCGTCAGGTCCGGGTCTCGCCAAGGTAGCTGGCCACGAGGCGGTCGGTGTCGGAGCGCAGCTCCTCGACGGACCCGGACGTGGTGAGGTCCCCGTGCGCGAGCACGTAGGCGCGGTCGGCGATCTCGAGCCCGAGGTGGACGTGCTGCTCGACCAGCACCACAGCGGTCGCCCGCGCGTCCGCGAACTGCCGGACCACGGGCAGCAGGCGCTCGACGATCACCGGGGCCAGACCGAGGCTCAGTTCGTCGAGCAGCAGCACCTTGGGCTTGTGGATCAGCGCGCACGCGATCCCGAGCATCTGCTGCTCGCCGCCTGACAGCAGCCCGGCGCGGCGGCCCTGGAGGTCCCGCAGCGCCGGGAAGAACTCGAGCACCTCCTCGATGTCGGCGGCGCTCGGGCGCACGCCGATCCCGAAGTGCTCGCCGACCGTGAGCCCGAAGAAGATCCCGCGTCCCTCGGGAACGTGCGCGATCCCGGCCTTTGCGCGGGCGCTCGGCGACACACCGGCGAGATCCCCGCCGTCCAGCCGGATGCTCCCGGACACGACCTTCACCAGGCCCGAGATCGCGCGCAGGGTCGTCGTCTTGCCGGCCCCGTTGGCGCCGAGCAGCGCCACCACCTCGCCCGTGGATGCCGTCATCGACAGGTTGCGCACCACCGGCACGCTGTCGTAGCCGGCGCTCAGCTGCGAGATCTCGAGCATCGGTGCGGCGCTCGTCGGCGCCGCGGCGGCGCCGGGCCGCTCCGCGGGGGCGGGCGCGCCGCTCATCCGATCGCGCCCTCGGGCTCGAGGCCCCCGACCGTCGGATCGCGCACCCCGAGCTCGACCTCCGCGCCGCCGAGGTAGGCGGCGATCACGCGCGGATCGCGCTGCACCGCCTCGGGCGCGCCCTCGGCGATCAGCTCGCCGAACTCGAGCACCAGGACGCGATCGCAGATGCTGAGTACCAGGCTCATGTCGTGGTCGATCAGGAGCGTCGACTGGCCCGCGTCGGCGACCGCGCGCAGGCGCGCGCCGAGGACCTCGCTCTCGCGCGTGTCGAGACCCGCCGCCGGCTCGTCGAGCATCAGCAGGCGCGGCCGGGCCGCGAGCGCCCGAGCGACGCCGACCAGCTTGCGATAGCCCTGGGAGAGATCCGCCGGGTTGGCCTTCGCGGCCCAACCGAGATCGAACAGCGCGAGCGTCTCGTCGATCGCCTGCTGATCGGCGCGCGTGCGGAACGCGATCCGCCAGGCCGCGGAGCGCTCCTGGGCCACCATCAGGTTCTCCTCGACGAGCAGGTCGTCGAAAAGCTCGCCGCTCTGCCAGGTGCGCGCCAGCCCGAGCCGCGCCCGCTGGTGCGCGGCCAGCGAGGAGATGTCGTGGCCGTCGAGCAGGACGCCGCCGCTGCAGCGCACGAATCCGGTCACGGCGTCCACAAACGTCGTCTTGCCGGCGCCGTTGGGACCGATCAGGCCGACAAGCTCGCCCTCGCCGACCTCGAAGCTCACGTCGCGCAGCGCGTGGACGCCGCCGAAGTCGACAGACAGGCCGGCCGTGGCGAGCACCGCTTGACCGCCCGCGCGCGCGGGCCGCGGCTGCCGCGCGGTGCGCGGCGCCGGCGGCGCGGCCAGCTCCTTGGGCGCGACGACCGGCGCCTTCTTGTGGGTGCGCTTGTAGAGCGTCCCCATCACCCCCTCGGGGTTCTGGAGCAGCGTCAGGATCAGGACCACGCCGCCGAACAGCAGGGCGTAGTTGCCGTTCACGCCAAACCACTTCTCGAGCGCGTAGGGCAGAAGCGCCTGCGCCGAGATCAACCCGGCGAACACGGCGCCCGAGATGAGCGCGATGCCGCCGGCGTAGGCGAACGCGATCAGGCTCAGCGAGGTCACCGCGTCGAAGCTGTTGGGGCTGACGGAGCCGGCGCTGTAGGCGTACAGCGCGCCCGCGACGCCGGCGATGAAGGAGCTGATGCCGAACGCGATCAGCTTGACGTTGCGCGGGCTGACAGCGGCGGCCGCCGAGGCGCGCTCGTTGGAGCGCACAGCCAGCATTCGCATGCCGATCCCGCCGCGGCGCACGTAGCCGACCATCAGGCACATCAGCAGCGTGATGCCGAGTGCCACCCAGCCGAAGACGGGGCTCGGGATGTTCCCGTCCAGGCCGCGGAAGGAGGAGTTCGGGCTGAGGTTGAGGCCGAGGAAACTCAGGTTGGGAACGGGCGAGCCACTCGATCCCGCGCCGATCGCGGTGTTGTTGAAGAAGAAGTTGGAGATGGCGACGGCGCCGGCGAGCGTCACGATCACGAGACTGACGCCGCGTACCCGTAGCGCCGAGATCGCTGTCACGAGCCCGAGCACGACGGCCGCGGCGATCCCCAGCAGCGGCGCCCAGGGGAAGGGCACGCCGTGATCGATCGCCAGACGCGACATCGCGAGGCCGGTGACGCCCGCGAGGCTGAGCTGCACGACCGAGATCTGACCCACGAAGCCCGTGATCACGACCAGCGAGAGCGCCATCACGACGCCGATCTCGCTGTTGACGAGCGCCTGGCGGAAATCGAACGGCAGCACGATCAGCGCCACCGCGCAGGCCAGCGCCAGCGGCAGCGCGATGCTCGCGAGCCGCTTAGGCTTCGGCACCTCCGGGAGGCCTCGCTCGACGAGCTGCCCGCGACCCGGGAGGCGCGCGCCGCGCAGGTACATCGCGGCGATGATGATCAGCAGCGTCAGAAGGTCCGGAACGCCCGGGATCGGAGAGCCCGCCGTGGTCGGGAACCACGACATCGAGGACATCCAGGTGATCAGCGAGAACAGCACGCCGATGCCGAAGCCCGCGGCGCACGCCACCGTGATCGAGGTGAGCCCCGCCAGCAGCGCCGCGGCGAGCGCCGGCACGATCTGCAGCGGCAGGGTGTTCGTGTCCAGCTCCGTGATCGCGGCGGCGATGATGCCGACGATCCCCGCGATCAGCGCTGCGATCAGCGAGTTTGTGAGCGCCAGCTTCGTGGGCGAGAGCCCGCGCAGCATGCCCGAGACCTCGTTCTCCGAGGTCGCCCGCGTGGCGACCCCGAAGCGCGACCACTTGTAGGCCGCGGCGATGACCCCGGCCGCGACGATCACGATGCCGGTGACGATGAAGCGGTCGATCGGCACGGCGCCGCCGAGAATCTGGATCGTCGATTGCGGCAGCACCTGCGGCTCGAGGTGAGGCAGCGTCGTGAAGGCGAGCAGCATCGCCGCCTGGAGCGTCAGCAGCACCCCCAGCGAGGCGACCATCTTGCCGAGCGGCGGGCTGTTTCGCAGCGGCCTGAACAGACCGAGCTCGATGGCGACAACGACAAGCTCCAGGAACACCAGCGAGGCGATCAGCGACGCCACCTTGCCGAGCGTGAATCCGAGCTGGCCGGTGTTGAACCCCCAGAACGCGTAGCCCGCGAGCATCGCGTAGCCGCCGAGCGCGAGGTTGATGATCCCGGACCCGCGGTATACGACGACGACGCCGACCGCGATCCCGGCGATCAGCGCGCCCGAGCCGAGCCCGAGCAGGATGAACAGAATTACCTGATCCACCTGGCGCCCTGATTATCAGGTCGCCGCGAAACCGCTGAGCCGGAGGCCGACCTGGCGGCCTCCGGCTTTCGCGGCTACGAGCAGGATGCTCAACGGATCCCGAACCCGTGAGTCGGGCTGTGCCCGATCACGTGCCCTTGGGTCCCTCGAGCCAGCCGGCCGACTTCGTGAACGCGCCCTTGCCCGCGTAGCTGAAGAACTGGGCGCGATCGTTGCAGACAGCCGGTGCGGAACTGAACTTGCCGCACGAGAGCGACGGTGCGCCGAGCGCCTGCGGGCCCTTGAACGCCTTCGCCGCGGCCAGCACACGTGACGGGCTGATACCCGAGACGCCGTACTTGCTCGCGACCGTGTTGAGGAAGCGGATCGTCGAGATCATCACGCCGAAATTGACGATGTTCCACGGGTCGGGGGCGTTTGCTCCGTCGCCGTACTTCTTGGCGATCGCCACGTACGGCGGGACTCCCTTGTCACTGGTGTCGCCGTCAAGCGAGCTCGCGATCCCGTAGGTCCACTTCGGGAAGTCGCCGAGCGCCGAGATCACCTGAGCGTTCAGGCACAGCGGGTTGGCCACGATCTTCTTGGCGTCGGTCACGCCGACCTGCGTCAGGGCCTTGGCCATGTTGACGCAGCCATTCGCGTCGGTGTTGACGATGACCATGTCCGCGCTGGCCGCCTTGGCGGTGGTGAGCGGCGTGATCACGTCCGCCTCGGTGGGCGGGTAGGCAGCTTCCGTGACGGTGATGCCGTCAGCCTTCAGCGCCGAGATCTGGGCCTGGGCGCTTGGGACGATGCCGGGCTCATTCTCATAGATGTCGGCCACGGTCTTGGCGTGCAGGACATTCTTGGCGTAGGTCGCGTACGGCGGGAGCACGTGGAGGCCGTCGCCGAACAGGATCACGTCGTGCTTCTGCACTGCGTCGACCGGGGTGATCGCGACACCGGCGATCACCGGCCGCGTGCCGCCGAGCGTCCGGTACAGCGACTGGATTCCGGTCGCGACCGCGCCCTCGTCGATCACCGACAGGCCCTTGATCGACAGGAACTTCTCGCCGCAGGTCGTGCCCTCGGCCTCTGCCGAGGCGATGAAGCAGGTATCGAGCTTGATCGGGTGGCCGGCGATGCCGCCGAGCGCTGCGTTGGCGTAGGCGACCGCCAGTTCGGCGCCGTTGGTGGCGTTCGCGCCGATGACGACCGGGCCGCCCTGCTGGTTGACGAAGCCGACCTGGATCGGCGACAGGCTCTGCTTTGCCGGGCCGGCCTTACCGCCGACGTACGCCACGTAGTTGGTGACCGCGCCCTTGCCGAGGCCGCCGTTGCCGGCCGCAGCGGTGGCCACGGGCGCCCCCGAGTTGGCCGCCGCGGGCGTGCTGGAAGCGGTGCTGACGATGACAGTCGTCCCTGCCGCCAGCACGGCGACGGCGACGGACCAGCGTTGAAGTCTCTTCCTCATGTGTCTCCCCTCCTCGTGTTCAGATCGGGTACCTGCCGCAGAGGGCCTGCTGCGCAGCAGGCCGGGGCCGACGATCGCCGCATGTCGCGGGTTTCTCTCCGCAGCCACTGGTTTCGAGAGTAGTCCGGCGGTGCATCGGATGCGTCAGTCAACTGCTGCCGGGCGGTGCCGGGACGGCCCGTCGGGACGTGTTGCCGGCCACAGCCCGCAAGCTGCCGCCTCGTCTGCTGTGCGCTGTTCCTTCGGCTCCACCTCCCCGCTCATCTCCCTCGCGGGATCGCGCCGCGCGCGTGCGAAACCTACCGGACCCTCAGCCGGTCTTCGCGCGATAGTAGGTCGGGCCTGCCGTGGGCGTGCAGCAGGAGTGCACGCATACGCAAGTCCCGCCGCGAACTGTGCGCTCCGCGGCAAGCGCGCCCGGGCGCCCGCCGGCGGGTCGGCACGATGCCGGCATCGCCCGTCCACCACGCGGCCGGCGGCCTTCCTGTCCCCGTGCGCTCGCGCGAGCGCGTGGCCGTCCGTTCCGCCACGCGCGAGCGGGCGGCGATCCGTTCGGACGCCGCGCGGTGCAAACGTCAGACAAGTGCATCGGCGGGCGTCCGCGCGCCGGCGAGACGCCCAACGCGTTGAGCGACCGCAGGCGCTCGAGGACCGCCGGGCTCACGTGGACGACCGAGTCGGGGTGCGTGTCGTCGAAGTCGAGGAGGTGGCACAGGGTGCCGTTGAGCAGGGCCGCCTGGCCCGCCGGGAGCCCGCCGGGAACGCCGATCGCCGTCGCCGGGCCGGCGGTCGCGGCCTCGGCCGCGGCGGCGTGGACGAACGCGCCCTCCCCGAGCGCATGCGCGGCGAGTCCGCAGCCGAGCGCGTCGAGCGCGTGGAGCTTCGCAGCCTCGCGCGTATCCGCGGGGACATCCTCGAGCCGCAGCCCGGTCGCGAACTCGGCCAGCCGGGACGAGGCGGTCATCAGCCGAGCCGCTCCTGCACCCATTGCTCGAGAACGGCGAGCGCCTCCTCGTTGTTGCTCTCGAGCATCATTCCGTGACCGTTGCCGTGGACGCCGCGGTCGGCGAAGCGCACGAGCTCGACGTCGCAGCCCGCCTGCTCGAGGAACGCGACGAGGTGGCGGTCGAACATCGTGAACGGCGATGACTCGGCGGTCATCACGGCGATCGGGAAGCGGCTGAGGCTCTCGAGCCGGCGCGCCGGATCCGCCTGCAGCGTGAGCGGCACGGGCCCGTAGCCGTCGCGCTCCTCGGTTAGGAGGGCGAGCTCCTCGGGCGTGCTCGCGGGCGGCGAGAATGTGAACGGCCCGGCGGCGGCAAGACCCCACGCCAGATCGCTGCCGCGGGCCGGATTCTTGGCGAACGGGGGCCCGAGCGTCTCGATCGCGATCAGCGCCGCGACGCAGTCGGGCTTGGCGTCGGCCGCGAGGAACGCGCCCGGGCCGCCCGCCGAGTGCGTGACCACCACCGCCGGGCCGACGAGCTCGAGCAGCTCGCCGATCCGCTCCCGCTCGAGCGCGTGCATCGAGGCCTGGTCGGCGAGCATCGGGCCGGTCGCGGCGAGCCAGCGATCGAAGACCGCGTCGCCGGGCTCGCGGCCGCCCGGCCAGCGCGTGTGCAGGTGCGAGACCGGATTGCTGCCGGGCCCGTTCGCGGGCGGCTGGAAGATCGGCCGAAGCGCCTCCGCCGACATGACCTTCGCCGGCGGCCCCAGCACGTCCGGGTCATAGGGCGAGCGTCCGTGGCCGGGGCGGTCAACGACATAGACGGTCCGGCCGTGCTCGACCAGCAGCCGCGCCCAGCCGAGCCGCCCGTCGGGCGTCGTCAGGTAGTCGGTGCCCTGCCCGCCGCCGCCGTGGACCAGCACCCAGGGCACGCCATGCGGGCGCTTCGCGGGCGCTTCCCATTCGACGTACATCGGGCCGCACGGGACGGCGCCGGCGTCCGTGCGCCGCGTCTGCGTGCCGACCCACAGCGAGCCGCGCCGCGATCGCGTGACCGGCCCCGAGGGTGCGTGTCTGGCCACCTTCAGCGCTGCGGCGAGCCGGCCGCAGCCGCGAACAGGCGCGCCGCGTGCTGGGTGTCCATGTACTCGCGGACCGTCCGCACGCGGCCGTCGACGATCTCGTAGAGGATCACGTAGCGGTTGTCGTAGATCGTCCCGTTGGCGAAGCGGCCCGCTCCCGTCGCCTCGGTGATGATCCAGTCGCCGTCGCGGAACGTGTGGGTGATCGTCAGCCGCGGGCTACCTTCCTCGAACAGGGTCAGGACCTGCGGCATCGTCTCCAGCAGGGTCCGCTTGTCGAAGACGCCGGCCCCCTCCATCTCGATTCCGGCGATCTCGTAGACGACGTCGTCGTCGAGCAGCTCGGCCAGGCGCGCGAAGTCGCGATTGGTGATCGCGTGGCCGAGGGCGTCGACGATCTGCTCGTGCGTCGGCATCTGTCTTACTTTAGCCCGCGTCGGCGCGGCGGGTGACGAACTGCGCCAGGGCCGACTCGGATATCGGCTGCTAGCGTGGCCCCATGAGCACGCCGCTGGCCGGGCTGAGAGTCCTCGCCGTCGAGCAATTCGGGGCCGGCCCGTGGGCGACGCTCCAGCTCGCTGACCTCGGCGCGGAGGTCATCAAGATCGAGGACCCCGGCAGCCGCGGTGATGTCGGACGTTACGTCCCGCCCTACCAGCAGGGCAGCGACTCGCTGTTCTTCGAGAGCTTCAACCGCGGCAAGCGGAGCGTCGCCCTCGACCTTCGAAGCGCACGCGGCCGGGCGGTCTTCCACGACCTCGTGCGTGTCTCGCACGCCGTCTTCAGCAATCTTCGCGGCGACGGACCGGCGAAGCTCGGACTCACATACGACGACCTTCGCGAGGTGAACGCGGCGATCGTCTGCGTCTCGCTGAGCGGCTTCGGGATGAGCGGCCCGCGCGCGCGCGACGCGGGCTACGACTACATCATCCAGGCGATGGCCGGCTGGATGAGCCTGACCGGCGACCCCGCCGCGCCGCCGACCAAGAGCGGACTCTCGCTCGTCGACCTCTCGGGC
This sequence comes from Solirubrobacteraceae bacterium, assembly GCA_036561565.1. Taxonomy (GTDB): domain Bacteria; phylum Actinomycetota; class Thermoleophilia; order Solirubrobacterales; family Solirubrobacteraceae; genus Palsa-513. The sequence continues at coordinate 6,994 of DATBPB010000054.1, read as the reverse complement.
GGCTATGTCGCGGCGATCGCGCTGCTCGCCGGCATCCACCGCGCCGAGCGCGACGGCGTCGGCTGCGACGCGGACGTCTCGCTGTTCGAGACGGCGCTGAGCGAGCTGATGTACGTCGGCACCTGGGCCGCCACGCATGGCTACGTCGCGCCGCGCCGCGCCAACAGCGCCCACCCCTCGATCGTTCCCTTCCAGGCCTTCGCGACGAGCGACGGCCACATCACGGTCGCCGCCGCCAAGCCCCATTTCTGGGAGCGGCTGTGCGCGGCGATCGAGCGCCCCGACCTCCTCGCCGACCCTCGCTACGCGGATTTCGCGGCGCGCGACGCCAATCGCGCCACGCTGCTCGCCGAGCTCGACGCCGTGTTCGCGACGCAGAGCACCGATGCGTGGGTGCAGCGTCTCGTCGCCGCGGGCGTCCCGGCGGGGCGCGTCAACGACGTCGCCGAGGCGCTCGAGGACCAGCAGACCGTGGCTCGCAAGGGGGTCATCTCCTACGAGCACCCGACGCTCGGTAGCGTCCGCCAGGCGGCCAGCCCGCTGCGGCTGAGCGGCGAGCTGCCGGAGCCGTCGCGGGCCCCGCTGCTCGGAGAGGACACCGAGGCTGTGCTGTGGGAGCTGTGCGGATACGACGCGGCGAGGATCGCCGAGCTCGGCGCCGCGGGTGTCATCGGACAGGGTTGTTGAATCCAGGCGAGAGGAGCGCAGATGGGCAGGGTCGAGGGAAAGGTCGTGATCGTCACCGGCGCCGCGAGCGGTCAGGGCGCCGCCGAGGCGGCGGCGCTGGCGGCCGAGGGCGCCACGGTCTTGGCGACCGACCTCCAGGAGCCGCTCGAGACGCCCGGCGAGGGCGTCGTCTTCCGCAAGCTCGACGTCACCAGCCCCGGCGACTGGGCGCAGACGGCCGGCTGGCTGGCGCGTGAGCACGGAGTCGTTCACGGCCTGGTCAACAACGCCGGGATCACCTGGCGTGCCCGGCTCGACGAGGTCCGCCTGGAGGATTGGGAGCGTGTCCTGCGCACCAACCTGACCAGCGCGATGCTCGGGATCCAGGCGATCGTGCCGCTGATGACGCAGGGCGGCTCGATCGTCAACATCAGCTCTCGCGCCGCGCTGACGGGCCACTTCACCTCCGCGTATACGACTGCGAAATGGGGGCTGCGCGGCCTCTCGCGGGTCGCGAGCCTGGAGTTCGGCCCGCGCGGGATCCGCTCCAACTGCCTGCTGCCCGGCTACATCGACACGCCGATGGTCCGCACCGCGCCGCCCGCATTCAAGGAGGCCTCGATGAAGGAGATCCCACTGGGTCGCGGCGGCACGCCGGCCGACGTCGCGCCGCTCGTCGTCTACTTGATCTCCGACGAGTCGAGCTACATCAGCGGCGCCGAGATAAGCGTCGACGGCGGCGAGGCGGCCCACGGCGGCACGAAGGTCTACTCGGACCTGCTGCGCAGCATGGAGCTGACGAGCTGAGCGGGCGCTCAGACGCCCCAGTCGGCGTGCGGCTGCGGAAAGGCGTCGGCGACCTCAGGGGCGTCGCGCTTGTAGATCATGAACGTGCGGCGGAACTCGACCACGACCTCCTCACGCTGGTTGATCCCGCGCGTGCGAACGGAGACGATCCCGACGTTGGGACGCGTCCGCGACTCACGGCACTCGAGCACCTCGCTCTCGGCCCACAGGGTGTCGCCCGCAAAGACCGGATGCGGCAGGCTGATCGACTCCCAGCTGAGGTTCGCGGACGCGTTCTCGCTGGTGTCGGCGACGCTCAGCCCGACGACGATCGAGAGCGTCAGACAGGAGTTGACGAGCGGGCGGCCGAAGCGCGTGCGCGCCGCGAACTCGCTGTTGAAATGGACCTGGTTGGTGTTGCACGTCAGCAGCGTGAACCAGGTGTTGTCGGCCTCGGTGACGGTCCGTCCGAGGCGGCTGCGGTGGACATCGCCGGCGACGAGGTCCTCGAAGAAACGGCCGCGCCAGATCTTCGGCGCGGGGTCGTGCGCGGTCATCGCGGCCTTCCGGTCGGGGCCAGGAATTTTGTCAGACATCTGCGGACGCGCGGATCGCGGACGCTGCCGGAGGGGACCTCTGGCCGAGCCGAGCGAGCCGTCGGAGGGTTCAGCCCCCGAACGGCACGCGCGGCTGGCCGAGCGCCTCGCGCGCGATCTCGCCGTACATCAGGTCGCGGAACTGCGGGTTGCGGTGCGCGACGCCGACCGCGAGATCGCGAAACACGCGCGTCATGCGCTGGTCGTCGCGCGCCACCGACGCGCCGACCGTCTTCCACAGGTCGTCGCTCATGATGTCCCAGGCGGTGAGCATGATCTCGCGGGCGATACCCCCCAGCAGCATGTCGTCGCCGTAGGTGTAGTCGATGCCCTGCTCGATGTTGCGCCGACAGAACCACATGTGGCGCTCGGCCGTGTCGCGCAGGGCCGCCTCGGCGGTCGCGATGTGGGTCAGCGCCCGCCCGTACCAGCGCTGATTCTCGGGGTCCTCGACGCGCGGCCCGAACGGGGGGAGCGGCGTCGTCCTGGTCCGCATCAGCCGCTCGTACTCGTCCAGCGCGTTGTAGACCCCGCCGACCATCACGGCGGCCAGCGACATCGTGAACACGCACAGCGCGCGGCCCGCGTACATCGGGTTGCCGTGCAGCCGCGAGCCGTGGGTCCCGCCGCTGACGGGGATGTCGATCATGCCCGCCTCGAACGCCCACGGGGCCGGGATCCGCGTGTGCTCAAAGCGGATGCTGTGCGATCCCGAGCCCTTGAGGCCGAGCATGTCGCCCCAGTCGTCGAGCATCTCCCATTCGCTGCGCGGGGCGACGAAGAGCAGCAGTGGCGGCGGGGCCCCCTCGTCGACGGGCAGCAGCGCCTGGCCCATGTAGAACGTCGAGTACGGCGTGCCGGATGCGAACGCCACCTGACCCTCGATCAGCCAGCCGTCCTCCTCGCGGGTCGCCGGTCCGACCGGCGCCGCGACCGAGCTCGCGCGGAAGTCACCGCCGGCGAAGATCGCATCCTGAGCCTCCTTGGGCCACCACGAGCCGACCATCAGCGCGTGGTTCATCGTCAGCCCAAGGCACCAACCCGTCGAGACGCACCCGCGCGCGATCTCCTGCACGACGCGAACGTAGGTCGGCACGTCGAACTCGTAGCCGCCGTAGCGCCGTGGCACGTAGAGGTGGTAGAAGCCTGCCTCGAGGAACCGCTCGTGCATCTCCGGCGAGTAGTAGGTGCGCTTCTCGGTCTCGGCCTGGTCAGCGACGAGGTCTCCCCGAAGCGCAACGGCCCGCTCGATCAGCTCCTCGGGCGTCAGTCCCGGCTCCGGAGGCGGCCTGAGTTGATCGCCACTCACCGCGCACCGCGTTCGGCCGCTGCGCTGGCGGCAGGCGTCGCAGAGCGCGCGCGGGGCACGACGAGCCTCTCAGCGTCGGTCATCGTGTCATCTCCGCGTGGCAACGCGGTGCGAGGCTACCGCCGCCCCGATCGCGAGCGCTTCGAGCTTCGCCCAAGCGATGTGGGGGTGGACGCGGCCGCCGAGGCCGCAGTCGGTGGCCGCGATGACGCGCTCCGCCCCGACGATTCCCGCAAACCGCTCGATGCGGTCGGCGACCAGCTCGGGGTGCTCGAGGACGTTGGTCGCGTGCCCGACGACGCCGGGAACCAGCACGACGTCATCGGGGATCTTGCGGTCCCGCCACACGCGCCACTCGTGCTCGTGGCGCGCGTTGGCGGCCTCGAAGGAGTACGACCCCACGTCGATCTTGAGGAGCATGTCGATCAGGTCGGCCATCGGGATGTCGGTCGAGTGCGGGCCATGCCAGCTCCCCCAGCAGCAGTGAAAGCGCGTCAGCTCGCGCGGGATGCCTCGCAGCGCGTGGTTCAGTGCCTCCACGCGCAGTGTCGTGAACGCCTGGTAGTCCGCGAGCGACGGCTCGGTTGGGAACTGATCCCAGTTCTCTGCGAAGGACGGCTCGTCGATCTGGACGATGATGCCCGCCCCTGTGATCGCCAGGTACTCCTCGCGCATCACCTCCGCGCACGCCCACACGAACTCCTCCTCGGTGTCGTAGTGCGTGTTTCCCATTCGCGAAGCGCTGCCAGGGCCGAGCGAGCACATGAACGCCTGCTCGACGCCGGAGGCCTCCATGCCCGCCTTGAGGTTCGCGATGTCGCGCGCAACCTGGTCGTGGCCGGTATACGCGAGCGGACCGTCGCAGACCGGCAGCATCATCCCGATCGCGGGCTCGTCACCGGCGGTCGACTTGCCCGTCGCGGCGGCGCCGCTGTCGGGGTCGCCGTAGACGTCGGCGAATCGATTCCAGTCGCGTCGCTGCATGAACGTCCCAAGCGCGATCGTGCTCGTCGGCGGCCGCGTCGGGAGATCCGCCATGCCCGTCCACAGGCCGAGCCCTCCGAGCCGGCTGAAGATGTAGCTCCACCACGCGCCGTAGTCGACCTTTGAGCCCATCGCGTGGCCGTACTCGCCGTCGTTTGGCAGGTCGATGCCGACTTGGCGCTGGCGGGCCACGACGTCAACCGTCGCGTCGTGCAGGTGCTTCGCGTAGTCGTCCTCGTCGAGCGTCTCGCCGTCGAGTCGGCGGCGGTTGAGCTCGATCAGGTCGTCGGGGCGTGGCAGGCTTCCAGCGTGACTCGTGAGAATGCGCTCCGCCATACGACCTCCTCCTGCTGTTTGGTGCCTATTGCCCGACCTCGAAATCGTCACGACCGGTGCCGAGTCCGCTCGATGTTGACTCTACGCGAGCGCGGGCGGTCCCTCGACGGTCCCCGCGCTCCGCCCGATCCATATGTGTCTGACTTTAGCCCGGCAGGTGGGCCTGCGCAAGCACGCCGGCGTCGTCGGCGCCGCCTGGCTGAGCGCTGCGCGGCGCGGCCGAGCTCGGCGGGTCCGGCTACGGTGTGCGCGTTGTACCGTAGGCCACCGTGCGCCGCTCCTCGCCACGTCGTTGTTCAGCGACAGCGCTGCGCGGGCGCGCGCGCCGGGATGGGCGCCTGCGGCTGCGTCCCGGCGGGTGGCCGCGGTTACGCCGGAAACGCCCGGCAGCACCCCCCGGCGGCGGCTAGGATCCTATGTCAGACATCAGCTGGTAGCGAGGAGGGCAGTCCGTGGGAGTGACGACGCAGAGCACGCCGGCGAGTGCGCATAGCGGCGAGCTCCTCCGTCCCCAGGCGACCGCTGCGGCGATGGCCGCGGAAACCTGGGACGGCCGCCGCTGCTCCTACATCCCCGTCCTGCCGCTCGACATCGACCCGTCGATCGAGCTTCATCGCGACGCTCTGCTCGACATCGACCCGATCACCTACCAGGTGCTCCGCTCGCGCCTGTGGCACAAGAACCTCGAGCACGGCGATGTCATCCAGCGTGTCTCGGGCTCGGCGCCGGTCGTCTACTCGCGCGACTACGCGACGGCAATCTGCACCGAGGTCGGCGACGTCGTCGTCGTCAGCCCGACGATCCAGTTCTTCTCGGCGCTCGCCGACCTGATCATCAAGTGGACGCTCGAGAACCGAAGCCCCGCGCCCGGCATCCGCGACGGCGACGTGTTCCTCCAAAATGATCCCTACATCGGCGCCGCGCAGCAGTCGGACACCTCCTTCTACGCGCCGATCTTCTGGGATGGAAAGCTCTTCTGCTGGGTCTTCAACACGCTGCACGTCGGCGACATCGGCGGCGTGGACCCGGGAGGCTGGGCAGTCAACGCCCGCGATTTCTTCGACGAGAGCATCGCGATGCCGCCGGTCAAGCTCGTCGAGGAGGGCACCGTCCGTTGGGACGTCGCCGAAGCGTTCGTGCGGGCCAGTCGCGAGCCCGACAGCATCCTCTTGAACGTCAAGAGCGCACTGGCGGGCCTGCGCGCGGTTCGCGAGCAGATGCTCGAGATGCTTCGCGCCTACGGGGGCGAGGTCGTCAAGGGCGTGATGCGCCGGGCGATCGCCGACTGCTCGCGCGTTGTCGGCGAACGGCTCGCGCGGATCCCCGACGGCACCTGGAGCGAGCGGCTCTACGTGACCGGCCTGATGCCCGGCGAAGGCACGACGCATCAGGAGGTCCTGACCCTCAAAAAGACCGGCGAGGCGCTGCTGTGCACAAACGCCGGGACCTCGCCGCAGGGCGGCGCCGGCAACTCCACCTACGGTTTCCTGCGCGCGGCGATGGTCGGCGCGGTCGGCGCCGCGGTCGCCTGGGACCAGCTCGGCTGCGCGGCGGGCGTAGCCGACCACATCACCTTCGAGCCGATCGCCGGGACGCGCAACGTCGCGCGCTGGCCGGCCGCCGTCTCGGCGCACCAGTCGACCTTCATCACGCTCGACCTCGCCGCCGCGGTGACCAACCGGATGCTGCTGTGCGCGCCCGATGATCTGCGCCTGCGCGCCTGCGCGGGCGGCGGTCTTTCGTTGCCACTCGGCGACGTGTCGTTCGGGCTCGACGAGCAGGGGCGCCTCGTGTCGACGCCCGCCAGTGCGGGCCAGGCGCTGCTCGGAGGAGCCCTCGGTGCCTTCTCGGTCCGCGACGGCGTCGACAGCGGCGGAGCCTGGTGGATGGTCGGATCGACCGCCGGGAACGTCGAGGAGAGCGAGGAGACCGGCGTCGCGCTCGTGCTGTTTCGCTCCGAGAACCCCGACAGCGGCGCGCCGGGGCGTTGGCGCGGCGGCAACAGCGTCGTCTGCGGCTGGACCCCGCACAAGGTCCCGGTCGCCGCGGCGCAGATGATCTGGGCCGATCCGAGCGCCAACCCCGTCGTCGGACTCGCCGGCGGCATGCCCGGCATGGGCGGGAACTTCCTGCGCCTCGCAAGCGACGGCGTCGGCCGCCTGCTGCGCTCCGGAACGCTGCCGGGCGATCGCGCGACGATCGAGCGCGAGGCCGGGCCGCTCAGCCGGCTTCACCCCAAGGCGATCGTGATCCCGCTGCCGCCCGGGGACTGCGTGATCGTCGAGTTCAACGGCTCCGGCGGCTACGGCGACCCTCT
>DATBPB010000053.1:0-37631 GCA_036561565.1 Solirubrobacteraceae bacterium | reverse complement strand
TCGCGGCAGAGCGCAGGCGGACACGCTTCGCACGATGCGCCAGGAGACCGTGGCCCATCTCCGCGACGGCGCCACCAAGGCGGCGTCCGAGTTGGCCAAGGGCGACGTCGTCGTGGTCGAGGCCGGAGGGCTGATCCCCGGCGATGGGACGGTGATCGAGGGAATCGCCTCGGTTGATGAGTCGGCGATTACCGGCGAGTCGGCGCCGGTGATCCGCGAGGCCGGCGGCGACCGCAGTGCGGTCACCGGCGGCACCAAGGTGCTCTCTGACCAGATCGTGGTCGAAATCACCCAGGAGCCGGGGAAATCGTTCCTCGACCGGATGATCTCCCTGGTCGAGGGGGCGGAACGGCGCAAGACGCCGAACGAGATCGCCTTGAACATCCTGCTCGCCGGGCTGACGCTGATCTTTATGATCGTCGTCGCCACGCTGCGCCCCTTCGGCCTCTTCGCCCACACCGCGATCTCCGAGACGACCATGATCTCGCTGCTCGTGGCGCTGATCCCGACCACGATCGGCGCCCTGCTCTCGGCGATCGGGATCGCCGGCATGGATCGGCTCGTGCGCCGCAACGTGCTCGCCCTCTCCGGTCGCGCGGTCGAGGCCTCGGGCGACGTCGACGTGCTGCTGCTCGACAAGACGGGGACGATCACGATCGGCAACCGGTTGGCCAGCGAGTTCATTCCGATGCCCGGCGTCTCCGAGGAGGAGCTGGCGGAGGCCGCGCAGCTGGCCTCGCTCGCCGACGAGACGCCGGAGGGTCGCTCGATCGTCGTGCTGGCCAAGCAGTTCGGGATCCGCGAGCACGACATGGGTCAACTGCAGGCGCAGTTCGTTCCCTTCACGGCGCAAACGCGGATGAGCGGGGTCGACCTCGAAGGGCATCAGCTGCGCAAGGGGGCGGGCGACGCGATCATCGCCTTCGTCGAGGCCGAGGGAGGCCGCCCACCGGCCGAGCTGCAGCCTGCGCTGGATCGGATCGGGCGCGAGGGCGGCACCCCGCTGGGGGTCGCCCGCGATGAGCGGGTGCTCGGCGTGATCTACCTCAAAGACACGATCAAGGAGGGGATGAAACACCGTTTCGACGAGCTGCGCGCGATGGGCATTCGCACGATCATGGTCACCGGCGACAACAAGCTCACGGCGGCGAAAATCGCCGAAGAGGCAGGCGTCGACGACTTCCTGGCGGAAGCGACCCCGGAGCGAAAGCTCGAGCTGATCAAGGAGCAGCAGGCCGATGGTCGCCTGATCGCGATGACCGGTGACGGCACCAACGACGCCCCGGCGCTGGCCCAGGCCGACGTCGGCGTGGCGATGAATACCGGTACCCAGGCGGCGCGCGAGGCGGGCAACATGGTCGACCTCGACTCCAACCCGACGAAGCTGATCGAGATCGTCGAGGTCGGCAAGCAGCTGCTGATCACGCGCGGCGCGCTGACCACCTTCTCGATCGCCAACGACGTCGCCAAGTACTTCGCGATCCTGCCGGCGATCTTCATATCGACCTACGCCGCTTCGGCCCACGCGAGGGGGCCGCTGCACGTCCTCAACATCATGAGCCTCGGCACGCCGAACTCGGCGATCCTCTCGGCGATCATCTTCAACGCGATCGTGATTCCGCTGCTGATCCCGCTGTCGCTGAAGGGCGTGCGCTACCGCCCGATCGGCGCGAGCGCACTGCTGCGGCGTAACCTCTGGATCTACGGCCTCGGCGGGATCATCGCCCCGTTCGTCGGCATCAAGCTGATCGACCTTGTCGTCCACAACCTCCTCGGGGCCTAGATGCTTGATTCCACGACCCCCACGGCGTGTGACGGCGTCTGGCGGCGACGGATCGCCACGTCGCGGCCGACTCGAGGGCAGGGACACTGTCCCCGTCCACGCCGCGGCCGCCGACGCTCGCCGGCCACTCCACACCCGAGCACGCCGGCCGTTGAATCGACGATCTGACGAGCGGGCCAACGTGATCGCCTCTCCGCGTCGAGGATCGCACCGCGTCTTCCTCGGCATGGCCGCCGGCGTCGGCAAGACCTTCCGGATGCTCCAGGAGGGGCAGGCGCAGGCCGAGACGGGACGCGACGTCGTGATCGGCTATCTCGAGGCTCACGGCCGCGCCGAGACCGAGCAGCTCGCGCACGGCATGGAGGCCGTGCCGCGCCGGCGCGTGACCTACCGCGACACGCCGGTCGAGGAGATGGACCTGCCGGCGATCCTCAAGCGCTCCCCGGAGCTGTGCCTGATCGACGAGCTCGCCCACACCAATGCCGCGGGCGTCGAGCACGCCAAGCGCTGGCAGGACGTCGAGGACGTCCTCGGAGCGGGGATAGACGTCTACTCGACGGTCAACGTTCAGCATCTCGAGAGCCTCAACGACCAGGTCGCCGAGCTGACGGCGACGCGCGTACGGGAGACGATTCCCGACTCGGTCCTCGGCGAGGCCGACGAGGTGGTGCTGATCGACATCACGCCCCAGGCCCTGATCGAGCGCCTGCGTGCGGGCAAGATCTACCGCGCCGATCGCATCGAGGCCGCGCTCAACAACTTCTTCAAGGTCGAGAACCTCGCCGCTCTGCGCGAGGTCTCGCTGCGCCAGGTCGCCGAGGAGGTCGAGGCCAAGCGCCTGGTCCACGGCGACCGCCCGATTCGGGAGGACCGCCTCGTCCAGCACGCCGCGCCGCAGGCCGTCGGCGAGCGACTGCTGGCGCTGATCACCCTCTCGCCGCAGTCCCAGCGCGTCGTGCGCCGCGCGTGGCGCTCGGCGCAGCGACTCGGCGCTGAGCTCGATCTGCTCTGGATCGTCAAGCCCGGACGGCTCGCGCGCGAGGAGCTCTCGCCCGAGCTCGCCGCCGTGCGCCGCCTGGCGTCGGTGCTCGGCGCACACGTCCTCGTCGATGAGGGCGACGTGATGATCGATGTCATCGAACGGGTCGCCCGCGAGCGCGGCACCACCTACATCCTGATGGGCACTCCGCCGACGCGAAACGCCTGGCAGCGCCTGACGAAGCCCCACCTGGTGTTCCAGATCCTCAAGGCGCTCCCCGGCGTCGACCTGCGGATCGTCGCCGATCGCACCCAGCGTCCTGACGAGCAGGACGGCGGCGCATGACGATTCTGGCTGCGATCCTCGCCGTCGCGCTGGTCGGGCTGCTGGCGCTGCTTGCCGCGCGCGAGCGCAGCCGGCACGCGCCGCGCCTGAGCACCCCGTCGCCCGCGCGGGTCGTCTTCCCGTTCACCTCGGCGGTCGTGTCGCAACGCGGTCTCGACGCCGCGATCCGCCTCGCTCGCGTCGACGGCTCAACGCTCGTTCCCGTCTTTCTCGCGGTCGTGCCGATGCACCTGCCGCTCGACACGCCGCTGCCGCTCCAATGCGACGGTGCGCTGCCGCTGCTTGAAGCGATCGAGCATCGCGCTGTGCGCTCCGGCGTGGCGGTCGACTCGCGGATCGAACGCGGGCGAAGCTATCGCCACGCGCTGCGGGAGATGCTCGGCCACGAAACCTTCGACACGGTCGTGGTCACCGCCGCCGACGACGGCGCGGCCGGGCTCTCACCCGGCGACGTCAGCTGGCTGCTCGAGAACGTGCCAGGCGAGATCATCGTGATCCGTCCCGGCGAGGACATCCCCGTCACCGAGCCGAGCCGACGCCCTGCGCGTCCGCTCCTTCAGGCCGCAAAGCGGTAGCCGATCCCGGCGTCGGTGCGGATGAAGCGCGGTCGCGCGGCACCGCCCTGGAGCTTTCGCCGCAGGTTCGCGATGTGCGTACGAAGCAGCGGCGTCGCGTCGGCGTACTCGGGGCCCCAGACCTCGCCGAGCAGCTTTCGGTGCGTCATCAGCAGCCCGCGGTTGAGCGCCAGCGCGCGCAGCAGCGAGAACTCGAGCGGCGTCAGGTGAACTTCCTCGCCATCGAGGGTGACGGTGTGGGCGGCCAGGTCTATGACGAGGCCTTCGGCCTCGATGCGGGGCTCGCCCGCAGCTCGGCCGGCGCGGCGCAGGACGGCCTGGACACGCGCGACAAGCTCGCCGGGGGCGAACGGCTTGGTGACGTAGTCATCGGCGCCGACACCGAGCGCCTCGATCTTGGCCTTCTCATCGGCCACCGCCGACAGCACGATGATCGGCAGCTCGCTCCATCCGCGCAGCTCGCGGCAGACCTCGATGCCCGGGCGGTCCGGAAGCATCAGGTCGATGATCGCGGCATGCGGGCCGCTCACCGCGGCGCGGTCGAGCGCCTCCTCGGCGGTGGCGCTGGTCACGACCTCGTATCCGGCGCCGCGCAGGATCAGTCGAAGCGCCCGCAGGATCTGCGGGTCATCGTCGCAGACGAGGATTCGCTCGCCAGCCATCAGGCGGCCGCTGCGGCGCGCTCGAGCGGGAACTCGATCACGAAGCTCGTGCCCTGGCCGGGCAGCGACTCGACCGAGATCTGCCCTCCGTTGACCTCGATGAAGCCCTTGGCGATCGCGAGGCCGAGCCCGGAGCCCTGGTGGCCGTCGCCGGGGCCGCGGTAGAACGGGAGAAAGATCCGCTCGAGCTCGCCGGCGCGGATGCCGGGACCCTGGTCGACGACCCGCATGCGAATGCGATCGCCGACGCGTCGCGCGCGGACGGAGACCGGCTTGCCTGCCGAGTAGCGGACGGCGTTCTCGATCAGGTTCGCAAAGGCGCGCTCGAGCTGGTCGGGGTCGCCGTCCAGCAGTGGCAGCTCAGGCTCGATCAGGACGCGCACCGGCGTCCCGTCGCCGGCGTGTTCGACGGCCTCGGCGATCACCTCCTCGAGTGAGTAGGCGCCGATCTGCCCGCCCCCGGCACCCGACTGCAGGCGCGAGAGGTCGAGCAGCTTGTCGACCAGTCCCGCCAGGCGGGTCGCCGCCTCGAGCACCACCGAGCGCGCCTCTTCGAGCTCCTCGGCGTCCGAGCGAGCCGGTTCGATCGCGGCGGCGGCCGTGATGATCGCCGTCAGCGGCGTGCGCAGGTCGTGGGACACCGAGCGAAGCAGCGCCGTCTTGACCTCGTCGTTTCGCCGCAGCGCGGCCGTCTCGACGACCTCGGCCTGAAGCTCGGCGCGCTGTAGCGCGGCCGCCAGCGTCGACTGCAGCGCCGGGACGATCCGCTCGCTGATCCGCGCGTGGTTGGCGGCCGCGAACGCGGCCGGCAACAGAAGCGTCGCGATGACGGCGCCCTCCTCGCCGAGCAGCGCGAACGCCTCGTGGCGATCATCGCCCGCGGCGAGACCGAGCGCGAGCGACGCCGACGCCGAGCCGATCGAGGCGGCGAGCCGCTGCGCGGCGATCGCCAGCACGGCGTCGAGATCGGCCCCGCCGAGCAACGTGCGCGCCAGATCGGTCGCGAGATCGGCCTCGCGGCGGCGGACGTCGGCCTCCAGCGCGCGGGTTCTGGCGAGGTCCGCGACGAGGCCGCTCGCCGCCGCCACGACGACGAACGACGCCAGCGCGACCCAGTTTCGGTCATCGGCGAGCGTTAGGCGACCGACCGGCGGCAGGTGGAAGAAGTTGAAGGCCAGCGCGCTGAGGACCGCGGTCGCAAGGCCGAAGGAGATCCCCCAGTAGGTCGAGACGGCGACGACGCCGAGCAGGTAGACGACGCCCAGCGACTCGACCGGCGCGACCTGCTCGAGCGGATAGATCGCGAGCGTCTCCGCAGCGATCGCGCCGAGCACCGCGAGGACCCCCAGCGCCACCGACGGACGAGGGCTTCGCAGGACGAGCGGCGAGAGCGACGGTGTCGGCATGGCACACACATGTTCGCTGATCTCACGCGGCTATCATGCCCGCCGTGACGGAGCCGGACGAGCGGCCGCAGCCCGGCTCCGCCCTCCTCATCGTCGGCATCGTTCTGGTGGCGGCGAGCATGCGGCCGCTGGCGACGAGCTTGGGCCCGCTCGTTCACCAGATCCGCCACGCCGAGCACCTCTCGGGCGCCGCGGCGGGCCTGCTGACGACGATCCCCGTGCTCTGCTTCGGCGTCGTCGCGGCCGCGGCGGCGCCGCTCGTGCGCCGGCTCGGGATCGCCGTGACGATCGCGCTCGTGCTCGTCGCGATCATCGCCGGGCTGCTGGTTCGCGTCAGCGGGGGCGTCGGGTTGCTGTTTGCGGGGACGATGCTCGCGGCGGCTGGAGCAGCCTGCGGGAACGTGCTGCTGCCGGTCGTCGTGCGGCGCAGCTTCGCCGACCGCGTCGGCAGGGTCAGCGCGCTCTACACGACCGCGCTGGTCGGCTTCGCCTCGCTGGCGGCGGGCGTCGCGGTGCCGCTTGCGTCGGCGATCGGACACGGCTGGCGCGGCGGGCTCGCCGTCTGGGCCGCGCCGGCCGCGATCGCTCTGATCGTCTGGCTGCCGCAGCTACGCCGCGACGGCGGGCGTCCCGCAGCGGGAGCACCGCGCGGCATCGGCGCGCGGCGGTTGACGCGCGATCCGCTGACGTGGCATCTGACGATCTTCTTCGCGATGCAGTCCTGGGGCTTCTACGCCACCCTCGCCTGGCTTCCGAGCATCCTCCAGAGCCACGGACTGAGCAGCACGACGGCCGGGCTGCTGCTCGGGCTGAGCAGCGTCATGGCGGTGCCCGCCGCACTGGTCATCCCAGGCCTTGCGATCCGCCTTCGCGAGCAGGGCCCGCTCGCGCTCGGGATGTCGGTCGTGGCCGCCGGCGGCTACGCCGGATTGCTCGCCGCGCCGGCGGCCGCGCCCGCGCTGTGGGCGGTGCTGATCGGCATCGGCCAGGGCGGCGCCTTCCCGCTGGCGCTGACGATGATCGTGCTGCGCAGCGGCTCGGCGCAGCTGACGGCGGGGCTCTCGGCGCACGTCCAGGGAGGCGGCTATCTGATCGCCGCGGCCGGCCCGTTCGTGATCGGCGCGTTGCACGACGCGACCGGATCGTGGTCGCTGTCGGTGGTGGTGCTGATGGCGCTGTTGATCCCGCAGGCGCTCAGCGGCATCGGCGCCGGGCGTCCGCGGACGCTGGCCGAGCGCCTCGGCCTCGCCGGTCAAGCCTCGGCGATATAGGCGAGGCGGTCGCGCAGCTCACCGAGCGCTCTCGGGCGCCCGACGATCAGCGCGGCGACCGGCTCGCCGGCGCGCATGTAGGTGGCCACGAAGTCCCGTGCGGCGGGGTCGCCGTCGATCTCCACTGCGTCGGCGAGCGACGCGTGGCCGAGGTACTGGATCCGCATCCCGTACTGGTCGCTCCAGAAGCTCGACAGCGCCGGTTTCGGCGGGTCGCTGCCGGTGATCGAATGCGCGACGGCCGCGCCCTGTCGCCCCGCCGACTCCCAGTGGCCGCACAGCGCGTGGCGCCCGAGGAAGGGATCGTAGAAGGCCGCGGCGTCGCCGGCGGCATAGACGTCGGGCCACTCGCTTCGCCCGCCCGCATCGACCGGGACGCCGCCCGTCTCGATACCGGCCCAGCCGACGTCGGGGGCGACGCCGACGCCGACGAGGACGTGGTCGGCCTCGATTCGCCGCCCATCCTCAAGCGTCACCGCTTCGACGCGGCCGCCGCCGTGGATCTGGGCGGCGGTCTGGCCGAGCACGAGCTCGACGCCCTCCTCGCGGTGAAGCGCGGCGAACCAGCCGCCGACCTCGCTCCCGAGCAGGCCGTGCATCGGCAGCGGCGCGGCCTCGACGACCGTCACCGCCAACTCGCGCTTGCGCGCCGCGGCAGCGACCTCCTGGCCGATGAACCCGGCGCCGATGATCAGCAGATGCGCGCCGCGATCGAGCAAGCCGCGCAGCAGGCGGGAGTCCTCGATCGTCCGCAGCACGCTGACGTTCTCAAAGCGGGCGAATGGTTCGAGCATGCGCGGCTTTGAGCCCGTGGCGATGACGAGCCGCTCGTAGTCGAGCGAGGAGCCGTCGGCCAGCTCGAGACGGTGCGCGGCGGCGTCGAACGCGCGCGCCGACACGCCCTCCAAGACCTCGATCGAGCGCTCCGCGAGCCACTCCTTGGAGCGAAACGGGACCGACTCCTCGGCGGCGGCGTCGCCGAGCACCTCCTTTGAGAGCGGCGGCCGATCGTAGGGGCGATGCGGCTCGGCGCAGACGATCCGCACCGCTCCCTCATACCCGAGCCGCCGCAGCGTCTCGGCGCAGCGCTGCGCGGCGAGGCCGCCGCCGGCGATCACGACCCCCGCTCCGCGCGCGTTCACCGCTTGATCCTAGGCCAGGATCGTCGATGGCCTAGGCTCGTGGGCTGTGCTCCGCGCGCGCCCCGACATCCGCAACGTCGCCATCGTCGCCCACGTCGACCACGGCAAGACGACGCTGGTCGACGCGATGCTGTGGCAGTCCGGCGCCTTCCGCGCCAACCAGGAGGTCGCGACGCGGGTCATGGACTCGATGGACCTCGAGCGCGAGAAGGGGATCACGATCCTCGCCAAGAACACCTCGGTGCGCTACCGCGACGTCAAGTTGAACATCATCGACACGCCCGGGCACTCGGACTTCGGCGGTGAGGTCGAGCGCGGCCTGACGATGGTCGACGGCGTGCTGCTGCTCGTCGACGCCAGCGAAGGGCCGCTCCCGCAGACCCGCTTCGTCCTGCGCAAGGCGCTCGAGGCCCGCCTGCCGGTGGTCCTCGTCGTCAACAAGGTCGACCGCCCCGACGCGCGCATCGGCGATGTCGTCGACGAGGTCTATGAGCTGTTCCTGGACCTCGACGCCGACGAGAGCCAGATCGAGTTCCCGATCGTCTACACCAACGCCAAGGCCGGATGGGCGTCGTTGGAGGAGGGCGCCGAGGGCCGCGACCTGGGACCGCTGATGGACCTTCTGCTGGAGCGCATCCCGGCACCCATGCACGACCCCGAGCATCCCTTCCAGGCGCTCGTCACCAACCTCGACGCGTCACCTTACGTCGGGCGCCTCGCGCTGTGCCGCGTCCTGCACGGCAGCGTCAGCCGCGGCCAGCAGGTCGCCTGGTGCCGCGCCGACGGCGAGATCGAACGCGTCACGATCGCCGAGCTCTACGTCACCGAGGCGCTGGACCGCGTCGACGCCGCGCAGGCCGGGCCCGGGGAGATCATCGCCGTCGCGGGAATCGCCGAGGTGACGATCGGCGAGACCCTCGCCGACCTCGACGATCCGCGACCGCTGCCGGTCATCACCGTCGATGAGCCGTCGATCTCGGTGACGGTCGGGATCAACACCTCGCCGCTCGCCGGGCGAAGCGGCACGAGGCTGACGGCGCGCCAGGTCAAGAGCCGCCTGGACGCGGAGCTCGTCGGCAACGTCTCGCTGCGCGTCGGGCCAACCGAGCGACCCGACGCCTGGGAGGTCCAGGGACGCGGCGAGCTGCAGCTCGCGGTGCTCGTCGAGATCATGCGCCGCGAGGGCTTCGAGCTGACCGTCGGTCAGCCCCAGGTGCTGACGCGCGAGATCGGTGGGCGCATCCACGAGCCGGTCGAGCGCCTCGCGATCGACGTCCCCGAGGACTACGTCGGCGTCGTCACCCAGCTGCTGGCGCTGCGCAGGGGGCGCCTCGAGCAGATGGTCAACCACGGCACCGGCTGGGTGCGGATGGAGTACCTCGTCCCGGCGCGCGGGCTGATCGGCTTTCGCACCGAGTTTCTGACCGAGACGCGGGGCACCGGACTGCTGCACCATGTCTTCGAGGCCTTCGAGCCGTGGGCGGGCGAGCTGCGCACCCGCCCGACCGGCGCGCTCGTGGCCGACCGAAGCGGCATCGCCGCCCAGTTCGCGCTGATGAACCTCCAGGAGCGCGGCACGCTGTTCGTCGGGCCGGGCGATGAGGTCTACGAGGGGATGATCGTCGGCGAGAACGCGCGCTCCGACGACCTCGACGTCAACGCCTGCAAGGAGAAGCATCTGACCAACATCCGCTCCTCGACCTCGGAGGTCCTCGTCCGCCTCGTCCCCCACCGCCAGCTTTCGCTCGACCAGGCGCTCGAGCTGCTGCGCGACGACGAGTGCGCCGAGGTGACGCCCGAGGCGGTGCGCCTGCGCAAGGTCAAGCTCGAACGCGTCGAGCGGGTCAAGGCGGCGCGCCGCGCGCGCGCCTAGCCGCCGGGCGTCTCGGCGAGCAGCCCCACGACCCGCGCGCGGCGGGTCTCGAGGTCGTCCTGAAGCGCCGCGAGCTCGCCGGCGCGGCGGCGGATGAGCGAGAGCTGCAGATCGAGGTGACTGCGCGCCTGCGTGAGGATCTCGCGCAGGCGGGCGGGGTCGCTGACGCCGCCCTCGAACTCGGCGCGCAGCATCGCCCGCGCCTCTTCGGCCTCGACCACGGCACCGAGCTCCTCGAGTGACAGGCCGAGCAGCTCGCGCAGGCGCATCAGCTCACGCACGTGCAGGACGTCGTCCTCGCCATAGAGGCGGTGGCCGCCGGCGGGGCGCGCGGGGGCGTTCGGCAGAAGACCGAGCTCCTCGTAGTAGCGGATCGTTCGCGGCGTCGTGCCGGCGCGGCGGGCGAGCTCGCCGATTCGAAGCAGGCCGCCGGGCGCCGTCGCGGTCATCCCTGCTCCACGGCGGCGTGCTTGGGCCGCATCAGGCTGACGAGCGCGCCGACGATCGCCGCCGCGGCGAGCGCCCACAGCGCCGTGTGCATGTTGGTGATGAACGGGTCGAGCTTGGCCGCGGTCAGGCCGCGCGAGACGCCCGAGAAGATCGCAAACAGCGTCGCCCGCGGGATCGCCGCGGTCACCACCGCGAGCACGAAGGCGATCGAGAGCACCGCGCCGGTGTTCTGGAGCACGACGCGCGCGCCGGCGGCGATGCCGCGGCGATGCGCCGGCACCGAGCCCATCATCGCCGCCGTGTTGGGGCTCATGAACATTCCCGATCCGACGCCGACGACGGCGAGCGTCAGCCCGCTGAAGATGAACGCGCTGTGGACTCCGAGCGTCGTCATCAGCGCCAGCCCGGCCGCCGTCACGAGCATGCCGAGCGCCGCGAGGCCGCGCGAGCCGTGGCGATCGCAGTAGCGCCCGGCGATCGGCGAGGCGATCAGCATCCCGATCGCCAGCGGCATCAGCTTGAGGCCCGCCGTGATCGCCGAGTTCCCCTGCGCGCCCTGGAAGTAGAAGACGAAGATGAACATCAGCGCGAACCGCGCGAGGCCATTGATGAAGCTGGCGACGCTCGCGGCGGCAAACAGGCGGTTTGAGAAGAGCGTCAAATCGAGCATCGGCGCGCGGCCGCGCCGCTCGATCGCGACCCACAGCGGCAGGAGCACCGCGGCGAGCGCGAAGCAGACGAGGACGATCGTGTCGGTCCAGCCCGATAGGCCGCCCCGTGAGACCGCCAGCACAAGCGCCGTCAGGCCGGTCACGAAGGCGACCGTGCCGGCGACATCGAAGCCGCGCACCTCGTCGGGGTTGGCCAGCTCGTGCAGCACGAGCGCGCCCCACGCCGCTCCGCCCAGTGCGAACGGGACGTTGAACCAGAACACCCACTGCCAGGAGATCGCGACGAGCGCGCCGCCGAGGACCGGGCCGAGCACGAGCCCGATCGCGGCAACCATCGTGTTGGCTCCCATCGCGAAGCCGAGCTGCTCGCGCGGGAAGGCATCCGTGACGAGCGCCGCGGCGTTTGCGAACAGGAACGAGGAGCCGATCCCCTGGAGGACCCGCCACAGGATCAGCTGATCGCCGTTGCCGGCGAAGCCCGCCCCCAACGAGGCAGCTGCGAAGACTACGAAGCCGCTGACATAGGCCGTCTTTCGCCCGAACAGATCAGACAGCCGTCCCGCCGTGAGGACCAGGACGGTCGAGGCGATCATGTAGGCGAGGATCACCCAGACCAGCACGAGCAGGCTCGTATGGAGGCTTCGCTCGACGTCCGGCAGGGCGATGATCAGCGTGCCGGAGTTCGTGGCCGCCAGCAGCATCCCGAGGCTCGTGCACGAAAGCGCCCACCAGCGGTAGGACTCCGAGTCGGCCGAGACGCCGACGCGGCGCCCCCGGCGCGCGCTTGCTGCAGTCGCGGCGGGGGGCGATTGCACGCTCACAATCCCTAGTTTACGTGAACGTCATGTTCGCGCGAGCCGCGAAGCCGCCGCGGCACGCGAGCGCGACCTCCTACTTGCGGCGCCGAGCCTTCCGCGCGGCTCTGGCGCGCGCCCGGTTGCGCTTCACGCGCTCCGCCTGTGGCGTCACCGTTCCCCGCCCGCGATCGAGGTCGCGGGCGGCGTGCCGCGGGGCGTTGAGGTGGGCGTCGCGGCGGACGAAGTAGACGATCGTCCCGAACAGGATCACCACGACGACGCCGATCAGCACGTAGGAGAACGTCGACAGGCCACCGCTCGAGTTCGTCGTGCTCGGCAGCGTCACCGGCGGCGCCGTCGTCGCCGTCTGGGTCGTGGCCGTCTGCGTCGTTGCCGTGGTCGTGGCCGGGCCCGTCAGGCCTGTGCCGAGCGGGCTGTTCGCGGCAGCCGCGGCGGGCAGCGCGAGGGCGGCACTGATCAGCAGCGCCCCAAGGAGCGCGCGCGGCGGGGCGGGCCTCATCGCGGCCCAATATATCCGCGCCGACGGTCCCTAGACTACGGTCGATGGCACCAAAGCAGCGCCAGATCAGGATCGAGCAGCTCGTCGGCCCCGACGTGATGGAGCAGATGCAGACGCGCAGCGACGAGCAACTCGAGAACGAGCGCAAGCACAAGTCGGTCGCCTACGCGATCCTCGGCGCCCGCGCGGCGGAACGCTACGACGCGGCGGCGGCGCGTGGCTGGTTTCAGAAGGCGATGGTCGCCTCCCCCCACCCCCAGCAGCGGATGCAGATCCGCCGCATGGCCGACGCCTCCCTCGCGCTGGCCGAACGCCGCGCGGACGACCTCAAGGTGGCGGTCGAGCGTCTCGGCGCGGAGGCCCCATCCTCGCGGGCGCTGTTCGGCCTGCGCCTGATGGGTCTCGTCGCGCCGCCGCGGAGCGCCGGCATCGTGGCGCGCCTTCGAGGCGTCGGGCTTGCGATCGTCGTCGTGATCGCGATCGTCGCGCTCGGGACCGGGATCATGGAGCTCGTCTCGCTCCCCTTCGGCCGCTTCAGCCTCCCGCCGGCGATCCTGCTCGGGGTGATCCTCGACATCGTCGTGCTCGCGATCCTCGCCACGTGGGGCCGCCGCAGGCAGAAGGCCGCGCGGGCGCGGAGCGCCGCCGGCGCGTCCTGAGGCGCCTCCGCGGGCAGTGAGCCCACGGCAGACCCACCACAAGCACTCCTCCTCCAAGGAGTATCGTCGCGTGCTCGACCGCCTCGCGGCCCACCCGGCCGTGCACCGCGTGGCGACCGGCAAGGTCACGCCGCGGATGGGCTCCGGCCGGCCGATCGCGCTGATATCGAAGGTCCGCCCGGTCGCCTCGGGGCTCTCGATCACGATCAACGTGGCCGGCGCGATCGTCGACGCGTACGTGATCACCGACCAGCCCGAGGAGGTCGCGGCGTTCATGGCCGGACAGGGCTGGACGGCGTCGTGAGCGCCGCCGCCCGCACCGCGCTCGCGCGCGGCCTCGGACGCGGTCTGCGCGCCACCGGGCGAGGCGGGACGAGCCTCCCGGGCAAGGTGTTGCTGCGCCTTGATCCGCACGCGATCGCCCGCCTCGCCCGCTCGCTCCCGCGCGGCAGCGCCGTCATCTCGGCGACCAACGGCAAGACGACCACGGCGGCGCTCGCGGCGGCGATCCTCGACTCCGCTGGAGTCTCGGCGCTGCACAACGTCGCCGGTGCGAACATGGCCGGCGGGATCGCATCCGCGCTGCTCGAGCGCCGCGCCGGCGTCGAGCTCGGGCTCTTCGAGGTCGACGAGTTCTGGCTCGACCGGGTCGCCGCCGCGCTCGATCCACAGGCGATCGTGCTCGCGAACCTGTTTCGCGACCAACTCGACCGCTACGGCGAGCTCGAGGCGATCGCCGACCGCTGGGCGGCGTTGACGGCGCGGCTTCGGGCGCGGCTGATCCTCAATGCCGACGACCCGCTGATCGCCGACCTTGGACGCGACCGCGCGGACACGATCTACTTCGGGATCGAGGACCCGACGGCTGCGAGCGGCGCGACGCTCGCCCACGCCTCCGACTCGACGCACTGCCGCCGCTGCGGCGCGGCCTATCGCTACGAGCGTGCCTACATCGGCCACCTCGGCGTCTACGCCTGCCCGGGCTGCGGTGCGGCGCGCCCGGCGCCGACGGTCAGCGCGCACGATGTGCGAATCGAGGGCCTGCGCGGCTCGAGCTTCGAGCTTCGGACGCCGCTCGGCGCGGCAGTGGTGCGGCTCGCGCTGCCCGGCCTCTACAACGTCTACAACGCGCTCGCAGCGGCGGCGCTCGCGAGCGCCTTCGGCATTGACGCCGAGGCCAGCGCGGCGGCGCTGGCTGGCGCAACGGCCGTGTTCGGTCGCGGTGAACGCGTCCAGATCGACGCCACCGAGCTGTCGATCCTGCTCGTCAAGAACCCGGCCGGGGCCAACGAGGTGCTCCGCCTGCTCGGCTCACAGCCCGGCCCCCACCATATCCTCGCCGTGCTCAACGACCGTATCGCCGACGGCCGCGACGTGTCCTGGATCTGGGACGCCGACTTCGAGACGCTCGCCCCGCGCGTCGGCCGCGCGACGTGTTCGGGCACGCGCGCCGCGGAGATGGCGCTGCGCCTCAAGTACGCCGGCGTCCCAACCGAGCGGATCGCCGTCGCCCCGGCGCTCGACACGGCGCTCGACACGGCGCTCGAGGCTGCCGCGGGCGGCGAGCTCTACGCGCTTCCGACCTACACCGCGATGCTCGCGCTGCGCGAGCTGCTGGCGCGACGCGGCCACGTCGCGAGCTCGTGGCAGGCTCGGCGATGAGCAGCGTCGTCTGGCACGACCTCGAATGCGGCTCCTACACCGCCGACCTGCCGGTCTGGCTCGAGCTCGCGGCACCGTGCAGCGGGCCGATCCTGGATGTCGGGGCCGGCACCGGCCGGGTCGCTCTCCCGCTCGCGCGCGCCGGCCACCGCGTGATCGCGCTCGAGCGCGAGCGCGAGCTGGTCGAGGAGCTTCGCCACCGCGCCGCCGGCCTCGCGGTCGAGGTGCTCTGCGCCGACGCCTGCGACTTCGCCCTCGATGAGCCGGTAGGCCTCGCGATCGTGCCGATGCAGACGATCCATCTGCTCGCGGACCTCGGCGGCTTCCTGCGCTGCGCGCGTGCCGCGCTCGAGGGCGGCGGGGTGCTGGCGGTCGCGCTGCTCGGCGACGGCGTCGAGCCGTTCGAGCTCGAGCTCGAGCCCGACACCGCCGAGATCGACGGCGTGCGCTACGCGAGCGCGCCGACCGCGCTGCGAGTCGAGCACGGCGCGGTCGTCCTCGAGCGCCGCCGCACGCGCAGCCCAGCCGGCGGCCGGGAAAGCTCCAACATCGACACGATCCGCCTGTCCGAGCTCGACGCCGACGCGCTCGCGGCAGCGGCGCGAAGCCGGGGGCTGCATGTGCTCGAGAGCCGCTCGGTGGCGCCGACGCGCGAGCATGCGGGAAGCCAGATCGTCCTGCTCGAGGCGCGCCCATGAGGCTTCGGGTGTGCGCGCTCTACCCCGAGCTGATGAACATCTACGCCGACCGCGGCAACCTGCTCATGCTCGAGCGGCGCTGCGCGTGGCGGGCAATCGACTTCGAGCTCACGGCGAGCACGCTCGGCGACCCGCTCGAAGACGGCCACGACCTCTATTACATCGGCGGCGGACAGGACGCAGACCAGCGCCGCTGCGCCGCGGATCTGCTCGTGCGCAAGGCGGCGGCGCTGCGCGCGGCGGCTGAGCGCGGCGGCGTCGTGCTCGGCGTCTGCGGCGGCTACCAGCTGCTCGGGCACTCCTACGAGCTCGCCGGCGAGACGATCCCCGGTATCGGCCTGCTCGACGCAAGGACCGTCCGATCAGACGGGCCGCGCCTGATCGGCAACATCGCCGTCCGGACCGCCGAGGGGCTCGTCGCGGGCTTTGAGAACCACGCCGGGCACACGCACCTCGGCGCGGGCCAGGCGTCGTTCGGGTCGGTCGTCCGGGGGCACGGAAACGACGGTCGCAGCGGCCAGGAGGGCGCGCGCAGCGCGAACGTCATCGGCACCTACGTGCACGGGCCGCTGCTGCCGAAGAACGCATGGTTGTGCGACGTGCTGATCGCAACCGCGCTGGGGCTCGAGCCCCAACAGCTCGCGCCGCTTGAGGACTCACTCGAGGCTGCGGCGCACGCGGTTGCGCTACGCGCCGCCGGGGCGTGATCGCCGTGCCGAAGACCGACGTCACGCCGAAGGCGGCCGACGGCCCCGCGCTGAGCCGCCGTGCGTTCCTTCGCCACGGGACGCTCGCGGTGATCGGCGCGAGCGCGCTCGCCGGATGCGGAAGCACGCCCGCCAGGTCGAGATCCTCGAGCTCGAGATCAACCGCCAGCTCCGCGACGACGAGCACGACGTCGAGTGCTCAGGCGGGCGGGCCGCCGACCGCGGCTGACTGGCTGGCGCTCGAGGACGCGCTGTCCGGTCGCGTTGTGCTGCCGTCGAGCCGCTCCTACGGCGACGCAAAGCTCGTCTACGACCTGCGCTTCCATGACGCCGCCCCTGCCGCGATCGCCTACTGCGCCTCGACCACCGACGTGCAGCGCACGATCGACTTCGCCCGCCGGCACGCGATCACGCCGATCCCGCGCTGCGGCGGTCACAGCTACGCCGGCTACTCGACCGGATCGGGGCTCGTCATCGACGTGACGCCGATGAACCGCGTGGCTGTCAGCGCCTCGACCGCCAGGGTCGAGGCTGGAACGCGCCTGATCGATCTCTACAGCGCCGTCTCCGCCGCCGGCGTCCTCGTCCCGGGAGGGAGCTGCCCGACGGTCGGCATCGCCGGCCTCGCGCTCGGCGGCGGCGTCGGCGTGCTCGGTCGCAAATACGGCCTGACCGCGGACACGATCGAGGAGGTCACGGTCGTTACCGCCGATGCGCGGGTGCTGCGCGCCGGGCCGTCCAGCGAGCCCGACCTCTACTGGGCCTGCCGCGGCGGCGGCGGCGGCAATTTCGGCGTCGTCACGTCGTTTCATCTCGCAACCCAGCCGATCCCACCGCTCGCCCTCTTCACGCTCGAGTTTCCCTGGGCCGCCGCGGGCGACCTGCTCGGCGCCTGGGCGCGCTGGATGACAAACGCACCAGAGGAGCTGTGGTCCAACTGCCTCTTGCTGAGCGCCGGCGCCAGCGGCATGATCGCCCGCTCGACGGGCGTGTTCGTCGGCGAGACGAGCTCGCTGGCAAGCCTCGTCAACGGTCTCGCAGGCGCTGTCGGGGCCACGCCGACGACGAACTTCGTCGGCGCCGAGACATACCTGCGGGCGATGTTCGTCGAGGCCGGCTGCGCGGAGATTACGCTCGCCCAGTGCCGTCTGAGCGGACCCGGCTCGGCCGGCACGCTCGGACGTTCCGCATTCGCCGCCAAGTCTGCCTACCTCGCCAAGGCCCCGCCCCCGGCCGGGATCGCGGCGATCACCGCGGCCGTCGAAAACCTCCACAACGAGCTGCCCGAGCTCGGCGGCGGGCTGGCCTTCGACGCCATGGGCGGCGCCATCAACGCGGTCGCGCCGGACGCAACGGCCTTCGTGCATCGCGATGCGCTCTGCGGGGTCCAGATAAGCGGCAGCTGGGGCTCCGGAACCGACACGTCAACGGCCGCGGCGGTGCAGGACTGGCTCGTCCAGACCGCCTCAGCGATCGCTCCGTACACCAACGGCGAGGCTTACCAGAACTACATCGACCCGACGCTCGCCGACTGGCAGAGCGCCTACTACGGCGCCAACCTGCCACGCCTTGAGTCGATCCGCCGTCGCTACGACCCGGACGCCGTCTTCAACTTCGCCCAGGCCATCCCGCTCAGCTGAGTGGGTGAGCGGCTGCGCACGGATTGCTCGCAGAGCCGGTGGTGTCTTAGGGGAGCGGGCGACAGGGCCAGGAGGCGATCGGCCGTTCACCGATGGATCGGGGCTCCGCGCACCGTCTTAGTCGTAGAGAACACACCGATACCGAGGAGGCGCGATGAAGTACATGCTCTTCACCTACCGCGACCCCGGGGTCCAGCTCGACCCCGAGCAGAGGGCCGCTGTTCCGGCTGCCGTGGCGGCGTGGTGTGAGGAAATGGACGCCCGTGGCGTACGCCTCGCCGGACACGTACTCGGTCCGCTGCCTGAGGCGCGAACGATTCAGGTTCGAGAGGGCGAGCTGATGGTCGGCGACGGGCCGGTCTCCGAGCAGCCCGTTCAGATCGCGGGCTTCAACATCCTCGATTGCGCCGACTTCGATGAGGCCCTCGAAGTCGCCGCCAAGAACCCTGGGGCGAGTTTCGGGATCCTGGAGTTGAGACCGATCGAACCGTGATGGCCGTCGCGGCAGGCCACCCCGAGTTGCGGGGCGCACACCGCGGCGGCCCCCCGCGCTCCGGTCTGGACGCCGCCTCAGGCCGATGAGGCTTCGCGCGCCTCGCTGAGGATCTGCGCGTCGAAGTCCTCGAAGCTCATCCCGGGCGGCATTTCGTGCCCATGGTCGAGCGCATGCTGACGCACGTTTGCGAGCAGTTCGGAGTCGTCGTCGCCGCGAATGATCGCTCCGCACGGCGGGCAGGTGACTTCCTTCATGAGGGCCTCCATTAGTTCTCGGACGAAGCTCTTGCGAGCTTACATTCGCCGCAACTGGGCTGCACCAACACCGCTCGGCGCCGCTGACGCGGGGCCGGCCATCCTTGCCGGCCCCGCGTCGCGGTCGCACGAGGCATCCGGGCCCCGAGCCCGGCCGTGACGTCAGCCGAGTTTCTGCAGCGTGTTCATGTCGTCGTCGACGAAGTAAGCGACGCCGTTGAACGGGGACACGGTGAGTCCGAACAGGGCGCCCGCCCCGGGGTTGGGGGTTCCCGTGTTGGTGTCGGCAGCGACGGTCGCGACCTGCTTCCCGGCCGGCGTCGTCTCGAGGATGTTGCCGTCGAGCGAGTTGGCCGTGAGGATGTCGCCGTTTGGCGCCAGCGCCAACCCGAGCGGTCCGTCGAGTGAGCCGTTGGAGGTCAACGTGAGCGCCCCGCCGTTGATCGGATGGCGGCGGAACAGCGCGTCCGGGATCTCGGCGACGCGGTTCCCGATCGTGTCGGCGACGTACAGCGTGCCGGACTGGCCAAGCGCCACGCCGGTCGGTCCGATCACGAGCGCGGTCGGGTCGGGCCGGGCCGGGAAGCCGGTGCCGACGAGATCCTCGTCAAACGGGATCGGCGGGATCGGGCCGATCGTGATCAGTCGGATCCGCACGACATCGGCGGTGTCGGCCGGTGTCGTGGTGGAGCTCGTGATATTCGGGAGCACGTTGCTGACGAACAGGGTGGTGATGAACCCCGTCGTGACCGAGGTCATGTCCCAGGGCCCGTCGATCAGGCCGCCGGCGAGCGTCTCGACCACGCGGCCAAACGGGTTGAGCACGAGCAGGCAGCCGGCGCCGGCCGTCGCCGAGGTGCCGTCGGTCGTGGGCAGGCTGCCGACGATCACATAGCCGTCGGGAAGCGCGACGAGCGCGGTCGTCAGCCCGATGCCCCCGGGACAGCCGGGGCGCGGCAGGTGGTTCGCATCGATCTGTGCGAACACGGGCGCGGGCGTCGTCTGCGGCGCGGCCGGGTTGATCTCGTCGATCGTCGTGCCGGTTCCCTGGAGGCCGCCGGGCGCGGCCGTCGTCGCGGCGTTGTTGAAGTTGCTGATCAGGATGTCGCCGGCGACCAACCGGCCGACGGTCTTTGGCACAGTCGCGATCCCGTATGGGTTCTGGTCGCCGTTGGCGGGGACGGTCGTCGCGACGGTGCTCGGTGTGAGCCCGCCGATGTAGGAGCTGCCGCTGGCGAATGCCACCCCGGTGGCCACCAGCAGCGCCACCGCGGCGAGCGCGGGCACGAGTAGACGGACGCGGCGCCACCACCGGGCGTCACGGCCAGGAGCGCAATCAGTCATCCAAATTCCCTCCGTTTGTAGGACCTGGGGCGTCGCTCACAAGGACGCTCGCCGGGTCCCGAACCTTCCCGACGCGACCGAGAGCTCTCAGCGCCTCGACCGCGCCGAACAGCACCGCTAAACCGTCAGCGGCGATTAGGCGCGTGCCGTTTGAGCGACCCGCGATGCGGGCGGCCAAGAGCCGCCGTGGCCTCGCGACGATCAGTCGCTGTCAAGGTCTTCGAGCGCCGCGTGCAGGTAGCGCTCGGGTGCTTCGAGGAAGCCCCGTGTCAGACGCACGGCGTCGAGGTCGTCGTAGTCGCGGGGCGTTATGCCGGCGTCGTTGAGCTCGACGATGCGCGCGTCGGGGCAGGCAAGCAGGATTGGCGAGTGCGTCGCGATCAGGAACTGCGCGCCGGCACGTGCGGCGCGCACGATCACGGCCAGCAGCGCGAGCGCACCGGCACCGACAACGCGGCCTCAGGCTCGTCCAACAGGTACACGCTCTCGCCACTTGGGCCGCCGTCTCCGGCTTCGAGCGGCTGTAGTGATGGAACGCCCCCGTGCTCCCTCGCATCGTTTCCGTGGCGCGATGCAGAACCCGCCTGACGGTTGACCACTGCTCGGATGTCAGGGCGGTCGCGTCGGCCGGAAAGCGCATGCACCGCCTCGCGCATCGCCTCAGTGAGCGGCCGCGCAGGATCTCCCACTATAAGCGGAGTGTCGCACCCGAAGAGGTCAGGGACGGCCATCTGCGCCTGCTGCTAGCCCCAAGGAGGAGCCAGCATTGGTCAACGCGCGACACGGCGATGCCTACGTATGCTGGGCGTCGTGTAGCCGTTGGTGGCTCGCCTGGGAGCCCCTGCTCGTGGCGAGATGCAGGGCCGCGACCGCAGGCGGCCGGCCCTGCATTCCTGTCTTCGCGAGTCTTCGGCGCACTACGGACCGCTTTGCGCTGTTGCCCGGATCCGTTGCCGGGAGGTGGACGGCATCCTCCTTGTAGATGTTGTTCTCGACCCATTGGGAAGTCTCATGAGTGTTGTTCGTCGGTTGGCATCGGTGGCCGTTGGCTCGCACGGCATGATTCACATACTGGGATTCGTGGTCGCTTGGAAGCTGGCGACCATTCACACGATGTCCTACTCGACGAGCTTGCTGGGCGGCAGTGTCGACGTCGGTGCAGGCGGCATCCGGGCGACCGGTGTCGTCTGGCTGTTGTTGGCGGTCAGCTTCGTGGTCGGGGCCGTCGAGATCTGGCGGCGTGCTTCGTGGGCGCCGCAGTTGATTGGCGTGACGGCGTCAGTTTCGGCGGTGGCATGTCTGCTGGCGATCAGCACGGCATCTGCCGGCTTGGTCATTGACCTTGGGATCTTGGCCTGGTTGTGGTTCTCGCGAGCGCGCCTTGGACAGGTGCATCCGGCACGATGAGTGCTCAGCAGGACACCTCGGCCAATCGCTCGGTGGTAGCAAATCGCCGCGTGCTGCCCGGCGTCGTGCAAAGCTACGTCGCTCGGGCAGTTGAACGCGATCCCGAGTCGCGCCGGACGGTGCGCGTGACGCAGGTTGGCGAGATGGTGCTCAAGCGCGGCGCCAAGGCCCGACCGTTCACCGCTACCGAGGAGTTTGCGGTAGACCGGGTGGCGTTCGCCTGGCGGGCCCGATTCCCACTGCTTGGACCTGTCGCGCTCAACGTGGTCGACAGCTACGATGGGCGCGAGGGCCTGCTCGAGGTTCGCCTGCTCGGCGTACCACTGCAGCGCAATCGTGGTCCGCAGCTCGCGCTTGGCGAGGCATTCCGCTACCTCGCGGAGATCGCTTGGGTTCCTCATGCGATCCTGGCCAATCCGGGACTCGAATGGCGAGATCTTGGTGACCGTGCTGCCGAGGTGAGCACCCGGATTGCAGGTGAGCGGATCGCAGTTCGCCTGATATTCGACGAAGCCGGAGAGATCACACAGACCATCGCCGAGCGTCCACGGATTGAGGCCGGAGGCGAAGTCGCTCGCTGGATCGGCGAATACAGCGACCCCCAAGAGCTAAGCGGGGTTCGCCTCCCCACTCGCGGTGAGGTGCGCTGGGAGCTGCCCGACGGGCCCTTCACCTACTGGCGGGGGAGGGTCACGTCGCTCGAGCTGAGCGCCGGCGGCCTGCGCGATCGCTCAAGAACAGAAAGGTAACTCGATGCCGACAACGCTCGAAATCACATCAGACATGCTCACTGTCCAATTGGAGGGTGCGGACCGGTTCTGGGCGCTCAAAAGTCGCTTGGAGATCCCGATCCATAACGTGATCGGCGCGAGACCCGCTACCGAGGAGGCCCGCAGCTGGCTGCACGGCATGCGCCTCGGCGGGACGCACATCCCCGGCGTCATTTCAGCGGGACGGTTCTACACCGACGGCCAGCTGGTGTTCTGGGATGTCCACGATCCCGACAAGGCGATCGCAATCCAGTTGCGCGACGAGCGCTACGACCGCCTGGTCCTCGAAGTCGAGAATCCCGAGCAAGAGGTCACTCGCGTCGAGCAGGCGACAGCGGGAGTACCCGCCTAGCACGGACGCAGACGGACTCCCGCGAACCGACGGAGCCCGTAAGTCGCTTGGTCTGGCTATCAACCCGATCCGGGCCGCACGAGCACATCGTGCGAGTCTTTGTGAGACACCTGCTTCGACCAAGCCGCGCGCAGCTCTCCGGCGTCGGCGGTGCCCCTCCTTTGCGCGGAATCGAGGCAAGCCGCCTGGGCGCTCCGGTACGCCCGGCGATGCCTGTGCAAGCATGACACCGAAACCATCGAGCCGCGCTCCCGCTCGCGCGTGATCTGAAGCGTCAGGCCGGGCGCCTGGTTCTCGCGCCGACCAACACTCAGCGTGCGCGTTCGTAACGTTCTCGGAACGTCCGCGGGGTACGTTCCTGCGAGTTAGCTGGTGGTGTCAAACGGGCCGAGGAGCGATGGGCGGGCGTAAGGACGATCGTGCTGAGGTGACGCGCCGGGTGCGGCTGGCGTCGCCGACCACGGCCGCGGTCCTGGCGGCGGTGACGGTGCTGTTGATGGCCGCCGACGTCCCGCTCCGGTCCCAGATCCAGTCGCTCAGCCTCTCAAGCGCCTGGGCGCTGGCGTTCGTGGTGCCGTTCACGCTGGTGGGGACAGTGGTCGCGCGGCGCGAGCCGCGCAACCCGATGGGATGGCTGCTCCTGGCCGTGTCGCTCGTCGCGGGGCTCTCCGGCGTCGCCTCGGATTACGCGGTGTTCGTGTACCAATACGGCCATCGGGGCTGGCCGCTCGGTCCGCTTGCCGTGTTCCTCGACACGTTCAACATCGCGACCGAGCTGCTGATCCTGCCCCTGGTCATCCTGCTGTTTCCCGACGGCCGGGTGAGCCCGCGCTGGAAGTGGCCGTTGCGCGGTTACTTTCTGATCCTCGCCGTGTATTGCGCAGCCCGCGTGAGCATCGCGCTCGCTGCCCTGCAGCGGCGCACCCCCGTGTGGGGCGGTGGCGGCGTTGTCGGCGCGAACCACCCGAGCGGGTCCGCGGCATGGACGACCTTGATCAAGCCGATCGTCTTCCCGTACCTGCTCACGTTCACGATCGCCGTGGTAGCTCGCCTCGTGCTGGGCTACCGCGCGTCGGCCGGCGATCGTCGCCAGCAGCTGAAATGGCTGGGCGCCGGCGCCGCGACAAGCGTCGTCAGCGTGGTCGCGGCGGCGTTCGCCTCCGCGGCTCCCACCGCCGTGTGGGTGGTGATCATCTTCGGCTGGGCCGCTCTGCCGCTGAGCATCGGCGTCAGCATCCTCAAATACCGCCTCTATGAGATTGACCGGCTCGTCAGCCGCACGCTGTCATACGCGATCCTGACCGGCCTGCTCGTCGGCACTTTCATCGGCCTGATCGCGCTGACCACCAACACACTTGCGATCTCGGGACGAGTTGGCGTCGCCGCCTCCACGCTCGCCGCCGCCGCGCTCTTCAACCCGCTGCGCAAGCGCGTCCAGCGCCTCGTCGACCGGCGCTTCAACCGTGCCCGCTACGACGCGGAAGCAATGGTCGCTGCGTTCACGGCGCGGCTGCGCGACGCGGTCGAGACCGACGCCATCCGCGCCGACCTGCTCGAAGTCGTCAACCGCGCGGTGCAACCCACCCACGCCTCGCTCTGGATCAAGCCGTAACGACCCAGCCAAGCGCCGCCGCTCATCGATCACGGCGAGTGCCGCTCCCGCGTGAACTCGCTACTGCCTGTCGCGCGGAGCACCACTCTCGGCGTTCGAGCGGGTCTAGCCGGTGAGGGGAACGAACTGGTAGTACCCGCCGCCAGCGCGGGTTGGCACAGAGAGCACAGGTAGCGTGGCCTGACCTGGTGTCCATACGCCGAGCACGGTGCGGGTGCCTCCGCCGCTCTGGGAGACCACTACGAGGCGGTGGTCGCCGGTCCAG
Source organism: Solirubrobacteraceae bacterium (assembly GCA_036561565.1). Lineage (GTDB taxonomy): Bacteria > Actinomycetota > Thermoleophilia > Solirubrobacterales > Solirubrobacteraceae > Palsa-513. The sequence goes on along the minus strand of DATBPB010000053.1, from coordinate 13,291 downwards.
GCGATGTGCGAGAACTTGATGTCCTGCTGGGCCGGGAACCCGGGAACGTGGCTGAACTTTCCGGTCGTGGTGTCGAGCAGCCAAACATCCACGGCCTGCGCGGGGCCGGGGTAGGCAGGGTCTCCGAACCAGACCGCGACGAGCGGTCCGTCTGGCTCGGCGAAGACCTGGTAGCTGAAATGGAGGATGCTCGGCCAGGTCAGCCGCTTGCGACTGCCGGTCGCGAGATTGACGAGGGTCAAGCCGGTTGGGTCTGATGAGCCGGTGCTCTCAAGTGCCAGGTCACCGGGCAGTGGGTCAAACCGGCGGCCCGTCACAGAGACGCGCTCAAGGATGCGGCCCGCCAGGGGGTCGATGAGCATCTCGCTGTGGCCGGTGCCAAGCCACAGCCCGGAGCCGGTGTCGCTACCAGGGGTGCCGCACGGCACACCCACGGCGGGGCGAGCGCCAGGCACGAGCCGCAACGTGCAGGCTCCGCCGTGGGGCCAGGTGAGCACCCACGTGGCCGTCGAGCCAAAGGCCGGCGTCGCGTCCTCCTGCCGGGTGAGGGTCAGCGTTGCGCCGCGCTCCAGGGAGCCGTCGGCGCCGATCAGGAACTTCGTTTGGCTGATCGCGCAGTGCGCGCACGCTTGGTGGGTGACGACCGCCAGGGCCCCTCCCGCCGTCAGTGTCAGACTCAGTTGCGGGCCCCATAGCGTCGGACGGGCTGGTATCCCGAGGCTAGGTAGGGCGCGGACCGTCTGGCTATCGACGTTGAGGATGAACGCCGGACTGCGGTTGTCGCCCACGACGAGACGAAGGTGCGTCGGGCCGACAAGCGGCGGACCCGTGAGCACTGGCAGCGGCCCAGCAGCACGCGCGCCGACGAGCGAGCCAGCCCCGAGCATGACCACCATGCCCAGAGCAACCGCACCGCATCGCGCACGCGCGTCCACGCGCAACGTATACCTGATCACATCGTGTCCATGCGCCGGACCGCGCCACTGGCTCGGCCCTCCTTCGCGACCACTTGCCGCCGACAGCCAGCGCCGATTAAGCCGCTGTCGCAACCGCGTGCACGGGGCGCGCGTGGTTGCCTTGCTGTCTAGCGGTGCTTGGAGGGCGCGGGGGCGACGTGGAGCAGGGTTGTCTTGCCGGGGGGACCGCTGGCGTCGGCGATCCACGCGCTCGTGTGATCGGTGGTAACGGCGATCGGCCAGTTCAGCTGAAGCGGCTTGCCGACGATCCGGTTGCTGACGGGGTCGATTTCCCAGAGTGCACCGGTGTCCTTGACCGCGACGAAGCGCGCAGCCGAGCTCGATCGCGGACCGGTGAGCACCCACACGTCGCCGCGTGCGACGGCGACCATCTCAGCACGCGGGATGCGGATTGATCCGGTGACCGTGCCGGTCGCAAGGCTCGTCCTCGTGAGGAGACCGGCACCGGCAGTCCAAAGCGAGCCTCCCCCGAGCGCCAGCGATACCGGGTAGGAGGAGGTGTTTCTCGGCAGCTCGCGTGGGTTCGGCGAAACGTGGAGCGTGCCCGGGTCGATCCGCACGGCCGACGTCGGAGAGGTGTTCTCGACCCACACGACGCCCCCGCCGAAGACAACCTGGTCCGGTCCCGGACCGACCTCGATCGCGCGGCCTGCGATGCGATCGGAGCGCGGGTCGATCCGCACCACGCTGCCAATTCCCCGCGCCGGGCGCGCGACCCAGACTGCACCGGCGCCGGCAGCGATCCCCGTAGCAACTCCGTCGAAGCGAATCGTCGCCACGACGTGGTCGCTTCGTGGGCTGATGCGATACACGGCAGCGCCACCCCTACCGACCGCGTTCCCCGCGGTGGCCCAGATGCTCCCGTATCCGGCCGCCAGATGAGCGTCCTCGGAGAGACGGGGCGTGCGGATTCGTGCAAGCACACGCCCGGTGGCTGCATCCAGCCGGACGACCGTGCCAGGCTCGGCGATCCACACCGACCGATCACTGCCGAGAAGATCGAAAACGGGGCCGCCAGTGACGCGCGCCACGACAGAGGGATTCCCGAGCGACCCTCCGTGCGCGTCACTCGCGCGATCCGCGGAGTTCGTAGTCTCGTCGCCGCCAGCCAGGTGAGCGACAGCACCCCCGATCAGCAGGAGCCCGCCAGCGAGCGCGGCACGATGACGACGGCGACGGGACGCTCGACGACACGCCTCCTCAATCAGCGCCTCCGCCTCGGCAGCCGGATCCTCGCCTGCGGTGACAGTCCCCTCGCGCACGACCGCCACGGTGCCCTGAAGCTGAAGCCTGATGCTAGCTATCCTAGCTTCATACGGAGCTTCCGTCAATCGCCCGAATGTGCTGGTCGGCGCGCGCAAAGGAGTAGCGCTGGCTTACGTTCCCGCAATCGTTGGTCGACACCAGTCGTGTGCTCACGGACGACGAACCTGGTGCAGGCGCGCGATGAAGGCGTTCGAACATCCCCCGGCTCCGACTCGTGGCAGCGACCGGCCGGCTGGTTCCTTGTCGATCGTTTACGTAGCGGTTCCGTTGGTGACGTTCGCTTTCGTGTACGCGTTTCGAAGCGAGCGGTCTTTGACGACTCGCGAGGCGCTGATCGGTTTCGTCGTTACTGTCATCGCGACGGCGGGCGCGGTGCTGCTCTACCGGGGAACGAGTAGACGGCCAGCATGCGTCGCCGCGGTAGTCATGGGCGTCTTCTTCGCCGCGGCCGAGCTGGCAACCGTCGTCGGCCTCGGCATGGGCGGGGCGTGCGGGGGCGACGGTGGCGCGCCCTACGCTTTGCCGGGGTCAGCGGCTGCTGCGTTCTGCGGCCACGCACCAGAGACGCTATGGGCCGCTGGGATGCTCAGCGTGTTTGGCATCCTCATCGCCGGCCACCTGTTGAGCCGCCATCGGACGCTGAGATGGCCGCTCGCGGTAGCGCTGCTCGCGGCAGGCGGAGTATTCGTAGCTCTCGCCAGCTAAGCCCAAGGTCTCTCAATTGCCCCGAGCTAAACGCCGTCCACTGGAGCAACGCGCGGCCGACCCGTGCGTGTCCCTTGAGCGACGCGACGCGCGTGCGAGTTCGTCGCTCGCTCCGACCGGCCGCTACCGAAGCGACCCCGCGTCGACGACGCTCGCGTAGCCGTCGGCGAGCGCGCCGAGGAACGCCGCGTGGACGGCGGGCGCGGGGACCTCGACGCCGCCAAAGGACAGCGACGGCGCGGCGCAGGCGTCGTGGACGAGCGTGACGGTGAAGCCGAGGTCGCTGGCGGCGCGAACCGTGGCGTCGACGCACATCGAGGTCATCATGCCGCAGATCACGAGCTCCTCGGCGCCGCGGCTGCGGAGCTCGGCCTCGAGCGCTGTGCGCAGGAAGGCGTTCGGGGCGTCCTTGTGGATCACGAGCTCCCCGCCTGCGGGCGCGACGTCGGGGTGGATCTCGACGCCCTCGGTGTCGGGGCGAAAGAACGGCGCGTCCGCTGCATCCCAGACGTGCTGGATGTGGATCACCGCCGCGCCGTCGGCGCGGAAGCGATCGAGCACGCTCCGCGCCGCCGCGGCGGCCGCCTCCGGCTCATGCAGCGGATACGCCCCGCCGGGGAAGTAGTCCCGCTGGATGTCGACGATCACAAGCGCCCGCGACATTCCTGAAGCGATCATAGCCTCAGCCGCTTGAGCCGAAACCGCGCTCGCGCCGCTCGCTTGGCGAGAGCTCCCTCACCTCGACGACCTCGAGTGCGGCGATGGCGATGATCACCAGCTGGGCGATCCGTTCGCAGGGCTCGACCTCGAAGGTCTCCTCGCGATCGGTGTTGAGCAGCAGCACGCGCACCTCGCCGCGGTAGCCCGCGTCGATCAGCCCCGGAGCGTTGACCAGCGCGATCCCGTGGCGGAGCGCAAGCCCCGAGCGGGGCAGGACAAGTCCGGCGTGGCCTTCGGGGATCGCGATGGCGACACCGGTGCCGACGCTCGCGCGCTCGCCCGGCCCGATCCGCGCCGCGTGCGTGGCGCACAGGTCGAGGCCGGCGTCGCCGTCGTAGGCGCGCCCCGGAAGCTGCGCCGTCGCCTCGAGCCGCTGCACCTCGAGCCTCACGGCCGGCTGCCGTTTCGGTGCGCGAAGCGCGCGAATCGCGCGGCGCTTCGCGGCGAGAGCAGCGCTCGCACGAGGACGCCGTCGGGGGTCTCCTCGCGCTCGAGCTCGCCGGCGAGCTCGTGAAGCTCGGCCAGGCGCGCGCCCTCCGAGTAGGGGACGAGCAGCTCGACCGCCACGAGCGCCGTCAGGAAGGAGGCCTCGATGCGCTCGCGCAGAGCGTCGAGCCCCTCGCCCGTCTGCGCCGAGACCAGCAGCGCGCCGCGGTGTCCGCTGCGTGCGCGCGTCCGCGCGAGATCGTCGAGCAGGTCGGCCTTGTTGAGGACGAGCAGCCGCGGGCGCTCGCCCGCGCCGATCTCCTCGAGGACGTCCTCGACGGCGCGGGTCATCGCCTCGATCTCCTCATCCGCGGCGCTTGCGTCGACGACGTGCAGGATCAGCGCCGCGCGGCGCGTCTCCTCGAGCGTCGCCGCGAAAGCGTCGACCAGCTGGTGGGGAAGCTTGCGAATGAAGCCGACCGTGTCGCTCAGCAGATAGCTGCGTCCGTTGATGTCAAGCGTCCGAGTCGTCGGGTCGAGCGTCTGAAAGAGGCGGTCCGCGACGGCGACGTCGGCGCCGGTCAGGGCGTTCATCAAGGTCGACTTGCCGGCGTTGGTGTAGCCGGCGAGGGCGACCTGCGGCAGCTGCGCGCGCTCGCGCTCGCTGCGCATCACCGCGCGCGAGGAGTGCACGTCGCGAAGGCGGCGGCGCAGGACCGCGATGCGGTTGCGCGCGAGGCGGCGGTCGGTCTCGATCTGGGTCTCGCCGGGTCCGCGCGTTCCGACGCCGCCGCCGAGGCGCTCGAGGTGCGACCACAGGCCGCGCATCCGCGCGAGGTTGTACTCGAGCTGGGCGAGCTCGACCTGAAGCTTGCCCTCGGCGCTACCGGCGTGGCGGGCGAAGATGTCGAGGATGATCTCGGTGCGATCGACGACGGCGATCCCGAGCTCTGACTCGAGCGTTCGCTCCTGACGCGGCGAGAGCTCGTCGTCGCAGGCGATCACGTTGGCGTCGAGCTCGTTGGCGAGCGCGCGCAGCTCCTCGAGCTTGCCGGAGCCGAGGTAGCTGTTGGGGTGCGGCCGATCCTGCTGCTGGACCAGCTCGCCGACGACGGCGACGCCGGCGGTGCGCAGCAGCTCGCCGAGCTCGTCGAGCGCCGCCGCCCGCGGCTGCGAGGCGATGCACAGGGCGCGCTGGCGCGCGCGCCCTTCGCCCGCGGCGGCCGGGGCGGTCAAGCGCTCAGCCTGCCGAGCCGCTCCACGGCCTCCTCGAGACGGTCATCGGGTGTCGTCAGCGAGATCCGGAAGAAGCCCTCGCCGTTGGGTCCGTAGGCGCCGCCCGGCGAAAGCACGACCGCGGCCTCCTCGAGCACGTGCTCGCAGTAGGCGGCCGCGCTGGCGTAGCCGTCCGGGACGGGCGCCCAGATGTAGATCGTCCCGCGCGGCGGGGTCACCGCGACGCCGATCCGCGCGAGCGCGTCGCAGACGAGGTCGCGGCGGCGCTCGTAGATCTCGTTCATCCGCGCCTTGTACTCGTCGAGCTGCGGGCTGAGCGCCGCGGCGGCGGTCAGCTGGACGGCCTCGAAGAGGCCCGAGTCGACGTTGGTCTTCAGCCGCCAGTAGGAGGCGATCGCGTCGCGGTTGCCGACGATCGCGGCGCAGCGCCAGCCGGTCATGTTGTAGCCCTTGGACAGCGAGAAGACCTCGACGCCGACGTCCTTGGCGCCTGGAGTCTCGAGGAACGACGGGGCGACGTAGCCGCCGTAGGTCGTCTCGGAGTAGGCGTTGTCGTGGACGATCAGGATGTCGTTGGCCGCGCCGAACTCGACGAGCCGCTCGAAGAAGCCGTCGGCGACGATCGCCCCGGTCGGGTTGTTTGGGTAGTTGACAAACAACAGCTTCGCCGCGGCGCGGGCCTGCGCGCTGACGGCGTCGAGGTCGGGGATGAAGCCGAGCTCGGGGACGAGCGGCATCAGCTCGGCCCGCGCGCCGGCCAGCAGCGGGCCGCCGGTGTAGACGGGGTAGCCCGGGTCGGCCGCGAGGGCGACGTCGTCGGGGTCAAGGAACGCGATGTTGAGGTTGAAGATGCACTCCTTGGCGCCGAGCGCCGGCATCACCTCGCCGTCGGGCTCGAGCTCGACGCCGAAGCGGCGGCCGTAGAAGCTCGCGACGGCCTCGCGGAACTCCTCGCGGCCGCGGTTTGAGGGATAGGTGTGGGTGCTCGGGTTGGCGACCGCGCGCTGGGCGGCCTCGACGATCGGCGGGAAGGTCGGGACGTCGGGATCGCCGATCCCGAGCGTGATCACGTCGATCCCGGCGGCGCGCTTGTCGGCGATCTTGCGCTCGAGCTGGGCGAACAGGTACGGCGGGATGCGCTCGAGGCGCTCACTGTGTCTCATCGAGCTCCTTGTGGAAGTCCTCGCCGAGCGTCCCCGCGCACACGGGCACCGCCCAGCCGGTCAAGGTCACCGCTAGATCCTCCCCGATCGCGACGGCGAGCTCGCCACCGTCGAGTCGCACCGCGACCTCGCGCGGGCCGCCGGCGAGGTGGTAGGCGACCGCCGCGCCGCAGGCGCCGGTGCCCGAGGACATCGTCTCCCCCACCCCGCGCTCGAAGATCCGCGCGCGGATCACCCCGGCTTCGACCTCGCGGTACCAGGAGACGTTGGTGCGGTTCGGGAACAGGGCGTGGCGCTCGATCGGCGGGCCGTAGACCGAGAGGTCGAGTGAGTCGACGTCGTCGGCGGTGATCGAGCATTGCGGGTTTCCGACCGAGACGTGCTGGAAGGCGAAGCGGCGACCGGCGGCCTCGAGCTCGCCGCGCCCGTCGAGGGGGCCGCTCGGATAGTCCTTCGAGCTCGTCGCGGCGGCGCCCATCTCGATCGCCGCGCTCGAGGGGCCGCTGATCCGCGCGCGGATCGGTCCGGCCTCGGTCAGGATCGAGAAGTCGTCGACTGCGACGTGGCCGCGGCGGCGCAGGTAGATCGCCGCCTGGCGAGAGCCGTTGCCCGACAGCTCAGACTCCGAGCCGTCGGGGTTATAGATCCGAAGCCGCGCGACGTATGCCGGGTCCTCGATCGGCGAAAGCAGCAGGATGCCGTCCGAGCCGATCCCGAGGTGCGGGTGACAGAGCAGGCGGATCCGCGCCGGCGTGAGCTCCCACGGGAGCTCGCCGGACTCGACGATCAAATAGTCGTTGCCGAGGGCCTGCCATTTCTCAAAGCGCATCGAAGCGGCGATCATTGCAGCGCCGCCGCGAGCTCGTCGGGCGAACGACCGGTCATGTCGTGGAGTTCGACGCCCGCCAGCTTTCGCATCCACGTCAGCTGCCGTTTGGCGTAGTTGCGGGTGCGCCGCTTCATCGCCTCGACGTCGTCCTGCAGCAGCTCCTCGAAGCCGAGCGCGGCGCGCGCGCCGCTCGAAGCGCCGGCGCGATTGGCGGCGCGAACCTCCTCGATCACGCCCGCGGCGACCATCGCCTCGACGCGGCGCTCGATGCGCTCATAGAGCGCCTCCCGCTGCATCGTCAACCCGATCAGGCGCGTGGGATGGCGAACCTTCTCGCTCCAGAGCTGCGATTCGCCCTGCGGCGGCTCGAGCGCGCCGATCTCCTCGAGCTCGAGCGCGCGGACGATGCGGTGGCGGTCGGCGGGGTCGATCCCCGCGGCCGCCCAGGGGGCGCGCTGCTCGAGCAGGGCGTGCAGCGCCGCCGGCCCGCGGTCCTCGAGCTCGGCGTTCCAGCGCTCGCGCACGCCCGGTGGCGGCGGCGGTCGCAGCTCGAGCTCGGTCAGCGCGGCGCGCAGGTACAGGCCGGTCCCGCCGATCACGATCGGCGTCGCCCCGGCGGCGAGCAGCTCGTCGATCTGAGCGTGGGCGAGGGCGGCGTATTCGGCGACGCTGAAGCGCGCGTCGAGCGGCAGGAAGGAGACCAGGCGGTGCTCGAGGAGGCGCTGCTGCTCCGCGGTCGCGACGCCCGTCAGGATCTCGAGGCCCCGATAGACCTGGAGCGCGTCGGCCGACACCGCGACGGGCCGCGCGCCACGCTCGCGCAGGCGTGCCGCGAGCGCGAGCGCGACGTCGGTCTTGCCGACGCCCGTCGGGCCGAACAGCGCGATCAGGGCCTCCGCCACGCGCTCAGTATCGTGACGCCCATGGCAGTCCGCATCGGCGCCGGCCTCTCCCGCACCCACGACGCGCGGATCGGCGCGATCGAGGCGGCGCAATCGGCGGCATCGGACCTCGGCGGGCGCCGCGCGGACATCGCCGTCGTGTTCGCCTGCGGCGACCATCTCGCCGCGCCCGAGGCCGTGCTCGAGGGCGTCCACGAGGCGCTTCGCCCGGCGCAGCTGGTCGGTTGCGGCGCCTCGGGCGTGCTCGCGGCCGGCTCGGAGGTCGAGGAGGGCACCGCGGTCGCCGTCTGGGCGGCGGCGCTTGACAGCGGGGAGGTCAACGCGTTTCGGATCGATCCGCCCCGCGACGAGGAGGGCGATGAGGAGCCGGAGTCCGGCGAGGCGCCGGCGCCCAGGGCGACCGCCGAGCCGCCGAAGCTGCGCGGGTCCGCCACGGCGGCGATCCTCTTCCCCGACCCCTACAGCTTCGACACCCAGGGGCTGCTTGACACCTGGCGCGAGAAATCGCCCCAGGTGCCGGTGCTCGGCGGCCTTGCGAGCGCGCGGACCTTCGACGGGACCGCGGCGCTCTTTCACGACGAGCTCGTGGTGGAGGGCGGCGCCGTCGGGCTCGTGTTCGAGGGCGTGTCGGTTCACACGTGCGTCTCGCAGGGGGCCTCGCCGCTCGGACCCGAGCTGACGATCACCGCGGCCGAGGGACAGGTGATTCAGGAGCTCGCCGGGAAGCCGGCGCTCGTGAAGCTGCGCGAGGTCTTCGAGGAGCTCGACGAGCGCGAGCGCGGGCTCGTCGCGGGCGGCCTGCTGCTGGGGATCGTGATCGACGCCGGCAAGCCGGATTACGAGCACGGCGACTTCCTCGTGCGCGGCGTCGTCGGCGCGGACACCGAGCAGGGGTCGGTCGCCGTCAGCGCGAACCTCCACACGGGGCAGATCGTGCGGCTGCACGCGCGCGACGCACGCAGCGCCGATCTGGACCTCGAGCGGGCGCTCGCCCAGCGGCGCGCGACGCTCGGCGACGGCGTCGCCGCGGGCGCGCTGTGCTTCACCTGCAACGGGCGCGGACGCGGCATGTTCGGCGTGCCCGACCACGACGCCGCGGCGCTCGCGCAGGCGCTCGCGGGAGCGCCGGTCGCGGGGTTCTTCGCCGCCGGCGAGATCGGCCCCGTGTCGGGTGAGAGCTTCCAACACGCCTTCTCGGCGAGCATCGCCGTCTTCGCGGGCTGATGGGCGGCGTCGCGCTGCGCGGCGCGCGGGTCCTTCTGACCGGCGCGAGCGGCGGGGTCGGGCAGCCGCTCGCACGGCGGTTGGCCGCCGAAGGAGCGCAGCTCGTGCTGACGGGACGACGGGCTGACGTGCTCGAGGCGCTCGCGAACGAAATCGGCGCGCGTGCGGTCGTCGCCGACCTGGCGCTGGGCGCGGACGTCGCGCAGCTGATCGAGCAGGCGGGCGAGGTCGACGTGCTGATCGCGAACGCCGCCCTTGCGGGGTCGGGACGGCTTGCGGCGCTCGACGTCGAGCACATCGAGCGCGCGATCGCCGTTAACCTGCGCGCGCCGGCGGTGCTCGCGCACGCCTTCGCGCCGGCCATGGCGGCCCGCGGTCGCGGGCAGATCGTCTTCATCGGATCGCTGTCGGGCAAGGCGGTCAGCGGCGGCGCGGCCGTCTACAGCGCGACCAAGGCCGGGCTTCGCGCGCTCGCGCTCGGACTGCGCATGGAGCTCGCTCCCGCAGGGGTCGGGGTCTCGCTCGTCTCGCCCGGCTTCATCGCGAGCGCCGGCATGTATGCCGACACGGCGATCAAGCTGCCCCCGCCGATGTCGGCCGTGCCGATGGTGCGCGTCATCGACGCGATCGTGCGTGCGATCGAGCACGACCGCGGCGAGACCGACGTCGCTTCGCTGACGATGCGCGCCGGCGCCGACTTGGCGAACCTCGCGCCGGGGCTCGCGGCCAGGGTCGGCCGGATGATCGGCGCCGGCGATCTGGCGCGCCAGTTCGAGGAGCGCCAGACCGAGAAGCGCTGAGCGGCGCCGGCGGCCTGCCCCTGCGGTGACCGCGTGGCGGCGGTGACGACTTGCGCTCGCGGTAACCGCGTGGCGGCGGCGACGACTTGCGCTCGCGGTGACCGCGTGGCGGCGGTGACGGCATCGGCGGCGCGGCGCGAAGGCGCCGCCGCCATGTTCTCGGCGGCCTGTCGGACGCCATCAGAAGAGGCTCTCCTGGAGGGGGCTCGCGTGCTCGACGCTGCGCGACCGCGGCTGCGGAGGCGACAGCGGGCGCTCGAAGCGCGACGCGGCGGGACGCCTGCGCCCCGCCGGACGCACGAGCTCGCCGAGGCGCCGGCGGTCGGGCGCCGCGAGGTATGCGCTGTGGGCGTAAAGCTCGGCGTAGCGCCCGACGAGCTCGGGACGCGCGTCGTGAAGCCAGTCCATGAAGACCTCGCGCACGCCGGCTCGCAGATGGAGCGCGATCGGCGTGACGTTTCGCGCGCCGGCCTCGCGCGCGCGGCGGACGATTTCGCGCACCGCGGCCGGGTCGTCGTTGATCCCCGGCATCAGCGGGGCGACGAGGACGCTCGTGCGGATCCCCGCCTCGGTCAGGCGGGCGACCGCCTCGAGGCGCGCCGCGGGACTCGGCGTGTGCGGCTCGGTCGCCCGCCACGCGCCCTCATCGAGCGTCGGGATCGAGAGCGCCGCGCTGAACAGGCCCTCACCGGCAAGCTCGGCGAGGATGTCGATGTCGCGCAGCAGCAGCGGCGATTTCGTCAGCACAGAGCACGGCGTGCGGTTCTCGAGCAGCGCGCGCCAGATCCCGGGCATCAGGCGGTAGCGGGCCTCGACCCACTGGTAGGGATCGGTGTTGGTGCCGAGCGCGACGTGCTCGCGCTTCCACGACGGCCGTGCGAGCTCCTGCGCGAGCGATTCGGGCGCGTTGACCTTGACGACGATCTCGCGCTCGAAGTCGCGTCCCGCGTCGAGGTCGAGGTAGCGGTGCGTGGGCCGCGCGAAGCAGTAGACGCAGGCGTGGGTGCAGCCGCGGTAGGGGTTGACGGTCCAGCGGAACGGGACCATCGCGCGGTCCGGCACGCGGTTGAGCACCGAGCGCGCGCGAACCTCGTAGAAGCGGATGTCGAGTGCCTCGGGGGCGTCGAAGCGGCGCACGACGGCCTCGTCGCGGTAGCCGGGCAGGCGCCGCTGCTCCTCGTCGGTCAGGGTCAGATTGGACCAGCGCACGAACGTATGTTCGCATAGGGGGCGGACGTCAGATCGCCCGGGCGGGCTGGGACGGGGTCAGCTCTTGGCGGCTGGGGTCGGCGCACGCGCCGACCCCGGGGTGGGTGCATGCACCCACCCCCCCTCGTCGATGAGGGTTGCGAGCGGGCGCAGCGCCCGCTCGATGGCGGCGCGCTGCGCGGGCGCGAGGCGCCCGAGGCGCTCGGTCAGCCAGGCCGTGCGGCGCGCGCGGACCGCCGCCAGCTTGCGCCGGCCGGCCGGCGTGATCGTCAGGCCGACGCGGCGGCGGTCGGTCTGCGAGCGGACGCGGTGCACGAGGCGCGCGCGCTCGAGGCGGTCGATCAGGCCCGAGGCGGTCGGCGTCGCGACGCGCTCGTGGTCGGCCAGCTCGCGCAGCCCGATCCCGGGGTGCTCGGAGATCAGGTAGAGCATCGTCACCTGGCCGCCTGTGACGCCGAGGTCCGCGGTCTCCTTGCGCAGCTCGCGGCCGAGGCGGATCAGGAGCGGACGCAGCTCGTTCGCCAGTTCGTCAACCGGCGCGGGCAAGCAGGCGCTCCTCCCCCGACAGCGTCTGGCTGCTCGCCGCGGCGATGTCGACCAGGGCGAGCTCGCCGGGGCGCGCCAGGCCGGAGAAGTTGACGACCTTGTTGTGGCGCGTGCGGCCGCGCAGGCGATCCGGGTCGGTGCGGCTCGCGCCCTCGACGAGCACCTCGAGGGCTCGCCCGACGAACCGCTGGGCGCGCTCGCGCGCGCGTCGCTGGACGACCTCGACGAGGCGCTCCATCCGCTCGACCTTGCGCTCGTGCGACACGCCGTCGGGCAGCTGCGCCGCCGCGGTGCCGCGGCGCGGGGAGAAGATGAAGGTGAACGCGCCGTCGAAGCCGACCTGATCGACGAGGCTCAGCGTCTGCTCGAAGTCCTCGTCGCTCTCGCCCGGGAAGCCGACGATGACGTCGGTCGTCAGCGCGACGTCGGGGACGTGCTCGCGAATCAGCGCGACGCGGTCGAGGTAGCGCTCGCGGTCGTAGGTGCGGCGCATCGCCTTGAGGATCCGCGAGGAGCCCGACTGAAGCGGCAGGTGGATGTGCTCGCAGACGCTTCGGAGCTCGGCGTGGGCGCGGATCACGTCCGCGCGCATGTCCTTGGGGTGCGGCGAGGTGTAGCGGATTCGCTCGAGGCCGTCGATCGCGTCGAGCTCGCTGAGGAGGCCCGCGAAGCTCGCCGGCTCGGGGCGCAGGTCGCGGCCGTAGGAGTTGACGTTCTGGCCGAGCAGGGTGATCTCGCGGACGCCGCCGGCGACCATCGCGCGGGCCTGGGCGATCAGGTCGGCGGCGGGACGGCTGACCTCGCGGCCGCGCGTCGAGGGGACGATGCAGTAGGAGCACGCGCAGTTGCAGCCGACGCTGACCTGCAGCCAGCCCTGGAACTCGCGTGCGCGCTTCTCGGGCAGCTCGCCGCTGAAGCCCTCGAACTCGAAGAAGCCCTGGGTGGTGAGGGAGTCGCTGGTCAGGAACTCCGCGAGGCGGTGGACCTGGCCCGGGCCGAACGCGACGTCGACGAACGGGAAGCGCTCGAAGACCTCGTCCTTGACCGACTGCGCCCAGCAGCCGCCGACGCCGATGACGCGGCTCGGGTCCTCGCGCTTGAGGCGCTTGGCCTCACCGAGGTGGGCGATCAGGCGGCGGTCGGCGTTCTCGCGGATCGAGCAGGTGTTGAAGAGGATCAGGTCGGCCTGCGCGCGCTCGGGCGCCTCCGTGTAGCCGAGCGACTCGAGCATGCCGCGCATGTGCTCGGAGTCGTGCTCGTTCATCTGGCAGCCGAACGTGGTTACGTG
>DATBPB010000052.1:0-38037 GCA_036561565.1 Solirubrobacteraceae bacterium | reverse complement strand
GAGTTGATCGCCGCGTACTCGCCGCCGATGCCCATGCCGGTCACGAACCGGCAGAGGAAGAAGTACCAGGGCGCGAACGAGAAGGCCGTCGCGACCGTCGCCGCGATGTAGACGGCGAGCGTCAGCGTGAACAGCCGCTTGCGCCCGAAGCGGTCTGTGAGCTGCCCGAAGATGAGCGCGCCGAGGCACGCTCCGGCGACGTAGATCGCCGCGGCGCTGCCGAGCGTCGACGGGTTCAGCCCGACGCCCGCCTTGGACTTGGTCAGCGTCGCGCCGATGCTGCCGACGATCGTGACCTCGAGGCCGTCCAGGATCCAGACCGTTCCCAGGCCGATCACGACGAGCCAGTGGAAGCGCGACCACGGAAGGCGGTCCAGCCGCGCCGGCACCCTGGTCTCGATCGCGGCGGGTTCGGCTCGGGACATGGCGCGGTCCGTGCTTCCCTCGCCTGCCGCGTGTGAAACATCCGGCCGCGTGGAACACTCCCGGGGTGCTCGCGTGCCGCCTGCTGGGACACAGTCCGCTCTTTGAGACCGACGGCGCGTGGCTGCAATGGCGCTGCGCGCGCGACTGCGGTGCCGGCGCGACACGCGAGTATGCGAGCGCCGAGGAGGCGCGCCGTTACGCGGCGGCACTCAACCGCGAGGGGCGCGACACGCTCGGCAAGCGCCCGCTCCTGAGCCTTCTGCCGCTCCGCCTCGCCCGTCGCGGGCGCTGAGCGGGCTCAGCGCGGGTCGGTCTTGCGCGCCACCTTGCCCGCCTCGCCGACCTTCTCGACGACGACGTGATCCGCTCCGCGCTCGATCACCGTCTCGACGGTCGCGATCTCGTGGCCGGGCACGAGCACGAAGCGGCGCGGGTCGGAGCGGATCTGCTCGTACTCGGCGCCGCTGACCTCGACGAGCATGTTGCAGTTGAGGTTGCCGCACTCGCAGCGGAGCGCGAGCGGCTGCTCGGGCTCGCCCGGCCAGTGCCCCCGCGCGATGCTCTCGTTGACGTCGCGGAAGAGCGCCTCGTTCTGCGCGATGCGGCGCTCTACGCCCCGCAGCGGCGGGCGGTCCTCGGCGGGCGCGTTGGGGTCCATCTCGGCGCTAGGGCGTGATCAGCGGGAGCCGCTCGCGCAGGCCGACGATGTCGAGCAGCCGCTCGACGGCCGGCGAGCCGGCGATCAGGCGCAGCCGCCCGCCCTCGCCGCCGCAGCGGTCGTTGGCGTCGATCACGAGCCGCAGGCCGGTCGAGTCGATGAACGCCAGGCCGCTGAGATCGAGGACGATCGTCTCGGCGTCGGTCTGCTCGACCTCGCGCACGATCCGCTCGAGTTGCTCGGCGGTCGCGATGTCGAGCTCACCCGACGGGGCGACGTAGTGGGCGTCCCCGCGGCGCTCGCTGAAGATCGTGAGCGTTTCGCCGGTCACCACGATGAGGAGAGCGGACCGTTCACGCCAGGCAGTCTACTAGCGCCGTGACGCCGTGGCGGTCCAGAGGCGAATTCGCCCTACTCAGGCATAACCGTGCCGATCCCTGGGTACCTCCGGATCGTGGGGCGCCGGCGGCGCTCTGCGGACGGTCCAAACACCTTCGACAGGGGGCGCGGATGACAGCAGCGACCGAACAGATCACCAGTGGCACGCAGGCGACGGGGCGCGGCTCCGTCGCGCGTGATCGCGACGAGCTCGAGGCGCTGTGGCTCAACCGCACCGAGGAGTCGGCGCGCGCCGCACTCGTTGCACGCTTCATGCCGCTCGCGCGAAGCCTCGCCAGGCGCTACGAGCGCTCCTCGGAGTCGCTCGACGACCTGCTGCAGGTCGCCTCGCTCGGCCTTCTGAAGGCGATCGATCGCTTCGACCCCGAGCGCGGCAACGCATTCGTGTCGTTCGCCGTGCCGACGATCCTCGGCGAGCTTCGCCGCTACTTCCGCGACTGCTGCTGGGACGTGCACGTGCCGCGCGGCACCCAGGAGCGCACGCTGAAGCTCGAAGAGGCCGAGCGTCGCCTGACCGTCGATCTCGGCCGCGCTCCGAGCGTCAACGAGCTCGCCCAGTACCTCGAGCTCGATGCCGAGCAGGTGCTCGATGCGATGGCCGCATCGCAGGCCTACGGCGCGCTCTCGCTGGACGCGCCGCGCAGCTCGATGACGGGCGAGCCCGCGACCACCTACGCCGAGCTGCTCGGCTCCGACGACGAGCGCTACGACCTCGTCGAGGACCGCGTCACGATCGCGCGGGCGCTCGAGCACATCCCGCCGCGCGAGCGCCTCGTGCTGCAGCTGCGGTTCGCGGAGGACCTCACGCAGTCGGAGATCGCCGAGCGCATCGGCGTGTCGCAGATGCAGGTTTCGCGCCTGCTCCGCCACGCGCTCGAGCAGCTGCGGATCCTCGCCCGCGCGGGCGACACCGACGACTGAGCGCGGCCGCCCGCCGCGCCGGCGATGCGCGCCGCGAGGCGGGCGCCGGGCCTGGCGGCATCCTCTCGGGCCGCTACCGTGCGCTCTCATTCGATGATCGCCACGTCCTGTAGCGAGCGCCCACGAACGTCGCGATCGCCCCTGCTCGCGCGCGCCGGCCGATGACGGGCCACCAGCCGCCGCCAAACGTCCAGCTGGCCCTCGCTGCGCGGGCCGAGAACGTCGTGCTCGTCCGCGAGGTCCTCGCCGGCCTCGGCGACAACGTCGCCCTCGGAAGCTCGCTGGACGACGTCAAGGCGGCGGTGAGCGAGGCCTGCAACAACGCCGTCGTGCACGCCTACCCGGGTGGGGACGGTCCCATGGAGGTCGACCTCCGCGTGCTCCCGGCGCAGCTTCGGGTCGTGGTGCGCGACGCGGGCGTCGGCACCGCGCGACGGGCCGAGGACGACTCGACCCCGGGCCGCGGCATCGGCCTGGCGGTGATCGAGGCGCTCGCCTCGAGCATGGAGCTTCGGGCCAGTCCCGGGCACGGCGTGGAGGTCGAGATGAGCTTCGAGATCCCCGACCGCGGGCTGGCCCCCGGGGGCGTGGGCGGCGCCGTGCCGACCCTGATCGCCACAAGCGGCGTGCGGGTGTCGATCAGCCCGACCGAGATCGGCGGTTCGATCCTCAATCGGCTGGTCAGCGCGCTCGCGGCGCGGGCGGGCTTCTCGATCGACCGCCTTTCCGACGCCCAGATGCTCAGCGACGCGCTCGGCGAGCGCGTGTCGGCCGTCCTCGACGGGGGCCGGGTGAGCTTCGGGCTCGATGCCGCCGATCGCGCGCTGTCGCTTCGGATCGGGCCGCTTCGCGCCGGCGGCGGCGGAAGCCTCGTCGCCGCCGCGACGGTCGCCGACCTCGGCTCGGTCGTCGAGCGCCTCGCCGACGAGGTCGACGTCAGCGGCGAGCCGGGCGGTGAGGTGCTGGCGGTCGTGATGCGCGCGAGCTCGCCCGGCCGTCCGCCGGGGGCCTGACATGCGCGAGCTCGCCGGTGCACACGCCGTCGTCGATGGTTGATTGCACGACCTTCGCGGCGGGCGTGCAACCAGCCGGCTAGGACTCCTCGAGTCCCTCGCGCAACCGCGCGAGACTCGAGCGCAACAGCCTCGATACATACATCTGCGAGAGCCCGACCCGGTTCGCGATCTCGGTCTGGGTGAGGCCCTCGACGAAGCGCAGGTGGAGGATCATGCGCTCGCGCCGCTGGAGGCCGCGCAGCGCGCCCGAGAGAGCGAGACGCTCGTCGGCCGCGTCGCTGAAGTCGTCCTGCGCCGGAGCCTCGGCGGTCTCGTGCTCCTCTTCGCCCGCGGGCGGATCGAGCGGCACCGCGTCGTGGGCGACGCGGGCGTTGAGCGCCTCGAGGGCCTCCTCGGTGCTCACGCCGGCCTCGGCCGCGAGCTGGGCGACGGTCGGCGCCGACCCCAGCCGTGCCGCCAGCGAGCGCTCCGCGCGCTCGACCGCCAGGATGCGCTCCTTCAGCGCGCGGGGCACGTGCACCGCCCAGGTCGTGTCGCGCATGTGCCGTTTGAGCTCGCCGACGATCGTCAGGATGGCGTAGGGCGCGAACGCCGAGCCGCGCTGCGGGTCGTATCGATCGACGGCCTTGACGAGCGCCAGGCTCGCGACCTGCTCGAGGTCCTCCTGCGGCTCAGGGGTGTAGCGGTAGCGCGCGGCGAGGTTGCGCGCCAGTTGCAGATGGCGCTCGATCAGTTCCGCTCTCAGCGCTGCGTCGCCGCTTGCGCGGAGTTCGGCGAAGAGCGCCTCGAGGGTGTCGTCGCTGCCTCCCAGGGAACTGATGATCGCAGGGGAGTCCGGCGTGAACGGGCGTCAAAGCGGGTAGGGGTGTGTTCGTGAGCGCCTTCGCCGCCGTCGCCGAGGTCGAGCAGCCGGTCCCCGAGGAGGAGCCGCGCGTGCCGGCGCCCGAGATCGAGCGGCCGGACACGCCGGCCCCCGACGAGGATCCGGCGCCCGCCCCGGAACCCGATCCGGGCGGGCGGTCGCGATTGATCGCCGATCCGCGCGGGTAGCAACGCGCCAAGCATCCCAAGCCGCCGAGGAGGCCCATGAGCTCGCAGAGGCCGCATCAGCCCGTTGACTTCGAAGCGGGCGCGAGCGCAGCGCGGATGTCTCTGTGGAGCTACGGCCCGCAGGCCGAGACCGCCGCCGCCGCCGAGCGCGGCCTGGAGGGCTTCGCCGTCGAGGCCGACGATCAACCGCTCGGGACCGTCGCCGTCGCCTGCAACGAGCGCGACGCCTCGTTCATCGTCCTGCGCGGTGGCGCCTGGAACGGCGGCCGCAGCGTGATGCTCCCCGCGGGGGTCGTCGAACGGATCGACGTCGTGGCGCGCAAGGTCCTGCTGCGCTGCTCGCGTGAGCAGATCGGTCACGCGCCGGCGTTTGAGAACGACCGCTACCGCGACGCCGCCTTCCGCCTCGAGTTGACGGCCTACTACGCGGCCCAGCTGCCGTCCGCATTCCCGCGGCACGAAGCGTCGGCGCGGCGGGCGGGCGCCGTCGCGAGCGTCCCAGGGCCGTTTGGCGGCGCCCGAGGAGGGTACCCCGAGGCGACCGTTTTGTAGGCGCCAGCGGCGCCGGAAAGGTAGGACGAACCATGGTCGCTCTGATTGCCCTGCTGTTGATCCTTGCCGTGTTCGGCGGGCTCGGCTTCGCCGCGCACGTGCTCTGGATCGTGTTGCTCGTGGCGCTCGTGCTGTGGGCGCTCGGCTTTCTCGTTGGCGGTGCCGAGGCCGGCCTCGGCCGGCGCCGGCGCTGGTACGGCCGCTAGGTCGCGCCCGCGGGGGCTTTCCTCGCGAGCTAGGAGTCCTGGGCTGAGGCGGCGGCCAGCTCGATGAGCAGCCGCACGCCGAAGCCCGACCCGCCCGCCTCGGCGTACTCGCGTCCGAGGTTCCAGGCGGTGCCGGCGATGTCCAGGTGCGCCCACGGCGTGTCGCCGGCGAAGCGGTGCAGGAACTCGCCGCCCGTGATCGCGCCGGCGAGTCGTCCGGCCGGCGCGTTGTTGAGGTCGCCAAGCGTGCCGTTGACCAGCTTCGCGTACTCGGCGTGCAGCGGCAGACGCCAGACCAGCTCGCCGGTGGCCTCGCCCGCCGCGGAGATCTTCGCGGCCCACTCGTCGTCGTTGCACATCAGGCCCGCGTGCGTGTGTCCGAGCGCGACGACGCAGGCGCCGGTGAGCGTCGCCAGATCCACGACCCGCTCAGCCCCCTCGGCGATCGCGTAGGCGATGCAGTCGGCGAGCACCAGGCGTCCCTCGGCGTCGGTGTTGTTGATCTCGACGGTCAGGCCCTTGAGCGTTCGGACGATGTCGCCGGGCCTCATCGAGCGGCCGCTCGGCAGGTTCTCGGTCGCGCCGACGACGCCGATCACGCGCAGCGGCAGCTCGATCGAGGCGATCGCCGCGATCGCCTCGATCACGCTCGCCCCGCCCGACATGTCGTACTTCATCTCGGCCATGCTGTCGGCAGGCTTGATCGAGAGGCCGCCGCTGTCGAAGGTGACGGCCTTGCCGACGAAGCCGAGCATCGGGCCGCCGGCGCGGCCGGCGGCCGGCTCGTAGCGCAGCGTGATCAGCCGCGGATCCTGATAGCTGCCCTGGGCGACCGCGGCGAAGGCCCCCATCCCTCGCGCGACGATCTCCTCGCGTCCCTCGACGGCGACGCTCAGCGTCTCATGTTCGGCGGCAACCTGCTGCGCGCGCGCCGCGAGATCCGTCGGGGTCATGTCGTTGGCCGGCGTGTCCTGCAGCAAGCGTGCGGCGTTCGCTGCCTCGGAGGCGATTCGGCCCCGCTCGAGGGCCTCCTCCACGTCGCCCGGCGCGGACACAGTCAGCGCCGCGGGCGGCGCCGGCGGGGCGTCGCCGTCGTTGCGCTGCTTGTAACCGTCGAAGCGGTAGGTGGCGAGGATCGTCCCCTCGACGAGCGCCCCCGCGACCGCGGCGCTCTGCCCGTCGGGCAGCGCCCAGCAGAGGTGAGTCGCGCCGAGCTCGCCGGCGCGCTTGCAGGCCTTCGCCGCGCTGACGCGCGCCGACTCGGGGGTGAAGTCCTCGCGCTTGCCGAGCCCGGCGAGGAGCCAGCGGCGGTCGCCCTCGTGGGCCAGCGCCAGCGAGCCGCGCGCGCGCTTTGCCTCGCCGGAGGCGAGCAGCGCGGCGAGCGCCGGGTGCGCGACATCCTCGTCCTCAAAGACGCCGACGACGAGCGTATCGGCGTCCGTGGCGTTCGGAGCTTCCGACGTGGCCTGGACCCTCATCCCGCGCGCGAGCATAGCGCGGCGCGCGGCTCACTCGGCGCGGGCGCCTAAACTCCGTGGCCGAGGTCCTTGGTGCCAAGCAGCGTCATCCTCGGCAGCGCCCGAACGCCGATCGGCAAGCTCGGCGGCGCTCTCGCGCAGCTCGAGGCGGCGGCGCTCGGGGCAAATGCGATCGCGGCGGCGCTCGAGCGCTCCGACGTGGCGCCCGACCGCGTCGAGCACGTCGTGATGGGGACCGTCATCCAGGCCGGCCAGGGAATGATCCCGTCGCGCCAGGCCCAGCACCGCGCGGGCATCCCGATCGACGTCAGCTCGGAGACGATCAACAAGGTCTGCGCATCGGGCATGCGCGCAGTCGCACTGCTCGACACGGCGATCCGCGCCGGCGACCTCGAGGTCGGCGTCGCGGGCGGCATGGAGTCGATGTCGCAGGCGCCGTACCTTCTGCCCGGCGCGCGCTTCGGGCTGCGCATGGGCGACGCGACGGCACGCGATTCGATGGTTCGCGACGGCCTCGAGAGCCCATGGAGCGGCAAGCACATGGCGGCCGAGGCGACCGAGGTCGCGGCCGAGCTCGAGATCACCCGCGCCGACATGGATCGCTGGGCGCTTCGCTCGCACGAGCTCGCGATCGCCGCCATCGACGACGGGCGGATGGCCGAGGAGATCGTGAGCGTGACGGTCCCCGCTCGCAAGGGCGAGGTGATCGTCGACACCGATGAGGCCCCGCGACGCGACACCACGCTCGAGGGGCTCGCCAAGCTCCCGCCGATCTTCGTCGCCGACGGCAGCCACACCGCCGGCAACTCGCCGGGCGTCAACGACGGCGCGGCCGCGCTCGTCGTGGCCGAGGAGAGCTGGGCGCGCTCCAACGGCCGCGAGGTGCTCGCGACGATCGTCGCCCACGCCCAGGCCGCCGACGACTTCCCCTACCTCGCCCGCTCGCCCGCGCTGGCGGCTCGGCGGGCGCTCGCAAAAGCCGGCGTCGAGGCCTCGGACGTCGATCTGTGGGAGATCAACGAGGCGTTCGCCTCGGTTGTCGTGAACACGATCCGGATGCTCGGCATCGACGAGGACCGCGTCAACGTCAACGGCGGAGCGGTCGCGCTCGGGCACCCGATCGGCGCCTCCGGCGCGCGGATCCTCGCGGCGCTCGTCCACGAGCTGCGCCGCCGCGGCGGCGGCATCGGCTGCGCGGCGATCTGCTCGGGGGGGGCGCAGGGCGACGCGGTCATCGTGCGCGCCTGAGCGGCGCGCGGCGGGTATGGTCCCGCACCTGATGGCCGCAGAGCACCGGATTCGCGTCGTCGTCGCCAAGCCAGGCCTGGACGGTCACGACCGCGGCGCGAAGGTGATCGCGCGGGCGATGCGTGACGCCGGCATGGAGGTCATCTACACCGGTCTTCACCAGACGCCTGAGCAGATCGTCTCGACGGTCGTCGACGAGGACGCCGACGCGGTCGGGTTGTCGATCCTGTCGGGCGCGCACATGACGCTCGTACCGCGGATCGTCGAGCTGCTGCGCGAGGAGGGGGCCGGCGACGTGGTCGTCACGGTCGGCGGGACGATCCCCGCCGAGGACATCCCGGCGCTGAAGGAGCTCGGCGTGGCGGCGGTCTTCACGCCCGGCGCCTCGACCGAGGCGGCGATCGAGTTCATTCGCGGCGCCGTCGGCGCCTCGAGCAGGGAGTCGCGGGCTTGAAGATCTGCGTGCTCGTCAAGGAGGTTCCGGACGCTGCGGTGCGCAAGCGGATCGATCCTGGTTCGGGGCGTCTTGACCGTGGTGGCGAGCGGACGCTGAATCCGTATGACACGCATGCGATCGAGGCGGCGCTCGCGATTCGCGAGGGTGGCGCGGTCGAGGTCTCGGAGATCGTCGCCGTCACGATGGGCCCCGAAGGCGCGGTCCGGGCCCTGCACAAGGCCGTCTCGCTCGGCGCCGACCGCTCGATTCACCTTTGCGACGAGGCGCTCGCGGGCTCAGACGTCGCCGCGACCGGCTACGCGCTGGCGGCTGCGCTTCAGCGCGAGGCGCCGGATCTGGTGCTGTTGGGCCAGCAGTCCGACGACGGCGAGTGCTACACGGTCGGGGCGATCGTCGCCGACCACCTGCGGATGCCGTCGTTGACGCAGGTGATCCGCCTGGACGTCGTCGACGGCGCCCTTCGCTGCGAGCGTCAGGCCGAATACGGCTACGACACCGTCGAGGTCGACCTGCCCGCGGTCGTGTCGGTCGGCGACGCGATCAACGAGCCGCGCTACCCGTCGCTGAAGGCGATCATGGGAGCCAAGAAGAAGCCGCTCGAGACGCTCGGCGTGACCGACGTGGGGATCGATGCGACGCGCGTCGGCGGGGACGGATCGCGCGCCGTCTGGACGGCGGCCAAGGATCCTCCGCGCAAGCCCGCGGGGCGGATCATCGAGGGCGAGGACACCGACGCGACGGTCGCCGAGATCGTCGCCTGGCTCGACGAGCGCAAGCTGATCTGATGGCCGACGTCCTCGTCTACGCGCTTCACTACGAGGGCGCCTTCAACAAGAACTCGCTCGGCGCCGTGTCGGAGGCCGCCCGCGTCGCCTCAGAGCTTGGCGGCGAGGCGCACGCCGTCGTCCTCGGCGACAGCGCGACCGACGAGCTGTGCGCGCAGCTCGGCGTCTACGGCGCCAGCCGCGTCTTTCGCGCCGGCGGGCCGGAGGGCCTTGCGCAGCCGGTCGTCGATGCGATGGCGCAGCTGTTCGCGGAGCGCGACTACGGCTACGCGCTGTTCGGCGGCGGGCTGCTCGGCTTCGAGATCGGCGCCGGTCTCGCGGCCCGGCTCGGCGCGGGGGTGGCGATGGAGGTCACCGCGGTCGCGGTCGAGGACGGCAAGCTGCTCGCCGAGCGCCCGATCCTCGGCGACTCGGCGATCTCGGTCATCTCCTTCCGCGAGCGCGGGATCGTGATCGGCCGCCTGAACGCCTTCGAGGCGCGCGAGAACGGCGCCGGCCCAGCGGACGTCGAGCAGCTCGCGGTGACGTTCTCGGACTTCTCGACGCGCGCGCGGATGGTCCGTCGCGGCGAGCAGCGCGGCGAGGAGGTCGACATCGAGGGCGCCAGCGTGCTCGTCGCCGGTGGCCGCGGGCTCGGCCGCGCCGAGGGCTTCGAGCTGTGCAACGAGCTGGCCGAGGCGTTCGGAGGCTCGAGCGCCGTCGCCGCGACGCGCGCCGTCGTCGACGCCGGCTGGTTCCCCTATTCGGGTCAGATCGGCCAGACCGGCAAGACGGTCGCGCCGAAGCTCTACGTCGCCGCCGGCATCTCCGGGGCGATCCAGCACAAGGTCGGCATGGCGGGCTCGGAGAACATCGTCGCCATCAACAAGGACGCCAACGCGCCGATCTTCGAGTTCTCCGATCTGGGCGTCGTCGGCGATCTCAACAAGATCCTGCCGAAGCTCTCGGCGGCGCTTCGAGCCCGGCGCGGCGGAGGCTGAGGTGGCGCGGGGGCGAACCGTCGTCCCGGCGGATCACCCGCCGCCCGTCGACTCGCCGCGGGAGTTCGTCAAGCGCGACCTCGACGGTGCGGAGGATCGGATCGAGGTCGGCGTGGCGATCGTCGGGGGCGGCACCGCGGGCCTGGCCTGCGCGAATCGGCTGCTGGCGCTGCTCGAAGACGATCCGGCCACCGCCGAGCGCCTCGGCGAGGTGCCGGTTTGCGTGATCGAGAAGGCCAAGGCCTGCGGCGCGCACAGCCTCTCTGGAGCGCTGATGCGGCCCGGGCCGCTTCAGGCGCTGTTCCCCGATCTCGAGCGCGCGCAGTGGCGCAGCGAGGGGTTCGCGTTCGGCGAGGTCAGGCGCGAGGCGGTCTACGTGCTCCCGGGCCGGCGCACGAAGATCCGCATTCCGACGCCGCCACCGTTTCGAAACCACGGCAACGAGGTCGTCTCGGTCGCCGCGCTGGCGCGCTTCATGGCCGCGCGGGCCGAGCAGGCGGGCGCGTACCTGCTGACCGAGACGTCGGCCGCGCAGCTGATCGTCACCGGCGGGCAGGTGCGCGGCGTGCGCTCCGGCGACAAGGGGCGCGGCCGCGACGGCGAGCCGCTTTCGAACTTCGAGCCTGGCACCGACATCTCAGCTGCGGTGACCGTGCTCGCCGAGGGCTGCTGGGGCCATCTGACGGGCGCCGCGATCCGCGAGTTCTCACTCGCCGCCGACCGCGAGCCGCAGGTCTGGGAGCTCGGCGTCAAGGAGCTGTGGCGCGTGCCGCGACCGCTCGAGCGCGTGATCCACACGATCGGCCCGTGGCCGCTTCATCTGCGCGCCCGCGACGGGCAGATCGGCGGGACCTGGATCTATCCGATGCGCGACGAGCGAAATGGCGAGGACCTCGTCTCGATCGGCTTCGTGATCGACCTCGACTACCGCGACGCGACGACGTCGGCCCACGACCTGCTCCAGCTGTTCAAGCTGCACCCGCTGGTGCGCGGGATCCTCGAGGGCGGCGAGCGCGTGGCGTGGGGCGCGAAGGCGATCCCCGGCGGCGGCTGGTGGTCGATGCCGCGGCCGGTGATGCCGGGGGCGCTGCTGGCCGGCGACTCCGCGGGCCTCGTCGACGCGATCTCGCTGAAGGGCGTTCACCACGCGATCAACTCCGGGCGGCTCGCCGCGGAGGCGATCCACCGCTCGCTCGCCGGCGGAGGCGACGGCCTTGCGTCCTACGAGGAGGAGCTCGAGCGCTCGGAGTCCGGCCGCGAGCTGCACCGCGTGCGAAACGCCCGCCAGCCGTTCCAGCGCGGCTTTCTCGCCGGCGCGCCGCTCGTCAACCTCGCGATCGCGACGGGCGGGCGGCTGCCGCCGGGCCGGCTCGGCTGGCACCGCGACGACGAGCAGGCGATGTTCCTCGGCAGCACGTCGCGGCGCTACCCGAAGCCCGACGGGCGCTACACCTTCGACAAGCTCTCCTCGGTCTACATCTCGGGCAACCAGACGCGCGACGACGCTCCCAACCACATCCGAGTCGCGCGCAGCGTGCCCCGCGAGCTCGCCGAGACTTGGCGGTGGATGTGCCCGGCGGCGGTCTATGAGATTCCCGACGACGCGCCGGCGCAGGGCGACGTCGACGTGATCGTCAACTACACCAACTGCGTGCAGTGCGGCGCCATCACCGCCAAGGGTGGGCGCTTGACCGCGCCCGAGGGCGGGAACGGCCCTCATTATCAGCGGACCTGAAGCGCAACCTATGCGCTCAAGCGGTGTTCATAGGCTCGAAATGGCTATCCATCGCCGCCTTCTGCTGCCGCTGGTCGCGGGTACCGTCGTGCTCGCCGCGACGCTCGCGCCGGGCGCGCTCGGCGCCCAGGGGTCCTCCAAGACCGGTCCCACAGGCCCGACCGGACCGACCGGAACGGGCGGCGTGACGGGCCTCGTGGCAACGGTGAGCGCCTGCCACACCGATCCTTCGCAGGCCAACCGCTACGCGATCTTCCAGTCGCAGATGACGGCCGTCCCCGGAACGCGGACGATGGCGGTCAGCTTCGTGCTGCAGGTCCATTCGCGTAAGGCCGGCTTCGCCACCGTGCCCGTCCCCGGATTCGGCAGCTGGGTGCGCTCGCAGGCCGGCGTGGGGATCTTCACCTACAGCCACGAGGTCACCAGCCTTCCGGCACCCGCCTCCTTCCGCGTGATGGTCCGCGCGCGCTGGTTCGACCGCCACCGCCGCATTCTCCGTCGCGAGGAGATCGACTCCACGGCCTGCGTCCAGCCGCTGCTTCAGCCAAACCTGTCGATCGGCCAGCCGCTCGAGAAGGCCGCCGGCCCGACCGCCGGGACCGCCGTGTACGGCGTCGTCGTGCGCAACGACGGAACCGCGACGGCGTCCGGCTTCCAGGTCGGACTGACCGTCAACGGCGTCGCGCAGCCGCCCGTCGCGGTCGCGAGCCTGGCGCCCAGCTCGACACAGCTCGTCCAGTTCACCGCGCCGCGCTGCACCGCCGGCAGCTCGATCGTCGCGACCGCGGACCCGGCCGGGGGGGTCGCCGAGCCGACCAACCCGGCTCGCAGCCGGACGTTCGCCTGCACGCGCTGAGGCGCCTCGGGCGGGTCGCTAAGATGTGTGGCCCATGAAGGCCGAGATCCATCCCGAGTACATGACCGCGATCGTGCGCTGCACGTGCGGCAACGAGTTCGAGACGCGCTCGACCAAGCCCGAGCTGCGCGTCGAGATCTGCTCGAACTGCCATCCGTTCTACACCGGCCGCCAGAAGCTGATCGACACCGGCGGGCGCGTCGAGCGCTTCCAGCGCCGCGTCGCCAGAAGCCGGCAGCGCACGGGCGCGACCTCGAAGTAGGGAGAGCGCGTGGCCGCCGCGCGCGGGCGCGATGCGCCGATCGGCGGTCAGGCCGTGCTCGAGGGCGTGATGATGCGTGGCGTCCGCACCTGGTCGGTTGCGGTCCGCTCACCCACGGCCGAGCAGCTCGAGCGGGCCGAGCGCGAGATCCCGACCGGCGAGATCGCGGTGCAGACCTTTTCGTTCAGCTCGGCGCTGCGCCGCCACCGCTGGCTGCGCCTGCCGCTGCTGCGCGGCGTCGTCGCGCTCGGCGGGTCGCTGGCGATCGGCATGCGCGCGCTGAACATCTCCGCCAACGCCCAGCTCGGGACGGCGGTGGCCGCCGAGGACGGCGCGGAGGAGGAGCACAGCGGGCTGAGCGGAGCGGCCTGGGTCGGCGCGCTCGTCGTCTCGTTCGCCTTCGCTGTCGGCCTGTTCTTCGTGCTTCCGGTTGGCCTCGTCAGCCTCGTCAAGTCGCAGCTGCACTCCTCGACGCTGTTCTGGCTGATCGAGGGCGTCCTGCGCACCGCGATCTTCCTCGGCTATCTGCTGCTGCTGTCGCGCCTTCGTGAGCTGCGCCGCGTTTTCGAGTACCACGGCGCCGAGCACAAGACGATCGCCTGCCACGAGGCGGGGCGCGAGCTCACGCCCGAGAACGCGGCCGCCTTCTCGCGGCTTCACCCGCGCTGCGGGACGAGCTTCCTGTTGATCGTGATGATCGTCGCGATCTTCGTGTTCGCGCCGATCGGGCTGCCGGCGTGGTACTGGCTGGTGCTGACGCGAATCCTCGGCGTCCCGCTGATCGCCGGGATCTCCTTCGAGATCATCAAGCTCGCGGCTCGCCACCGCGAGCGGGGCTGGGTACGGGCGCTGATGGCGCCCGGGCTCGCTCTGCAGCGGCTGACGACCCGCGAGCCCGACCACTCGCAGCTCGCCGTGGCGATCGCGGCGCTGCGCTCGGTACTCGACGTCGAGGCCGGCGACGGCGTCGGCGCGGCGGACCTCGTCGGACTCGAGGTGGTCGCGTGATCGACGCGCTCGTCGAGCAGATCGAGGAGCGCTTCGGCGAGCTCGAGGAGCAGATGGCCGACCCGTCGGTGATCGCCGACCGCGGTCGAAGCGCCGACCTCGGTCGCGCCTACCGCCAGCTCGAGCCGGCGGCCAGGCTGGCCGCCGCGTGGCGCCACGCCCAGGACGACGCGGCGGGCGCCGAGGAGCTGCTCGCCGACGGCGCCGACGACGAGGAGCTGCGCGAGGTCCTCGCCGGCGCGCGCGAGCGGATCACGGAGCTCGAGGAGGAGATCCGCCTGGCGATGGTCACGCGCGACCCCAACGACGACAAGCACGTGCTGGTCGAGATCCAGGGCGGCGCCGGCGGCGACGAGGCGAGCCTTTGGGCCGGCGACCTGCAACGCATGCTGGTCCGCTATGCCGAGCGGCTCGGCTTCACCGTCGAGTCGCTCGACTCGGGCGAGGGCAAGTACGTGTTTGCGATCAAGGGCGACGGGGCGTACTCGGTCTTCAAATACGAGGGCGGGACGCACCGCGTCCAGCGCGTGCCGCAGACCGAGTCGCAGGGGCGCGTGCACACCTCGACCGCCACGATCGCCGTGCTGCCCGAGGCCGAGGAGGTCGACGTCCAGATCGACCCCGGCGACCTCCAGGTCGACGTCTATCGCTCCAGCGGGCCAGGCGGGCAGTCCGTCAACACGACCGACTCCGCGGTGCGCGTGACGCACCGGCCCTCGGGGATCGTCGTCGCGATGCAGGATGAAAAGTCACAGCTTCAGAACCGCGAGAAGGCGCTGCGCGTGCTGCGGGCGCGGCTCTATGAGCGCGCGCTCGCCGAGCAGCAGGCGGCGCTCGCGGCCGACCGCCGCTCGCAGGTCGGGACGGGCGAGCGCGCGGAGAAGATCCGCACCTACAACTACGCGCAGCGGCGCGTCACCGACCACCGCATCAACCTGACCGTCTACAACCTCGATGCGGTGCTCGCCGGCGAGCTCGACGAGCTGACAGCCGCCCTGCAGGCCGAGGACAAGCGGCGTCGCCTCGCCGAGCAGGCGGTGGCGTGACGACGCGGATCGCCGCGGTCAGCGTCGCCGACGCGCTCGATTCCGCCGTCACAGCGATCCGCGCCGCGGGCTCGCCGAGCGCCCGCCTCGACGCCGAGCTGCTGCTAGCCGACGCGACCGGGATCGCGCGTGAGCGGCTGATCATCGACCCGGCGGCGCCGCTCGACGCCGCCGCGACACGGACGTTTCGCTCGCATGTCCGCCGCCGCAGCGGCGCCCGCGAGCCGGTCGCATACATCGTCGGCCGTCGCGCCTTTCGCCGCCTCGATCTGCGCGTCGACGCGCGCGTGCTGGTGCCGCGCCCGGAGAGCGAGCTGCTCGTCGAGCTCGCCGTCGAGGCGCTGGGCCCCGGCGAGCGCGTCCTCGACTGCTGCTGCGGCTGCGGCGCCGTGGCGCTCGCGCTCAAGGACGAGCGAGGCGACCTCGGGGTGAGCGGGTCCGATCTGGACGCCGGCGCGCTCGAGGTGGCCGCGGCGAACTCGAAGCGCCTGCGGCTCGAGGTCGAATGGCTCCAGTCCGACCTTCTCGACGGCCTCGACCGCCCCGACGCGGTCGTCGCGAACCCGCCGTATGTGCCAAGCGGAGAGATCGCGAGCCTCGAGCCCGAGGTGTCGCGCCACGAGCCGCGGCTTGCGCTCGACGGCGGGACGGACGGCCTCGCCGTCCTCACACGCCTCGTTGCCCAGGCCGGCGCGATCGGCGCGGCGACGTTGATCCTCGAGCACGGGGAGGGGCAGTCCGGCGCCGTCCGCGCGCTCTGCGAGGCCGCCGGCTTCGCGTCGTGCGAGGCTCACCGCGACCTCGCCGGGATCGAGCGCGCGGTGCTCGCCCGGCGATGACGCTCGCCGAGGTGATCGCCGCCGGCGGCGTGGCCGTGATCGCGACCGACACGGTCTACGGCGTCTGCGCCGATGCGCTTGATCCCGCCGCCGTCGAGCGCCTCCTGGCGCTCAAGGAGCGCCCGGCGGGAAAGCCCGCGGCGGTCGCCTTCGAGTCGGTGGCGGCCGCGCTGGAGGCGCTGCCCGAGCTCGGGGCGCGCGTGCGCGCGGTCGTTGAGGCGCTGCTGCCCGGGCCGCTCACGCTGCTGGTCCCGAACCCGGCGCGGCGCTTCCCGCTGGCGGGTGGAGAGCTGCTCGGCGTGCGCGTGATCGATGGCCTGCAGGCCGGCGGGCGCCCGCTGCTTCTCAGCAGCGCGAACGTCGCCGGGGGCGGGGAGGCGCGGCGGCTCGCGGATGTCGCGCGCACGATCCGCGACGGCGTCGACCTGGAGCTTGACGGCGGTGAGCTGCCGGGGACGCCTTCGACGGTCGTCGACCTCGGCAGCTTCGAACAGGACACGAGCTGGCGGGTCGTGCGCGAGGGCGCCGTGAGCGGCCGGGAACTTCTGGTCGCGCTGCTAGGCTCGTTGGCCTGATGAGCGACGAGCTTTCGCCCGACGCCCTCGGTCGTCCGCTCGCCGAGGTGGACCCGCAACTGGCCGAGGCGCTTGGGCTCGAGCTCGAGCGCCAGCAGAGCACGCTGGAGCTGATCGCCTCCGAGAACTTCGTGCCGCGGGCCGTTCTCGAATGCCAGGGAAGCGTCCTCACCAACAAGTACGCCGAGGGCTATCCGGGCGCGCGCTACTACGGCGGCTGCGAGTACGTCGACATCGCCGAGCAGCTGGCGATCGACCGCGCGAAGGAGCTCTTCGGCGCCGAGCACGCCAACGTCCAGCCGCACTCGGGCGCCCAGGCCAACGCCGCCGTCTACCACGCGCTGCTGCAACCCGGCGAGAAGATCATGGGCCTCTCGCTCGCCCACGGCGGCCACCTGACGCACGGCATGAAGAAGAACGTCTCCGGCCGCCTCTACGAGATCGTCCCCTACGAGGTCGACCGCGAGACGAGCCTGATCGACATGGACGAGGTGGAGCGGCTGGCGCGCGAGCATCGCCCGAAGCTTTTGCTCGCCGGCTGGTCCGCCTACCCGCGGCAGCTCGACTTCGCGCGCTTCCGCGCGATCGCCGACGAGGTCGGCGCCTACCTGATGGTCGACATGGCGCATTTCGCGGGCCTGGTGGCGGCCGGCCTTCACCCGAGCCCGATCGCATTCGGCGCGGACGTCGTGACGACCACCACGCACAAGACGCTGTGCGGCCCCCGCGGGGGCGTGATCTTCTGCCAGGAGCGCTACGCCAAGGTGATCGACTCGGCTGTCTTCCCGGGCCAGCAGGGCGGCCCGCTCCAGCACGTCATCGCCGGCAAGGCGGTCACCTTCCACATCGCCGCCGGCGAGGCCTTCCGCGAGCGCCAGCGGCGCACGCTCGACAACGCCCGGGCGCTCGCCGAGGCGCTGCTGCGGGCGGGCAACGGGATCAACGTGCTGACCGGCGGCACCGACGTGCATCTGCTGCTCGCCGACCTGCGCGAGAGCGATCTGAGCGGCCAGGACGCCGAGGACCGCCTGCACGAGATCCGCATCACCGTCAACCGCAACGCCGTCCCGTTCGACCCTCGCCCGCCGCGCGTGACCTCGGGCCTTCGGATCGGCTCGCCGGCGCTGACTACGCGCGGCCTTGGGCGCGAGGACTTCCTCGAGATCGGCGAGATCATCGGCGTCGCGCTCGGCCCCGACTTCGACGGGCGTCGCGAGGAGCTCCTCGAACGCGTTGACGCGATCGTCGAGCGCTACCCGCTCTATGCGGAGCTGGAGGCTCCGGCTGCAGCCTAGCCTGCGCGCTTGGCCTTTTCTTGGGGCCGCGTGCTAGATGTATGAGAATGCTCCGAGCCCGCTCAGCGGCGCTCGCGGCGGCGCTTGTGGCGGCCGCGGCGGCGCCGGTGGCTGTGGCGGCGGCCGCCGCGACGTCACCGCCGGTGGTCACCGTATCGCCCCTCAACGGGACGCCCGACGCAGCGCCGACGACGCAGATCAGCTTCCTCGGCGCGCCTGCGTCGTCGTTCTCGCACATCGTGGTGCGAGGCTCCCGAAGCGGCTCGCACGTCGGCAAGCTCGCCGCCTACGCAACCGGCACGGGCGCGAGCTACCTGCTCGCCCGCCCGTTCATACCCGGCGAGCAGGTGACCGTCAGCGCGGTCGAGACGGTCAAGGGCACGGGCCGCACGATCGGAACGAGCTTCACGGTCGGCGCGCTCTACAGGATCTCCGCCGGCGCCACCGGGCCGACCGGCCCGACCGGGCCCGTCGGGGCGACCGGCGCGGCGAGCTACGCGTCGCTGCCGACGATCCACCCGCCGACCGTCACGGTCACGACGCCGGCGCTGAACCCGCGGCTCGGCGACATCTTCCTGACGCCGGTCGACGGCAACGTGCAGGCGGGCGCGATGATCGTCAACCCGCAGGGCCAGCTCGTCTGGTGGGCGCCGGCGACGCCGGGACACCAGGCCGCGGACCTGCGCGTCCAGGACTACCTCGGCCATCCGGTGCTCACCTACTGGACCGGCGAGATCGCGTTCGGGCACGGGATCGACGGCACCGGCGTGATCGACGACACCAGCTACCGCAAGATCGCGCAGGTGAAGGCCGGCAACGGCCTGACGATGGATCTGCACGAGTTCGAACTGGAGCCTGGCGGCGTCGCGCTGATCACGGCGTTCGAACCCGTCTACACGGATCTCTCGTCCGTCGGCGGGCCCTCGCGCGGGGTCGTCGAGGACTGTGTCGTCCAGGAGGTCGACGTGCGAACCGGGCTCGTCATGTTCGAGTGGCACGCGCTCGGGCACATCCCGCTCGCCAGCTCCTACAGCCCCGTGCCGAAGACCTCGGGCGGGGTCTGGGACTACTTCCACATCAACTCGATCGACGTCGAGCCGAGCGGCAACCTGCTCGTGAGCTCCCGAAGTACCTGGGCCGTCTACCAGATCGGACACACCTACGGGGAGGTGCTGTGGACGCTCGGCGGCAAGCGCTCGACCTTCAAGCTCGGCTCGGGGGTGCGCTTCGCCTGGCAGCACGACGCGACGCTCGTCTCGGCTAACGCGATCGAGATCTTCGACAACGAGGACACGCCGCAGGCCGGCCCCTCCTCGCGGGCGATCGAGATCGGCCTCGACTTCCGCCGCTGGACGGCGACGCTGTTGCACCAGTACGTTGAGCCCGGGCAGTCGCTGCTCTCCCCGAGCCAGGGCAACGTCCAGCGGCTGACCAACAGCGACGAGTTCGTCGGCTGGGGGCAGGTCGGGATCGCCTCCGAGTTCTCGCTGCGCGGCACGCTCACCTTCCAGCTGACCCTGCCCGCGCTGGTCGAGTCATACCGCGCGTTCCGATACCCGTGGAGCGCCCAGCCGAGCACGCAGCCCGTGCTCGTCGCAACTCGCGCGGCGGGGGCGGGTACGACGTCCCTCGCCGCGAGCTGGAACGGCGCGACCGACGTCGCGGCCTGGCAGGTCTACGCCGGCTCCTCCCCAGCGGCGCTCGCGGCGGTCGGTGCTCCGGTCGCCAGCGCAGGCTTCGAAACCGACATCGCCGCCGCGACGACGGCACCGCTCGTGGAGGTGTGGGCGCTGTCGAGCAGCGGCCGCACGCTGGCGGTGTCGCCGGCCGCGGCAGTCTCCGGCTAGCGGCCGCTCAGCCGCCTTCGATCGACCACGCCTGCGATGCTGACCGCCGTGGCGGTGGTCCGGTCGTTCCCCTCGGAGCTCGACGCCGTCTACGCGTTCGCAGTCGCCGTGGGAGTGGCGCTTGTGCTGACGCCGCTGACGATGCGCTTCGCGCGCCGCGTCGGCGCGATCGACCAGCCGCGCGAGCGGGGTCTCTCCGATCGCGAGACGCCGCTGCTCGGCGGCCTTGCGATCTTCGTCGCGGCGGCCGTCGCGGGGGCGATCTGGCTGCCGGCGGGCGAGCCCTGGATCGGGATCCTGCTGGCGGCGGCTCTGATCACCGTCGTCGGCGCGCTCGATGACCGCTTCGACTTCCCGCCGTGGCTGAAGCTGGCCGGGCAGATCGGCGCCGCGGTGATCGCCGTCGCCGTCGGGGGAGTCGACGTGCACTACGTCACGCTGCCCTTCTTCGGGCGCATCAGCGTGCCGAACTCCGGGCACGTGCTGACGGCGATCGGGCTGGTCGCGATGATGAACGTGGTCAACTTCTCAGACGGCGTCGACGGGCTCGCCGCCGGGGTCTGCGCGATCGTCGGAATCGCCTTCGCGGTGATCGCCTTCAGCCTCGCCGCGCAGCAGCATTTCGGCGGCGTGCTGGCCGCGGTGACGGCCGGGGCCGCGCTCGGCTTCCTCTTCCACAACTTCCCGCCGGCGTCGAGCTTCATGGGCGACGCGGGCTCGAACCTGCTCGGCCTGCTGATGGGATGTATCGCCGTCGAGGGGGATCTCAAGACCTCAGCGGTGGTCACGCTCGCGTTGCCGCTGATCCTGCTCGCGGTGCCGTTCCTGGATACGACGTTCGTCGTCCTCAAGCGCCTCAAATACCGCCGGCCGGTCTACGCCGCCGACCAGGAGCACTTCCACCACCGGATGGCGCGGATCGGCTTCAGCGTCCGTCGCACCGTCCTCTTCTTCTACGGCTGGACGCTGATGCTGGCCGGCTACGCTGTCGCGCTGCGCTTCATCCACTACTCCTATTACGTGGGGCGCACGCGCCACCTGCGGGTGGGCAGCACGATCCTCGTGATCGGCCTTGGTCTCGTCGTCGCGGCCGCGAGCGTGTACCTCGTCTACGTGCTCGAGATACTCAAGTTCAACCGCCGTAACAGGCGCTGAGAGGCGCTGTGCGAGAATTCGAGGCCAGGCAGGCGTCGCGGCGGCGGTAGCGAAGCAACGACACGACCGGCGGCGCCCGGACGCAACTTTTCCGACCCCAGGGGGGTCTGTAGGGGAATGACGGCAGTCAAACGATCCTTGCTGTGCCTGTTCGCGCTGAGCGCGATCGTGCTGATCCCGGCCCAGGCCCTGTCGGCCACGCCGGCCCATCACCCCGAGATCGGCATCGGCGACGACAAGCCGGACATGTTCGCCGACCCGCGATTCCTGGCGCTCGGCATGAAGACCGTCCGCTACGACATGCACTGGGACGCGCTCAGCGTCGGCTGGGAGCGTAAGGCCGTGACCTTCTGGATGAAGGCCGCGCACGCCCAGCACCTCGACGTGCTGGTCACGATCGACCACACCGACAAGGTGATCTGGAAGAGGGTCAGGGTCAGAAAGAAGGTCCACGGCAGGACGATCACGGTGACGCAGAAGAAGGCCTTCAGCCAGACCCGCGTCCTGCCGAGCGTGACCTCCTACAGCAACGCCTTCAAGGCCTTCCGACGCTTCTTCCCGTGGGTCAAGAACTACGCCACCTGGGACGAGACCAACTACTACGGCGAGGCGACCTTCGACAAGGAGTCGCTGATCGTCCAGTACTACAAGGCGCTGCGCAAGGACTGCTCGAGCTGCAAGATCCTCGCCGCCGAGTTCCTCGACGTCGACCGCCACGAGGCGATCCCGATGGCGACGTGGGCCCGGCAGTTCATCAAGGACCTCGGCTACCAGCCCGGCTACTGGGGCCTCAACAACTACGAGGACGCAAACCACCTCGTGACGACCAGCACGCGCCAGCTGCTCGGCGTCGTGACGGGCAACATCTGGCTCGCCGAGACCGGCGGGATCGTCAACCGCCCGCATGACCCGCGACCGGGCTTCCCCCAGGACGCCGCGCACGCCGCGAAGGTCGACAACTTCGTCCTGAACAAGCTGGGTTCGCTGAGCCCGCGGATCCAGCGCATCTACCTATACGAGTGGGACGCCAAGACGCGCCACGACAGCTGGGACACGGCGCTCATCTCCTACACCGGCGCGCCGCGCGAGGGATATGTCGTGCTCGCGAAGACGCTGCACTCCTGGGGGATCAAGCCGAGCTGCCTGATCTCGCGCGTCCCGCCGACGTGCACGGGCATCGGCGGCGGAGGCAAGGGGTCGACTGGCGCAACCGGCTCGACGGGCCCAAGCGGTCCGACCGGCGCGACCGGCTGAGCGTCAGCCCGCCGAGAGCGGGTTGTGCACGAGCACGCGGATCGCCACGAGGTAGAGGGTGGCGACGACCGTCGCGGCCCGCAGCGCGCGGCTCTTGCTGAGCGAGGCCGGCAGGATCGCCCACAGCCCGTACCACGGCCACAGCCAGGCCGTCGAGCAGAGCAGCGCGAGCGTCGTCCAGCCGTAACAGTCGAGCCACGGCGCGCCGCGCAGCGCGCGTCGCATCATCGCCGCGAGGACCGCGGCGAGGGCGACGAGGAAGGCGATCCGCACGCCGAGCGCGAGCATCCCGAGGCCGAGCAGCTTCGAGACCTCGGACGGGATGCTGTGGCCGGCGACCTTGCCCTGCTGCGTGGTCAGCGCGCCGACGAGCGCCGCGGGGTGCGGGCCGAACGCGGCGATCGCGATCACCGCCACGCAAACGATCGAGGCGGCCATCGCCAGCGCCGCCGCGTTGCGGCGAGCCGACCCGATCAGCACGAACGGGAGCAGCAGCGCCGAGCTGGCCTTGACCGCGGCGGCTGCGACGGCCGCAACGCCGGCGCGCGCGTTGTGACCGCTTGCGACGCACAGCGCCGCGGCGGCCGTCAAGAGCGCGAGCAGCG
Source organism: Solirubrobacteraceae bacterium (assembly GCA_036561565.1). Classification (GTDB taxonomy): domain Bacteria; phylum Actinomycetota; class Thermoleophilia; order Solirubrobacterales; family Solirubrobacteraceae; genus Palsa-513. Next base: position 15,384 of record DATBPB010000052.1, on the reverse strand, counting down.
CCTCGTTGTGGGCGCCGGGAACGGCGAACACGAGCACGACCGGGTTGAGACCGAACAGCGCGATTGCCGCGTTGCGGGAGCGTCCGAAGGCGGGCGCCGCGCGCCACAGCAGCGCGACCGTCGCGAGGCTCAGCAGCGCCGCGAGCACCTTGAAGGCCCACACGGCGCCGGCGATCCCGAACGGCACGAGGGCTTCGCTTGCGAGCGTGAACAGCGGCCCGTAGGGGGTCGTCAGCGTCGGCCATCCGACGAGCCCCGAGATCGGATCGTGCGCTGCGGCGCCGGCGCCGACGAGGTAGGGGTTGAGGCCGTGCAGCGCCGCCAGGCGCGCGTAGCCGACGTAGCCGAACACGTCGGCCGAGAACAGCGGCGGCGCGAGCGTCGCGGCGATGTTGGCGAGGATGATCGCCGCCCAGAGGCGCCGTGTCCCGAGCCGGCCGGCGTAGCCCAGCGCGACGAGGTAGCAGGCGCAGGCGACCCCGATCAGCGCCTGAAGCGCGCCGATCGAGAGCGCCGGCGAGAGGCCGTGCAGCGGTCCGGCGAGCCAGCCGGGGAAGAAATCCGCCCGCGCGCGCGGGATGATCCTCGAGGGGGCGGCGGCGCTTGCGGCGGCAAGCAACGCGATCGCGGCGACCAGGCCAGCCAGGGCGAGGGTGCCCGCTAGCTCCAGGCGCGCCGCCAGGGGCCGTTCGCGCGAGCGAATTGCCAGTGTCGTCGTGGTCGCCACAGGGCAATGATTCCCTGTCGGGACATCGGCCGTCGGCTGCCGTGAAGATTGTGAGATTTCCTGGACAATCCTTACGTTCCGCTTCTGTGCCCGCTAAAGTGGGCAGAGCCGCGAGCGCCGGGTCGGACTGCCCCTGGTGCCGAACGGCCTGCGACCGCTTTTGCGCCTCCGCCTGACACACATGCCACCGCTTCCGCGTGCCGCCGGCCCGCGCCGGGTGCTGATCCTCTCCGCCGATGTCGGGGAGGGTCACGCGGCGGCCGCGCGCGCCCTGCGCCAGCAGCTCGAGAGCTGCGGCGAGCGGGTCGAGGTCACGGTCATCGACGGCCTGGCGGCGATGGGCGAGCGGATGCGCTCGGTCGTCGAGGACGGCTACCGCACGCAACTGCGCGTCTCGCCACGCTCCTACTCCCTCTACTACTGGATGCTCGAGCACCTCGCGCCGGTCCGGCTGCTGACGCGTCTCGTGCTGTGCCGCGTGGGAGCGGCGCCGCTGCGTCGCGCGATCCTCGCCCACGACCCCGACGTGGTCGTCTCAACCTACCCGGCGATCACGGTCGTCCTGAGCCACCTTCGCCGCCGCCGCCAGCTCGGCATCCCCACCGTCGCGACGATCACCGATATGACGGGGCTGTTCTTCTGGGCGCAGCGCGGGATCGACACGCACCTCGTGATGTACGAGCAGTCCGTGCGCGACGTCGAGCGGATCGCCGGCGCCGGGAGCGCGCAGGTCGTGAGCCCGCTGATCGCGGCCGAGTTCCTCGAGCGGCGCGAACGCCATGCCTCGCGCGCGGCGCTGGATCTGCCCTCGAGCGGCCGCGTGATCGTGGTGTCGGGCGGCGGCTGGGGAGTCGGCGACCTCGAGGGTGCCGTCGAGGGCCTGATCGCGATTGCCGACGCGACCGTCGTCTGCCTGACCGGGCGCAACGAGAACGAGCATGCGCGACTGCGCGAACGCTTCGCCGGCGAGCCGCGGGTGCGCGTGCTCGGCTTCACCGATCGCATGCCCGAGTTGCTCGCGGCAGCCGACGTGCTCGTCCACTCGACGGGCGGTGTGACGTGCCTCGAGGCGATGGCCAGCGGCTGCCCGGTCGTCTCCTACGGCCTTCCGGTCGGCCACGCGAAGCTCAACACGCGCAAGATGGCCGAACACGAGTACGTCCTGCTCGCCGAGGACGCGGCCGAGCTTGTGGAGCGCGTCGAGCACGGCTGCGCAGCGCACGCCCCGGCTCCCGCGGTCAGCCGCGGCGTGGTGCTCGACGCCGCGTCGGCGGTGCTCGCCGCGCCGCGCCGCGTCAGCCAGATCGCCCGCTGGCGCGTCCGCGCGGTCAGCATCGGGGCGGCCGCGCTGCTGTCGGTGTGCGGGGGGATGTGGGTCATGTCGACCGACGAGGTGGCCGCGTTCGCGGCCGTCATCGGCATCCATCCCGTCAAGACCGTCAAGACGACTTACTCGGCTGTCGGCCTGATCGTCTACGCGCCCGGCGCGGCTCCGCAGGCGCTGGCGGTTCGGCTGCACCGCGACGGCTTGTCCGGCTCGATCGCGCTGACGTCCGCGCCGGCCGTCGGCGCCGAGCGCGTGCTGCACACCGACGGCGATCTCGTGATGCCGACGATCGGCCACTCCGGCCTGCTCAGCTGGCTCAAGACGCCGGCGCAGCTGCGCCGCGAGGCGCGCGCACTGCATCTGCGCCACCACTTCTACTACCTCGAGCCGCCGACGCCCTCGCTCGGCGACCTGCTGCTCGCGCGCACCGCCGGAGGGTTGCCGGTGCGCGGCTCGCTGGCGCTGGACGCCGGCGACCGGATCACGGCGAAGTCGCTGCACGCCGGCGACATCGTCGTCGTGACGCTCAGCTCGCGCCACCCGGACCTCGCCACGCTCGACCGCCTGGCGCGGGTCCTTCACTCCGATGGGCTGCTCGGGCTCCCGCTTTCAGCGCTGTTGAGCTGATCGGAGCGGGCCGGTCCTGTAAGCGCCAGCAGCGCAGGTGAGCGCGAGATCGTGATCGCGCCGGCGAGCAGGACGAGCAGGCAGCCGAGCAGCGGTATGCCCGACAGGGGCGTCTGGACGAAGCTCGAGTGCAGGACCAGCGGCGCGACGAGGATCGGGGCGACCGTCTGGACGACGAAGACGACCGGCGCTACGAGGATCGCCGGCCGCCGCTGCAGCGCGCTCATCTCCGCCGTCAGGCCGACCACGGCCGCGAAGGCGGCGGCCGCCGCCCAGCCGATCGCCGGTCCCCAGCGCCCGTTCGCCCCGGCGTCGGCGACGAACTGGTTGACGAGGCCGCTCCAGCCGAAGGCGAGCCCCGCGCCGACGATCGTCACGCCGGCGATGGGCCGCCCCAGGAACTGGAGCACGAACGGCAGCAGCGCCGCGGCGCCGAGGACGGCGAGCACGACGACGATCGCAAGCCCGTGGGCGTGGCGGGTGTCCTGGGCTGGCGCCAGCGCCGCGATCCCCGCGACACCGGCGGCGATCGCCGCGACGGCGAGCATCTCGCGCCTGCCGGGCGTCTCGCCGAGCATCCGCTCGCCGACCGCCAGCAGCACCAGCAGCCCCAGCGCGAGCGTCGGCTGGACGACGACGAGCCCCGCCAGGGAGAGCGCGAGGAGTTGCAGCGGCCAGCCGATCACGGTCATCCCAGTCCCGAACAGCCAGCGCGCGCGGGTTACCAGGTGGACCAGCAGCGAAAGGCGCAGCGCGTGGTGATCGGAGGCGTCGCGCGCGTCGAGCGCCTGCACCGCGATCCCTAGGCTGTAGAGCGTGGAGGCACCCGCCGCCAGGACGACGCCGATCAGCAACGAGACCATGACGGGGAGCGATCATCGCAGCCCGCAGCTGCTCGGGGCGGTCGCCCTCGGGGCCTCGATCGTGAGCGGCGCGTACGTCTTTCCGGCACTCGCCGGAGCCGTCCGGATGCTGCGCCCGCCGTTGCGGATCGCCGATCGCACGTGCGACGGCCGCGGCTACGGCCTGACCTTCGATGACGGCCCGCATCGCGAGGGAACCCCGGCGGTGCTCGAGGTCCTCGATGCTGCCGCGGTCAAGGCGACGTTCTTCCTCGTCGGCGAGCAGGTCGCTCGCAACCCGTCGCTCGCGGCCGAGATCGTCGCCGCGGGCCATGGCATCGGCCTGCACTGCGACCGCCACCGAAACCAGCTCCGCCTCGGCCCGCGGGCCGTGCGCTCGGACATCGAGCGCGCCGCGGCGCGCATCGAGGAGACGACGGGCCTTGCAATCGAGCGCTACCGCCCGCCGTACGGGATCTTCAACGCGGCGGCGCTGGCACTCGTTCACCGAAACGGCTGGCGGCCGCTGCTATGGACGCATTGGGGCCGCGACTGGGAGGCCGGCGCGACGGCCGAGTCGATCACCCACCGGCTGCTCGGCCACGGCGTTGCGGAGGGCTCCGTGCTGCTCCTGCACGACGCCGACGACTACGGCTCGGAGGGCTCGTGGCGGCGCACGGCGGCGGCGCTCCCGCGCGTGCTCGAGGCGCTCGCCGAGCGCGGGCTGCGCCCGTCGCTCGACGTGTGAACGCGGCGTAGGCGCACGCGCGTGCCGTGGCGCGGGGCGAGCGTCGGGCCGCGCCGCATTACCCGCTCGGAGCCGTGGGTCGATGTGAGCTCGAAGCGTTCGAGGACGGCGCGCAGGACGACGCGCATCTCGAGCTCGGCGAAGGCGGCGCCGAGGCAGCGGCGGACCCCGCCGCCGAACGGGATCCACGCGTAGGTGGCCGGAGGCTCCTCGAGGAAGCGCTCCGGGCGAAACGCGTAGGGGGCCTCGTAGAGGTCCGCGCGCGTGTGCGTCAGCCAGATCGCCGGCGATACGTCGGTCCCGGCGGGGAGCGTGAAGCCGTCGCATTCGAGCTCGGCCGCCAGGCGGCGCCCGGCGAGCGGCACGATCGGGCGCAGCCGCAGGGTCTCGGCGATGACCGCGCGCATCCAATCGTCGCGCTCGCCGCCGCGGACCTCCTCGATCAGCCGTTCGAGGGCCGGGCCGTTGTGCGTCAGCAGGTCGAAGGCCCAGGCGAGCGCCGTCGCCGTCGTTTCGTGCCCGGCGACGAGCAGCGTCACGATCTGGTCGCGAAGCTCCCAGTCGCTCATGCCGCCGCCGTCCTCGAAGCGCGCTGCGAGCAGCATCGACAGCACGTCTTCGCCGTCGCCCTGACCCCGCGCGCGCCGCTCCGCGATCTCATCGAGCAGGTGGCCGTCGAGCTCGCGGATCTGCTCGCTCAGCGCCGCGAGCGGGTCCGAGCGGCGCAGGCGCCCCGCGATCAGGACCCGCACGCTGATCGACACCGACGTGCCCGCGTCGAGTACGTGCGGGATCAGCGCGCGCATGCGCTCGAGGCGCCCGGGGTCGGTGACGCCCGCGACCAGGCGCAGGATCACCTCGAGCGTCAGCGCGCGCGTCAGCGGCTGCAGCGCGACCTCGCCGCCCTCCGGCCACGCTGCGATCTCGCTCTCGGCGATCTCGCGCATCGTCTCCTCGAAGCCGCGCATCCGCTCGCCGTGGAAGGGTGGAAGCATCATCCGGCGGCGCTCGAGGTGCCCGGCGCCCTCGATCAGAAGCAGCGAGTCGGGTCCGACCATCGGCCGAAGCGTCAGGAAGCGCCCGGGCGGTAGTCGCTGCTCGCGCTGGGCGTACAGCGCGCGGATCGCGGCGGGGTCGGAGATCAGCACCATCGGCTGCTCGAACCCCACGAAGCGCACCGTGAAGGCGTCGCCGTGGCGGCGGCGGCAGGATTCCATGAACGCCACCGGCGCCAGCAGCCAGTGCATGGTCTGCGCGAGGGCCGGTGTGGAGGGCCCGGGCGGGAGAGTGCTCGTTCGCTGCACTTGTGCGCGACACGCTATGCGGCGGGGGCGTCTGTTACCAGGTGCCCCGGGCGGCTCATGCCCATTGTCACAAACTTGTTACAAACTTCCCCTCCCGCTAGACTGGCGCTGCCGTCGGGGGTGCACGCCACTCCGTTCCCACGGTCGGTCCGCCACGGGGCCGTAGCGCCGTATAGGGTGCGCACCACGACGATGTCCGAACACGCCCACGCAGACGATCGACGGCCCGACGGCGATGATCGCCTCCGGATGCGCCGCGAGGGCGCGGGGCGGGGGCAGGTATGCATGCGGCGCGCCCGGCGCGCGGTCGCCGCGGCGAGGGCTGGACGCCTGTCCCGCCGCCGTCGCCGCAGCCGCTGAGCGATCGCTCCAGTCCATGCTCGCCCACGCCACTCGCCAGGACGGCCTCCCGTCCGCACCCGACAGGCCCGGCGAGGCGGGCGGCGCCACGCTCGCGCTCGCGTTCGTGCGCTGGCTCGATCTGATCGTGATCGCCGCGGCGGCGCCGTTCGTGGCGCTCTCGACCCTCCCGGCGGCTGGCTTTGCGATCGGCGCCGGTGCATGGCTCGCCGCGCGGATCATCGTGGCGAGCGTCGAGCGACGCGCCTGGAGCGCCCGCGACACCCGCGCGCGCGCGGCGCTGCATCTCGTGGCGATCCTCGGTCGTGTCTGGTTCATCGCCCTCGCCGTGCTCGTCGCGCGCTTTGCGATCGGCACGCCGGACGGCATCGCCGCAGCCGTGACGGTGCTCGTCGCCTTCACGGTCGAGCTCGCGCTGAAGCTCATCGTCCGCGGCCCGCTCGTGACCCCGCCGCCGCGGAGGCCGGCGTGAGCACGAAGAAGAAGGTCGCTCTCGGGTTCGCGATCTACATCGGTGTGACCGTGGCGATCATCGCCGCCGTCGGCTGGAAGGGAACGAAGCACCCCAACTTCGCGCCGCAGGACGAGTTCAAGCTTCACCCCTGGGTCAATCTCGGCGTCCTGTCGATCAACAAGGCGGTGATGTACCTGTTCATCGCCGCAGCCCTCACCTGCGCCACGATGATCTACGTCGCGCGGCGCATGAAGCAGCGCCCCAATCGCGTCCAGACCGCCGTCGAGTTCATCTTCCAGGGGCTTCAGAACAACGTCGTCGGCGCGAACATGGACCGCGAGATGGCGACGAAGTGGTTCCCGTTCATCGCCACGCTCGCGCTGTTCATCTTCTTCTCCAACCTCGTCGGCTACATCCCGCTGCCGACGAGCACCGAGACCTTCAACGTCTTCGGCGCCCACATCCCGGCGTTCTCGCTCTACGCGGCGACGGCGAACCTCTCGATCCCGCTCGTGCTGGCGATCCTCGTGTTCGTCTCCTACACGACGGAGGGCGTGCGCAAGAAGGGGCCGATCGGGTATCTGAAGGGCCTCATCCCGGCCGGCGTGCACGGTGGGATGGCCGTCTTCATCTTCATCCTCGAGCTCCTATCGAACTTCATGCGGTTGATCTCGCTCTCCGTCCGACTCTTCGCCAACATCCTCGCCGGCCACCTGATCATCCTGTTCATGGCCGGCGCGCTGGCAGTGATCCTCGGCGTCGGCGCGCTCGGCTGGATCACGCTGCCGTTCGGCGTGCTGCTGTTCGCCTTCGAGGTCGGGCTCGTCGCGGCCCTGCAGGCGTTCATCTTTGCGACCCTCACCGCGATCTACCTCGGCGGAGCGGTCGCCGACCACCATTAACCCATCAGGAGGAACCACGTTGTTGCACAGCGTCATCACAGTGCTCGCGGCGTCGTCGAGCGACATCGGGACTTTCATCGGGAAGGCCGGCAAATCGATCGGCCTGGGCGTCGGCGGCGGCCTCGGCGCGGTCGGCGCGGGCGTGGGCATCGGCATGATCTTCGGCAAGGCGATCGAGGCGACCACGCGCCAGCCCGAGATGCGCGAGGAGATCGCCTCGCTGCAATGGCTCGGCTTCGCCCTGACGGAGGCCTGCTTCTTCTACGGCCTCGTCGCCGGCCTACTGGCGGCGTTCATCGTCTGAGGCCATGTAGATGCCCGTCGCCAGCGCACACCTAGTCGTCGCAGCATCATCATCAGGCAGCTTCCTGATCACGCCCAGCGTCGGGCTGATGATCTGGACGCTGCTCGTCTTCGTCGCCTCGATGCTGCTGCTTCGCAGGTTCGCCTTCCCGGCGATCCGCGACGCGCTCGACCGCCGCCAGAAGGCGATCGAGGACTCGATCGACACGGCCGAGCGCACGCGCGAGGAGGCCGCCGAGCTGCTCGCCGAATACCGCGAGCGCCTCAGGGAGGCCCGCAGCCAGGCCGAGGAGATCGTGACCCGCGCCCGCCGCGCGGCCGAGGAGCACGAGCACGAGGCGCTGGAGGCCGCCCGCGCGCGCGGCGAGGCGCTGATCGAGCAGGCGCGCCGCGACATCGAGGGGGCTACGCAGCGGGCGATCGGCGAGCTCCGCGACGAGGTCACCAACCTGACGATCCTCGCCGCCGAGAAGGTCACCCGCAAGACCCTTGACGGCGCCGACCAGCGCCGCCTCGTCGAGGAGGCGCTCACCGAGCTCGACTTCAGCACCCTCTCGGGGTCGGAGAACTGATGGAAGAGATCGCCGCCGTATACGCGCGCGCGCTGTTCGAGGCGACCGAGCAGGCCGGTCACCTCGATGACGTGCGCGAGCAGCTGGGACAGGTCGCCGACGCGCTCGACGAGCAGCGCGACCTCCAGGTGTTCTTCTTCTCGCCCTATTTCTCGAGCGAGGAGAAGCGCGACGGCCTGAAGGCGACCCTGAGCGACGCCGATCCGCTGCTGAGCAACTTCCTTGACCTCCTGATCGAGAACCACCGGATGCCCGTGATCTTCCGCATCCGGCGCGAGCTCGACCGCCTCTGGGAGGAGCACAACCGCCTGCTGGGCGTGCAGGTGACGAGCGCGATCCCGCTCGAGCGCGCCGCGATCGACGAGATCGGCCGCCGCGTCGGCGAGCAGACCGGCCGCCGTGTCGAGCTGACCAGCGAGGTCGACCCGGACATCATCGGCGGCATCGTGCTGCGCGTCGGCAACGCGATCCTCGACGCCTCGATCCGCAACCGACTTGAACAACTACGCAAGCAGGTCGCCAGGGCCTAGCCCCTCGCCAGCGACGCAAGGAGCCCGATCCCACGCATGCAGATCAACCCTGACGAAATCACCAGCATCCTCAAGAGCCGCATCGAAGGCCTCGACGCCGGCAGCGCGACGCTGACCGAGGTCGGCACCGTCCTCTCGGTCGCCGATGGCATCTGCCGCGTGCACGGCCTCGACAACGCGATGTCCTTCGAGATGCTCGAGCTTCCCCACGACGTCGTCGGCCTCGCTCTGAACCTCGAGTCCGACAACGTCGGCGCGGTGCTGTTCGGCGACTGGCAGAGAATCGTCGAGGGCGACACGGTCAAGCGCACCGGGCGCCTGCTCGAGATCCCGGTCGGCGACGCCCTGCTCGGGCGGATCGTCGACCCGCTCGGGCGACCGCTCGACGGCGGCGGCGAGGTCGCGACGACCGAGACCCGCCCCGCCGAGTTCAAGGCCCCCGGCGTCGTCCAGCGCCAGCCCGTGCTCGAGCCGATGCAGACCGGCCTGAAGGCGATCGACTCGATGATCCCGATCGGCCGCGGCCAGCGTGAGCTGATCATCGGCGACCGCCAGACCGGCAAGACCGCGATCGCGATCGACACGATCATCAACAACCGCGGCACCGACCTGATCTCCGTCTACGTGGCGATCGGGCAGCGCATGTCGACGGTCGTCGCGCTCGCCGAGACGCTGCGCGAGAACGACGCGTTCGACAACACGATCATCGTCGCCGCCGGCGCCGACGAGGCCGCGCCGATCAAGTTCATGGCTCCCTACGCCGGCTGCGCGATGGCCGAGCACTTCATCTACGCGGGACGCCATGCGCTGTGCGTCTATGACGACCTGACCAAGCACGCCTACGCCTACCGCCAGATGTCGCTGCTCCTGCGTCGCCCCCCGGGCCGCGAGGCCTATCCCGGCGACGTCTTCTACCTGCACTCGCGGCTGCTCGAGCGCGCCGTCAAGCTCAACGACGAGCTCGGCGGCGGTTCGATGACGGCACTGCCCGTGATCGAGACGCAGGCCGGCGACGTCTCGGCCTACATCCCGACGAACGTGATCTCGATCACCGACGGTCAGATCTTCCTCGAGCCGAAGCTGTTCAACTCCGGCGTGCGCCCGGCGATCAACGTCGGCATCTCGGTCTCCCGCGTCGGCGGCAACGCCCAGATCGGGCCGATGAAGCGCGTCGCCGGCCGCCTCAAGCTCGAGCTCTCCCAGTACCGCGACCTCGAGGCGTTCGCCCAGTTCGGCTCGGACCTCGACGCCGACACACAGCGCACGCTGGCCCGCGGCGAGCGTCTCGTCAAGGCGCTCAACCAGAACGAGCGCCAGCCGCTGGCGGTCGCCGACCAGGTGATCCAGGTCTACGCCGCGACAAACGGCTTCGTCGACCGCATCAACGTCGACCGCGTGCCGGAGTTCCTCGCCGACCTCGTCTCCGCCGCCCACGCGCGCCACAAGGAGGTGCGCGAGAAGGTCGGCGCTGGCGACTGGTCGCAGGAGACGCAGGACGCCCTCAAGGAGGCCGTCGCGCAGTTCGCGGAGGACTTCGGATACGACCTCGACGAGGAGGGCCAGGCGCTCGACGAGGACGCTCCCGAGCCGCGCCGTCGCGAGGAGGCGCCTGCAGCCAACGGCGATGGCTCGAAGGCCCAGGAGCCGGGCGGCGACGGCGGCGACGACGACCACGACGGAGACGACGAGCCGGCTGCCGAAGAGGAGGTCGCCGCCTAGCCCGGCGGCGCCTCGAGCAGCAGATGGCATCTCAGCGCGAGGTGCGGACTCGCATCGCGAGCTTCCGCAACATCCAGAAGATCACGCGGGCCATGGAGGCCGTCTCGGCGGCGCGGCTGCGCCGCGCGGAGCAGCGAATCGCCGCGCTTCGCCCGTACGCCGACGCGATCCGCCGCATGACTCGCCAGGCGGCGCGCGACGCCGGCGCCGAGGCCTCACGTCTCGAGCTGCTGGCAACGCGCGAGCAGGAGCGCAACATCGGCATCCTGCTGGTCACCGCCGACCGCGGCCTCGCCGGTGCTTTCAACTCGCAGATCATCCGCGCCGGCCTGCGGCTCGGCTCCGAGACGACCGCCGACGGCGGCACGCCGATCTGGTTCGCCTCCGGTCGCCGCGGCGTCTCCTCGCTGACGTTTCGCGGCAACGCGCTCGAAGGGGCCTACACCGGCTTCACCGACCGCCCCTCCTACGCCGATGCGCGCCACATCTCCGACGACCTGATCACGGCCTTCGTCGACGGCAGGCTCGACCGCGTCGAGGTCCTCTACAACGGCTACATCTCGCCGCTCACCCAGCGCGTGACGCGCGAGACGCTGCTGCCGATCGCCGAGGCGACGGTGCTCGGCGAGGAGGAGGAGGCGCAGGCCGAGGACGAGCGCGACGACGGCCCGCGGCCGCTTGTCGAATACGAGCCCGACGCCGAGGAGCTGCTGCGCGTCCTGCTCCCGGACTACGTCGAAGTATCGCTCTACAGAGCCCTTCTTGAGTCGACGGCATCCGAGCATGGCGCGCGTATGACCGCCATGCGCAGCGCGTCGGAGAACGCCGGCGACCTGATCGAGGACCTCGCGCTCGAGATGAACCGCGCCCGCCAGGCGGAGATCACGCAGGAGATAATGGAAGTCGTCGCCGGCGCCGAGTCGCTGGTCTAGCAAAGGAGCAGCGATGGAAGCAGCAACGGCAACCAACGTCGGTTACATCGAGGAGATCCAGGGGGTCGTCATCGAGGCGGTCTTCCACGAGCGTCTGCCCGAGATCAACCACGCCATCACCGTGCCCCGCGCGAGCGGAGCCGAGGAGCAGGAGGGCATCGCCGCCTCGGCCGACGAGCTGCTCGTCTGCGAGGTACAGCAGCACCTCGGCGACAACCGCGTCCGCGCGGTGGCGATGGACTCCACCGACGGCCTGCGCCGCGGCGCTCAGATGACCGATACCGGCGGCCCGATCACGGTGCCCGTCGGCGAGGTGACGCTCGGACGGATCTTCAACGTCCTCGGCGAGCCGATCGACCTCGGCGAGGAGATGCCCGAGGGGACCGAGCGCCGCGCGATCCACCAGCCCGCGCCGCGTGTCGAGGACCTGACGCCGGCGACCGAGGTGTTCGAGACCGGGATCAAGGTCGTCGACCTGCTCGCCCCCTACGCCAAGGGCGGCAAGGTCGGGCTGTTCGGCGGCGCCGGCGTCGGCAAGACGGTGCTGATCCAGGAGCTGATCCACAACCTCGCCAAGGAGCACGGCGGCCTGTCGGCCTTCTGCGGCGTGGGCGAGCGCTCGCGAGAGGGCAACGACCTGTGGCTCGAGATGAAGGAGTCCGGGGTCCTCGACAAGACGATGCTCGTCTTCGGGCAGATGAACGAGCCGCCCGGCGCGCGTATGCGCGTCGCCCTGTCCGGACTGACGATGGCCGAGTACTTCCGCGACGAGGGCCAGGACGTGCTGCTGTTCATCGACAACATCTTCCGCTTCGTGCAGGCCGGCTCGGAGGTCTCGGCGCTGCTCGGCCGGATGCCCTCGCAGGTCGGCTATCAGCCGACGCTTGAAACGGAGATGGGTCAGCTCCAGGAGCGGATCGCCTCGACGCGGGCCGGCTCGGTCACCTCCGTCCAGGCCATCTACGTGCCGGCCGACGACCTCACAGACCCCGCTCCGGCGTCGGTGTTCGCCCACCTCAACGCGACAACCGTGCTCTCGCGCGGGATCGCCGAGAAGGGCATCTACCCGGCCGTCGACCCGCTCGAGTCGACATCGACGATCCTCAAGGCCGACGTCCTTGGCGAGGAGCACTTCCGTGTCGCCAACCGCGTCAAGGAGATCCTCCAGCGCTACAAGGAGCTCCAGGACATCATCGCGATCCTCGGCATCGACGAGCTCTCCGACGAGGACAAGGTCACCGTCGGCCGCGCGCGGCGCATCGAACGCTTCCTCTCCCAGCCCTTCAGCGTCGCCGAGGCGTTCACCGGCACCCCGGGCGAGTACGTGCCGATCGCCGAGACGATCCGCGGCTTCGGCGAGCTGATCGAGGGCAAGCACGACGATCTGCCGGAGAGCGCGTTCTTCCTGAAGGGCTCGATCGACCAGGTGGTCGAGGCCGCGAAGAAGAGCTGATGGCGCGCAGCACGTTCTCCTGCGAGGTCCTCACCCCCGAGGGGGAGGTGTTCAACGAGGAGGTCGAGATGGTCTCGACCCGTACGAGCACCGGTTCGATCGGCCTGCTCGCCAACCACGAGCCGCTGCTGGCGCGGCTCGAGCCGGCCGAGCTGCGGCTCTACCGCTCGGACTCCGACATCGTGCGCTTCGCGCAGGCCGAGGGCTACATCCAGATGTCCGAGAATCGCGCGCTGCTGCTCGTCGAGGAGGCGATCGCGCCCGAAGCCCTCGACACCGCAGCGCTGCAACAGCGCGCCGAGCAGGCGCGTTCGGCCGCCGAGACGGCGCCCGAAGGCTCCGAGGAAGAGGCGCGCGCGCTGCGCGACGAGCGCCGCGCCGAGGCCTTTCTGGCGATCGCCGGGCAGGGCTCCAGCCGGTGAGATAAGCCCCGTCTGGGCCGCCCGCACCGTCCTCTAAAGTCCTTAGCCGCCGATGTTCAGCGCCAGCCGCACCCCGAGGATTCCGCGACGCCTGCTCGCGTTCGTGGCCGTCGCCGTGACCGCTGCGGCGGGGATCGGCGTGTCCGCGGCGTTTGGCAACGCGATCCACGACGAGGCGAGCCCCAACTGGGGGGGATGGGTCGCGCTGCCGCGGGCCAGCTCGCGACGCCTCGCCGATCACTTCACGAACGTCAGCGGAACCTGGGTCGAGCCCGCCGCGACGTGCCCCAGGCATCGCTCCACCTTCGCCGCCTTCTGGGTCGGGCTGGGCGGCTACGCGCTGAGGACGACGGCGCTCGAACAGGTCGGCTCGGAGGTCGACTGCAGCGCCTCCGGCCAGCTCGTCGACTACGCGTGGTACGAGTTCCCGCCGGCCTATCCGGTCACGATCCACACCGTGCGGGTCCACCCCGGCGACTCGCTGACTGCGACCGTCCACGCGAGCTCCGAGCGCATCACGGTGACCTTCACCAACAACACGACCGGACGCTCCTTCCACCGCACCGTCACGCTGCACCACCGGCCGGACACGAGCGCGGCCGATTGGATCGCCGAAGCGCCGTCGGTCAGCTGCGACCGCAGGAGCTGCCTGGTGCTGCGGCTGACCGACTTCGGGCAGATCGGCTTCACGTCGGCCTCCGCCACCTCGATCGGCTACGGCGGTCGCCACACGGGCGCGATCAACGACCCGCTGTGGAACTACGTCCAGCTCGTGCTGTCGAGCAACGGCACGCTGCGGTACTCGCCGGACGAGCGCAGCTACGCGCTGCCGAGCCCGCTCAACGTCGACGGCACGGCGTTCAACGTGCGCTACGGGCCGGGCCGCGGCGGCGCGACGGGCCCGACCGGCGCCACCGGCCCGACCGGCGCGACGGCCTGACACCGCCAAGCGCTCCGATAGCCTTTCGCGCCTTGTGAGCGCCGCCCCGCGAGAAGCGATCGGCGTGATCGGCACCGGCTACGTCGGGCTGGTCACGGCGGCAGGCTTCGCCGATCTCGGAAGCGTCGTGCACTGCGTCGACGTCGACGCCGACAAGATCGAGCGGCTGCGCCGCGGCGATGTTCCGATCTACGAGCCGGGCCTCGAGGAGGTCATCGCGCGCAACCGCGAGCGGTTGCACTTCTCGACCGAGTTGACCGACGCCGTCGCCAACGCGCGGCTGCTGTTCGTCTGCGTCGGCACGCCCGCGACCTACGCCGGCGACGCCGACCTCTCCGCGGTCAACGCGGTCGTCGAGGCGATGCCGGCGTCGACGGGCCGCGCCCTGGTGATGAAGTCGACGGTTCCATGCGGCACCGGCCGAACGATCCAGCGCACGCTCGCCGAGCAGGGCAAGGACGGGCTCGCCTACCTGTCCTGCCCGGAGTTCCTCAAGGAGGGCTCGGCGCTCGAGGACTTCTTCCACCCCGACCGGATCGTGATCGGCGCCGACTCCGAGCACGGCTGGGCGGCGGCCGCGGTCGAAGCGCTCTATGAGCCGCTCGGCGCGCCGGTCGTCCAGACCGACGTGGCGAGCGCCGAGATGATCAAGCTCGCCGCGAACGCGTTCCTGGCGACCAAGATCTCCTTCATCAACGAGATCGCCAACGTCTGCGAGGAGACCGGGGCGAACGTCCTCGAGGTCGCGCGCGGCGTCGGCCTCGACCAGCGCATCGGCCCGCGCTTCCTCTCGGCGGGGATCGGCTACGGCGGCTCGTGCTTCACCAAGGACGTCAGCGCGCTCAAGCTGCTCGCGGCCAACTCCGGCTACCACTTCCAGCTGCTCGGCTCGGTGATCGAGGTCAACGAGCTCCAGAAGCGCCGCGTCGTGGCCAAGATCGCGCGCCACCTCGGCGATCTCGGAGGCCGCCGCGTCGGCCTGCTCGGACTCGCCTTCAAGCCCAACACCGACGACATGCGCGGCGCCTCCTCGCTCGTGCTGGCGGCGCGCCTGACGGCGGAGGGGGCGCGCGTGCGAGCCTACGACCCGATCGCGACGGAGGAGGCGCGCAAGATCATGCCCGAGCTCGACTACGCGCAGGCCGTCGAGGAGGTGCTCGAGGGCGCCGACGCCGTGGTCCTGGTGACCGAATGGCCGCAGTTCCTGGCGCTCGACTGGCAC
>DATBPB010000051.1:0-60550 GCA_036561565.1 Solirubrobacteraceae bacterium | reverse complement strand
CTGAGCGATCTTCTGTTCATCCTCGCGCGCGAGGCAAACAGCGGCGAAGAGCCGCTCTGGGAGCCCGGGCGCCACCGCTAGTTGGCGACCTTGCCGGACGGCGTGTAGGCGCGGATCGACGCTCCGTAGAAGGTCTGGTCGGTCGCCGAGACCCACTTGACGCGCCACAGGCGACCGCGCGCGAAGGAGCCGTTCGAAGTCCACACGCCCCCTGCTGAGACGTTGACGCGCTTGAGCGAGCGCCAGCTTCGGCCGCCATTTGAGGAGTACTGGATGAGGACCGTCGTCGGCGAGACCTGCGAAGGCGTGACGCCGGTCGTCCCGGTCGTCCCGGTCGTCCCGCTCGAGCCGGTGGCGCCTGTTGCGCCGGTAGAACCGGTTGGACCGGTCAGTCCCTTCGGGGTCGGCTTCGTCTGCGCGCCCGGCAACGTCAGCGGGCGGACCATCCCCCACAACGACACCCCTCCGCCGCTGCGGGTGACGGTGAGCGGGAGGCGGAACCCGTCGTAGGCCGGCTTCTGCTTGCCGCGGTAGGTCTCAAGCCCGGCCTGCGAGCCGACCACGTGGCCGTGGACCGGGCGGTCGTCGCGCAGCAGGTACTGGGAGAAGGAGGCGATCCGCGGGTTGCTCCACGCGTAGCGTTCGGCGATCGCGTCGAACTCGGCCTGCTGGCGCAGCGACACGCCGACGTAGGGGTTCGGTTTCGTCTGGACACCGAACTCGGTGATGTAGACGGGCAGCCGGCGATGGATCGCACCGGCCGCCGCGGCGCGGTCGAGCGCGGCGATGAGCCGCCCGACCGTGCTGATCGTCACATCATCTGGGGCAGGGTTCCCGAACGGCCCCATCGAGCTGTCGTAGGGGTGCTGCGCCCAGCCACCGGCCGGCAGCAGGCTGCAGTGACCGATCGGGCGATAGCTCGAGTTGAGGCAGAGCGTCGCGCGCAGGAACGCCAGCGGCGCGGGCACGTGCTGGCTGCTCACGCCGACCGGCGAGGTCTCGCCCATCAGCACGGTCATGCCGTTGAAGTTGCCGGACGCCTTCAGTCCCGCGTAGCCGG
Organism: Solirubrobacteraceae bacterium; assembly: GCA_036561565.1. Taxonomy (GTDB): domain Bacteria; phylum Actinomycetota; class Thermoleophilia; order Solirubrobacterales; family Solirubrobacteraceae; genus Palsa-513. The sequence goes on along the minus strand of DATBPB010000051.1, from coordinate 59,490 downwards.
CGAGGAACAGGCCGCGGTAGACCTGTGGCGAGACGAGCGTCCGCCCGACGTACTGCGGGCGCAGGAAGCCGGGCTGGTTGGGCTCGTTCCAGATGGAGAAGAGCTTGACCTTGCGACCGTAGTGCCTGCCGACGGCGTCCATGAACTGGGCGAAGTCGCTCGTGTTCGGGCGCGTCCATTTGTCGCCGGTGGATGACGCCCAAGCGGGGACCGGGCCGCTGACGGTGAGGAGGATCCTCCAGTGCCGCGCCGCCGCGGCGGCGATCAGGTAGTCGTAGTTGCCCCAGTGGTATCTGGCGGGATTCGCCTGGTTGAAGCTCGGTCGGCGGCGGTGATTCGGCCGCGGTGCGACGTCGCGCCAGTAGAGGACGATGCGCAGCGCGTGCACGCCGAGCGACTGGAGCTGATCGAAGGTCCTCGTTCGCTGCGGACCGCCGACGTCCAGCAGGCTGCCGGGCGCCTCGAAGAACACGGTCTCGCCGTGTGAGGCGAACGCGGCGGGGGCGACGGTCGCGACCGCGCCGGCGGCGGCGAGCACGCAGAGGAGGGCTGTGAGGTTGGCTCGTCTCATGGTCTTGGTGTTACCCGTGACGGCGAGCCCGTCGCGCGCGCCCGCGTCTGGCGATGGCGCGAGCCCGCGAATGTCTGACCTTCCCCTATGACCCGCCGGCGTCGCGAAGGTTGCGGCGATCAGGGGCCCTGGGAGCCGGCTGCCTCGAACACCTCGACCCATGCCGCCTGGGTGTTGGGGGCGGCCGGAGCGTGGATCCAGGAGAAGTGGATGTGCGCGTTGGCGCCGGCGTGAGCGGGGTCTCCGTGACCCGCATAGCCGTTGTAGCCGATGAAGCGCAGCGGCGCGCCGAGCTGGTCGGCGCACCCCGTCGCCGCGCACGCCGCACGCCAGCCAAACGCCTCCGCAGCAGCGAGCGCGTGCGACCAGTCGCCGTCGACCGGCACCGCGTCAAGAGCGAGGCCGAGCGGGTGCTCGCCGTGGTCCGATGGCCCGTCGGCTCGGTAGCAGGACGTCGGCTCGAGGCGGAATGTCGAGAGGATGTACTCGACGTCGGCAACGATCCGCGCGTCGCAGTGGATGCTCGTCCCCGGGAGCGCCGCCAGCCACGGCACGGCCGCGGGCGCTCTGACGACCGGGCCGAGCGTGGGCTGCGCCTCCGTGTAGGCGCCGCGGTAGCGCCGCGCCCAGGAAAGGACGTCCGTGACGTACCACGCCGCGTGGTTGTAGGCAAAGACCGCCTGCCAGTAGTTGGCCGGCGCACCCGAGGCGCGGAGGTAGCCAGCCATGCTGAAGATGGCGTCGGCCGGATCCCACATGTCCGGCAGGCCCTGTCCGTCCGCGCTGATTCCGTAGCGATTCCAGGTCGAGACAAGAAACTGGGCTGGCCCCCCTGCTCCGGCGTAGTTCAGCTGCCCCTCGACTGTGCACGACGGCGCCGGGTCGCGCCCGTGATCGCATTCGACGCGACCAATCCCCGCCAGAATCGTCCAGTCGAGCCCGAACCGAGTCGCAGCCTCCATGTAGAGCGCCAGATAAAGCGGCGGGATATCGAGTTCGGCGGCCGACGACGGCGCCGGTGTGGGCGACTGTGACACACCGGCGGCCAGCGGATTGACGACGGAGTGCGCGAACCCGAGGAGCAACACGACGACGCAGACGCACACGATCGCCCAGGCCAGCGTCCCGGCGACGACCGTGCCGGCGAGCACTCTGCGGAGAATCACCGCGGGCGCCAGCCGAACTGCCGCGCGCGACGCGGGGCGGACGGGTAGGCGTCGACTGCGCGGCGGGCACTGAACCGTTGCTCGGCGGCCGCTCGCAGTAGATCGCGGCGGCGAGCCAACTCGCGTTCGATGCCGAGCCGCGCGGCGCGCTGCTCGGCATGCGGGCGGCGGCGGTACTCGTCCGGCGTCATGCCCGCTAGCGCGGCCAGCGGCTCGGCGGCGTCGCTGGAGCTGAGCACTCGTCCCGGCGGAAGGCGGGCCGCCGCGTTTAGGCGCCGCGTCGTTTCGCGCCGCGTGCCGACGCGAGGACGAAATACGTGCGTGGCGCCGGTCGGGCGCCGCCCGGCCCGAGCGAGTTGCGAGTCGAGGTCATCAGCGCGCCGTTTGAGCGACACAACCCGCCGTGCATCACCGCTACTGCGCGCGGTTGTCAATGCCATCGTGATCCGTGCGCGGCGCGCTTCGAGCGCGGTGGTCATGACGGGGTCCGCTGACGCCCGCCGCGACTCCACGGCACGCACCATGTCGACCTGAGCCGCGAGCTCGCCGCGAATTCGCGCGCGGCCGTCGTGCCTGCCGGAGACCCCTTCGAGCGGCGCGCTCGAGCGAAGCCTGCCGCCGCGTTGGGCAGGCAGCGGCGACGGCGTCTCGTGCTCGCGAACGCGGCGAGCCGTTTCCGCAGTGCGCGCGCCGGCGTTCGCGACCGAGCGGGCGGCAACTCTTCCGAGGGCGAGGCCGACACCAACCGTGCGTCCGCCGACGAACATCCGCGTCGCAAGCGGTGCCCGGCGGTTCGGCTCGCCACGCTCGTGGAGCACCATCGACAGGAGGCGGTGGCGTTGCTCGAATGCGGTCCACCAGAACACGGAGACGAGCAGCCACTGCGTCCACCAGCCGAGCGTGTCAAGCGAGCTCAGCAGCGACACGACCATCAGCACCACGCCGAGCGCAACCGAGTAGACGAGCTTTGAGAGCGTCGCTCCGACGAGGCGGAGGAGCCAGAGTCGAAACGCCGAGCGCCCCGCCTCGCCGAGCGCCGGTGCAAGCACGGCGAGCGGCGCGAGCAGGAGGTAGACGAGCGTTGCCAGCGCCGCGCCGAACAGGCGAAGCGCGATGAAGCCGAGCAGCAACAGCATGCCGAGTGTCCCGGCGACGATCAGCAGGAGGCCGCCGACGCGCGGCCACGTTCCGGAAGCAGTGCGAAACTCGGCCTGGGGCGCCGTCGGGGCGCTGCACGTCGTGGGGTCAGCTGCCCCGCACAACGTGCCGTACAACGTCGGTACCACCGTCTGATCGCTCAGGGCTGTGCGCGAAAGCGCATCGGGCGGGACCGCGAGGAACAGCCCTCCGTTGCTGCGCGCCTGACCGAGAGCGGTCGCCGCGCCGGCGAGCTGGCTCTGGAGTGCGCTGCCTCCAGGGGCGCATTGCACGAGACCCTGAACAGGTCCGTGACAACTGGCCTCGGCACGGTAGACGGATTCGAGCCGCGTAGCGGTCAAATGAAGCCTCGGATCGAGCGCCGTGGAGTCGCGGCACCAGTTCACGTCGCCGAATTCGAGGTAGCACCACGGACCTGTGATTGCCGTCTCGAACACCGAGCCGAACGCCGCGTCGACACTCGCAACAGGTCGCGACGGATCGCCGGTGGCAGCCGCTGCGACCGTAGCGAGCGCGGCCCGATCGGCCAGTCCGCCGACGACGCCGACCGTTCCAGAGGGGTCAGCGATGATCCACAGTCCGCAGACCACCATCACCACGAGGACGCCAGCCTGGCCAAGCGCGTCGAGGACGCGTCGGCGCACGAGTCCCTGCCACGCGAACCCCGCCGCGGCAACAGCCAGAGCGAGCCCGAGCCACGGATCGGTGAAGACCCGGCGGGCGCCCCCGAGCACCGCGGCGGCGCGCTGCAGCGTCGCCGGAGCAAGCAGATCGATTGAGTAGCACCACTCGAGCGCTATCAGCGCGACGTGCACCAGCCACACGACCGCAGTCCACACCGGCGTGACCAGCAGGTCCTGCACGATCGAGTCGATGTCGTCGCTAAAGCTCGCGCTGATACCCGACGGGATACCCACGTCCACGGCGTAGTTGGAGAGCGGGACGGGTGCGACGGCGACCCCCGACACCGAGCAGTTCGTTCGCTCTGCCGCCGAGAGCTGATCAGCAAGCTCCGGTGAGCTACATGAGGGGCTCTCGAAGCCGTTTGCCGCCAGCGGGCTCGCATCGACCGGCGTCAACGGCAACGCCGCTGCAGGCCCGGCAGTCAATGCCAGCGCCGCGATGACGGCCATAGCCCCAGCGACGGCGAGACGCGTCCCGCTCAAGCCTGGGCCGGAGTCGTCGAGAACGCCTCCAGAAGGCGAGGGACGAGCACCTCGACCTGCACCGCCTCGACACGACCGCGATGGTCGCGCAGCAGGCAGCGTCCGGCGCTGAACTCCAGCAGAGCCTCGCGCAGTGCGCGGTCGTCTGGGTCAAGTCCGAGCAGTTCGAGCGCGCGCTCCGCCTCGCGCTCGGAGCGCAGGCCGAACACGAACGTCGCGCCAATCAAGTTCTCAAGGGAGGCGCGACCATCGGCGAGCGCATCGCCCACCAACTGCGTAGAGATGATCGGCACCGCGAGCTCGCTGCGACCCATGCGCTGGAGCGAGGCGAGGAGCAAGCGGCCGACCGGGTCACCGAGCAGCCGCCAGCCTTCGTCGAACGTGAAGATCTTCAAACGCGAGCGCTCAGCAGCCATCAACCCCATCGCGAACATCGCGATCAGACGCACGATCTGCTGCCCCACGCGCTCGAGCGCCGAGTATTCGGAGCGCGAGCTGCCTGGCTCCGGCGCAGGAAGATCGCGGATCGGCACGTAGGTGACCTGCTTGGCGCCGACGCGCGGCAACCGCACGTCGGGGTCGGCAAAACCAAGCTGCGTGAGGCCGGCGCCGGCGTGCACCGCGAGTGCCTTCGCGACCTGCTGGTCCGTCGGATCGCCGGCCGACAGAGCGCGGATCACTTCGAAGCACGTCGGGCTTCGCGAGCGGCGACGAACCGCGTCGACCGCACCCGCCACGGCGATCTCCCACGCGGCCTCGGAGCGGGCAGGCAGGAGGTCGCACAGGAACGAGACGGCGGCGTCCTGCCGCATGTGTTCGGGGGCAATACGGAGCGGGTCGAGCATGCCCCGGAGGCGGCGATCGTCACCCAGCGCGATGACCTCGGCGTATGGCGCGACTTCGGGCAGCGTGTGCATCCGATGGTCGCCCTTCGGGTCGCAATCGACAACGCGCGCCCCTAGGAGAAACGCCTCGTAGGCGAGCTTCTGATCGAGTGTCGTCTTGCCCGATCCGAGCGCGCCGATCGACAGAACGGCCGAGTTGCGGTCGGCGTCGGAGCCCTCGCGCAGGTTGAAACGAACCGGATACCGGCTCCCGCTGAGCGTGTGCCCGAGATGGAACCCGCGCGCGGAGCCGACGACGTGCGTCGCGAGCGGCATCATCGCGGCCACCTGCTCTGGCGTGAGGATGTCGTCGTAGCCGCGGACAGTCGACCGCTGACCTGGCAGGCCAGCGATGAAGAGGCGCAGCTGGTCGCCGAGCGGACGGTGCAGCCGCACTTCGCCGAATGCCCGTCGGGTGGCATCCACACGGCGCTCGAGCTCCTGCTGCGTGCTGGCCGACACGGCCACAGTCAGGGTCGCCCGAAGCAGCGGCGGGTGGCTCGCGGAGTGGAGGTATGCAAGCAGGTCACGAGCCTCCTGGGTGCGGTCGTAGCCGCGATCGGAGACGCCTTGGTCGCCACCGGCTTCGGCCCGCATGATCTCGTCGGCGTCCTGCACGCGCCGACGCACAAGTCGGATCGCTAGGTCGTTCGGAAGGAAGCGCGCGCATAGCGCCAAGTCGGTCCCGAACGGCAGCGACTCATGCGGGGCGAACATCAGCTCCAGCCGCGTGCTGGGGAAGCTCGCCGCCTCCGGCAACGCGCCGGCCACCAGGTGCGCCTGCCAACTCACCCCCAGCTCGGACTCGATGCGAAGTGCGCGGCCGCCGTGCTCGATGAAGCTGTCGCTCCAGCGCAGTACGTCGGCCTCCAGCGGAGCCAGCCTCGCGACGCCGTTTCGCTCGAAGACAAGCGCCTGTGGCTCGTGTAGCCCCTCGACGCCAGGCTCGCCAAGATCTCGGCAAAAGGCGCGCCGTACGAGCCACTGGAGCTCGTTTGTCCGCGCCGGGCGGCAGTCCAGCATCCGGGCCAGGCGAGCATGAACGGCGTCAGCACGGACGCGGAGCTGTTCGAGCTCCCCGACCGACAACTCCGGCCCTCGCCGGAATCCGAGCCAGTGGGCTGCGTCGATGCTCCACTCCCGAACGCCTCGGGACCCGCGATCGGCTACAAAGGCTAGGACGTCGCGCCGCGCCGACTCGAGGCTCACGGCCAGAAACACGATCGGCGTCTCACCGCGCCCCTCGGTGGCGAGCGTCGCCTGCTGTGCTTGGAGGTAGGCGTCGTGCAGGTGCCCGTGCGGGCCGGTGTACTCCGCTCTTGCGCGCCCGAGTTCGCACCGCACGTCCCACAGCCGCGACACGCGCAGTAACTGGAAATCCGCCTCGACGGACTCGAGCGCCGACATGAGCCTGGCAAAGCGCTCGCGTTTGCGATCGACCGGAAGCGTCGCGTAGCTGTGGGTCTCGAGCACGAACAGCGCCCACGAGCCGCACGACCCCTGCACGCAGTTCCCATAGACGAACGAAAGCGGCCTGCGCCTGTATGTCACCTCGGTCGAACGTCGAGCAAGCCGCCATCGGCGAGTTCGATCACCTGAACGTTTCCGGCGCCACCCGGTAGCGGATGCAGCGTGACGTCGGCGCGGCGGCAACGCCGCCGCTCCATTAGTACGTGCGGCCGCGAGACGAGCACCGCGCCCGGTCCGCGGTAGCGGAATCGGCGAAAGCCCGGGTCCGACCCATCTGGCAGCAGCAGCACACTGGGCGGTCGCCATCGAGCACGGCTCCGACATTGCGGAGTGAGTGCGTTGAGGCTGCGCGGCGCGAGTGTGTGCTCCACCAGAGAGCCGGCAGCGCTGTGAAACGGACGACCGTCGACGCGGATCGCACCGAGCGCGACGGCCGTCGCAAGTGGTGCTCCGACGTCGCGCACGTACCACGGGACAAACGGATCGAGCCACGCCGTCGGCGGCGTCGCGCCGGCGATCAGCGCGGCCACGATCAAAGCCGCGGCGTAGCCGATGCCGCGCAGCGGGATCCCACCGGGGTTCAGCCGAAGCGTGTCGATTCGATATATCCGGCGCTCGAGGGCGAAGACCGAGCGGAAGGAGCGCACCTCGATCTCGACGCTCATCAGTGCGAGCCGAACAGGAGCGCCACGGTGTTCTGGATCACGCTCAATCCGACCGGGCTCGCGAGCAGCACAGCGATGATGCCGATCGCAATGACGCCTACGGCCTCCTTGAAATCGCGTTTGAAGACAAGCACGACCGCGGCGACGGCCAGCGCCAACCCGATCAGGCTGAGCGCAATTGTCCGGCCGGTGCTGCTCGCCTGGTTCGCAGCGCTTTCGAGGGAGGAGCCGTTGGTGCCGGTGAGGTTGCCGGCAGCAGCGGCCAGCGCCGGCGCAGCGAGATTCAGGCATGCGATCGCGGCGCAGATGATCTTCATCGCGTGTCTTCTCGCGCTCATGGCCCGATTCGGGTGATCTCCCAGCGCCCGTCGAGCTCGGCTACCGCCACCTCATAGGCGAGCGTGAAGCTGTCTCCCCTTTGGTCGGCGACCGTGACGGTTGCCACCACCCCACCGGCAGGCTCGACGGCGAGCCTTTGCACCGATTGCAGGGTTAGCCCTGGGGCTACCCTGGTCACCGCCGCGCCAGGGGCGAGGTCGGCAGCGAGGTTGAAGCTGGAGTCGTCGATGTAGTTGCGCAGCACGCGGTCGAGAACGGCGAGCACCGCCCCGTTGCGCACCGGCGGAAGCGAAGGCACACTCAGGTCCCCGGTCGCTTCGATCGGCGGCGCTCCAACGAGAGCGGGGTACCGGGCGAGCGAGTATCGACCGTCCTGTTGCGCCTGTACGGGGACAGCGATGTAGTGCACCGCGCCGCCGGCCGCGACAGCGACCGTGTAGTCGTGAACGTTCCCCGGCTCGTCGCGCTCGTCTGCCACCCCCACCCAGGCCACCTGCTGCCTGGTGCCGGGTGCCGGCGTGAGTCCTGCGCCCGGCTGGCCAGCCGCCGAGAGGAATGGGCCAACGGCGTTCTGCTGGGTCGCCGGGTCCTCCGACCAGGTCAGATACGCGCGCGCGAAGCGCACTGCGACGTAGCGTTCCGCCGCGTCGCTTGGAGGACGAATCACGACGACCTTGCGCGCGACGGCGCGTGGGCCGAGCGCGGTTCGCGCCGTTGACGCAATGCACAGCGCCACGAACAGGTACAGCAGCCAGCGCCCGGCCGAGAGCGTCAGCCGCACAAGCCACATCGGCCGCCGATCGAGCACGACCGCCGCGCGAGGTTGAGCCGCCCTCATCGCTCGAAGCCGAACTCGGCGGCGATCTCGCTGCCGGTGGCTGACGGCGATGGCGCGGTTCGGGGCGCCGCCGCGGGCGAGTCCAACGCACTCGCACGCGGAGCTGTCGCCGTGATCACTCGCATGGGCGGACGCCGGCGCCCGCGCATTCCCGGCTTCATGCGCCGCGGATGCGGCGACGGGCGGCGAGTGGCAGGTTGGCGTAGCGGGAGAGGTCGAACCGCACGCACGGCCCGTAGCAGCCTCGCGCTGCCTTGTCCCGAGCGAGAAGTCGCGGCCGATGGCAGGCGGGATGGGGGTACCGGCGCCGCGTGGGGCGCCGTGACGAGCAGCGCCGCCATCAGCACGGCCGCGAAGCCCGCGACGAGCATCGGCGCCGTGGAAAGCCTCCCGCGCACCGAGTCACCGCCTTCCCACGGCGTGTCGAGCATGCCCGTCTCACCGAGGAGCTCGTCCTCGTCGATAACCCGGTAGGCGGTCGCACCGCGCCGGCCGATCACGCGGTGGGATGGCTTGCGACGGTCACGTTGGGGTCATCCGACGGCGCGACCCCAGCGGGACACGGTGGAGGGCACGGTGCGTCCGGAAGGAAATCACCGGGCGAGATGCGGCCACGCGCCTAGACTCGCCCACGCGCTGTCATGGAAGCGTTCCGCCCGCCTGTCCCGCTAAGCCGCCGAGCGTCGGAGGTGCCCAGTATGAGGCCGGCGAAGTGGGACGCGCGCACTGATCCGGCAGAGGTCGTCGCGCGCGTCGCGGCGGCGCGTAGAACTCGCCTGCTTCGTGTCTACCGGCGGCGCCTGCGCTGGGAGGACCTCGAGGATTGCTACAGCCAGGCGACCCTCGAACTCGTAGCACGTTCGCGACGCGAGGAGTTTGTCTCCCAGGCCCATCTGCTCAACGCTCTCGAGCAGAAGTTCGTGAGTCGGATCGAGGATCGACGCCGCGCAATTCGCGGGCGGAGTGGCATTGAGACGGCGATCGCGCACGCGGTGTCCGTCGATGGGACGCAGGGCGGCAGCGCCGACCTCGAGGACCGCGCGGCGGCGGTCGAACGCCAGGTCTTCGCCCGAACGGAGCTACGAGTGTTGCGCGAGGTGATCGCCGACCTGACCCGAGACCAGCAACTCGTCCTCGCCAGCCAGGTGCTCGTCGATCTCGAGCCGAGCGAGTTCTGCAGGCGTTTTGGCTGGTCGGTGGAGAAGTACCGCAAGGTCGCACAACGCGCTCGCGGCCGGCTCCGCGTACTCGTCGACGAGTACGACCGCGGCGAGCGATGCGTTCGCCTTGAGTCCGAGATCCTCGCGCTCGGTTCTGGAGCAGCCGAGCCTGACTCACTGTCGCGTGCGAGAAGACACGTCGCGAACTGCTCGACCTGCGCGCGCCTCGCCCGCGATACCGGACGGGCCGCTAAGTCGACCAGGTCGCCGGCGCTCGCGCCGGTCCCAGCGGTCGCCGCGACGCTCGGCGCCAAGGCCTCCGGACTTTGGGCAACGGTTCGGCGGCTGCTGGGCGCGCTGCGGCATCCGCTGGCGGATCCGGGCGGCACTGGCGTGGGCGCAGCAGGTGGCTCGATGGCGGGGATCGGCGCGGTCAAGGTCGGGATCGCGGTGGCGTGCGTCGCGGGCGCCGCGGGTGGTTACGCGGTGTGCACCCACCTCGGCCTCGTCGCGCCGATCGACTTCGGGCACAAGCAGCCGGCGGTGACGGCGACACACCGTCCTCCCGAGCACGCTCGCAGGCGAATCGCCGAGACAACACGGGCGCAACACACGACCGAGCGCCGCGTCTCGCCGCGCGCCGGCTATGTCCCATCTCTGGCGCCGCCACGGCACGAGCGTCAAGTTCCGCACCTCAGCAAGGTCGCTGAAATCCGGCGCGAGTTCGGCACTCCGCCGGCACGAGCGGCAGCTGCCGGCAGCGCGGCAGCCCCCACCTCGCCGTCGCCGACGCTCGCGCAGCAAACCGCCGAGACCCAGGGCGAGTTCGGCTTCGAAAAGTAATCCGCTACTTCTCGACCCTGACCCGCCCCTCGAGTCGCCCCTCCGCCAGCGCCGCGCGAAGCAGCTTCTTGTCGAACTTGCCGACGCTCGTCTTCGGCACCTCCGCAACGAACGCGAACTCCTCTGGAAGCCACCAGCCGGCGACCCGGCCGCGCAGGTGCTCGACCAGCTCCTGCGGGCTGACCGCTGACCCGGGCTCGAGCACGACACACGCAAGCGGCCGCTCTCCCCAGCGCTCATCGGCGATCGCGATCACAGCCGACTCGCGCACCGCGGGATGCGCCATCAGCTCGGCCTCGAGCTCGACCGATGAGATCCACTCGCCGCCGGACTTGATGACGTCCTTGGAGCGGTCTGTGATCGTCACCCAGCCGGCCGGCTCGACGCGGGCGATGTCGCCGGTGCGTAGCCACCCGTTATCGAACTTCTCGGGCGCTTCCTCGTTGTAGTAGGCATTCGCGATCCACGGCCCCCGCACCTCGATCTCACCGGTCGAGCGCCCATCCCACGGCACGGCCGCACCTTCGTCGTCCACGAGCCGCAGGTCGACGAACGGCACCGGCATCCCCTGGGTGGCGCGGATCGACCACTCCTCCTCGGGCTCGAGACCGCTCGGCGCCCGCGCGACGGTGCACATCGGGCTCGTCTCCGTCATCCCCCACGCGTGCACCAGCCGGACGCCATGGCGCCCCTCGAACGCCTGCGCGAGCGCGAGCGGCATCGTCGCCCCGCCGCAGATCGCCGCGCGCAGCGTGCGCAGGTTCGGCCGCTGCTCATCGGCGTGGCGGAGCAGGTCGGTATAGATCGTCGGCACGCAGGCCATGACCGTGCAGCGCTCGCCCTCGATCAGCTTGGCGAGCGCTTCGGCCTGGAGGTGGCGCCCCGGCAGCACGAGCGTCGCGCCGCACAGCGCGGCGGCGTAGGGCAGGCCCCACGCGTTGACATGGAACATCGGCACGACCAGCAGGATCCGGTCGGCTCCCTCGATCCCGAGCGACCCCGACATCAGGACCCCGGCGGAGTGCAGGGTCGTCGAGCGGTGCGAGTAGAGCACGCCCTTCGGCTTGCCGGTCGTGCCCGAGGTGTAACAGAGCGCCGCAGCCTCGCGCTCATCGATCTCGGGGTACTCGGGCGCGCCGTCCGCCGCGGCGGCGAGCAGCTCCTCGTAGCCGATCGCGCGCGGGAGCTCGCCGGTCGGCCCGTCTCCCATCACGACGAAGTGCTCGACGCGTGGGAGCTTCGGCGCGAGGCGCTCAAGCAGCGGCACCAGACTGTCGTCGACGAACACCACGCGATCCTCGGCGTGGTTGATGACGTAGACGACCTGATCTGCGAACAGACGCACGTTGATCGTGTGCAGGACCGCGCCGATGCAGGGGATCGCGAGGTAGCACTCGAGGTGGCGCTGCGAGTTCCAGGCGAACGTGCCGACGCGGTCGCCGCGCTCGATCCCGAGCGTGCGAAGCGCGCGAGCGAGGCGGTCGACGCGCTCGACGACGTCTCCGTGGCTCGCGCGGTACAGGCCCTCGTCGCCGAGCGTGACGACCTCGCCGGCACCGGGGAACGTGCGCATCCGAGACAGCACGTACGGCAGGTTGAGCTGGAAGTCATCCTGCATCAGCCCACGCGGCATCCGTTGATCTCCTCTCGCTCGCTCCGGATCGCGCAAGGATCCCAGAGGGCACCCGACCGCGGCGTTCCGTGCGCGCGGTCTGGGAACCTTCCGCGCGGATGACGGAGAGCCGGCGCCGCGACGCGTGGAACCTGGCCATCGCGACGGCGATCGTGGCGGGCGCCGTGATCCGCTTCGCGACGCTCTCGGTGCAGAGCTTCTGGCTCGACGAGGCGGTCACGCACGGCCTCGTGACGCGTTCTTTCGGCTCGATGCTGAGCGCGATCCCGCACTCCGAGTCGACGCCGCCCCTCTACTACGTGCTCGCGTGGGTCTGGGTTCGGCTGTTCGGCGCCGACGCCGCAGGGATACGCTCGCTGTCGGCGCTGTTCGGCACGGCGACGATCGTCGTGCTGATGCTGATCGTGCGACGGCTCGCCGGCAGCCGCGCCGCGCTCGCCGCGGCGGCGCTCGCTGCGACCAGCCCGCTGCTCATCTGGTACAGCCAGGAGGCCCGCGCGTACGGCCTGCTGGTGCTCCTTTGCGCCGTCACGCTCTGGTGCCTTCTGCGCGAGGACTGGCGCGGCTGGGCGATCGCCGCCGCACTCGCGCTCGCAACTCACTACTTCGCGGTCTTCATCGTCGTCCCCGAGGTCGCCTGGCTGCTCGTGCGGCGACGACGGAGCCGCGCCGTCGTGTGGGCGCTCATCGCCGTCGGTGCCGTCGCCATCGCGCTCTCACCGCTCGCGATCGAGCAGGCCGGACAGAACCGCGCGAAGTTCATCACGGCTCAGAGCCTCGGCCACCGGATCCTCGCCGTTCCCAAGCAGCTGTTGATCGGCTACGCGACGCCGCACGCGACGATCCTCACCGTCATCGCCGTGATCCTCGCCGCCGGCCTGGCGCTCTTCATCCGGCGCACCGACCGGGCGTACGTTGCGCTGGTCGCGATCGCCGCCGGCGTGCCGATCCTCCTGGCCGTGTTCGGCGCCGACTATGTGATCACGCGCAACCTGATCGCGGCGATGGTGCCGCTCGTCGTGCTCGCCGCGGTCGCCTCGGCACGGACTCGCGCGGGCCCGCTGCTGGTCGCCGGCCTCTGCGCCGTCGGCGTGATCGCCTTCGCCGGCGTCGAGGGCAACGCGCTCTACCAGCGCGATGACTGGCGCGACGTCGCAAAGGCGCTCGGCGCGCCGCTCGCGAAGCCTCGCGTCGTCGTCATCAACCCCTCAGATGGCGGTCCGGCGCTCGGCCTCTACATGCGCCTTCGCCCGATCCCGAACACGATCGCGGCCTATTCGAGCCGCGAGATCGAGGTCGTCGACCTCACCCACAACCCGCCCGCGCCAAACCCGATCGCGATCGCCGATTACACGGCATGCTCGCGGCCCGAGCTCACGGCCGTATTCGTGATCGTGCGCTACTGCGAGACGACGCCGCGATCGCCGCTGCCATACGTCAACTACGAGAACCTGACGCTCGCCGGACGGCCGCCGGCGATCCTCGCCGCTCCCTGAACCGCTCAGCGGCGCTCGAAGACGACGATCGGGATCTGGCGGTCGGTCTTTGCCTGATACTCGTCATAGGCCGGCCAGACCTCGGTCATCCGCGACCACAGGCGGCTGCGCTCCTCACCGTCCGCTGTGATTGCCCGAACCGGGATCGTCTCGGCCTTGACCTGGATCGTCGCGTCCGGCTCGGCGAGCAGGTTCTCGTACCAGTCCGGATTCTCCGGCGTGCCGCCCTTGGAGGCGACCACGACCCAGTTCGAACCGTCGGCGCGGTGGATCAGCGGCGTCGTCCGCTGTTCCCCCGAGCGGCGGCCCGTCGTCGTCAGCAGGAGGATCTCGGTGCCGCGCCAGTTGTAGCCGCGCTCGCCGCCGCTCTCCTGGTAGGCACGAACGTGGGCGGGACCGAACAGCTCGTCGTCTGAGTTGGCCATCGAACGAGTCTAGCTCTCGGGTGTGATCGAGCCGGCGTCCGGCGGGACGTCGACCGCATGCTGCTCGAGGCTTTCGAGCGAAACGATGTCGAGCGCCCGTTCGTTCGTGGAGGCGAGAACCACGAAGCACGCCGCGCCGTCCTCGAAGGCGCGCTGCCAGTTCACAGCGGTAACGCACCAGCGGTCGCCGGGCACAAGCCCCGGGAAGCCGTATGCCGGGAGCGGCGTGCTGAGGTCGTTGCCGATGCTCTGCTGGTGCTCGAGGAACTCGGCCGTCACGACCGCGCAGATCGTGTGGCTGCCCATGTCCTCGGGTCCGGTCTGGCAGCACCCGTCGCGGTAGAACCCGGTGAGCGGATCGCTGCCGCACGGCTCGAGCTCCCCGCCGATGACGTTGCGCGCGCTCACGCCGCGCAGTATCGCCGCACCGGAAGCGATGCGCGCCGGCGGATCGTGATCGTCACCGGGACGCGGCGGAGCTACCGCACCGCAAACGCGGTGTTCACCGCGACAGAGCGTCCGGTTGATCGGTTGAGGAGCCCGATGCCGAGCTGCGGCCCGAGGACCTGAGTCAAGGGCTGGCCCCGCTTGCGCGCGCGAAGAGTGATCTGAAGCCCTGAGCCGAGCCGCCGGCAGGCCACGACCACTCCCGGGCGGCGTGAAGACCTGTGAGTTCTACCCTTGACGCGCACGCCGTACTGACCGCCAGAGCTCGTTATCCGCATCCCGATCGCGATGCCCTTTTGCGGGCAAGCAGTCGAAGCGACAGCCGCGCGCGGACCGGCAGACTGGCCGCCGAACGCGATTTGCAGACACGCCTTCAGGAGCAGGAACGCCAACTGCGGCCCGGACTCGTCGAAGCCCAGAGGATCGCCGTAGTACTGCCCCGCCGCCAGGTACAGCCCGATGCAGTACAGGAGCTTCGTGCCGGGCGTCGGCGCGACCGCCATCACCTCGGTGAGCTCGTCGAACGCGCTCGGGCTCTCCGAACCGGACGGCGTCAGCGTGACGGTCGCCGAGGTGGCGGTCGGCGGCAGCGGCGATGAAGTGACGAACGACTCGCCCCCGGCGGGAACGGTCGATTCGATCGACTGCGGAAAGTTCCCCGACGCCGGGGCGGCGAGCACGAACAGCGCGGCGACCGCCGCGGTCGCGGCGAGCACAAGAGCACCACGACGGCCCCCGGGCATCGCGCGGCTATCCTAGCGCCCTGTCGTCGACCGCACCACCGACTTTTCAGGCGGTCTCATGGCGCAGTTTCGCGGCAGCGGCGAGGCCCTTTTCACCAGGCGCCCGGGCACTCGCACGAGCATCGGGACCGACGCGCTCGCCGATGTCGCCTACGGCCGCCACGCACGTCCGTTGTGCATCGAACTGGATCCGCGGTCGCCCGCGTTCCTTGCCCGAGCACCTCGGCCGGTCCTTCGGTGCCACGTAGTCGACCCGCGGAGCGTCCGGCTCGGGCGGCGAGGCGGACACCGCGGAGGATCCACCT
The DNA here is from genome assembly GCA_036561565.1 of Solirubrobacteraceae bacterium. GTDB lineage: Bacteria > Actinomycetota > Thermoleophilia > Solirubrobacterales > Solirubrobacteraceae > Palsa-513. The sequence continues at coordinate 44,181 of DATBPB010000051.1, read as the reverse complement.
GCGGCGGCGGGTCGCGGCGCTCGGTCTGTTCGCGGCCGTGTTCGTCGCGACGCTCGGCGTCGTGCGCGCATTGGGAACCGACACGCACGGCGCGCAGGTCGTGAGGTTCACGATCAACGGCCCGCTGGTGCACGAGGCGCTGCCGGTCGCGGCCGTGATTCCCGCCGGCTCAAGCGGCCAGCAGCGCCCGCTACTGGTCTTCCTGCACGGCAAGGGAGGCGACCAGAACTCGGGCCTCAACGACGCGATGTTCGCAGCGCTCGCGCGGCTCGGGGCGCGTGCCCCGGACATCGTCTTCCCATACGGTGGCGCTGATTCCTATTGGCATGACCGAGCCGACGGCGCATGGGGCTCCTACGTCGTTCGCGAGGTGATCCCTGAGGCGATCACGCGGTTGCACGCCGACCCCGACAGAATCGCGATCGGGGGAATCTCGATGGGCGGCTTTGGCGCGCTTGACATCGCCCGACAACACCGCGGACGCTTCTGCGCCGTCGGCGGCCACTCCGCCGCGCTCTGGCTGAGCGGCGGCGAGAGCGCCGCCGGCGCCTTCGACAACGCCGAGGACTTCGCCCGCCACGACGTCATCGCCGCCGCGCGCACCGGCGACCCCTACCGCGGCATGGCCGTATGGATCGACGTCGGTACCGAAGACCCCTTCCGTGCCGCCGACACCGCACTTGCCCGCCTCCTGCGCGCGGACGGCAGCCCCGTCCAGTTTCACGTCTGGCCTGGGTCACACGAGACGAGCTACTGGAACAGCCACTGGAGCAGTTACCTCACGTTCTACGCCGCCGCGCTCGCCGGCTGCAACCACTCCTGACCGCGAACGGACCGCTGAGGCTCGGCGCGTCAGTGGTTGCTGCGCGAGTTGACGGGTTGAGACCTGCTTCGGTTTCAGCTCGCGAATTTGCGCTCACTTGCCTTCAGTGCGTAAGTCGGCATCGTCTTGGTGGGGCGGCGGTGGTCCGTGGCGTACCATCCCGGTCTCTCGCTCGACGGCGGCCATCCGCTCGGCGGGTACTCGGGGACCCTCGGGCGGGGGTTGAAGCCACGGCCAGCGTGCTGGCTCCGCAAGCCCGCGGACCATGTCCTCGATCCCGGCCGGCGTGGAGAGGACGAGCATCCGCACGGTGTCGGACTCGACCCGGAATGTGTGGGGCGTTCCCCTGGGCGCGAACACGACCGTGCCCGCGCAGCAGCGGCGGCCACGGGTGTTGACCCAGTCGGGAGGGTCTCCGCGATCGTCGGCGAGCTCGGGTTCGACGAGCCAGGCCGTGAGCTGCCCGTCGAGGATGTAAAACGTCTCGTCCTGCGGGTGGGAATGAAGCGGCGGCGCGGCGCCGTACGGAAGGACGCCTTCCCACACGGCGAAGCGCCCAGCGGTGTGGCGACCTTCGAGCTTCATCTGGGCGAGTGTGCCCAGGAACCACAGGTTCTCTCCGCGGCTGACCACGCACGGCTCGGCGACGTCGCCGCTACCCGTGGCGGCGATCTCGGCGCTCATGATCGAACCTCAAGACGAAAGTGCTCAGGACGCTGATATGCGCCTGTGGGGGCGCATCCGATGGCGAGGATCCTCAATCCCTGGTGCCCGGGCCAGAGCTTGCGTCGGCTGTCGGGGTCGATCCGCAACATCCGCCCGGCATCGATCGCCACGCGGTCGCCGTCGATCTCGAACTCGCCCGAGCCGCGCAGCACGACGTACACCTCTTCCTGTCCGTCGTCGGCGTGGTCGTGCTCGGGATACTCGGAGAATCGGGCGGGCAGGTCGAGCAGCTGCATTCCGAACGACTCCACGCCGAGCTCGGCGCCCGCCAGCTTCACCGACCCGTGGTGGAGCGCCTGCATCTGGTCAATGTGTCTGATCGTGTAGCCGCTCATCCGTGTGCTCCCTGCGCGAAGTTCGCCCCGCCGCTGAAGTCGAGCGTGACGCACGGGGTCTCGCCGATCACCCATGCGTCGTGGCCCGGGCCGATCACGAACGCGTCACCGGGCCCCAGCTCCACCTCGGTGCCGTCCGTCATCCGGACCGCCTGGCGACCCGATACGACATACCCGGTGTGGGTCGCCTGGCAAAGGTCGGTGCCGACGATCGGCTTGACGTGCTCAGACCAGCGCCAGCCGGGGTGGAAGGTCGCCCGGCCGACAGTAACCTCGCCCAGCTTCACCAGCTCGATCCGCCCCTTGTCCGCCGTCGGCCGGCTTTCGTCCGGCCGGTCGAGGCTCTTGACGATCACTGTCCCCGTTGAGGACTGACCTGTTGAAGTACTGCTCATGCTCTGCCTCCTTGAGTGAACCGGCGGCAGCGTCGCAGTCACCCTGTCAGCGCGCATCGGCCTGGTTGCCTATCTTGGCTCGCCGACCGGCCCATCTTGCGCAAGCAGCCCTCTGCTGCGCGCCCGTTCGATCGCGGCCAGGCGATTGGGCGCGTCAAGCTTGGCCAGGATCGCCGAGACGTGGTGGGCGACGGTCCGCTCCGAGAGATGAAGCGCCGCGGCGATCGCCGGGTTGCTCGCCCCGGTCGCGAGCTGCTCGAGAACCTCCTGCTCGCGTCGCGTCAGCCCCGCCGGGTGCGCGAGCGTCGAGCGCCTTGGCCCGCGAGCCGCGCGCCCGCCGCGCGCGGCTCGCTCCCGGCTGAACGCCCGCGCCGCCGCCTCCGCGCCCAGCTTCTGCAGCGTGATCAACGCGTCGTGCGCGGCGCGGTCATCCCCCGGGAGCGCCGCCAGCGCCGCCTCATACGGCGCCTCCAGCTCGCGCCACGCCCGGACGGCGCTGCGCCAGTCGCCGTTGAGTTCGAGCTCGACCGCCCTCGGCACGCGAACCGGCGCTTCGAGTTCGGTGCCCAAACGCGCTGCCCACAATGCCAGCTCGCTGCCGGAGCGGGAATACCGGCTGGTCGCTGGCGAAGACCCGGCGGCCCGCAGATGGCCCAGCGCGTCGGCGCGGTCGCCGCGAAGCCATGCCGCCTCGATCAGGGCGCAGCGGATCAGGCCGTGGCGGGAGTCCTCCACAACCTTCGGGACATCCGCCCATGCCTGTGCGAGCGTGTGCTCGGCCTGAGGATCGCCTCGCCGTGCGGCGATCAGGCCCTCCAGCGACCGGGCGAGCGGCACCTCTCCGTGCCACGTGGCGCCGCTGCGAGCCGCCGCGGCACACGCCGCATCCCAGCGACCGCGATCCATCAGGCTCCGCGCAAGCGATCCCTCGATCACGTGAGCTGGAATCGGCGCGTCGTGCTCCTCGCAAAACGCCAGCGCCTCGGGAGCGATCCTGTCCACGAACTCGTGATCGCGCAGCGCCGCGCCGACAAAGACCAGGTTGACGTAACTTCGAACACACTGGATCGGAAGCCCAGCCTTCTGGGCCGCGCTCAGCGCGTCCACCAGCATCGCGAGCGCGTCGCGCTCGCCGCGATGGCCCATGGCGAGCGCCACGCTGATCGCGATGTCGATCCGAACCTCCTCAAGCCCGGCCGACGCAGCCAGCTCTAGCGCATAGGGTCCGGCGGCAACCGCCGCCGCCGGATCAAACGCGGTCGCCTCGATTCGAATCCGCGTCGACTGGGCACGCGCCAAAGCCGCGCGGTCCGAGGTCGGCTCCAGCACCGAGACCGCACGCTCGGCCGCCTCCTTCGCCTGCACCATCCGATCAAACGACCACAGCGCCCACGCCAGCGCCCCAAGCGCGCGCGCCTGCTGCAGCGGATCACCGAGCCGCTCCGCGACCGCCAGCGCCCGCTCGGCGCCGGAGACAGCGTCCTCATAGCGGGTACTCGAGAAATTTGCCGCGCGCGAATACTGGATCAAGAGCTCAAACTGCTCGGGCTCGGACAGCTCGTCGCCGAGCCGGAGCGCCCGCTCCGCCTGCAGCCACATCTCCCTGATCGCGAGCAGCCGCTCCGCCTCGAACGACGCGAGTGCCGCGTACCGCGCGGCATCCCGATTCAGCCCAGCCAGCTCCGCATGGTGAGCGAGCCGCGCGTTGTCGGCTGTGTCGGGCGCTGCGGACAGCGCGGCGACCACGCGCGAGTGCAGCTCCGCCCGCCGCGCAGGCGGGATCGAAGCCTCGATCGCCTCGCGGATCAACTCGTGACGAAACCCCAGCCTAGTGTCATCGGCGACCAGCACGCCGCGCGCCAGCGCCTCCTCCACCGCCTCCGCGCTCCCCGGAACGACCGCCTCCAGCAACGCATGATCGAAACGCGGCCCGATCACCGCGGCTGCGTCGACAGCGGCGCGGCCAGCAACAGTCAGGCGCCCGGCACGGGCAAGGGCTGCATCGCGTACCGACGCCGGAAGACGGTCCCCGGCGGCCACTGCCTCCAGCACCAGGAAGGGATTGCCCCCGGTAACCCGCGCAAGCTCGACCGGGTCAAGCCCGCTCCCACCAGCAAGCTCCCGCACTGCGCCAGCCGACAACCGCCGCAGCCCGATCCGCTGCACCGCCGCAGCGCCAGCGAGATCGCCGAGCAGCAACCCCAGCGCCGCGTTGGCCCCCACCTCATCGTCGCGATAGGTGACGATGATCGCGACTCTCATCCACTCAATCCGGCGCGCGAGCAGCCGCAAGACGTCAAGCGTCAACGGATCAGCCCAATGAGCATCCTCGACAGCCGCGACCACCGGCGCCCGCTTCTCCAGCACGCTCACCAGCCGTCGCGCCAGCATCAAGCGGTCGTCGGTCCCAGGCTCGGTCAGATCGCCCCCGTCGGCCGCCTCTACCAGCTCGCGCCAGGGCGCCAACGGAACAGGCACGGACAGCGGCTCACAGGCCCCAAGCAGAAACGTGGCCGAGTCGCCCATCCGGTCCCGCAGAGCCCGCAACAAAGCGCTCTTTCCGATCCCAGCCTCGCCGCCAACGAGCACAACGCGACCCCGCCCCGCAGCCGCCGCATCCACAACCCCGGCGAGTGCTCCAAGCTCATCCTCACGCTCAAGCAGTTCAGCCACCGAACGATCGTAACGGCAGCTGACGGACCGAACAGCCAGCGGTCCAGACGCCTGCCACGACCGCCGCACGAGTGGGCAGCGCGGCCGTCGCGACCCGCCTTGCGCGCAAGGCGAGCGTCTCGCAAACGAAGCGATCGCGACCGCCTTGGACTCGTCGCGCCGAGTTGCGCGCTCCGTCTTCAGGCCCAATAACGCGCGTGCGAATCGCGAGATGCCGTCTCGAAAATCGTGATTCGCGTCAGCGCCCTCGTCAATCACGTAGCACGATCCGTGCTACACTCGGGGTGTGGCTCGGTCGCTTCACGTGCGCCTCGACGACGCCTCAGCGGCGGCCCTCGACGTGGTACGAGCCGGTGATACGACCGACTCAGAAGCGGTGCGTACAGCGTTGCGCGAGGCGGCGATGCGGCGCCGAACGCGATCGGCGATCCGCGACGAGGTCAAGCGCCTCGCCGCAGACCAGGCTGACCGCGAAGAGATGCGGTTGATCCGCGAGCAGCTCGCCGAGCTTGCTCCCCGCGCGTCGGATTGAGATGGTTCGCGGCGAGGTATTCCGCCTGCCGCGACCACGCGGCGCGCGCGGCCATGAGCAACGCGGGGCCCGCTACGCGGTCATCGTCCAAGCCGACGAATTCCTCGACCTGAGCACGACGCTCGTCGCACCCACCTCGACGAGCGCGATGCCGGCAACCTTCCGTCCAGTGATCGAGCTCGACGGGATCAAGACACGCGTGCTCGTCGAGCAGACAACGGTCGTGGACCCCCAACGCCTCCGACGATCGGCCGGCCGGCTCGACCCAGACGCGCTCCGCGCCATCGACCAGGCGCTCAGCCTCCTGCTCGGACTCTGAGTGACCGCATCCGCCGCCGCCGGAGGTGACCACACGGCGCCGCCCGGGCTGCTCCAGACCGGCCACCGCAACCGCGACGTCGAACCCGAAAGCGGCCCAAGCCCCCGGCATAACACAACGGTTTGTCGCACGACCTGCGCGCCCCGCAGCGCGCGAAAGCTCCGCATCGATCCGCACCGAGCCGCTGGCCGGTCCGCACGCCGGTCACTCCGACCGCACACCGACGGCCAGCTCACGCCCGACAATCAGCGAAAACGCCTGCAAACCCGGCCAGCGCCACAACGGGGGACCCAGGAGTCGAACCTGACGCTGCGGTTTTGGAGACCACCGTGTTACCGATACACCAGTCCCCCACGGAGCCGCTCAGTCTAGCCAGGCCAGGGTTGGGCCAAGGGGCGAGGGTCTAAGCTCCCGGCAGAGGCGGTCGATCGCGGGTTGGCCTCGCCCGCCAGAGAGGTGAGCGCAGATGCCGGTCTCAAGCCCCGTCGTCCTTGACCGCCGCCGCGTCGATGAGCTGATCGACCGCGAGCTCCGTGCGCTGAACGAGCGCACGAAGGGCTCCGAGGCGATGTACCGCCGCGCGAGCCAGTCCCTCAGCGGAGGCGTCGCATCCTCCTACCAGCTGCGCGACCCCTGGCCGATCTATCTGCTCGACGGCGACGGGCCGCGCGTGCGCGACGTCGACGGCAACGAGTACTGGGACTTCCACAACGGCTTCGGCTCGATGGTCCAGGGTCACGCCCACCCGGCGATCGTCTCCGCCGTGCGCGAACGCGTCGCGCTCGGCACCCACTTCGCGGCCGTGACCGAGGACACGATCGCCGTCGCCGAGAACCTCAAGGAGCGCTTCAACCTGCCGCGCTGGCGCTTTGTCAACTCCGGCTCGGAGGCGACGATGGACGCGATCCGGATCGCGCGGGGGCTGACGGGTCGCGAGACGATCGTCAAGATCTTCGGCTCCTACCACGGCCATCACGACGCCGTGATGGTCTCGATCGGCGTCCCCTACGAGCGGATCGGCGACCGTGACAACCTCGCCTCGCTGCCCTACGGGGCGGGGATCCCCGAAGCCGTGGTGGCGCTGACGATCCCCGTCCCCTTCAACGACGCGCCCGCGATGGAGCGCCGCATCGTGGCGCTCGAGCGCGAGGGGCGAAAGCCCGCCTGCGTGATCATGGAGGCGGCGATGATGAACCTCGGCGTCGTGCTCCCCGAGCCCGGCTACCTCGAGGAGGTCCGCGACATCGCGACGCGCCATGGGATCGTCCTGATCTTCGACGAAGTCAAGACGGGACTCGCGATCGCCGCGGGCGGCGCGACCGAGCGCTTCGGCGTGCAGCCCGACATGGTCACGCTCGCAAAGACGCTCGGCGGCGGCCTGCCCTCGGGCGCGATCGGCGCGAGCGAGCAGGTGATGAGCGTCGTCGAGGACGGCAGCGTCTACCAGGTCGGCACCTACAACGGCAACCCGCTTGCGATGGCCGCCGCGCGCGCCTCGCTCGAGCAGGTCCTCACCCCCGAGGGCTACCGCCATCTCGACGCCCTCAACGAGCGGATCGTCTCCGGCTGCGACGCTGTCATCGAGCGCCACCAGCTGCCGGGCTACGCGATCGGCGTCGGCTCGAAGGGCTGCGTCACGTTCTCCACGGAGCGAATCGTCGACTACGAGACCTTCAAAGCCAACCAGGACGAGGCCGTCACCGAGCTCGCGTGGCTTTGGAACATGAACCGCGGGATCTACATGACGCCGGGCCGCGAGGAGGAGTGGACGCTCTCGGTCACGCACACCCCCGAGGCGATCGACGACTACGTCCGCGCCTTCGATGAGATGGCGGCGGCGCTGACGGCGTGACGCGCGGCGGGGCGGGAGCGCGCAGCCCCCGCCCCAGCCTGCGGTCTGACTGCTAGCCCAGGTGGTTGGCGCTGAGGAACCCGGCCGCCACCGTCGCGGGCGAGATCTGGTCGATCGAGACCGCCTTGTTCATCTGCTGCATCGCGTTTCGGGTCAGCAGCGCGTCGACCTTGTTGAGCGTCGCCGCGAACGCCGGGCCCTCCTTGGCGAGCAGCGAGGCCTTGACGATCGGCGCGACGTTCTGGAAGCCGAACACGTGGTCGGGGTCGGACAGGAGCGTGTACTTGCCGGGCGTCGCGAGCTGGCCGTCGGTCGTGAAGACGTCCTGCACGTCGACTTTGCCCGTGTCAAGCGCCGTGTAGCTGAGCCCGATAGCGATCGGCTTGAAGGTCGGGTTGATGCCGTAGTCCTTCTTCAACCCGAGCAGCCCCTCGAATCGCGTCGCGAACTCCGGCGCCGCCCCGAGGATCACGCTCTTGCCGAGCGCCTTCAGCTGCGCGATCGTCGTCAGGTGGTGCTTGGTCGCATACGACGTCAGCGCCGCCAAGGCGTCCGAGTCATAGAACGGCGTCGCCTTCAGCAGCGTGAAGCCGTGCTTTGACACGTATGCCGCGGCCTGGTGGTAGGCCGCGGCGGCGCTGGTCGGGTTGTTGGTGTCCCCGGCGATCGCCGACAGCAGCGTGCCCGTGTACTCCGGGTAGAGCCCGATCTGCCCGGACTGCAACGCCTTCCAGGTGATCTCCGATGAGCCGATGTTGTTCTTCAGCGTCACCGAGTACCCCTGCGCCTTGAGCGCCTGCGCGTAGAGGGCGCCGAGGATGAACTCCTCGGCGAAGTTCTTGTCGCCGATCACGATCGGCGGCTTTCCGGTACCCGGCAGCCCGGCCACGCTCGGCTGGGCTCCGAGCGCCAGTCCGGCCGCCGCAGCGGTGATCGCGGCGAGCGCCGCGGCGATTGGTCGCATTCGCATCATTGCCTCCCGGTTTTTATCCCATTTGTAATGACGTTCACGGACGTGTCAGCGAACGCGCAGTCCCCGCGGCGTGAGCGCGCGCTGGGCTCCGGCGAGGACGAACTCCACGGCCAGTGCAAGCCCCGCGACGCAGATCGCCCCGCCGAGCACGCCCGACAGCCGGTAGCTCGTCTCGTTGTTGATGATGTCCCCGAGCGTTCCGCTGTAGCCGGTCAGCGCGCTGATCGTCGTCGTCGCTACGACGAGCACCGCCGCCGTGCGAAGCCCGGCGAAGATCAGCGGCACCCCCAGCGGCAGCTCGACCCGTCGGACGATCTGCCATTCGGTCATCCCCATCCCCCGCGCCGCATCGACGAGGTCGCGCTCGACGCGGTCGACCGCCACGTAGGTGTTGGTGACGATCGGCGGGATCGCCAGGACGACGAGCGCCAGCTCGACGTTGGCGAGCCCGATCCCGAGGAAGGCGATCGCGATCGCGAGCACGGCGAGGCTCGGCAGCGCGCGTCCGAGGTTCCCGACATTGATGGCGATGAAGGACCCGCGATGGATGTGGCCGAGCCAGACCCCGAGCGGCATCGCGGCGGCGGCGGCGATCGCGATCCCCAGAGCGCTCACGCCGAGCGTCCCGAGCGTCAGGTGGACGAGGCTCGGCAGCGGCGGCGCGCCCGGCACCTGGCCGTCGCGGCCGATGAACTGGAACGCGCCGCTGAAGTCGCTCATCGCGTCCGCACCCGCGTCCAGGGCGCCAGGCGGCGCTGGATCAGCACGAACGCGCCGTCAGCGGCCACCGCCAACAGCACCGCGAGGCCTCCCGCGGCGATCAGCTCGGTCTTGAAGAGGTTGTCGGAGATCGCCGCGAAGATCGGCGTTCCGAGGCTCTCGACCGAGATCAGCGGCGCGATCGTCGCAAGCGAGATGACCGTCACGGTCGCGATCCGCAGGCCGGCGACGATCGCCGGCAGCGCCAGCGGGAGCTCGACCCGCCAGAGCAGCTGGCGGGCGTTCATGCCCATCCCGCGGGCCGCGTCGCGGACGTCCTCGGGAACCTCGCGAAGTCCCGTGAGGATGTTTCGAAACAGGATCAGCAGCGTGTAGGACACCAGCGCGACCTCGGCGGTGAGCGTGCTGAGTCCGAGCCAGCTGACCCCGACGAGCAGCTCGAACAGCGCGATCGCGGGGATCGTGTAGAAGACCAGCGTGACCGCGACAACCGGCCGCTCGAGCCAGCGCAGGCGGTAGGCGGCGAGCGCCAGCGCGGTCGAGATCGCGAAGCCGAGCGCGACCGCCACGACGGTCAGCACGATGTGCTCGCGAAGCGCCGGCCAGAGCACGGCGTCCCAGTTGCGCGAGACCCAGTCGAAGCAGAACAGCGGGTTGTGGCGCTCGCAGCGGTAGGCGCTGCCGCCGTAGTTCGGGATGACGACGGCGCTTGGGAGGATCACAGCTGCGCGTGCTCGCTGCGAAGCCGCTCGCTGAGCGCTTCGATCGTGAACTTGCCGAGCACCCGCTGGGAGGAGTCGACGACCAGCAGCGGCCGACCGTCGCCCGTCAGCAGCGCCGCGAGGGCGTCGCGCAGCGTGGTCGTGTCGGGCAGGCGGGCGTGGTCGCCGTTCAGGCCGCTCGCGTCGGCGAGCTCGATGTCCGCGAGCGTCGCCAGCGCGAGGCGCTTGAGCGCCCGATCCGATCCGACGAACTGGGCGACGAAGTCGTCGGCCGGCGCGCGCAGCAGCTCGTCCGGCGTCGCGTACTGGGCGAGCGTCCCGCCGGCGCGCATCACCGCCACGCGGTCGCCCATCTTGATCGCCTCGTCGATGTCGTGGGTGACGAACACGACGGTCTTTCGCACGCGCGCCTGAAGCGCCAGGAACTCATCCTGGAGGCGCGCCCGCGTGATCGGGTCGATCGCTCCGAACGGCTCGTCCATCAGCAGCAGCGGCGGGTCGGCGGCGAGCGCCCGCGCGACCCCGACCCGCTGGCGCTGCCCGCCCGAGAGCGCAGCTGGATAGCGCGGCCCGATCTCCTCGGCGTCCATCCCGATCAGCTCGAGCAGCTCCTGCGTGCGCGCGGCGATGCGGTCGCGGCTCCAGCCGAGCAGCCGCGGGACCGTCGCGATGTTCTCGGCGACGCTCAGGTGGGGGAACAGTCCGACCTGCTGGATCACATAGCCGATCTCGCGCCGCAGATCGACCGCGCTTCGGTCGAGCACGCTCGCCCCGCCGAGCAGGATGTCGCCGCCGCTCAGCGGGATCAAGCGGTTGATCAGGCGCATCGCGGTCGTCTTGCCCGAGCCGGACGGCCCGACGAGCACGCAGACCTCCCCGGCGCCGACCTCGAGGCTCAGCCCGGTGATCGCCGCCGTCCGCGCCCCCGGGTAGCGCTTGGTGACGTCGCGCAACTCGAGGCCGAGCGCGGTCCTCGTCGGCGGCAACGGCAACGGCCCCGAGTCATGGGCGGGTCCTGCAGCGTGCAAAGAGGGCTCCGGCGGGTGGTCGGGTGGCGAATGCTACCCAGGCGCGAGCCCGAGCAACCGCAGGCGCTTGCGGCCCAGCCGCCGCAGCGCCCGTTCCGTGCTCGAGCGCCCGGCCTCGATCACCTCGCCACGGCGGTCGCGGGCCATCATGTTCGACCCCATCGCGGCGATGTCGGAGAACGCCGGCTCGAGCACCAGGACCTGGACCCCGCGCGCGCGCAGCAGCTGCGCCTCGGCTTCGAGGCGAGCCGCCGAGCGGCGCCGCCGCAGCGCCGCCGCGCGCTCGCGCAGACCGCCGCCGCCGACCCACGCCCCGGCCGACATCGGATTGACGGCGATCACGGCGTCGAGCTGCGAGCCGGCGAGTAGGTCGAGGTTCGAGTGCGAATGGATCCCACCGTCGACGAAGACGCGCCCTCCGATCGCGACCGGCGCGTAGAAGCCGGGGATGGCGCACGATGCGGCCACCGCCGCGCCCGGCGGACAGGCGGGCTCGCGCCCCGGCCGAGCTCGACGCGCTCGCCGCTTGCGTAATCGCAGGCGACCACGCGGATCACCCCCTCCGGCCAGCGCTCGCCGACGACCCGGCGAACGAGCGACGCGATGCCCTCCGTGCTCACGACACCGCGCGGCAGAAGCCCGGTCAGGCGGCCGGCTCCGCCGCGCGCGCGAAGCGCCATCGACAGCGAGCCCGGCCGCGGCGACAGCGGCAGCCGGGTCAGCGTGAGCGCAGTCGCATCGTGGTTCTCGAGCGGCTCGAGCGCGCCTCCCGACTCGCCGGCGGCGTAGGCCGCCATCGCATCCGTCGGCACGCCGGCGGCGACCATCACGGCGATCAGCGAGCCGACCGAGGTCGCGAGGATCTCCGCGAGCTGCGCCGGCCGCAGGCCGCCGTCGCGCTCGAGGGCGTCGAGCGCTCCGATCATCCACGCCGCGCCGAGGATCCCCCCTGCTCCAAGTGCGAGGCCGACGCGCATCGACGGCCAAGGGTATCCGTCAAGATTTTGTGACGGATGTGGCAAACACAACGTGGCGATTGCTACAATCGCTCGCGGGTAGCGGCGCCGCCGCAGCAGGCAATCGCGGCTTCGTCAGCAGAGCGCGGCGCCGACCGATCATCAGGGGCGCGCGTGCTGCGCTCAGCAGACGCGACCGTGACCGCTCGCAAGCCCGCAGACACTCCCCGACACCCAGGAGAAGCGACGCGATGACGATTGTGCGCGAGGCCATGAACCCAGTCGGCGTGACGGTCGGAAGCGGCCACACGATGCGAGAGGCGGCGCGCCGGATGACGGGCGGCCGCACCGGCGCGGCGGTCGTGATCGACCCCGACCTGCCGGCGCCCGGCATCGTTACCGAGCGCGACATCCTCCACTGCGTGGCCGCCGGCAGCGACCTCGACACCGAGCTCGTCGGCGCTCACCTGACGGCCAACGTCGTCTACGCGGCCGCCGACTGGCCGCTCGAGCGGGCGGCCGAGCAGATGACCAGCGGCGGCTTCCGCCACGTGCTCGTAACCGACGGCACGGAGCTCGTCGGAATCCTCTCGATGCGCGACGTCGTCGCAAGCTGGGTGCGAACCGGCGCCGTGATCGCGGCTTAGTCGATCTCGACGGCGAAGTCCCAGGAGACGATCGGCCGCGCGCCGGCCGGCGACCAGCGAAGCCGGCCGTCCCCGGTCGGTAGGACGCCGCTCAGCGTCAGCGCCACTGCGCGCCCGGCCGCGACCGTCGCCGGCAGCGCACCGCCGGGGGCCGCCCGAACCAGCGGATGGTGCAGGCGGCCGAGCTCATCGACGATCGTGAACGCCGCCGCGCGCAGCGGAACGCGTCCGCGCTCCGCGCGCAGCGTGAGCGTGAACGTGCAGGGGCTCGTCGCCGGCACCGGGAAGCGGCCCTCGCTCGGCACGGCGGGCCCGACCGCCGTCGCGAGCACACTCACGCCGGCCAGCAGGACCGCCACCGTATCCCCCTCGATCGCACGCCAGGGGTGCCCGGCGCTCGCGCTGACGACGCGCCCGACGCTGCCCTTCGGCTTCGGCAGCCAGCTTGGGATCTGGCCGTAGCGAGCCGATGCGGGCACACCCGAGGAGCGCAGCGCCGCCACGGCGCCGCCGGCGCCGGCGGCCAGGACGAGCGCCGCGACCGCGGCGATCGCGCGGCGGGAGCCCGGCTCCGATCGATCGCATGTCGCTTCGCGGGCGCGCCGGGGCTTGCTATGGCTGCTCCCCCGCCCAGTTGTTGAACAGGTCGCGCCTGAAGGTCGCGAGCCCCCCGACATCAGCGCGGCCGAGACGGCGATACCCGCCGCGACGGCGAGGATCGCTCGCCGGCGTAGCAGCGAGCGTCGCATGGTTGATCGCAGATTTGCCCTCATCGCAGCGGTTCACCCCCGGGTAGGTATGGCCGAGGCGAGTCTCGGGCTGCGGGGCCCCGCGCAGGTATCCCTGCGGTGACCGCGCCGTGAAGAAGCTGAGAACCCGCGGGCGATCGGCGCTTGCGAACATGGCGTCCGTGTGGGATCTCAGGCCGCGCCTTGAGGGCCGGATCGTGACGCTCGAGCCGCTCGGCGAAGGGCATCGCGACGCGCTGCTCGAGGCGGCGCAGCCCCAGCAGGCGTGGGAGTGGTGGAGCGTCGACATGTCGACGCCGCAAGCCGTCGGCGCCTGGTTCGACGAGACCCTCCAGGCCGCCGGGCGCGGCGAGCGCGCGCCGTTTGCGACGCTCGAGCGCGCGAGCGGCCAGGCGATCGGCTCGACGAGCTTCATGTCGCTGCAGCCCGAGCACGCCGCGCTCGAGATCGGCTGGACGTGGCTGACGCCGCGCGCCTGGAACGGCGGAGCGAACATCGAGGCCAAGCTGCTGATGCTCCGCCACGCCTTCGCCGTGCTCGGCTGCCAGCGCGTCGAGTTCCTGACCCACGAGCGCAACGAGCGCTCACGGCGCGCGCTCAGCGCGCTCCCGGCGCAGTTCGAGGGGATCCTGCGCGACAGCCGGATCCTCTGGGACGGCTCGCGCCGCTCGAGCGCCGTCTACTCGATTCTCGAGGCCGAATGGCCGGCCGTCGAGGCGAACCTCGTGGCGCGCCTGGGCGCCCGCTGAGCCGGTGCCCGATCGCCCCGCCGTCTCGCTGGGCGCGGTCGCGCGCGCGTGGACCTGGATCGGGCTGAGCGGCTTCGGCGGGCCGCCCGCGCACATCGCGCTGCTGCGCCGGCTCGTCGTCGAGCGCGAGGCGTGGCTTGACGCGCGCGAGTTCGAGGACGCCAACGCGGCCTGCGGCATGCTGCCGGGCCCCGCCTCGACGCAGCTCGCGATCTTCTGCGCCTATCGCGTCGGCGGGATCCCGGCTGCGCTCGTCGGCGGCCTCGGGTTCGTCGTGCCCGCGGTCGTCGCGATCCTCGTCCTGTCGGTGGCCTTCCTCGCCCACTCGCCGCCGCTTTGGATCCGCGGCGCGGGCGCAGGGGCCGGCGCGGCCGTCGCCGCCGTCGCCGCCGCGGCCGCGCGCGGCCTGATCGGGCCGAGCCTCGCGCGCGCCCGCGATCATGCGGGGCGCTGGGCGGCCTACATCGTCGCGGGCGCCGTGTCGGCGGCCCTGATCGGCGCCTACCTCGTCCTCGTCCTGCTCGCCTGCGGCGCCGTCGAGCTCGCCGTCATCCGCGGCCGCTCGCGCGCCTCGACGATCTTCGCCTGGCCGCTCGCCGCCGCTCACGGGGCGGGCCTCGGCTCGCTCGCCTAGACGGCGCTCAAGGTCGGCGCGCTGTCGTTCGGGGGCGGCTTCGTGATCATCCCGCTGATGCAGGGCGATGCCGTCCACGCCTACCACTGGATGACCAACGCGCAGTTCCTGAATGCCGTCGCGCTTGGCCAGGTCACACCGGGGCCGGTCGTGGCAACCGTCGCCGCCGTCGGCTACGCCGCGCACGGCCTGCTGGGCGGGATCCTGGCGGCGCTGGTCGCCTTCGCGCCGTCGTTCAGCTTCGTGATCCTCGGCGGCGGGCGCTTCGAGCGCCTGCGCGACAACGGCTCGGCGCGCGCGTTCCTCGACGGCGCCGGGCCGGCCGCGATCGGGGCGATCCTCGGCGCCGCCGTGCTGCTCGCCGGCGCGCTTCGCGAGGACTGGCAGTTCGCGCTGCTGGCGGCGGCCGCCGTCGCGTTGCTGCTCGCCCGCCGCGGCGTCGTCCAGACGCTGGTCGCCGCCGCCACGATCGGGGTCATCACGGTGCTCGCCGGCGCGCCCGCGCCGTAGCGCTCAGGGCTTCAGCTTGCGTCCGCTCGAGAACAGCCAGGCGCTCCATGCGACGGTCGCCGCGGTCAGCGCGGCCGTGACGCCGAGCGCAAGGCCGACGGGGACGTCGCTTGAGCCGAGGAACCCGTAGCGGAACGCCTGCACGAGGTAGAAGATCGGGTTGGCGTGTGAGAGCTCGCGCCACGGCGAGGGCAGCCGCGTGACCGCGTAGAAGACGCCGCCGAGGAAGCTGAGCGGCACGATCACGATGTTCTGCACGAACCCCGCGTGGTCCCAGGTCTTGGCGTAGATGCCGACTACGACGCCGAGTGAGGAGAACAGCGTCACGCCGAGCACGACGGCGACGGCCAGCACCAGCGGCTCGCGCAGCGGAACGCCGGTCAGCGGCATCGAAGCCGCCGCGAGCACCGCGCCGACGACGATCGCGCGCACCGCGCCGCCGAGTGACAGGCCGAGGTTGATCTCCCAGTTGCGCATCGGCGACGCGAGCACGTCGTTGAGGTAGCGGTCAAGGCGCGCCTGGAAGACCGAGGAGGAGTTGTTGGCGTAGGCGTTCTGGACCATCGCCATGATGATCAGCCCGGGCACGATGAACTCCCGGTAGGGGACGTGGTCGACCTGGTGGATGCGCCCGCTGAGCGACAGGCCGAAGACGAGGATGAACAGGAACGCGGCGACGACCGGAGCGGCGATCGTCTGCGTCCAGAGCTTCAGCACGCGGTGCACCTCCCGCGTCGTCAGCGCGGCGAGGCCGCGCCGCCCCGGCGCCGGGGCCAGGGTCAGCGCGCTCACGACGCCATCGCCTTGACGTAGACGTCGGCCAGCGACTCCCCGCCCCACTCGGCGAGCAGCGCCGGGGCGCTGTCGCGGGCGAGCAGCCGCCCGCCGCGGATCAGCGCGATGTCCTCGCAGAGCTCCTCGGCCTCCTCGAGGTAGTGAGTGGTCAACAGGATCGTCGTCCCCTGCGAGTGAAGGCGGCGGATGTAGCGCCACAGCTCGAGGCGCAGCTCGAAGTCGACGCCCGCGGTCGGCTCATCGAGGATCACCAGCGGCGGCTCGTGCATCAACGCGCGCGCCAGCAGCAGCCGCCGGCGCATGCCGCCTGACAGCGCCGGCGCGCGAACGCCGGCCTTCGAGCGCAGGTCGAACACGTCCATCATCTCCCGCGCGCGGCGGCGCGAGTCGGCGCGGCTCATCCCGTAGTAGCCGCCGTGGTAGACGAGCGTCTCCTCGACGTCGAGGAAACGGTCGAGGTTGACGTCCTGCTCGGCCAGCCCGATCATCCGCCGCGCCGACGCCTCGCGATGCGAGACACCGAAGATCTCGATCTCGCCGGAGGTCACGCGGATCAGGTTGCAGATCGCGCTGATCAGCGTCGTCTTACCGGCGCCGTTGGGGCCGAGCAGCCCGAAGAACTCCCCGGCGGGGATCTCCAGGTCGAAGCGATCGAGAGCGAGCAGGCCGTCGTCGTAGCGCTTGGTGAGAGCGCGAAGCGACAGCGCGGGAGCCGAATCCACTCGGCCCGACTCTAGAGCACGCCGCTCAGAATGCGAACAGCAGCCGCCCCCGCACGCCGCCGGCCTCCAGGCGTCGGTAGGCCTCGGCCGCCTGCTCCGGCCTGTAGGAATCGGCGACGCGAGTCGTCAGCTGACCCGACCCGGCGAGCGCGGCGAGCTCGCGCAGCCCGGCCTGGTTCGAGACGACCTCGCCGACCAGGATCAGCTTGACCTCGATCTCTCGCTCGGTCTCGCCCGCGAACGGCCGGACCGCGATCAGCTGCCCGCCGTCGCGCACGGCGGCAAGGATCGGCGGGCCGAGCAGCGCGGCGTCGATGACGGCGTCGACGCCGTCGGGGAAGGCCTCGCGGATCGCCGCGGCGCAGAGCTCGGCACCGCGCGGAACCACGACGTCAGCGCCGAGGCCGCGGATCAGCGGCTCGTCGGCCGCAGCCGCATCGGCCACCACCGTCAGCCCCTCGAGCTTCGCCAGCTCGATCGCATAGCCGCCGACGGCGCCCGCCGCGCCGGTGATCGCGAGCGTCTCGCCGGCGGCAAGCGACAGCGTGTCGAGCGCAAGGCGAACGGTCAGCCCGTTCATCGGCAGCGTCGCGGCGTGCTCGAGCGTGACGCTGTCAGGCACCTCGGAGACCGAGACGGCCGGCACGACGACCTTCTCGGCCTGCGCGCCGCGCAGCGGGCGAAGCGGCAGCACGATCGCCATCACGCGTTGGCCGACGCGCCAGTCGCTGCCGGGCCCGACGGCCTCGATCTCGCCGGCCAGCTCCATCCCCGCGACCCACGGCGGCGGAAGCTCCTTCATCAGCTCGGCTCGCACGCCGGCACGTACCGCGACGTCGGTCGGGTTCAGCGTCGCCGCGGCGACGCGAACGCGAACCTCGCCCTCGCCGGGCTCGGGCACGGGAAGCTCGACCACCTCGAGCACCTCGGGGCCGCCGAATTGGTTGAAGCCGACCGCGCGCACGCGCGGGAGGCTACCTCAGGGCGGAGCCGTGTCGAGCTCGACCATCACGCCCTGGTTGAAGCCGACGGCGCGCACGCGCGGGAGGCTACCTCAGGGCGAAGCCGTGTCGAGCTCGACCATCACGCTCGTCGCCTTGACGCGCGCGCAGACGCGGACGCCTTCGCGCAGGCCGAGCTCCTCGACCGAGTCGCGCGTCACGGCGGCGGTGACGCGATGCGGTCCGGCCTGGATCTCCACCAGCGCCATCACGCCGTCCACCTCTACGGAGACGACCCGCCCCGGGAAGCGGTTGCGTGCCGAGAAGCCGTCGCCGGTCTTCTGGCGCTGGGGGTGCTGGCGCAGCCGCTGGACCTCCTCGGCCGGCACCAGCCGCCGGTTGCGCTCGTCGCGCCGCGTCCTGACGCGCCCGAGGCGGTCCCAGCGCCGCAGCGTGTCGACGCTGACGCCGATCGCCTTTGCGGCCTCGCCGAGCGTCAGGTCCGCCATCGCGGCGCGATTCTACGCCCGCCGCTCCCAGGCGTCTTCGAGCAGTTCGCCGAGCGCGTCGGCATCGACTGAGGCGAGGCGCACGCGAACGGCCGCCAGGCGCTTGCCCCACCACACCTCGGAGAAGGTGTCCGCGTCGCGCTGGACGTAGGTGCGGATGCCCGGCTCATCGACCATCACGTTGAGATGATCGCCGTCGGGCACTGTGGCGAAGATGCGTCCGCGGACGCGAAACGATGCGCGGCCGTGGTGGTCGCGCTCCTCGGCGCCGGGCAGCGCGAGCGCGAGGCGCCGAGCGTCCTCCAGCGAGGCCATCGGCCGAGCATACGCAGCGCGCCGGCGTTCTGTCCGACGCGATTGGAACGGTGGCGAGATGCGTCGAATCAACATCGCCAACCCGGCGTTCGAGTACGACTCAACCGATCCCGAGGGCTTTCGCGTCGGGATGCTGCGCTTCGGGCCGGCACTAGAGGCCAAGCGCACGGGCACCACCGTGTACGAGCTTGCGCCGGGGCAGGCGATCTGTCCCTACCACTACGAATACGGCGAGGAGGAATGGCTCCTGGTTCTGATCGGCCGTCCGACGCTGCGCACGCCGGATGGAAGCGAGCAGCTTGAGCCGTGGGATGCGGTGTGCTTCCCCGAGGGGCCGAGCGGGGCTCACGGAGTGCGCAACGAGACCGACGAGACGGTGCGGGTGCTGATGTACTCGACGGTGAGCCCGACGGCCGTCACGGTCTACCCGGACTCCGACAAGGTCGGGGTGTGGGTGGACAACCCCGACGACAAGCTCGTACTGCCGCGGTCAAGCGCGACGGACTACTTCAGCGGCGAAGTCTAGGAGCGAATCGCGAAGTCGACGCGGAGAGCGACTTGGTGACCGTGGCCCGCGGCTCGGACGACTACTGCCGCCGCGGCGATGACGCCTGCGCTCGAGCTCAGGCGCGCGGCAGCTCGACCGCGACGCCCCGACCGGCGTAGTAGCGCGCGAACTCGGCGACGTCGAGCCAGACTCCCGCCGAGTTCGCCGCCGTGTCCCCGGCGGGGTCGTGGAAGCGAAGCCGCCCGTCGACGCTGTCGTGCACGAGCACGAGGTGACCGCCGCGCCGCGCGGGCTCGGCCGCGAGCGCGCGGATCTCCGAGCTGACCGAGGCGATCACGACCTCATCGCCTGAGACGGCGGCGATGAGCTCGTCGAGCGAGAGCGGCGCCGCGACCCGCGCGCGCAGGCCGAACTCGGCTTCGGCGAAGGCCACGAAGCCGGCGTAGATCAGCGGCCCGAACCCGCCCGGCGGCTCGGCGTCGTAGGCCCCGTAGCCGATCGCGCGGCGGCCGAGCTCGGCGATCGGTGAGATCTGCGCGTCGCCGCGGGCGGCGAGGATCATCTGCAGGCACGCCATGCCGCAGCCGCAGCGCGCCCAGCGGCGGTACTCCTCAGGCGTCCGCGCGCCGAACTCGCGCCAGCGCGGGTCGTCCTCGTAGGGCAGCCGTCCCGACTGCAGCTCGCTCGCGAGCTCCGGCGAGGCGTACTGCCAGCGGTGAGGGATCTGCGTGCGGGCCGCGGCCACGTCGTCGCGGCACGCTACACGGCGCCTGCGCGAGCCGAGCCGGGCCGATCTGGCAGAGTGCGCGGGCGATGCGCACGATCACCCTCGAGGAGCACTGCCTGACGCCCGAGCTTCGCGACGTGCTCGGCGATCAGATCCACCCCTACTTCCCGGTGCACCGCTGGCCGCCGGCGCTCGAGGCGAAGCTCGCGGACATCGGCGAGGGACGGATCGCCGAGATGGACGCCGCCGGGATCGACATGCAGGTCCTGTCGACCGCGCAGCCCGGCCTCGAGCACACGCCGGGCGAGCGCGCGATCGGTGTCGCGCGCGCCTTCAACGACACGATCGCGGCCGCGATCGCCGCGCACCCCGACCGCTTCTCGGGCTTCGCGGCGCTGCCGAGCGCCGATCCGACCGCCGCGGCGGCCGAGCTCGAGCGGGCCGTCAACGAGCTTCACCTCGTCGGCGCCATGGTCAACGGCCGAACCCGCGAGCGCTTCCTGGACGAGGCCTTCTTCTGGCCGATCTTCGAGAGCGCCGAGGCGCTCGGCGTTCCGATCTACCTGCACCCGATGCCCCCGCCGCAGGCCGTCTACGACCTCTACTACGCGGGCTTTGGCGACGACGTCGGCTTCATGCTCGGGGCGGGGGCCTGGGGCTGGCACGTCGAGGTCGGCCTGCACTCGTTGCGGCTGATGCTGGCCGGCGTCTTCGACCGCTTTCCGCAGCTCCAGATCATCATCGGCCACATGGGCGAGGTGCTGCCGTTCATGATCGATCGCGCGACCGGCGCGCTCGGGCGCGCGATCGCGCTTGACCCGGTCAAGACGACCATGAAGCTGACGCCGAGTGAGTACTTCGCGCGCAACTTCCACATCACCACTAGCGGCTTCTTCAATGACGCGCCGCTTCACTGCGCGCTCGAGGTGCTCGGTGCCGACCGGATCATGTTCGCGGTCGACCACCCCTTCAGCGACAACGCCGCGGGGCGCCGCTGGCTGGAACAGGCGGCGATCCCCGACTGCGACCGCGAGAAGATCGCACACCTCAACGCAGAGCGGCTGCTCGGCCTCTGAGCGCCGGCGCCGGCGGCCGGCGGCCCGCCGTGAGAGCAACTTAACGACGCTCTTGCGAGGATCCAGGGAGGTATCTTGGATGCCTGGCGGGTAAGAAGCGTCAGCGGCCCCGAGCGGACGCACGGTGATCCCAATCAGCGCATCCGAGTTACTCAAGGAAGACGAGCGGACAAGCAGACCCGCCATGACGGCCCGGGCCCCGCGCCACGCGGAGCAAAGCCGCAGAGGCACCCTCGGAGTGTTGCTGCGCGCGTGCCGGCCGCGGCAGTGGAGCAAGAACGTGCTGCTGGTCGCGGCCCCGGCGGCGGCCGGAGTGCTCGGCGACGGCTCGTCCGACGCGAGGGTCGCGGGCGGCATCGCCGTGTTCTGCATGCTCTCCAGCGCGATCTACCTGATCAACGACGTGCGCGACCGCGAGGAGGACCGCCACCATCCGCGCAAGCGCCTTCGGCCGATCGCGGCGAGAGAGCTGAGCGTGCGCCTCGCGCTGGGCGCCGCGGCCATCCTCACGGTCGCTGGTCTCGCCATCGCGTTCGCGATAGCCACCGATCTCGCGATCGTCGGCGTCGGCTACCTCGCGCTGACGATCAGCTACTCGCTGTGGTGGCGACACGTGATCCTGCTCGATCTGATCGCCGTCGCCGGCGGGTTCCTCCTGCGCGCCGTCGCGGGCGGCGCCGCCGCCGGGGTGCCGCTGTCGCGCTGGTTCTTGCTGGTCACCTCATGCTGCGCGATCTTTCTCGTGGCGGGCAAGCGCTTCGCCGAGCTCGGCGAGCTCGGCGAGCGGACGGGCAGCCTGCGCGGGACGCTGCACGGCTACACGCGTGACGGCCTGCGCGCGGTGCTCGCCGCGGCGGCGCTCGGCGCCGTCACCGCCTACACGATCTGGGCCAACGCGCGGCCCACCGACGAGCCGTGGTACCTGATCACGATCGCGCCGTTCGTGCTCGGCCTGGCCCGCTACGGCGTGCTGCTCGGCCGCGGCGAGGGCGAGGCTCCCGAGGACGCCGTCCTGCACGACAGGGTGCTGGTCGCGCTCGGACTCGTCTGGTCCACGCTGTTTCTCCTCGCGGTCTACTCCGGAGCCTAGCGCCGCCGGCACGGCCGACCGCCGGCCGCTCGGACGGTCAGCCGCGGGACCCGGCCTCCGCGCCAAGCACGCCGCGAGGCGGTCCCGTCCGGCCGGGGCTTGAAGATGCTCGCGCCACGAGCGCTTGCGAGCTCTATCGTTCGGCGCCTCCTGCTATGAGCCTCCCGGGTCAAGAGCGCCAGACCGCGGCCACGCCGGGCCAATCGATGTTCGCGACCGCCGCCGCGGCCGGGCCGATCGTCCGCCGGCTGAGCTCGGCGCCCGAGGGCTGCGACGACCGCCTCGCAAACCGCCGCCGGCGCGGCCTGCGCGCGTTGCCCCGAGCCCATGTCGGCAGCCGCTGACGCCGCGCGCCGTCCGCGCAACGCCGAGCGGCGCCGCCGCGCGCGCCGCCAGGCGATCCGGCGCCGCCGCGCCACGGCGCTCCTGAGCATCGCGGCGATCGCGCTCGCTTGCTTCTTTCTGCTGTCGGCCCCGTCGAAGGCGCCGCCACGCGCGCACCGCGGGAGCAGCGCCGCGACGCGGCACGTTCCGCCTGCGCAGCCGCTGACGAGGGCGCTGCCGCAGACCACGCTCCCGACGGCGAGCTCGCCCCAGTTCAAGACCGAGATGGCCGACCTCTGGAAGGGCGTCGTCCACAACTCGCTGCGCGACGCGATGCCGGCCTTCTTCCCCGAGACGGCCTACGAGCGGCTGAAGGCGCTCGCCGACCCCGCGGCCGACTTCAAGGGCCGCCTCGTCCACGACTTCTCACTCGACATCGGCGCCGCGCACGCGCTGCTCGGCTCCGACGCCGGACACGCGCGGCTGCTCGGGGTCCGCGTCGTCGCCTCCTACGCGCACTGGGTGCCGGCGGGCGTCTGCGCCAACAGCATCGGCTACTTCGAGATGCCCAACGCGCGCGTCGTCTACCGCGAGGCGGGCGCCGTCCGCTCGTTCGGGATCGCGTCGATGATCTCCTGGGAGGGCGTCTGGTACGTCGTCCACTTCGGCGCGATCCTGCGCGCCACCGACAGCGGACAGGTCGATGACGCAGCGAGCGGGCCGGGGGTCTCCGCCTACTCCGGTACCTGCTAGTTGTGGGTCTTGAGGGAACGTTGAACGGGAAATGGGGGAGTGGCTGGGGCCGACCGGCCAGGACGCAGGGAGCGGGCAGGGCTTGTTGCCCTGCCGCGACCGAGGACGCCGCCGGGCGGCGACCAGACGCCGCCATAACCGGTGGAACGTTCCCGCAGCGCCCATTAGGGGTGGACAACGGCCGCCCAGTCGATCGAGCCGTCCGCCGCCGCCGGGATGAAGTCCATGCCGTCCGGGATGTGCAGGTAGCCCGGCGCGGTCCCGCCGACGTCCAGGTGGCCGTACTCCCAGACGATCCGGTTGGTGCGCGGGTCGATCACGACGACGCGGTTGCGGTAGTCGTCGTTGACCGCGACGTCGCCGTTGGGCAGCTGGAGCGCCAGCGAGGGGTGGTCGAGCGCCGCCTCGCCGCCGGCGGGCCCATACTCCCAGAGCACCCGGCCGTGGCGGTCGATGATCAGCACGTGGCCGGGCTGGGAGTAGTCGGCGAGCAGCACGCGGTCGCCGGGCAGCGGCTGCGGGTCGGAGGGGTAGGCGATCGGCGGCTGCACGGCGAAGCGCAGCGTCCCGTCGGCGTTGATCGCATCGACCCAGTGGCCGGTGATCTCGCTGACGAGCACGCCCCCGTAGGGCGTCGGGGTGTCGCCGTTGACGGCGCCGAAGGTCTGCGGGGGGTTGTGTGCGCAGACGCCTGTGCGGCCGTACTGGCGGATGATCGTGCGGTTTGCAACGAACAGGATCCGGCAGTTGTAGGCGTCGGCGACGGTCCAGCTGCCATCCGGGAAGGCGTAGGCGTCGTCGGGGTAGTTGAGCTCCGTGGAGCCGCCGCCGAGGACGCCCGGAACACCGAACAGGCGCGTGATCGTCCGCGTCCTGATGTTGACCGAGACGACCAGCCCGTAGTCCTCCTCGTTGGCGATCAGCGCCTTACCGCCGGGCTCAACGAACGTGTCGTCGTTGAAGTGAAGGAGCCGCCCGGCCGCCACCTCGGCGGCGCTCGGAAAGAGCCAGCGAATCCGCCCCCGCGGGTCGACGACGAGGATCCGGTTGTTGCCGCGGTCGGCGATCAGCAGGTAGCCCGGCAGCCCCGGCTTCGCCGCGGCCGCCTCATAGGGCGCGATCGACGACGGGTGGGCCGCGAGCGCCTGGCGGTAGCCGAGCGAGTCGAGCACCGCGAGCTCGCGCCGCGCGACCGTGCCCCTGCGCGGCGCGCGAACGACCTGATCGCGAACGAGCGGCGTGACGGTCAGGACCGCGTTCGCCGCCGCGCCGGACGCCGACTCGCCGCCCGCGACGACGATGCGCCCGCCGCTTGCCTGCACGGCCGCGTCAGACAGCGCGCGCGGCAGCCGGCCGACGACGCCCGCCCGCATCGTCGAGGTGTCGATCGCGACGACCTGCGCGGTCTGCGCGCCGCTCGCGCTGCGCCGCCCGCCGATCAGGTACACCCGCCCGCCGATCTGGACGGCGCTCGAGTGCGTCAGCCCGGCGGGCAGCACCCCAACCTGCGACACCAACCGCGACGCCGGGTCATAGAGCCAGATCCCCGCGCTGACCGATCCGTCGGCCTCGGTGCCGCCGGCGATCAGCAGGCGCCGCCCGACGCCGGCGACAGCCGCGTAGCGCAGCGCGTAGGGCAGGCGCGCGACGGTGTGCGCGCGGGAACCGGGTCGCCAGGCGACGATCGTGTCAAGCGGTATCGATCCGTTGTAGCCGCCGACGATGTAGACCGTCGATCCGATCGCCGCCACCGCGACATCCGACTGCGGGCGCGGAAGGTCGCCGGCGTGGGTGACGGCGCCCGTCGCCGGGTCGTAGCCGACGATGTGCGCGTAGGAGGCGATGTCGCCGCCGCCGAAGGCGTAGATCTCGCTCCCCAGCGCGACCGCCTGGGCGTCGTGCTGGATCTCGGGCAGATGCCCCGGCGCCGCCGCCGTCGATCCGCCGGCGCCGCTGAGACGGATGATCGCGTCCGTGGAATGACCGGCGGCGTCGATCCCGCCCAGCAGATAGATCGAGGACCCGACCGCGGCGATCGCCGAGTCCTGGACCGCCGCCCCCAGTCGCCCGGCGGTCGTGGCGTGCGCGGACACGAGGACGTTCACGACCGTGGGGTAGGGAGGCTTCGAGCGCCCGCCGCCGGCGCTCAGGGTCACGACCAGCGCCACGACGGCGACGAAGCCGGCCAGGGCGGCCAGCCGTAGCCGCCCACGCCGGCGTCGCGCGCGCCGATCCCGCTCGCGCTCCCGGCGCCGTTCGAGCCGCACGTCGGCCGCCGGCAGGTCGCTCACCGCGCCGATGCTATCGCCGCGCGCGGCGCCGGCAGGCATTAAGGCTGCTCTCAGGTTCCGCTTAGGAGAATTTCGACTCCGGGCGGGAAGCTGATCACCGTAATGGCCAGCGATCCACCACCCTTCGGGCGGACATCACACCGTGCCGTCGCCCTGCGCGACGCCGGCCTGCGGCGGATCTCGGCGACAACGCGCTGGGTCGCAGCGGCCGTCGTCGCGCTCTCCGGGGCGCTTGCGCTGATGGCCGCGAACGCCTTCCATGGCCACACGGCGACCTCGACATCGAGCAACAGCTCGGTCACGCAACCGCCATCCTCGGACGCCATCCAGCAGCCCTCGCAGGCTCCACAGGCGGTCGTGCAGCAGCCGCAGCAGCAGCCGGTCGTCGTTTCCGGAGGCTCCTGAGATGGTGGCCACCCCCCCAGCGAGCGCGAGTGAGTCCTTCGACGCGCTCGGCACGACCGCCGTCGTCGCGACGACGCAGCCCGACCAGCTCGCCGCGGCGCTCGAGGCGGTGCGCGCGACGATCGCCGACATCGACACCGCCTGCAGCCGCTTCCGCGCCGACTCCGAGCTCTCTCGCGTCAACGCCGCCGCCGGCGGCGGCGCGCAGGCGGTCAGCCGGACCTTCATCCGCGCGACGCGCTGCGCGCTTCGCGCCGCGGCGCTGACCGACGGCGACGTCGATCCCACGATCGGCGGCTCGCTGCAGGCCGCAGGCTACGACCGCGACTTTGCGGCGATCCGCGCGGGCGGCCCGGTCCGCTTCCGCCGCGCCGGCGGCTGGCGCTGCGTCGAGGTCGACCCCGACCGCGCGACGGTGCGAATCCCGGCCGGCGTCGAGCTCGACTTCGGCGCCACGGCGAAGGCGCTCGCCGCCGACATCGCCGCGACCGCCGCCGCCGGCGCGACCGGGGGCGGCGCTCTGGTCAGCCTCGGCGGGGACATCGCGACCGCCGGCGCAGCTCCGGCGGAAGGCTGGCTCGTCCGCGTCGGCGAGGACAGCCGCGGCGGCCCCGAGCAGCCCGGCCAGACGATCTCGATCGCCGGCGGCGGCCTCGCCACATCGACCACCACGCTGCGCCGCTGGGTCCGCGGCGAACGGGCCGTGCACCACATCCTCGACCCCTCGACCGGCGCTCCCGCGGCCGGGCGCTGGCGGACCGTCAGCGTCGCGGCCGCGACCTGCGTCGACGCGAACGTCGCGAGCACCGCGGCGATCATTCGCGGCGATTTGGCGGCCGCCTGGCTCGAGGAGCTTGCCCTTCCGGCCCGGCTGGTGGCCCACGACGGGTCGGTCACGCTGACCGGCGGCTGGCCGCTCGAGCTGATCTGAACCGATGTCCCTCGCGGCCGCCGGACCGAGTGCCCTGTGGTATCTGACGCGCGCGACCGGCGCCGTCGCGCTGATCCTGCTGACGGCCAGCCTGGTGCTCGGCATCGCCGGCGTCGGGCGGGTCGAGCGACCGGGCTGGCCCCGCTTCGTGGTCGAGGGCGTGCACCGCAACGTCTCGCTGCTGGCGCTCGCCGTCCTGGCCGTCCACATCGTCACCTCGATCCTCGACCCCTTCGCGGGAATCAAGCTCCTCGACGCGATCATCCCGTTCGCCGGGGCCTACCGGCCGCTGTGGCTCGGCCTCGGCGCGTTCGCCTCGGACCTGCTGATCGCGATCGCGATCACGAGCGTCGTCCGCCGCCGTCTCGGCTACCCCGTCTGGAAGGCCGTCCACTGGCTCTCCTACCTCTGCTGGCCGGTCGCCGTGATGCACACCTTCGGCACCGGCTCCGACGCCAAGGCGGTCTGGCTGCTCGCGCTGACCGCGGCCTGCATCGCCGCCGTCATCGCGGCGGTATGGGTCCGCGCCGGCATCGGCTGGCCGGCCCAGAAGCGGCTTCGAAGCGGCGCCGTCGTCGCCTCGATCGCGCTGCCCGCGGCGCTCGTCGTGTGGCTTCCGAGCGGCCCGCTCGCCTCCAACTGGGCGCGCCGCGCGGGCACTCCCGCATCCCTGCTGGTGAGATCCGTCGGCTCGACGACGCCCAGCCAGTCCGCACCGCCCGCGATCAGCGCCTTCCAGGCCACTGTCAGCGGGCGCGTCACCCAGAGCGCGGCCGCCGGCGGACTCGTCAGCGTCGACATCGCGCTGTCGGCGCAGAGCGCGGCGCTGCCCGACATCCACGTCCAGATCATCGGCAACCAGGCCAGCGGCGGCGGCGTGTCGATGACGCAGAGCTCGGTCAGCGCCGGCACGGCGGCCGATCCGCAGCGCTTCAGCGGGACGGTCACGGCGCTGGCGGGCACGAGCATCGCCGCCCAGCTGAGCTCCGCGACGCAGTCGATCTCACTGGAGCTCTCCCTCCAGATCAACCCCGCAAACGGCGCTGTCACAGGCACCGCCACGGTCACGCCTCGACAGTGAGCGCCGCCCCCGAGATCGCCGTGCTGCCGCGCCTTCTGAGCGGGGTGTCACACCGCGGCACGGCCCAGCTCGAGCGCCACCTCGACGAGCACGGCCCGCTCCCCGCCCCCGCCGAGCTGAGCGCCAAGACGCTGTTGGCGGCGGTCGAGGCGGCAGGCCTGCGCGGTCGCGGCGGAGCCGGGTTCCCCGCCGCGCTGAAGATGCGCGCCGTCCGCTCGGCGCGCGGGCAGGCGATCGTCGTCGCCAACGGCTGCGAGAGCGAGCCGATGAGCGCGAAGGACGCGCTGCTACTGCGCGAGCTCCCCCATCTCGTCCTCGACGGCGCGGCGCTGGCGGCACGGGTCGTCGGCGCAGAGCAGGTGATCGTCGCCTACGAGGGCCAGAACGCCGACACCCAGGTCAGCCTCGCGCACGCGATCAGGCAACGCCGCGCCGCCGGCACCGACACGGTCGCCTTCGAGCTGTTCGCGGCGGCCGAGAAGTTCCTCACCGGCCAGGAGACCTCGCTTCTGTCGCAGCTGGGCGGAGGCCCGCCGGTGCCGAGCTTCATCCCGCCGCGCCCGACCGAGCGGGGCGTGCGACGCCGGCCGACGCTCGTCCAGAACGTCGAGACGCTCGCTCATCTCGCGCTGATCGCCCGCCACGGCTCGGGCTGGTACCGCGCGCTCGGGAGCGACGACGAGCCCGGATCGACGCTTGTGACGCTCGCCGGCGCGGTCGGCTCGCCCGGGGTCTATGAGATCGAGCTCGGCACGCGGCTCGAGGCGCTGCTCGAGGCCGCGGGCGGGCCGACCGGGCAGATCGCGGGGCTCTTGGTCGGCGGCTACTTCGGCTCCTGGCTCCCCGCGGCGCTGGCCGGCGAGCTCGAGCTGTCGAACGGCTGGCTTCGCGCGCACGACGCGGCGCTCGGCTGCGGCGTCGTCGTCGCCCTCCCGGCGAGCGCCTGCCCGGTCGCGGAGACCGTCCGCGTCGCGGTCTACCTGGCGACCGAGACGGCCCGCCAGTGCGGCCCATGCGTGCACGGCAGCGCGGCGCTCGCACGGACGCTGCACGGCATGGCGCTGGGACGTCCCGAGGCGGGCGCCTTCGCGGCGCTTCGCCGCTGGACGACGTCGCTGCCGGGACGGGGCGCGTGCCATCTGCCGGACGGGCTCAGCCACTTCGTCGCGACGGCGCTCGCGACGTTCCCGCGGCAGTTCGAAGACCACGCTCGCGGCGGCCCATGCGAGCGCTGCGGCGCCGCGCCGCTGCTTGAGATCCCGGCATGAGGATCCGCGTCAACCCGATCAAGTGCGACGCGCACGGGCTGTGCGCGGAGCTCTTCCCCGAGTGGATCGGCCTCGACGAGTGGGGCTACCCGATCATCAAGGACGCCGCGATCCCCCCCGAGCTCGAGGCTCACGCGCGCCGAGCCGCGGACGCCTGCCCGACGCTCGCGCTGCTTCTGCTAAAGGACTGAGGGGTCGGTGCATGCCCCTGCGGGGCACGGGTGCACCCACCCCCGGGTGGATGCATACCCCTGCGGGGCACACGTGCACCGACCCGCAATACGGGTCAGGTTCCGACTTCGGCGAACTCGCGGAACAGGCCGGTGACGACGAACGCGACCTGTTCGCCGATGTCGACCGCGTTGTCGGCGATCCGCTCGAGCGCGCGCGCCGCGAGGACCATGAAGGTCGCCCACTCGCGCATCTCGGGGTCCTCGCCGACCTCGAGCGCCGTGCGGAAGATCTCGCGGTTGAGGCGGCTGACGCCGGCTTCCTTGTCGAGCAGGTCGGTCGCAAGCGCCAGGTCGCGGCCGCGGAACGCGGCCTGACACTGCGCGACGAGCTCGCGCGCCATCGCGCCCATCCGCGCGAGCATCGCGAGCAGCTCGGGATGCGCGGGCTGCTCGGGTCCCGCCAGCGTGACGAGCTTGGCGACGTTGACGCACTGGTCGCCGATCCGCTCGACGTGCATGATCGTGTGCAGCAGCGCCGCGACCAGGCGCAGGTCACCGGCGACGGGGGTCTGGCGGGCGAGCAGCGAGAGGATCGCCTGATGGGTCTCCAGGTAGCGGCCGTCGATGCGGTCATCGTCGGCGATGACCAGGCGTGCCAGCGCGAGATCCTGCCTGTCGAGCGCGGCCATCGTGCCGTCGAGCTGTTCGAGCGCGATGTCGAGCGCACCCAGGGCCTGCTCCTCGAGCGCCGCGAGCTCCTGGTGGAATGTCGCCCGCAGATCGCCGCCGGGCTCGGAGGCGATCATCCGAAGCGACCGGTGACGTAGTCCTCCGTGCGCTGGTCGGAGGGCCGCGTGAAGAGCTTTTCGGTGTCGTCGTACTCGACGAGGATGCCTGAGCGGCGCCCGCCGCTCACGTCGAGGCTGAAGAACGCCGTGCGCTCGGCGACGCGCGCCGCCTGCTGCATGTTGTGCGTGACGATCACCAGCGTGTAGTTGCGCTTGAGGTCCTGCATCAGCTCCTCGACCGACGCCGTCGCGATCGGGTCGAGCGCCGAGCAGGGCTCATCGAGCAGCAGCACGTCGGGTTCGATGGCGATCGCGCGGGCGATGCACAGGCGCTGCTGCTGACCGCCCGAGAGTCCGAGCGCCGACCCCTTCAGGCGGTCCTTGACCTCGTCCCACAGCGCCGCGCCGCGCAGAGCCTTCTCGACGCGCTCGTCGAGGCCGCTTCGCATGCCGAGGATCCGCGGCGCCCAGGCGATGTTGTCGTAGATCGACTTCGGGAACGGGTTCGGGCGCTGGAAGACCATGCCGATGCGCCGCCGGACCTCGACCGGATCGACGCCGCTGCCGTAGACGTCGTGACCGTGGTAGAGGACCTCGCCGTCGACGCGGAAGCCGTTGATCGAGTCGTTCATGCGGTTGAGCGTCCGCACGACCGTGCTCTTGCCGCAGCCGGAGGGGCCGATCATCGCCGTGATGACCTTCTCGTAGACCTTCATGTTGAGGCCGTGCACGGCGAGCGTCGGGCCATAGAACACGTCGACGTCGCGCAGCTCGAAGACGACCTCGCGCGCGCTGATCGCCACCGTGTCGCGATTCGTCACCGCGAGCGGGGCGAGCGGCCGATCGGTGGCGGCGTCTGTGTCGGGCTGACTTGACTCCACTTGCTGGTCGCTCCTGAAGTTGATCTCGGTCATCTTGCCTGATACCTCCGACGCTGGCGGGCCAGCATCGCTCTCCCGCTCAGGTTGCCGACGAGAATGAACACCACGAGGACCAGAGCCGCCCCCCACGCCCGCGCGTGGTCGGATGGGAAGCCCGACTCCGAGTCGGTGAGGATGGTAACCGGGATGTTGGGGATCGGTTGGCCGAAGATGTTCCAAGTCGTCGCTCCGCTGAAGATCGAGGTCGTGAACAGAAGCGGAGCCGTCTCACCGGCGGCGCGGGCGAACGCGAGGACCGTGCCGGTGACGATGCCGCCGAGCGCGCCCGGCAGCACGATGCCGACGATCGTGCGCCAGCGGCTTATCCCCAGCGCGTGGGAGGCGTCGCGGAGCTCCCTCGGGACCAGTCGCATCATCTCCCCGCTTGCGCGCGCAATCAGCGGGATCATGATCATCGCCAGCGCGAAGGAGCCGGCGAAGCCGGTCTGGCCGCCCCCCTCGACGAGCAGGGCGTAGACGAAGACGCCGATCACGATCGAGGGCATGCCGTTCAGCAGGTCGAGCGCGAGGCGGATCGGCCGCGCGAAGCGCTGCGTCGAGAACTCGGTCAGATAGATCGCGATCAGGACGCCTATCGGCGCAGCGATCGCGGTTGCGACAGCAACGATCAGCGCCGTACCGACGATCGCGTTCGCGATGCCCCCGCCGAGGGCGCCGAGGCCGACCGCGGGGTCCTTGGTCAAGAAGCCGATCGAGATCTGACTCGCGCCGTGGACGACGACCGTCGCGATCATGATCCCGAGCACCGCGACGGCCACGAGTGCGGCAGCGGTCGAGCTCCCGCGCATGAAGCGGTCGACGCGGCGGCGGCGCGCGAGGTTGCCGCCGATCTCGGTCAGCGGCCGGGCGGGGTCGAGCGGCGCCGACATCAGTGTACGAATCCCCGACGACGCTCGAAGCGGTAGACGATCAGCTGTGCGGCGAGGTTCACCGCGAGCTCGATGATGAGCAGGATCACCGCGAGGTAGAAGAGCGAGGCGGTGAAGAGGTGGTTGGTTCCGGGGAAGGACAGCGCGAGCTTGCTGGCGAGGGTGTCGCCGGTATTGAAGAAGCTATTGCCGAACACGCCGCCGCTCAAGCTGGTTCCGGAGCCCATCACCTGGGCCACGGCGATCGCCTCACCGAGCGCGCGGCTCGCGCCGAGGATGCCGGCGGCCATCAGTCCGGAGCGCGTCGAATCCAGCACGACGCCACGGATCATCTCCCAGCGCGTCGCGCCGAGCGCGAGCGCGCCGTCCTTGAGCTCGCTGGGAACGCTCAGGAAGATGTCGCGGCTGAGCGAGGCGATGATCGGAAGCGCCATCAGCGCGAGCACGAAGCCGGCGGTCATGATCCCCAGGCCGGTCGTCGACGGTGGACCGAAGAGCGGAATGAAACCGAGCACGTTGTGCAGGGCCGGCTCGATCACGTCGCGCATGAACGGCGCAAGGACGATGATCCCCCACAGCCCGATGATCACGCTCGGGATCGCGGCGAGCAGCTCGACCAGCGGGCCGATCACAGCGCTCGCGCGGCCCGGCGCAATCAGCGCCAGGAAGATCCCGATCGCGACCCCGAGCGGGAACGCGATGACGAGGCCGATCGCGGATGTGACGAGCGTGCCGTAGACCCAGACGCCCGCGCCGAACACATTCGCGTTGACGACCCCCGGCGAGGACGCCGGGTTCCAGATCGTGTGCCACAGGAAGCCGATCCCGAACCGCGACATGGCGTCGGTTGAGCCGTTGACGACGTGGACGACGATCAGCACGAGCAGGACCACGACCGCCAGGCAGGCGGCGACAGTCATGCCGAACAGCACGCGGTCGCCGAGACGATCGGCGACGTGGCGGTTCGAGGGCAGCCGGGCGGCGGCGGACTGCGTGCTCATCGCGGGCAGCCTAGCCGTAGCTGCAGGCCATTCCCGCGCGTGTTCACAAGTTGATAACGCGCGGTTTACGGGTCCGTAACGCCCCGGGGGGCGGTGCCGGGGGATGCTCCCTCAACACCAGCACCCTGACAGGAGGAAGCATTGCGCATCCATCGTCCAATCACCACGCTCGCGGCGCTCGCGGTCACTGCAGCCGCGGCGCTCGGCGTCGGAACGAACGCGTTCGGCGCCGGCAAGCTCACTGGCGCGGGCTCGTCGCTCGTCGCGCCCTTTGTGGACAACGTCTGGGCTCCCGACTTCCAGACCCGGACCGGCAACAGCGTGACCTACGGCTCCGTCGGCTCGGGCGCCGGCATCGCCGACATCACCGGCAAAACGGTCGACTTCGGCGCCTCCGACGCCCCGCTGACCAGTGGCCAGGCGAGCGCCTGCAGCGGCTGCGTCGAGATCCCGTGGGCCCTCGCGGCCACCGGCTTCTCTTACAACCTCAGGGGCGTCAGCCACCTCAATCTCTCGGGCCCGGTGATGGCCGCGATCTACCTCGGCCAGATCACCAACTGGAACGACCCGGCGATCGCCAAGCTCAACAAGGGCGAGACGCTGCCGAACGAGAAGATCACGCCGGTCTGGCGCAGCGACGGCTCAGGCGACACCTACGCGTTCACGGCATATTTGTCGAAGGTCAGCCATGCGTGGGCGAGCAAGGTGGGAGCCGGCACGTCCGTCACGTTCCCCGTCGGGACTGGTGGCAAGGGCAACAGCGGCGTCGCAGCGGTGGTGTCCGCGACAGCCGGCGCGATCGGTAACAACTCCTGGTTCTACGTTCGCCAGGCGGGGCTGAAGCCCGTTGCCGTCGAGAACAGCGCCGGCAAGTTCGTCTACCCGTACGAGCCCTACCTCGTGGCGGCGGCCTCGCTACTGGAGAAGGTGCCGAACCTCAACACTCTGTCGGCCAGCACGGCCAACACGATCGCGTCCGACCTGTCGATCGTCGACCCGCCGTACAGCAAGCCCAAGAAGGGCGCGAAGCCGACGGCGCTGCAGAAGAATGAGGCGGCCGCCTACCCGCTCGCGACGTTCACCTACGTGATCACGCGGCCGGACGGTGCCAACGTCTCGCTCGTCAAGCAGTTCATCACGTTCGCTCTGAGCTCTGCCGAGCAGAAGAAGGGCATCGGCGGGACCCTCCAGTTCGCGCCGCTCCCCGGCGCGATCGCGAAGGCCGACTCGACCGCGGTCGGCAAGCTGTAGCAGTAAGCGGCATCGCGGAGCTGGTGCCCCGGGGCGCGGTCGGTTTCACCGGCCGCGCCCCTCGCGCGCGTGGCGGCGTTCGGCGACGCGGCGACCGTTCACCGTCGCGACTCGCGTTGAGCGTCGCGAGTCGCGTTCAGCGCGACGCGGTCGCGGCGCGCGCGTCGACGCCGAGGCGCTGAGCAGCGCGTGCACGCGCGTCTCGATGTCGGCGCGCACGCGGCGGACCTCGGCGAGCGGCGCCCCGACGGGGTCCCCGACGCGCCAGTCCTCGTGGCGGATGCCGGGCGGGATTTCGAACACGCCGACGCTGTGGCCCATCGTCACGATCACGTCGCTCCCGCCGAGGACCTCGGGCGTGATCGGGCGTGCGAAGGCCTCCGAGACGTCGATCCCGAGCTCCTCGATCACAGCTGCGACGTTGGCGTCGATGCCGGCGCCGATCGCGGTTCCGGCGGAGTGGACGCTGACCGTGCCGCCCGACAGCAGAGCCGTCAGCGCCGCCGCGATCTGACCGCGTCCGCCGCCGCTGAGGCTGACGAAGACGACGTCGCGCGCCGTTTCGACAGCGCGGGGAGCTCGCCTGGAGCCGTTCCCTGGTCAGGCGGTAAACGAGCAGCGGAAGGTAGTCGGCGATGGCCGCCGACTCCGCGAGCCGCGCCGTCGAGTCGGCCATCATCGCGCGGATCGCGGCCGCCTCGTGGACGCCGGCGAACTCCTCGATCAGGTCGTCGGTGAGGCTGTCGACGCGCCGCTGCGTGACCTCATGCAGCTCCCGCATGCCGCGGAGTCTTCCCGCGGCTGGAGCCGACGTTGTGAAGATGCAGTGACGGCGATGTCGAGCACGACTGATATCGAAATGGCCTGAATCGCGGCCTAGATGGCGCTCCAGAAGGGATCCACGGCGTCCTTTGCCTCGAGGTGCTCGGCGGCCAGGACCGCGTTGTGGAGCACCCACGCGTCGGTGATCGGACCGACGCCGCCGGGAACCGGGGACACGGCCGAGGCGACCTCGATGACGCTCTGGAAGTCGACGTCGCCGACGAGGTGGACCGAGCCGTCGTCTCGCTCGACGGGGTTGATGCCGATGTCGATCACGACCGCGCCCGGGCGGACCATCTCGCCGGTGATCAGCCCCGGGACGCCGGCGGCGACGAGCAGGATGTCGGCCAGGCGCGTGTGCTCGGCGAGGCGGCCCGCGTCGGCGGTGTGCTTGTGCGCTGAGATCACCGTCGCGTTGCGCGCGAGGCCGAGGATCGCGGCGGGCTTGCCGACGTTGTTGGAGCGCCCGACGATGACGAGGTCGACACCGTCGTAGGCGAGCTCGAGCGAGCGGCCGAGCGACTGCATATGGCGGTCCAGAAGGGCGAACGCGGCGCCTGCGGTCGAGGGAACGAATCGCGGCGTGCCGAGCGCGAGCAGTCCCGCGTTCTCGGGGTGCTGAGCCTCGACGTCCTTATGCGGCGGGATCGAGCGCAGGACGAGCGCCTCGGGGAGGTGCGCGGGGATCGGGCGCAGGATCAGGATCCCCGTGACCGAGTCGTCGGCGGTGAGGTCGGCGACCGTCGCCGCCACGCGCTCGAGCGACGCGTCGGGCGGGAGCTCCTCGTCGCGCGAGGCGAGACCGACCTGCCCGGCGGCGCGGTGGATCCGGCGCTGGTAGATCCGTGCGGCCTCGTCGGCGCCGATCAGGAGCGTCGCGATCCCCGCCGGCCCGCTCAGCGCCTTCACTCGCGCGGCGACGGCATCGAGCAGCTCGCGAGCGAGCGCGCGGCCGTCGATCGTCGTTCCGGGGGGCATCGGCGCTGCGAACCCTAGAGGGCTGTGCGGAGCTCGCCTCGCTTTCGCCCCGACCGCAGGGGGCGCTCGTGGGCTGCGCCGTGCTGCGGGCGCGGGCTTACTTCCAGAAGCCGCCGACGGCAAGCCCGAGGCGCGCTGACAGCTCCTCGGTCTCCGCCGGGAAGAAGGTGATGCCGAAGTCGCCCGCCAGTGCGGCGACGGTGTCGGCGCTCGCCTCGCCCGAGTCGATCAGGGCGCCCAGCCGGCACACGTACTCCTGGAAGCTCGTGCCCGGGTTGGTGATCTCGAGGAAGCGGATCGGCGTATCGCCGGCGTTCCACATCGCGTGCGCTATCCCGGCCGGGCGCAGCACGTAGCCGCCGGCGGCGACCTCCGCCTCCTGCCCGGCAACCCAGCAGGTCATCGTTCCCTCGAGCACGAACGCAACCTGGTCTTCGCTCGCGTGCAAGTGCACCGCCGACATCAACCGCGGCGCGACGATCTGGTCCATTACGTTGTAGGCGCCGGCCGTCCATTCCGCGCGGCCGACGAGCTGCGTCATCTGGCCGATGCTGTGCGGCTCGCCCTCCCCGCGCTGGACGACCACGGGTCCGTCTTGCATTCGCCCCATCGCTCCTCACGAGCCGGCTTCGTGGTCGCACGCTAGCCGATCCGGTGCGGCCGCTGGAAGCTTGTCGGGTCGCTTCGGGGCTGGTCTGGGCCGGCAGTCCGCCGCCGTACCGCGATCAGGCCCTCTCAGCCGGCGGCGCTACTGCTCCCGCAGCAGGCTGCCGAGCGGCAGCCGGCGCAGGCGTCGCGCGGTGACGGCGACCGCCAGGCTGGTGGCGACGATCGCTGCGCCGGCGAGCTCCGCGAGGTAGGTCCACGGAACCGCGAGCTGGTCGGGGGGCGGATCGAAGACGTGCTGAAGCATCGCGACGAGCATCACCGCGAGCAGCAGGCCGAGGCCGGCGGCGAGCAGCAGGCCGGCTGTGAGGACAAGCGCGGCTTCGCTCCACACGAACGAGCCGATGCTGCGCATCGTCGCGCCGAGGGCAGCCATCGTCGCGAACTCCTGCCGGCGTTCGATCACCGCGAGCGCCACGAACAGCGCCATCGCGGCGGCCGCAAGCGCGATCGTGAACGCCTCCTCGATCCGGCTGATTCCGCGCAGATCGACGGTGGTGATCGAGCTCACGGTCTGCAGCGCCTGCTGGTCGATGTTCTTGACCGTCGTACCGTCGGCGCGCGTCGCGCGCGCGACCGCGAGCGATGTCGCCGCCGGGTCACTCGCCCTGACGAACACGACGTTGGGTCCGCCGGCGTGGTCGGCGGACTGCAGGTAGCGCAGGTTGGCGACCATGAACGAGTCGCGCGGCGCGGAGGGAAACTCCTGCACGACTCCGGCGACGTGGAACGGCACGACGCGAAAGCGGCCGCTGCGATGATCAAGGACGCGGAGGTTCAGCAAGTCGCCGACGTTGAGCTGATAGTCGGCGATCGTCTCCTTGGAGACCAGGATCGCGTCCGGCCTCGCGCGCAGCCGCTGGATCGTCTGTTGCGCTCCGGCACCCAGGAAGTAGGAGTCCCGCAGCGTCGTGGCGCGGGTGATAGTCGCGGCATCGATACCGAAGGTGTCCTGGAGGTCGGGGCCGACGTAGGCGTAGGAGTGGTCTACGACGCTCGTCGCGGCGACGCCCGGGACCGCGGCGATCCTGGTCTGCAGGTCGCGGCGTGCGGCGACTCCGGGTGGCGCGGTGACGGTGATGTCGGCGCCGAGGGTGAGCTCGGCGTCGATGTTGGCCTGCTGGTCGTAGGTCGCGGTGAAGGTGCCGAGGTTCACGCCGAACGCGAGCAGCAGCGCGACGACGACGAGCCCACGGTTGATCGCCGCGCCGCGGCGGCCCGCGCTCGCCAGCAGGAAGCCGCCCAGCGTGCGCGCGCGGCCGCCGGCGGCGCGCACGGCGATCCATGCGAGCGCGCGCCCGCGCAGCCTGACGAGAAGCAGTGTCGCGCCGATCCACAGCAGGGCCGGCGCGAAGAACATGTACACCGATAGCGACAGGGTCGGGTTGGCGTCCGGGTTGACCACCGCGGCGAACCCGGTGCTCGCGGTGAGCCAGTACACGAGGCCGCTCAGAACGAGCGCCAGAACGTCGAGGTAGAGCCGGTGCCACAGCGGTCTGGCCTCGCGACGCACGGACCGCCGGCTGTCGCTGATCCGCGAGCGCCAGACCGAGGCGGTGGCGCCGAGCCGCGCAGCCAGTGCCCCGGCCGTCGCCACGGCCACGCATACGGCGACTGTCACGACGGCGCGCGTCGCAGTCAGCCCGACGCCGCCCTTGACGATCAGCGACACCGCGACCAGCGCGGCGGCGGCCCCGGCGGCGCCGGCGAGGAAGCCGAGGAACGCGCTTTCGGCCACCGCGACGGCGAGGAGCTCGCGTCGCGTCGCGCCGCGAGCGCGCAGCAGCGCGAGATCGCGACGGTCGCGCTCGACGGTGCCCAGCGCGGCGAGGTACGCGAGTCCGAGCGCGACAAGGGCGCCCGGGACGGCGAGCATGATGTAGAGGGTTTCGGCGTAGAGCGCGTCGCCCGCCGCGCCGTTGAGCTGGTCGGAGAGGTTGTCGACGAACTGAACCTGTCCCGGCAGCGAGCGTTCGATCCGGTGCAGGATCTCGCCGGCGCGCGTGTATGCCTGTCCAGGCGTGTTGCCGAGTCCCCGCGGGTCGACCTGCGCCTGCACCTGCCACTGGACTCCGGCCTGCGCTCCCGGGACCGCGGAGACACCGCTCGCTCCGGGGGCGATCGGCGCGAGCGCACGTCCGATCGTCGCGGCGAACGTGGCGAGCGGCATGATCGCCGCATTGGCGGGAGGCTGCGCCGGCGCGGGACCGAGCAGCGGGTTGAGCGGCTGGAACAGGACGTCGGAAGCGGTGATCAATGCGATGCCCGAAACAGGGAAGCGCTGCGCGCGCGCCCCCGGGGCCGGCGTGAGTGAGACGGTGTCGCCAATCCTCGCCTGCAGCGTCGCGGCGAGCTGCTGATCGAGCACGACCGCTCCCGCTCGCAGCGAGCCCTGTAGGTCGCGGAACGTGTCGATGTGGGCGAGGTAGCCGCTTGGCACCGCGAGGATCTGGCCTGCACCGGCGTTCGTCGTCCCGGCGGAATTGGTGTGCGAGGCGGCGGTGAACGGCGCCGTTGCGGCCGCGGAGGCCTGCTCGATCCCGGGCTGGCGAGCAACCCCCACGGCAACGGTTCGCGCCTCGGCATAGGACGCGACCGGGCCCTGCCAGTCGAGCGGCACGCCGCGGATCGCCGAGCCGGTCATCGTCGCCAGCGAATGACCGACGAACAGCAGCATCGACCCGAGCAGCGCCACCGCTGCCGCCAGTACCACGATTCGCAGCGCGGTTCGCGCGGGCGCGCGCACGAGCCCTGCCGTGGCGAGCCGCAGGCTGGCGCTCACGAGAACCGCTCCTCGCCGCTGATCCGCCCGTCCGCCAGGCCGACCGTGCGATCGAAGCGCGCCGCGACCTCGGCGTCGTGGGTCGCGGTCACCTGTGCGAAGCCAAACTCCTCGTGGAGGGCGTCGATCAGGTCGAGCACGCGCGCCCCGGTGTCCGAGTCGAGATGGCCGGTCGGCTCGTCGGCAAGCAGCAGCTGCGGGCGCTGTGCGATCGCGCGCGCGATCGCGACGCGCTGCGCCTCCCCGCCCGACAGCTCTGCGGGGAGCATGTCGAGCTTGGAACCCAGGCCGACGAGCACGAGCAGTTCCTCGGGGTCGAGGTCGCGCTCGCCGGCGCCCGCGCGCGCACCGGCTCGCTCGCGTGCGCGAGCGGCGAACGCAACGTTCTCGTAGGCGGTGAACATCGGAAGCAGATTGGCGCCCTGAAACACGAACGCGATTCCTGACGCGCGGGAGTGACCCCGTGCGACTGCGTCGAGCGACGACAGCGAGCCGCCGCGCCAGGTGACCTCGCCGCGATCAGGGACGACGAGGCCGCCGAGCACGTGCAGCAGCGTCGTCTTGCCGGAGCCCGACGGCCCAAACAGGGCGATCCGCTCGCGCTCGCAGATGCGCAGGTCGATGTCGCGCAGCGCGGCGACCGTGCCCTCACCGCTGCCGTGCACGACGGCGACGCCACGACAGGCGACGAGCTCGGCCACCGTCGTCGCGGAGCTCATCCGACGACCACCCGGCCATCGCGCATCTCGACCACACGCTCAGCGGCGTCGGCAACCCCCGCGGAGTGCGTGACGACGATCACCGTGCTTCCCCGCTCTTCACGCAGCCGCCGTAGCGCGTCGAGCACGAGTTGCTCGTTGGCGGCGTCGAGCTCGCCGGTCGGCTCGTCCGCGAGCACGAGCGGCGCCCGCCGCGCGAACGCGGCCGCGATCGCCACGCGCTGCTGCTCCCCGCCCGAGAGCGCGTTCGAGCGGTGGTCCGCGCGTGCGCGCAGGCCGAAGGTCGCTAGCGCCTCGTCGGCGGCCGTCATCACGGCGTGGCGTTGCCCGGCGAGGCGCAGTCCGAGCGCGACGTTCTCGCGCGCTGACAGCGCGGGCCAGAGGTTGTCGCTTTGGAAGACGAGCGCCATCTCTCGCGCGCGATAGCGCGCCAGCTCCTCGTCATCGAGACGACCAAGCGAGCGGTCTCCGACCCGCACCTCGCCGGCGGACGGCTCGTCCAGTGCCGCCGCCAGCGCCAGCAGCGTGCTCTTGCCGCACCCGGACGGCCCGAGCAGCGCCACGAGCTCGCCGCGCTGCACGCACAGCTCGAGTCCGCGCAGCGCCACCGTCTCGACCGGTCCGGAGCGGTAGATCTTGAACACGTCGCGCAGCTGCAACGCGGGCCATTCGAGCGGCGTGGTCGGGGCGTCCGGCTCGCGCCACAGGCTGTCGGTCATCGCCAGCGGAAGCTCGCGATCATCTTTCGGTAGGCGTCCACGTTGTCGACTCCCGTCGGAGTTCCGAGGTCGACGACCGCGACGCGTCCAGCACGGCCCAGCTCGTAGCGGTCGACGATCAGCGTCACGCGTCTGCCTGTGACCGGGTTCGGTGCGCTGCGAGTCCTGTAGACCGCCTTGATCGCATGCGCCGCGCCGAGCACGACCGCCTGCGGCGCGTGGAACGTGAGCGTGGGGTTCGACCTTCGGAGCGCCACCAGCGCCGCGCCCACAGACGCCGTCGTCGGGCGCGCGGCGTGCGCGATGATGACGTGAACGAGATTGTTCTTGTCGCGGAACGTCACATCGGCGCCGGAGCCGCTCTGGGTCCAGCCCTCGGGGTACTCCAGCGAGTAGCCGGCGGCGGTGTTCGTGTAGACGAGGAAGACCTGGTTGTCCGGGATGTCGCCGGTCGCCGCGGACGTGGCGTCCGGCGCGAGGACGCCGGCGGGGGTGCTCGAGGAGGAGCTCGAGGAGACCGGCGCCGATCCGGCGGCCGCAGAACTGGACGGCGGGACCTGGGCCGAGGGCTTGGACGATCCACAACCGGCGAGGGCCGCGATCGCGGCCGCTGAAAGGACGAGCTTCGCCGTGTGCATGCGTGGAGACTGACGCGACCCACCTGACGATCTCCTGAACAGGTCGACGGCGGGCGGCGGCGCGGGCGAGATACTTGTCGGGCCGTGCTGCCACGACTTCTGATCGCCGAAGACGACGCGCTGCTGCGCGACGTGCTCCTGCGCAGCCTTCGCGCTGAGGGCTTCGCCGCGCGCGCGCTGCCCAGCGGGCGCGAGCTGCTCGAAAGCGCGCTCGCCGAGCGGCCCGATGCGCTCGTGATCGACATCGGCCTGCCTGACGCCGACGGACGTGACCTCTGCCAGGCGCTTCGCGCGCACGGTGTGCGCGCACCGGTGCTGTTCCTGACCGCCCGCGACGCGCTCGTCGACCGCCTCAGCGGCTTCACCGCGGGGGGCGACGACTATGTCACCAAGCCGTTCGACATCGAGGAGGTCGTGGCGCGCCTGCAGGCGCTGCTGCGGCGTGCGGTCGCAACGGCCGGTCCGCCCGCGGAGCCGCCGTTCTCACTCGACCCGGCTCAGCACACGATGACGAGCAGTGGGCGCTCGCAGTCGCTCACGCCGACCGAGTTCCGCCTGCTCGCGACGCTCGCCGCACAGCCGGGCAGGACCATCAACCGGCTTGAGCTGATCCACGCGGCGTGGCCTTACGGGGCGATCGTCCATGACAACACCCTGGACGTGTACGTCGCTCGGATCCGCCGCAAGCTGCGCGCGCTCGAGCACGCGCCGGCGCTCACAACCGTGCACGGCGTGGGGTACCGCCTGCGATGACGCCGGGCCGCCGGCGGGGCCTCGGGTTGCGCGGCAGGCTGCTGGGGTCGGTGCTTGCCGCGATCGGCCTCGTTCTTGCCGCGCTCACGCTGGGCTTCAACCTCATCCTTGCCGACCGCCTCGACGCCGACGCCAGCGGTGTCGTCCAAGCGCGCACGTCGGCCGTGGTCGGATCGCTCGCCGTGCGCGGCGGGCGCATCGTGCTGCCCGATGCGCCCGACGAACGCGTTCCCGACACGCTGGTGTGGGTCTTCCAGGGCGCGACCGCGATCGAAGCGCCCCGTGCGGGTGCCCCCCTCGATCGCGCGGCGGCGCTGCTCTCCCGCCGCGCACCCGCGGCCGGAGAGGTCGACGGGACGCGCCTGTACACCCTGCCTGTTGCACAGGGAGGGCGCCGCGTCGGTGGCGTCGTCGCGGCCGTCTCCCTCGCGCCTTACGAGCAGACGCGCCGCACCGCTCTGATTGCCTCGATCGTGCTCGCGATCGCGGCATTCGCGGCGGTCTCGGTGGCGGCGAGATGGCTGATCGCACGGGCGCTTCGTCCGGTCGCCCGACTGACGCGGCAGGCCGCCGAGTGGAGCGAGCGCGACCTCGACCGCCGTTTCTCTCTCGGCATCCCGCACGACGAGATCACCGAGCTTGCGTCCACGCTCGACAGCCTCCTCGACCGTCTCGCCGCGAGCCTGCGTCACGAGCAGCGACTCTCGGCGGAGATGTCGCACGAGCTGCGCACGCCGCTGGCGTCGATCGTCGCCGAGGCGCAGTACGCGCTGCGCCACACCGCTCAGGCTGAGGAGGGACGCTCGGCCCTGCAACACGTCCTCGACAGCGCGGCACGGATGGGCCGCACGATCGACACTCTGATCGCCGCGGCACGCGCGCAGCTCGACCCCCACGGCGCGACGAGCGACGCGAACGCCTGCGCGCGCGCGGCGATTGCGGGCTGCGCGTCGCTCGGCGACGAGCAGGGCCTCGAGCTGGTGGTTTCCGCCGAGGGCGCCGTGCTGGGCGTGGCCGTCGAGTCCAACCTCGTCGAGCGGATCCTCGCGCCATTGATCGAGAACGCGTGCAGCCACGCCAAGCACGAGGTGCATCTGGAGATCGACCGCGATGGCGACTCCGTCCGCTTCACCTTGCAGGACGACGGGCGCGGCGTCCCCGCCGGCGATCACGAGGCGATCTTCGAGCCGGGCCGCCGCGCCCGTGACGCAGACGCAGGCGCCGCGGTCGCGCACAGCGCCGGCCTCGGACTGGCGCTTGCGCGCCGACTCGCGCGGTCGGCCGGCGGAGACGTCAGCGCCGTCGCCAGCACGCACGGGGGTAGGTTCATCGTGCGACTGCCGGCTGCGTGAGACTGACGTGCGCGCGCATGTCGACGCGCGCGCGAGCGACGTGACGCTGGTGTCGCCCTGAACCCGGACGCGTCACGCGCGCATCGGTCCCAGCGCCGCAACGGTCTCCGTGTCACCGTGAAGGGGCGCTCGCCAGTACGACACGGCGACGCCAGGGACGGGGTCTGCAAGGCGCCGCTCGGCGCGGGGACCCGCCCGGTCTGCGGCGGCATTGGCGCATGTTCGCGTGCGCACGCGGGTGGCCGGGCCCGCCGCGCGCCGCTACGGTTGCCTGGTGGGTCTCTACCGCGAGCACGTGCTTCCCCGATTGGTGGACCGGGCGTGCCGGACCCCGGCCATGGCGACTTGGCGCGTGGCGGTCACGGAGGGTCTTGAGGGACGCGTGGTCGAGATCGGGTTCGGGTCGGGGCTCAACCTCGAGCACTACCCGGCGGCGGTGGACGTCGTGCTGGCCGTGGAGCCTGCGGCCGTGGCGCGCCGTCTCGCCGGCCGGCGCATCGCCTCCTCGCGCGTGCCCGTCGAGCATGTCGGCCTCGACGGCCAGTCGATTCCGCTCGCCGACGCCAGCGTCGATGCCGCCCTGTCGACGTTCACGCTTTGCACCATCCCCGACGTCCACCAGGCCTTGGCTGAGCTCCGTCGCGTCCTCC
>DATBPB010000050.1:0-49043 GCA_036561565.1 Solirubrobacteraceae bacterium | reverse complement strand
CAGATCCACGTCATCAGGGCGATCCAGACGACGCAGCCGATGATGATCGCCGTCGTCGAGTTCTGGGCC
This sequence comes from Solirubrobacteraceae bacterium, assembly GCA_036561565.1. Classification (GTDB taxonomy): domain Bacteria; phylum Actinomycetota; class Thermoleophilia; order Solirubrobacterales; family Solirubrobacteraceae; genus Palsa-513. The sequence continues at coordinate 48,974 of DATBPB010000050.1, read as the reverse complement.
GAGGTCCAGCCGACGAGCGAGAACGTGTAGGTCGAGGCGATGTCGGCCAGCGAGGCCATGACGATCACGTCGGCGACGAAGATCGCCCAGCCGTTGATCCAGCCGAGGTGGGGGCCCATCGCCCGCGTGATCCAGGCGAAGCTCGTGCCGGCATCGGGATCCGCGAGGTTGAGATAGCGGTAGGCGGCGGAGATGAAGAGGATCGGGATGAAGGAGACGATCAGCACCGCGGGGGCGTGCGTGCCGATGCCGGCAACCGCGACGATGAAGCCGAGTGTCGTCGCGAGGCTGTAGGCGGGCGCCGTCGAGGCGACACCGATCACGACGTTCGAGACGTAGCCGATCGCGCCGGCCTTCAGCCCCTTCTGCCCGGGGGCGCTGCGATCGATGGCTACGGGTGCAACCGGCGCCGTGGTCACGCTGCTCTCCACCTTGATCCCTCCCTCGCTCGACTCCCCCGCGCGAAAGCTAGAGGCGCGTCCTCCCCGCCGCAAGGTGCCGATACGCCCAAAGACAGTCCGATCGTTGTACGCGACGTACAATCGCCCTTCGATAGATCGTCCGTTTCGGACGCTTGCACGTACGACGCGGCGGCGATAGCCTCGCCCTGGCGGACCACGAACCCGACGAAACGGAGCCGCAACATGGCCGGCACGGCCCGTACCCATTCGGCGACCGAGCTCTCGGCGCAGGCTCGGCGCCATCTCTGGATGCACTTCACGCGGATCGGAAGCGACCCGCACGCGCCCGTGCCGATCATCGTCTCCGGCGACGGCTGCTACGTCTACGACGCCGACGGCAAGCGCTACCTCGACGGCCTCTCGGCGCTCTACTGCGTCAACGCCGGCCACGGCCGGCCGGAGCTCGCCGAGGCAGCCGAGGCGCAGCTGCGCGAGCTCGACTTCTTCACCACCTGGAGCTACGCCCATCCCCGCGCGATCGAGCTTGCCACGCGCGTGGCGGCGCTCGCCCCGGCCGACCTCAACCGCGTCTTCTTCACCTCGGGCGGCTCCGAGGCGGTCGAGTCGGCCATCAAGCTGGCGCGCGCCTACCACCTGCGAACCGGGAACGCTCGCAAGACCAAGCTGATCGCGCGCGACGTCGCCTACCACGGCACGACGCTGGGGGCGCTCGCGCTGACCGGCGTGACGTCGATCCGCAGCGAGTTCGAGCCGCTTGTCCCCGGTGCCTGCCACGTGCCCAACACCGACTCCTACCGGTGGCCCGCCGATCGCGACCCGCTGTGGGCGGCGGAGGAGATCGCGAAGCGGATCGAGTTCGAGGCCCCGAGCACGGTCGCCGCCGTGATCCTCGAACCCGTCCAGAATGCCGGCGGCTGCATCCCGCCGCAGGACGGCTACTTCCAGCGCGTGCGCGAGGTCTGCGACGACAACGACGTGCTGCTGATCTCCGACGAGGTGATCTGCTCCTGGGGCCGCCTCGGGCACTGGTTCGGCAGCGAGCGCTACGGCTACACGCCGGACATCATCACCACCGCCAAGGGGATCACCTCGGCGGCGATCCCGATGGGGGCGATGATCGCCTCCGACCGCCTCGCCGAGCCGTTCCTCACCGACATGGGGAGCTTCAACCACGGCTTCACCTTCGGCGGGCACCCCGTGGCGGCGGCCGTCGCGCTGGCCAACATCGACCTCATCGAGCGCGAGGACCTCTGCGGCCACGTGCTCGCGAAGGAGGCCGAGTTCCGCGGCATGCTCGAGGGCCTCCGCGACATTCCGATCGTCGGCGATGTGCGCGGCGCGGGCTTCTTCCAGGCGATCGAGCTCGTCAAGGACCGCGACACCAAGGAGACCTTCGACGAAGCCGAGTCCGAGGCGCTGCTGCGCGGCTTCCTGTCCGGCGCGCTCTATGAGGGCGGGTTGATCTGCCGCACCGACGATCGCGGCGATCCGGTCGTGCAGCTCGCCCCGCCGCTGATCTCAGACACCGAGCAGTTCGAGGAGATCGAGGCCGTGCTCCGCAGCGTGCTGACCGCCGCCAGCGAACGTCTCTGAGAGCTGGTTCGCGATGCTGACCGTCGAGGATCTGGCGGGCGCTCTCGAGCTCGAGATCGCCGCCGGCACGCGCGGCGGCGGCGCGCCGATCCGCTGGGTCCACGTCTCTGAGCTCGAGGACCCGACGCCGTGGCTGTCGGGCGGGGAGCTGCTGCTCAGCACCGGGATGCAGCTGGACAGCGAGGACGCCCAGCGCGCCTATGTGCGCCGGCTCGTCGGCCACCACATCGCCGGGCTCGGCTTCGGCGTCGGGTTCGCGCACCCGGCGGTTCCGCCGGCGGTTCTGGAGGAGGCCGCCGTCCTCGACTTCCCGGTCTTCGCGGTTCCCTACGCGATGCCGTTCATCGCGATCACCGAGCGCGCCTTCGGCAGCATCCTCAGCGAGCAGCTCGACGTGCTCCAGCGGGCCGTCGCCATCCAGCGGCGGATGGAGCGGCTCGTGCTCGAGGAGCGCAGTCTCGGCGAGATCGTGCGGGGCCTCGCCAACTCGATCGGCGCGACGGTGCTCGTCCTCGACGCCGCCGGGCGCACGCTCGCCGCCCACGCCTTCCGCCGCGAGCTGGACGACGCGGTGACCGCCGCCCTTCGAGAGGAGGTCGCCGGGCGCTCGCGCGGCGGCGAGCCGCCGCGCCCTTTCGTCCCCGGTCCATCTGAGCTCGCGGGCCGAGCGCTCGCACTGCCTGTGCCGGGAGGCACCCGCGCCGCGCCGCCGTCGTGGCTGATCGCCGTGCCCGAAACGGAGAGCATCCCGGAGTACGAGCGCTTCCTCGCCCACCACGCGGTGATGGTCGTCGCGCTGGCGCAGATGCGCGAGCGCGTCGTCGCCGAGACCGAGCGCCGGCTCGCCGGGGACGTTCTCGGGCTCGCGCTGAGCGGGCGGATCGACGCCCAGGAGGTCGCCGCGCGGCTTGCTCCGTTCGGCATCACCGGCGACGCCGCCGTCCTGGTGCTGGCGGTCGAGGACCCGGACTCGATCGAGGACGAGGTCGAGTCGATCCTCGAGGAGGCCGGTGTCCGATCGATCGTTGCGACCGTCGCGACCGCGCGGCGGCGGCTGCTGTGCGCTGTCCTCTCCGGCGCCGACGACCCCGCAGCCGCCGCCGCGCACCTGCGCGAGCGGCTCGTCGAGCGCGGTCGCGGCGCGCGCGCGGCGATAAGCCACGTCGCGGCGGTCGAGAGCCTTCGCCGCAGCTTCCACGAGGCGCGCTGCGCGCTCGAAATCGGGGCGCTCGCAAACGGCTCCGCGCCGGCCGTGGCCTCAGCCGACGACCTCGGCGCCTACCGGCTCCTGCTGTCGCTCCAGGACGACGACGGGCTGCGCCAGTACTGCGACGACGTGCTGACCCCGATCGAGCGCGCGCGCAGCGGCAACGGCGAGGAGCTGCTGCGATCGCTCGAGGCGTTCCTCGAGCACAACGGGAGCTGGGAGGCGGCCGCGCGCTCGCTGTTCTGCCACCGCCACACGCTGCGCTACCGCATCGCGCGCATCGAGGAGCTGACCGGGCGCCGGCTCGACCGCGTCGAGAACCGGATCGAGTTCTGGCTCGCCCTGCGCGGGCGCGAGCTGCTCGGCATTCAATCGTGACCGACGACAAGGAGGATCCGCAGTGAGGATCGGGATTCCGAGCGAGACCAAGGCCGACGAGTACCGCGTCTCGATGGTGCCGGCGGGCGTGCGCGAGCTCGCCGAGCGCGGGCACGAGGTGGTCGTGCAGGCCGGAGCCGGTCACGGCGCCGGGTACAGCGACGAGCACTACAGCGCCCAGGGGGCGACGATCGCGCCGGATGCCGACGCCGTCTTCGCGGAGGCGGAGATGATCGTCAAGGTCAAGGAGCCGCTCGAGGCGGAGGTCGCGCGGCTTCGTCCGGGACAGATCCTCTTCACCTACCTGCACCTCGCGCCGGCCCCCGAGCTGACGCGGGCGCTGTGCGAGAGCGGTGCGACGTGCATCGCCTACGAGACGGTCGAGGATCGCAACGGCCGCCTGCCGCTGCTGGCGCCGATGTCTGAGATCGCGGGCCGCCTCGCGACGCAGGCCGGCGCGTTCATGCTCGAGAAGCCGCTCGGCGGGCGCGGCGTCCTGCTCGGCGGCGTTCCTGGCGTCGCCGCGGCCAACGTGATGATCATCGGCGGCGGAAGCGTCGGCCAGCACGCCGCCGCGGTGGCGATCGGCATGGGGGCGGACGTGTTCATCTACGACATCTCCATCGATCGGCTGCGTGAGCTCGAGATCACCCTCGGCGGGCGCTGCTCGACGGTCTTCTCATCGACGCTCGCGATCGAGGAGATGCTGCCGCGCACGGACCTTGTGATCGGCGCCGTCCTCGTCGTCGGCGACCGCGCGCCGTATGTGATCCGCGCCAACCAGCTTGCGCTGATGCGCCCGGGGACGGTGATGGTCGACGTCGCGATCGACCAGGGCGGCTGCTTTGAGACGTCGCGACCGACGACCCACCACGCACCGACGTTCGAGGTCGGCGGGATCCTCCATTACTGCGTGACCAACATGCCCGGCGCCGTCCCCGTCACGTCGACGAGCGCGCTGGCGAACGCGACTTTGCCGTACGTGCTCGCGCTCGCAGACCATGGCGTTCTCGGCGCGATCCAGGTCGACCCGGGGCTGGCGCTGGGCGTGAATGTGGCCGCCGGTGTGCCGACCCACCCCGCTGTGGCCCGCAGCGCCGGCGTCGAGTGTGTAGACGTCGAGACGGCGCTCGCCGGAGCGGTTGTCTAGCTAGCTTTCCGCAAGCAACCAACGAGAGGACACGAGGATGCGCACGCTTTCCAACTTCATCGACGGCGACTTCAGGCCGGCGCTGGACGGTGCCACCGAGGCGGTGCTGAACCCCGCGACCGGTGAGGAGATCGCCCAGGCTCCGCTGTCGACCGCCGCCGACATCGACGCCGCCGTCGCGGCCGCCAAGCGCGCCTTCGAGACCTGGTCGCAGACCACCCCCGCGGCGCGCGCCGACGCGCTGCTGGCGCTCGCCGCAAAGGTCGAGGAACACGGCGAGGAGCTCGCCCGCGAGGAGGCGATCAACGCCGGCAAGCCGATCGCCGGGGTCCTCAGTGACGAGGTCTCCGTGATGTGCGACAACCTGCGCTTCTTCGCCGGCGCCGCGCGCTGCATGGAGGGTCGTGCGGCCGGCGAGTACATGGAGGGCCACACGTCGATGATCCGCCGCGAGCCGGTCGGGGTCGTCGGCCAGATCACGCCCTGGAACTACCCGATGCTGATGGCGATCTGGAAGATCGGCCCGGCGCTGGCGACCGGCAACACGATCGTGCTCAAGCCCGCTGAGACGACGCCGGTGACGACGCTGCGCCTCGCCGAGCTCGCGGCCGAGATCCTTCCCGCCGGCGTCTTCAACGTCGTCTGCGGCCACGGCGAGCCCGCCGGCCAGCCGCTCGTCGAGCATCCCGACGTGGCGATGGTGTCGCTGACCGGCTCGGTCGACACCGGCAAGCGGATCGCGGCCGCGGCCGCGGCGACGCTCAAGCGCGTCCACCTCGAGCTCGGCGGCAAGGCTCCGGTGATCGTCTTCGACGACGTCGAGCTCGACGCGGCGCTCGAGACGATCGCCGGCACCGGCTACTACAACGCCGGGCAGGACTGCACCGCGGCGACGCGCGTGCTGGCCGCCGCCAGCGTCTACGACGACGTCGTGTCGGGGCTCGCCGCGCAGGCGTCGGGCTTCGTCGTCGGCGACACGCTCGATGACTCGACGACGCTCGGCCCGCTCAACTCCGCGCGGCAGCGCTCGCGCGTCGAGGGGCTGCTCGAGCGGCGGGCGAAGACCGCCGAGCTCGTGACCGGCGGCAGCGAGCCGGACCGGCCCGGCTTCTTCCTCGAGCCCGCGGTGGTCGCCGGCGTCGCCCAGGACGACGAGCTGATCCAGCGCGAGATCTTCGGCCCGGTGATCACCGTGCAGCGCTTCAGCGACGAGGCGCAGGCGATCGAGTGGGGCAATGGCACGCCGTACGGGCTGGCGTCATCGGTCTGGACGCGCGACGTCGGGCGCGCGCTGCGCGTCGCCAAGGCGCTGCGCTTCGGCTGCGTGTGGATCAACGACCACATCCCGCTGGTCAGCGAGATGCCGCACGGCGGGTTCAAGGAGTCCGGCTACGGCAAGGATCTGTCGATGTACTCGCTCGAGGACTACACGGTCGTCAAGCACGTGATGGCCAACATCGACTTCTAGTGGGTCTTCTCGGAAGGTTTTGCTCGAAACGGAGCTTGTGGCGAGGTTCCGGCGTCGGCTGGCAAGGACGCAGGGAGCGGCCAAGGCCTGTGGCCTTGGCGCGACCGAGGACGCCGCCCGACGGCGTCCGGAATCCGCCATTGCGGGTGAAACCTTTCGAGAAGGCCCACTAGGCCGGCGGGAGCGTCCGCGGGCGCGGCGTCGCGAGCGCGTCGCCAAGCAGCGCCAGATAGCGCTCCCAGCTGCCGGCCCCGATCGTCGTCGCGACCATCCGGATCAGCATCGGCAGCTCCTCCGGCGCGAGGTCGGCGCGGACGGCGCCAGCGGCCTGGGCCCTGGCGAACAGCCCGCTGAGCGGCGTGAACACGCGGCCGTGGATCTCATCCTTGAGCTTCGGGAGGACGCCGGCCTGCGCGAGTGCCTGCAGCAGGGCGACGTGGCGGGCCTGGGCGTCGAGCACGGCGTGGATGCCGGCGATCAGTCCCTCCCACGGATCGGCGGCCGCGCAGGCGGCGGTGATCCGCGGCTCGAGCTCGGCGAGGCGCGCGTCGAGGATCGCGCGCAGCAGCAGCTGCTTGCTCGGGAAGCGGCGGTAGAGCGTCGCAGGGCCGACGTTCGCACGGCGTGCGATCTCCTCCATCGACACGTCGAGGCCCTGCTCGGCGAGCGCCTCCCCGGCTGCGCTGATGATCCGGTCGTGGTTTCGCTGCGCGTCGGCGCGCAGCGGCTTCTCGCCCGCGGTTGTGGCCATCCTGTGACCGATGCTACCAAAGCGGAGTGCCGACTCTCACTTGTGCTAGGGTCCGTCAATCGTCTGGGGGAGCCACAAAAGCGCGCGGAGGTAGCAGTAGATGAGAGCTCTCGCAAGATGGTGCATCGCCCATCGACGCCTCGTGATCGTCGGCTGGGTCGTGACCCTGATCGCCGCCAACGGCATCGGCCAGGCGGTCGGGTCCAACTACAACAGCAACTTCAAGGGTCAGAGCAGCGCGGGCTCGCAGCGCGCGATCAACCTGCTCCAGAAGAGCTTCCCCGTCCGCCGCGGCGACTCGGCGACGATCGTCTTCGATTCGACCGGATCGGTCACGAGCCCCGCGGTGCGCTCCGAGATCGGCTCGCTGCTCTCGAGGATCTCGCAGTTCCGCCACATCAGCGGCGTCGTCTCGCCGTTCGCGCCGGCCGCCAGCGCCGTCTCAAGCGACGGCCACATCGCCTACGCGACGGTCCTCTTCGACGAGCGCTCCTTCCAGCTTCCGACCGCGGCGATCAACCGCGTCATCGACACCGCCGAGCACGCGCGGACGCCGGCGCTCGCGATCCAGCTCGGCGGTTCGCCGATCGAGCAGGTCGAGCCGCCGGGGACGGGGCCGGCGACGATCATCGGAATCCTCGCCGCGATCATCATCCTGATGATCACCTTCGGCACGTTCGTGGCCGCCGGCCTGCCGCTGATCACCGCCCTGCTCGCGCTGGGCACGGCGATCGGGCTGATCGCCGTCCTCACGCACGCCTTCGACGTCGTCAACTTCACCCCTGAGCTCGCGGCGATGATCGGCCTCGGGGTCGGAATCGACTACGCGCTGTTCGTCGTCACGCGCTACCGGGCGGGACTGGACGCCGGCCTCGATGTCGACGACGCGGTCGTGACGGCGATGGACACCTCGGGGCGCGCCGTGGTCTTCGCCGGCGTGGTCGTGGTCGTGGCCTTGCTCGGCCAGCTGCTGACCGGCGTGGCGTTCCTGACCGGCCCGGCGGTCGGCTCCTCGCTGACGGTGCTGCTGACGATGTTCGCGGCGATCACGCTGCTGCCCGCGGCGCTCTCGAAGCTCGGCCGCGCGATCGACCGCGGCGATCCGCTGCGGCTGCGCCACCGCGCCCGCCCCGAGCGGACGATGTGGGAGCGCTGGGCGGCGATGATCCAGCGGCGCCCGCTGCTGGCGGCGGGCGTCTCGCTCGCCGTGCTGCTCGTGCTCGCCTCGCCGATCCTGAGCCTCCGCCTCGGCGCGGCCGACGCCGGCACCGACGGCAAGTCGACGACGACGCGCCACGCCTACGACCTGCTCGCGAAGGGGTTCGGTCCGGGCTTCAACGGCCCGATGGAGCTCGTCGCGCAGCTGCCCAAGCCGCATGACGCGGCGGCCGTCGCGGCGATATCCGCGGGCGTCGCCGGCGCGCCCGACGTGCAGCGCGTCACGCCGGCGGTCTACAGCCCCAACGGGCGCCTTGCGCTGATCAACGTCGTGGAGAAGACGACCCCGCGCGCCGCCGCGACCCAGACGCTCCTCGACAGCCTGCGCAACACGCTCCTGCCGCCGCTCGAACGACAAACGAACACAACCGTCTACGTCGGCGGCACGACGGCGCTGTTCGCCGACTTCTCCAGTTACATGGCGAGCAAGCTGCCGCTGTTCATCGGCGCGGTCGTGCTCCTCTCGGCGATCCTGCTGCTGGTCGTGTTCCGCTCGCTGTTCGTCGCCGTGAAGGCGATCCTGATGAACCTGCTGAGCGTCGCCGCGGCATTCGGCGTCGTCGTCGCCGTCTTCCAGTGGGGCTGGCTGGGCGGCCTGATCGGGATCTCGGCGACCTCGCCGATCGCCGCATTCCTGCCGGTGATGGTGTTCGCGATCGTGTTCGGGCTGTCGATGGACTACGAGGTCTTCCTGATGTCGCGCATGCACGAGGAGTGGGAGCGGACCGGCGACGCGGCGCACGCCGTGCGCCACGGCCTCGCCGCGACGGGGCGCGTCATCACCGCGGCGGCGACGATCATGGTCTGCGTCTTCGCGTCGTTCGTGCTTGGCGACAGCCTGACGATCAAGCTGTTCGGCGTCGGCCTCGCCTCCGCCGTGTTCCTCGACGCGTTCCTGATCCGCACGGTGCTGGTGCCGGCGCTGATGGCGCTGATGGGGCCGCGCGCGTGGTGGCTGCCGTCGGGGATCGCGCGGCGGCTGCCGCGGCTCAACGTCGACCCGCAGCTCGACGTGCCGGTCGAGCCGGGGCCGGCGCGCGCCTGAATCAGCTGAGCGAGAAGATCGTCAGCGTGCCGCTCGTCGAGTGGTCGTTGGCGTTGCCGGTCGGGACGATCAGGTGCCCGTCGACGGCGATCGGGCTGTTCCAGTGACCGCTGCCGACGTTGAGCGTCGTTACGACCCTGCCGCTTGTCGGGTGGTAGACGACGAGTGAGCCGCCGGGGTTGAAGACGTACAGCAGGCCGCCGGCGACGATCGGGCTGGTCCCGGCGGTGCCGTTCTGCCAGAGCGGATGGAGCCTCGCGCCGGACACCCGGTAGGCCGCGGTGCCGCCGCCGTCGGCGACGAACAGCAGGCTCCCGTAGACGGCGGGCGTGGTGAAGACCATCTGGCCGCCGGGCGTCGGCAGCTGCTGCAGCTCGTTGCCGGTGTGAGGCGGCGTTCCGGGCGCGCCGCCGTCGAGCGCGGCGAGGTTCAGCAGCCGCTGGATCGAGTCCTTGCCGGCGATCCAGGCGAGGTCGCCCGGCAGCACCGCCGGCGAGCCCGAGCCGAGGTCCATGTCGCCGCTGTTCAGCTTCGCCTGGTCGACCGGCGTGTAGGCCTGGCGGAAGGCCAGGTCCGGCAGCGTCAGCTCGATCACGCTGTCGCCGAAGTCGGTGCGCCCGTTGTAGGGACCGTTGCCGGTCGAGATCAGCACGCGCACCCCGCCCGGCTCGACGACCGGGCCGCTTCGCGAGAGGATCGCCGAGTCGCTCGCGCGGCAGGTCGAGGCGGCCACGATCCGGCGCCGGTTGGAGCACAGGCTGTTGAAGACGGCGGTGATGTGGCCGCTGCTTCGATCGATCGCGACGACGTGGCCGATGTAGGGCGGAGCGTCGCCGAAGTAGCCGCCGGTGCTCGCCAGCAGCAGGCTGCCGGTCACGTTCAGCGACGCGGTCAGCTTCTCGTGGCCGGGATCCGTCGTGATCCTGACCGGCCAGCCCGCCTGCTCGCGGCCAGTGGCGACGGCGAGCTTGTGGACCTCGCCGTTGGGGGAGGCCGAGTAGACGAAGGCGCGACCGGGGTCGGCGACCGGGCTCGCCGTCGTGAATTGCCCGCTGCCGCGCCAGCGCGCGATGCCGGGCGGCGTGAAGCGCCACAGGACCCGTCCGCTCGAGGCATCGATCGCGAGCGTGATCCCGTAGGTCGTCGTCACGAAGATCGTGTCGTGCGTGGCGCCGGCGACCTCGACGCCGTGCAGGTAGATCGGCGAGCTGTCCACCGTGCCGGGCAGCGCGACGGCGCGCGCGCGCAGACGCGAGACGTTGGCGGCGCTGATGCCGGTCGCCTCGGCGGTCGCGTTCGTGCGCTGCGGGTTCAGCCCGAACTCCGGCCAGTCCGTCAGTCGCGGGGCCGAGGCCTCGGCGGCGAGGGCACCGACCGCGGCGAGCGTCGTAGCGACGGCCAGCGCCGCGCAGAGTCTGATCGACCCGGGCACCGCCGATAGCCTAGAGGTCAGCGCAGCTGCCCCGGCGCAGTTGTCAGCGAGATCGTACGGCCGTCCACAGAGCCGATTACGGGGATCACCACGGCGGTTGAGGCACCCGCGCGCAGCTCGGCGACGATCGCGCGCCCGGCGCCGACGACGCGGCCGCCGTTGAGGATCACGGCGTAGACGGCGAGCGCATGCTGGGCGATCGCCGAGCGGTTGGTGAGCGTCGCCGAGACGTGGGGGCCGGGGAAGCTCGCGCTCGCGCTCGCCGCGCTGGTCGCGATCAGCGGCGTCGTGCGCGGTACCGCCGCCGCCGCCGAGGCGCCGACCGCGACGCCGACCGACGCCGGCGAGGCGGCCAGAACCTCGTTGTCGACCCACCACTCGCTGGCATGCGCCGGCAGCAGCGCGAAGGTCTGCAGCGAGGGCTCGATGCCCGCGGTGTCGTTTCGGTAGACCGTCCGCCCGTGCGCGTCGCGCACCGTGATCAGGACCGGGAAGGAGACCTGGGCGACGGCGCTCGGATTGGACAGCTCGACGGCCACCGCCGACTGGCCCCCGGCGCGGACGACGACGCTGCGCAGCACTCGCACCGCCCGATTGGCGACGCCGAGCTTGAGGGTGCCGGCGGCGGCGCTCTGGTGCCCGAGCGAGCGGCCGATCAGCGCGCTGCGCTCCTGGGTCGTCTCACAAGCGGTTGCGAGCAGCGCTGCGGCGGCCGCGAGCGCGAGGCTCGCGCGAATCATCCGAACGCGCCGGCGACGTACTCGCGCGTTCGCTCCTGCGCCGGCGCGGCGAAGATCTCCTCGGCGCTGCCCTCCTCGACCACATCGCCCAGGTACATGAACGCGACGCGGTCGGCGATGCGCCGCGCCTGCTGGAGGTTGTGGGTGACGATCACGATCGCCAGCTCGTCGCGCAGCGAGCGGATCAGCTCCTCGATCACGGCCGTCGAGCGGGGGTCGAGCGCCGAGCACGGCTCGTCCATCAGCAGGATCTCGGGATCGGTGGCGATCGCTCGGGCGATGCAGAGCCGTTGCTGCTGGCCGCCGGAGAGGCGCAGCGCCGGTCGGTCGAGGGCCGTGCGGATCTCCCCGTAGAGCCCGGCCCGCTCGAGGGCCCCGATCACGAGCGGCTCGAGCTCGCGCCGTCGCGGACGCCTTCGCGCCTGCTCGCGCAGCGCGAACGCGACGTTGTCGAAGACCGACATCGGGAACGGGTTCGGCTGCTGGAAGACCATCGACACGCGCGCCCGAAGCTTGGTGTCCTCGAGGCGGTCGATGTCATCCCCGTCGAGGGTTATGTGGCCGCTGTGGGTTGCCCCCGGCGTCAGCTCGGTGAGGCGGTTGAGCGTGCGAAGCAGCGTCGTCTTCCCGCATCCCGACGGGCCGATCAGCGCGAGCACCTCGCCCTGGCGGATCGACAGCGATGCGCCGCGCACGGCCGCGACATCGTCGTAGAAGACGCTGACGTCGTGAAGGCGCATCCGCTCGGGACCCGCCGGCTGCTGCTCCACGGCGCGCAGAGCGCCGGGGGCGATCATCATCGGTGGCTCAATGATCAGCGGATTGATCGACATTATCGACATTGTGGCGTATCGGGCGGGTCGATGGCAAGCGCGCGCGAAGGCGGTCACAGGCTCAGGCGCCCCGCCGTCGCGGCGGCGCCGGAGCCCACGCGCGCGATCCGGGCGACGGCGGCGTTGAGGATCAGGACGATCAGGATCAGCACGAACGCGGCCGCGTACGCCTTCTGGGGCGCGTTGCCCTCACCCGACGGCGAGTTCTCGAAGATGTAGCTCGTCAGCGTCGATCCCGTCCCGCGCAGGAAGCCGAGCAGCGGCACGCCGCCCTGCGGGCTGTTCTGGAGGCTCGCGCCAAGCAGCAGCACGACGATCGCCGTGGAGCCGATGATCCGCCCGAGCCCGAGCGTCGCGCCGGTCGCGATGTCGGAGCGGACCTTCGGCAGCAGCACGCGGCGGATCGTCGCGACGCGGGTCTTGCCGAGCGCGTAGGAGGCCTCGCGCAACTGGCTCGGGGCGGCGCGCAGCGCGTTGCGAGTCGCCGCGTAGGTCAGCGGCAGCGCGATCAGCGACATCATCAGCCCCGCCGCGAGGAACGAGCGACCGTAGACGCCGCCGCTGCTCGCCCGAAACGACAGCGGCGCGAAGATCCCGAACTGAAACAGCGCGAGGCCGAAGATCGCGAGGACGATGTCGGGCGTGGCGGCGACGATCTCGACCGCCGTCTCGACGAGCCCGGCGAGGCGCCGCGGGCGCCCATACTCGACGATCCACAGCGCCGTCGCCACCGCCAGCGGTGTGGCGACGACGGTGCCGATCGCGGCCATCGTGAGGGTCCCGATCAGGGGGTCGAGGAACCCGCCCGAGCCCGACTGATTGGCCGACGGGCTCGGGCTGCGGACGAGCAGCGACGGGCGCAGGTAGGCGATCCCCTTGATCGCCAGGAAGACGACGATCGAGCCCGCCACCAGGCACAGCATCGTCCCGGCGAGCCATGCCAGCAGCCAGACGACCTGGTCGCGCAGGCGCCAGCTTCGAACAGCGGAGCGCCGGCCGGCGCGACGGCGGCGGGCGCTGAGCTGCGGCGGCTGGGTCGACTCGCCGGCGACCATCAGCTGCTCAGCTCGTACTTGCGCAGCGATCTGCGGATCAGGCGCGAGGCGACCGACAGCACGAGCCCCGAGAACATCAACAGCAACGCCAGCGCGTAGACCGTCGAGCGCACCGCCGGCACCGACAGGTTCTCGCCCTGGTCGATGATCGTCGATGCCATCGTCCGCAGCGGCTCGTAGACGAAGATCACACCATCGGCGAGGTTGGGGCTGAACGCCTTGCCCCCCGAGACCATGTCGACGGCGATCGCCTCGCCGAGCGCGCGCGCCGCCGCGAGCGCGGTCGCGGCGACGATCGCCGGGCGGATCGCGCGCAGCGAGACGGCGATCGTCGCGCGGACCGGATTGAGCCCGAGCGCGACGGCGCCCTCGTGCCAGGAGCGCGGGACCGCGGCGAGCGCCTCGATCGTCAGGGCCGTGATGATCGGCGTGACCATCACGGTGAGGATCGCGACCGAGACGAGCAGCCCGGCGCCGGTGAGTTGGATCACGTTGATCACGGACTCCTTCTGGCCCGCCGTGATCAGGTCGTTGCCGACGAACGGCACCAGCACGAGGATCCCGATCAGCCCGTAGATGACCGACGGCACCGACGCCAGCAGCCGGATCACCGGCAGCATCAGACCCCGCAGCCGCCGCGGCGCCAGGTCGACGATGAAGATCGCCGTGAGCAGCGAGATCGCCAGCGCGAGCAGCACCGCCAGCCCGCTGGTCAGCAGCGATCCGTAGATCAGCGGCCAGACCCGCACGTGGATGCTCGCGGCCCCGTTCGCCATCGCGCCGATCTGGGCGTCGACGTCGCCGCCCGCGCCGAGCCACGAGAGGCCCTCGTGCGAGAAGGTCGGCGCGGCGCGCTGCGTCACGAAGACGACCATCAGCACGATCCCGACGAAGGTCAGGCAGGCGACCGTGCCGAGCAGCCGCTCGGCACGGTCGTCGCTGCGCCGCGAGCGCAATCCCGCGCTGAGACTAGGCGCTCTTGACAACCGGCTGGATCTTGCCGAGCGGGATCCAGTTGCTCTGGATGATCTTCCTGGCGGCTGCGCTGCTCTGGATCCAGTGGATGAAGGCCTGGTTCTGCCCGGAGGCCGGACCCTTGGTCACCTCGTAGAAGTCCGAGACGCCCGGGTAGGCGCCGCTGACGACGTTGGCGACGTCGCAGGCCGTGCCCGCGTAGCCGACCGCGTTGACGCCCTTGGCCAGGGCGAAGTAGTCCGACAGGAAGCCGATCCCCGAGGCGTCCTTCTTGACCGCGTTCTGCATCAGGCCCTCGCTTGCCTCCTGGGTCGCGAACGAGCCGACCTTGCCGGAGGCGAGCAGCGTGTTCTGGAACGTCGTCAGCACGCCGGCGACGGACGTGCGGCTGTAGACGTCGATCGGCCCCGTCGCGGTGGCGCCCGGGACCTGGCTCCAGTTGCGGATCTTGCCCGTGAAGATCTGCTGCGCCTGAGCGCCCGTCAGGTTCGCCAGCTTGTTCGAGGAGTTCGTGACGATGCACACGAAGTACTTGGCGATCGGGTAGAAGTACAGGCCCGACGGGTCACCTGTCTGCGGCGCGCGCGAGGAGTTGCCGATGCTCACGCGGCCCGCGGCGGCGTCCGCGATGCCGACGCTCGCGCCGCCCTGGGAGATCTTGAAGTGGACGCTGCCGTGGCGGAGCGAGGAGTACCTGCCGGCCAGCAGCTCGAGCAGCGGGAACGAGGCGGTCGCACCCGACATCGAGATCGTGCTCGCGGCATAGGCGGCCGGAACCGCTGCCAGGGCGGCGATCACTGCGAGTGTGGCGGCGGTGAGGTGACGTCGTCTGCGCATCTGCTGGCGGGCTCCATTCTGGGTTTGCACAAGCCGGCGAGTTTAGCATAATGACTACAATATCAATGGGGTTTATGAGGTTTCAGCCGACGGCCACACCCGACCAGGAGGACACTTTGCCCAGACCAACTCGCGCCCACCGGCGGGTAGTCGCCGCGCTCGGCGTCGCCGCGCTCGCCGCCGCGCTGCCGGTGCTCGCCCCGTCGCTCGGGCAGGCCCACGGCCTGACCCGCGCCGCCGACAGCACAACCGGCGCCACCGGAGCCGCTCCCAGCGACGACCCGAACAGCTACAGCTGCGCCGGCCACATCCAGAAGGGCACCGCGGAGCAGGGCGTCGCCGGGTCCCAGGTCGAGTACCAGTTCTCCTGCGACGGCCCGATCAGCGGCTACCAGATCGACACCGAGCCCCACCAGATCCGCTACTTCGACCAGGCCCCGGTCGTCGCGCTGAAGGGCGTGCCCTCAGCCGTCGACGGCTTCTCCTGCAACGCGTTCGTGCCCGGCGTCCAGGTCAACTGCACCGGGCAGGCCCCGGCGCCGTTCGAGGTGATCACGGGACAGCTCACGATCGCCGGGCACGACAGCGTCTGCCGCGAGCCGCGCGTGGACCCGATTCTGACCGTCACCTACGCGACGGCGACGGCGACGCTCGGCGGGACCAGGGCCGCGCCGACCGCGACGGCTAGCGTCACGCAGTACATCTCCGGTCCCTACGACCTCGGCCGCCCGTGGGGTTGCAGGGGCGACCGCTACGGAGCCAACACGCGGCTTGGCAGCGCCCCGCCCAAGGTGGTCCTGGAGGGCAGCGCGGCGAAGCGCCAGCGCCTCGGCGTCGGGCGGCTCCGCGCGGAGCCGCCCGAGCGCAGGCTCACTCGGCCGCGGCGCTGTGGCGGCGCATCAGCTCGCCCTGCGCGCTGATCATCCGCTCGCCGTCGCGCGGATGACGGCGCACCCAGGCGCCGTCGCCGCGAAGGTCCCAGGCGTTGAGGTTGTCGGCGAGGCAGAGGTCGAGGACGTCGAGCACCTGCGTTCGCAGCCCGGGATCCTCGATCGGGACGGCCAGCTCGACGCGGTTGTTGAGGTTGCGCGGCATCAGGTCGGCCGACGAGATGTAGACCTTCTGCGCGCCGGCGTACTGGAAGGCGTAGATCCGGGAGTGCTCGAGGTAGCGTCCGACGACCGAGACGACGCTGACGTTCTGCGAGAGCCCCTCGACGCCCGGACGCAGGCAGCAGATGCCGCGCACGTTCAGGTCTACCCGCACGCCGGCCTGCGAGGCCGCGTACAGCGCGTCGATGCAGGCGCCGTCGACCAGCGCGTTGAGCTTGAGCGCGATCCGCGACGGGCTGTCGGGCGAATGGGCGTCGGTCGCGGCGGCGATTTCGCCGAGGATCGCGTTGCGCAGGTAGCCGGGTGCGACGAGCACCTTGCGGTAGCTCGACGGCCGTCCGAAGCCGGTCAGGTAGTTGAACAGCTCGGCGACGTCCGAGCCGATCGCCTCGTCGGTCGTGAACAGCCCGAAGTCGGTGTACAGGCGGGCCGTCGCCGAGTGGTAGTTGCCGGTGCCGATGTGGACGTAGTTGCGCACGCCGTCGCCCTCGCGGCGGACGACCAGGACGCACTTGGCGTGGGTCTTGAGCGCCGGGTGGCCGTAGACGACGTGGACGCCGGCCTGCTCGAGCGCCTTCGCCCAGTGGATGTTCGTGCGCTCGTCGAAGCGCGCCTGGAGCTCGACGAGGCAGACCGCCTGCTTGCCGCGCTCGGCCGCGCGGATCAGCGCCGGGACGAGCGTCGAGTCGTCGCTCGTGCGGTAGACCGTCTGCTTGATCGCGAGCACCTGCGGGTCGTTGACGGCCTGCTCGACGAAGCGCTCGACCGAGCTCGCGAAGGAGTCGTAGGGGTGGTGGACGAGGAGGTCGCCGTGGCGCATCGCGCCCATCACGTCCGGCCGGCGCTCGTCGCCGAGCACGCGCGGGTAGACGACCGGCGTGTAGGGCGCGTCGCGAAGCTCAGCGAAGCCGGGCAGGCGCGTTAGCTCGAGCAGCCCGGTCAAATCGAGCATCCCCTCGACGCGATAGACGTCGCGCGGCGACACGTCGAGCGCGGTCGTCAGCTCGCCGAGCAGCCGCGCCGATATCCGCGCCCCGACCTCGACGCGCACGACCTCGCCGAGGCGGCGGCGGCGAAGCTCGTCCTCGACGGCCTGGAGCAGGTCGTCGGCCTCGTCTGAGATCGCGAGGTCGGCGTCGCGGGTGACGCGGAAGAAGTCGTAGTCGGCGATCTCCATGCCCGGGAAGAGCGAGTCGAGATGGTTCGCGATCACGTCCTCGAGCAGCACCGAGGCCCCGCCCTCGCCGAGTGCGACGAAGCGCGGCAGCACCTCGGTCGGCACCTTCACGCGCGCGAACGTGGTGTGACCGCTGTCGGGGTCGCGTGCGACCACGCCGAGGCTCAGCGAGAGGTTCGAGATGTAGGGGAACGGCTGGCCCGGGCCGACGGCCAGAGGCGTCAGCGCCGGGAAGATCACCCGCCGGAAGTGGTTGGCGAGCTCCGCTCGCTCGGAGTCGCTGGCGTCGCTGACGCGCTTGACGACGATCCCGTGCTCGGCGAGCGCCGGAAGAAGCGCCTCCGACACGCAGCGCGACAGCCGCGCCCCGTTGGCAAGGACGCGTTCGCGGACCGTCTCGAGCGTCTGCGCCGGCGTGCGCCCGTCGATGCTGACGCGCTCGACGCCGGCCTCGATCTGGTCGTGCAGGCCGGCGACGCGGACCATGAAGAACTCGTCGAGGTTCGAGGAGTAGATCGAGGCGAACTTGGTCCGCTCGAGCAGCGGGACCGACGGGTCCTCCGCGAGCTCGAGCACGCGCATGTCGAAGTCGAGCCAGGAGAGCTCGCGGTTGAAGTAGTCCTCAGGGTCGCCGGGCTGTGGCTCGACGCTGTCGGCGATCTCCTCGGTGGCGCTCATCGCAACGAGGGATTATGCGCTCAGCGCCCGCAGCGGAGGTGAATAGAACGTGGTCGCAAGAAGCCTGTCGCGCAGCCCGGAGTCCTCGATCTCGCCCCACAGCGCCAGAAACCGCGCGAATTCCTCGGCGCGTCGCGCGCGCGTGCGTGCGGCGAGCGCGTCGAATCCCTCGGGCTCGAGCTCGCGGCTCGCGGCGATCCGCTCGAGCATCACGTCGCAGTCGTGGACCTCGCCGAGCACCTCCTGAAGGTCGCGAGCGCGCGAGCGCGCCTCGTCAGCGACGTCGCCGAGGCAGAAGCCGACCAGCTCGAGCAGGTAGCGCAACCGCTTGGAGGCGATCCGCATGTCGTGCATCACCGTCACCGAATGCTCCTCGAGCGCCTCCGGGACGAACGCGAACAGCTCGGCGGTGCGCACGGCGACGACACGGCGCGCGGCGGCCTCGAGCGTCATGCTCGGCCGAAGCCCCGCGACCGGGTGCGCTCTCATCCGATCAGCTCCGCGAGGCGACGCTTGAGTCGTTTGAGTCTCGCGCGCCGCAGCGCCTTGGCGAGGTCGGCGTTGGCTCGCTGCTGCTCGGCGCGGAGCTCGGCGGCGAGGATGTCCACCGCGCGCCGCTCGGCGCCGAGCGTCTCGGCGTGGAGCGCCTCGAGGCGCTCGAGCTGCACGTCGCGGTCGCGCCGCTCACCGAGCGCCTCCGCGAGGACCTTGACGCCGCGCAGAGCGCCCTTGCCGCGGGCGCGGTCGAGCGCCGGCGCGAAGACCTCGAGCGCCGCGCGCAGCCTGCGCGTCGCGACGCGCATCCGGTGCACGCCCTCGATCTCGCGCAGGTCGAGAACCTCGCGACGGTCGTGCTTGAAGACGCCCGCGGAGCGGTCCGCGAGGACCTCTCGGGCGGCCTGCTCGAGGGCCGTCAAGCGCTCCATCCGGCCTCCATCAGCATCTCGAGGATCACGCCCTCGCGCAGCCCGCCGCGCCCGACCATCAGCGGTCGCTCGAGGCGGTCTGAGATCTCCTCCAGCACGAGCATCCCGGCGGGCAGCAGGCGAACCCGCTCGGCCTCCATCTCGAACGCCCGCGCGACGTCGTCGCTCGGCGTCGTCGCCAGGATCCGCAGCCCGCGCTCGAGCGACTCGTGGTCGAGCACGCCGCCGACGAGCCGACGCAACGACGTCGAGCTGCCCCCGACCGCGACGGCGAGCTCGGGCGTCGGCAGCGTGAAGCCCTCGAAGACCCCGGCGACGTGGGCCCGGACGCGCTGCAGCTCGTCGATCGTCGGCGGGTCGCGGTGGAGGTATGAGTCGGCCAAGAAGCCCGACCCGATCCGAAACGAGCTGGAGGCGCGCACGCCGTGCGCGATCGTGCCGATGGCGATCTCAGAGGACGAGCCGCCGACGTCGATGACCGCGATGTCGCCGTCGGGCGGGTGGTCGAGCGCGCTCGTCGCGCCGACGAAGGCGAGCCGCGCCTCCTCCTCGTCGCTGAGGACCTCGACCGAGACGCCGCAGCTCTTGGCGATCGCGCGCGTGAACTCCTCCTGGTTGGCGGCCTCGCGGATCGCCGCCGTGGCGACGGCGCGGATCTCCTCGGTGCCGAGCTCGCGGGCGAGGCGCACCTGCGTCGCCACGACGTCGGCGACCTCGGCGATCTTCTTCGGCGCGATGCGGTCGTCGCGGCGCAGGTCCTTCGCGATCCGCGTGAAGGCGCGCTGGCGAAGCAGCTCGCGCAGGCGCCCGTCGGCGGGCTCGGCGACGAGCAGGCGCGTCGTGTTCGAGCCGATGTCGATGCAACCGCAGATCATGGCCTTGAGGCTATAGGCTCGCACGCGTGGCAAGGACGATCTGGCTGCTCCGCCACGGAGAGGCGGAGCCGCATGGGACCCGCGATGACTTCGATCGCCGCCTGACGCCTCGCGGCGAGCGGCAGTCGCGGGCGGCGGGGCTCGCGCTCGCGCGCCTTGGCGTGCGCTTCGACCACGTCTACGCGAGTCCGCGCGTTCGCGCGCTCGAGACCGCACGCCTGGCCTGCGCCGAGCTCGGACTCGAGCCGGTCGTCCATGAGCCGCTGTCGGACGGCTTCGACGAGCGCGACAGCGCGGAGCTCTTTGCCGCAACCGCCGCCGGCGCGTCGCTTCTGCTCGTCGGGCACGAGCCCGACCTCTCGCACCTCGTCGGGGCGCTGACGGGCGCGCGGATCGAGATGAAGAAGGGCGGGCTGGCCGCGATCCGCGGCAGCCAGCTCGTCGAGCTGCTACGCCCGAGCGAGATCGAGCTCGTCGCTGGGGTCTGACTCGAGCACGGCGGGCTCCGGGAGCATCGTCCCGCCGACCGGCTCCGCCGCAAAGCGATAGCCGATGCCGAAGTGGGTGTGGATGTAGCGCCAGTCGGGGGAGACCCGCTCGAGCTTCTGGCGCAGCTTGCGCACGAAGACGTCGACCGAGCGGTCGCCGCGCACCATCGCGTAGCCCCAGAGGCGCTGGTAGATGAACTCGCGCTCGAGCACGCGCCCGCCCGAAGCCGCGAGCAGCTCGATCAGCTCGAACTCGCGGCGCGTCAGATCGATGCTCGAGCCGCGCACGAAGGCCTGGTACTGCTCGCGCAGGATCTCGACCTCGCCGGCCAGCAGCGGCTCCGCGGCGGACGAGCTCTCAAGGCGGCGCCGGCGGCGGACGACCGACTCGACGCGCGCGATCAGCTCCTCCGGGTGGCAGGGCTTGGTGAGCCAGTCATCGGCGCCGAGACGCAGTCCGCGGACTCGCTGGGCGACCGTCGAGCTGCCGGTGCAGACGATGACGCCAAGCTCGGGCAGTGCGGCGCAGAGGCGCTCGAGCCACTCCCAGCAGCTCGGTCCGAGCACGGCGAGGTCGACGACGATCGCGCTGAGGCGCATCGGGACGATCGTCTCGGGCGGCACCGAGGATCCGAGCACCCTGTACTCCCAGCCGGCGCGCTCGAGCCGCTTGCCGAGGACGGCGAGGAAGCCGGAGTCGCGGTCGAGCACAGCGACGCGCAGCGTCAGCGAATTGCCCGCGCTCACGGCCTGCTCGGCCGACATGAGCTCCTCCGTCGCGGAACCGTGCTCGACCATCCACGGCGGATTCTAGGCGGGCGCCCGGCCCGGCGTGGGGGAAGGTCACCGGATGTTCACATCCGCGGCGCCGGCGCGGCTCAGGAGAGCGGAACGTGGGCCGGCAGCGTGAACTCCGGGAACAGGCCGCTGACGACGAACGCCGTCTGCTCGCCGATGTCGACCGCGTTGTCGCCGATCCGCTCGATCGCGCGCGCGACGAGCGTCATGTGCATCGCCCATTCGCGCCTGTCGACGTCGTCGCCGGCCTCGATCGCCATGCGGAAGATGTCGCGCTGGATCTGGTTGACCTCGCGGTCCTGGCGGATGAGGTCCTCGGCGAGGGCGACGTCGCGCAACTCGAACGAGCGCCGCGCCTGCGAGACCTCCGAGCGCGCGATCTGGCCCATTCGCAGAAGCAGCTCGAGGATCTCGGGTCGCGTCGGCGGCTCGTGGCCCGACAGCGGCAGCAGCTTGCAGATGTTCACGCACTGGTCGCCCATCCGCTCGATGCGCACGATCACGTGCAGCAGGGCGGCGACGAGGCGCAGGTCGCCGGCGACCGGCGCCTGGCGCGCGAGCAGCGAGAGGATCCCCTGATGGACCTCGAGGTAGCGGCCGTCGACGCGATCGTCGTCGGCGATCACCATCGACGCCAGCTCGACGTCCTGGTGGGCGAGCGCCTCGAGCGTGCGGTCGAGCTGCTCGAGGACGATGTCGGTCCCGCCAAGCGCGCGACGTTCGAGGTCGCGGAGCTCCTCGTGGAATCGCGAGCGTGTGCTGGGGGTGGCCGACCGGAGGGTGGGCATGTCTGTGCGGCTGTCTCCTTGCGTCATCCGCAGGCTAGCGGTCGCCTTCGGCGATCGCCACCTCCTCCGGCTGGAAGCGGTAGCCGAAGCTCGGGTGGGTGTGGATGTAGCGACGCGAGGGCACGGCGGCCTCGAGCTTCGCGCGCAGCTTGCTGACGTAGACGTCGACAGATCGGTCGCCCGGGCGCAGCTCGCGCCCCCAGACGACCCGGCAGAGCTCCCCGCGGCCGACGATCCCACCGGTGTGCTCGACGATCGCCACAAAGCAGCTGAAACTCGCGCACCGAGAGCGTCATGACCTGCCCGGCGGCGCGAACCAGCCCCTCTCCCGGTGTGATCTCGAGATCGTCGACGCGGATCGGCTGCGTGGGATCGCCGCCCTCGGGCATAGCCGAAGCAGGCTCGCGCGTATCGGAGTCCGGCGGGTGAAGAAGCTGTGATTCAGTCGTGAAGATGTCGTGAAGGAAACGCGGAGCTCGCGCGGGACGCGTAGTGTTGGCGGATCATGTCGCTGTTGCGCCGGACGGCGGATGACACCCTGCTTGAGCTGCTCGCCGAATCGGGCCGCAACGTCGTCCGCACCGCGCTGCTGCTGCGCGACCTGCTCGCCGACTACCCCGAGCGCGCCACGCTCGCCGCGGACGTCCGCCAGTGCGAGCACGAGGGCGATCGGATCACCCACGACATCATCCACCGCCTCGCCGACGGGCATCGCGCGCGACTGCCGTTCGACGCCTCCGAGGGGCACCGCCTGGCGACGGCGCTCGACGACATCGTCGACCACGCCGAGCAGGTGGCTGACACGCTCGGGCTGTACGCCGTCGAGGCGACGATGGAGCAGGCGATCGAGCTCGCGGACGTTCTCGTCGGCGCCGCCGAGCAGGTCTCGCAGGCGCTCGGATGCCTGAGGGGCGGCGCCGACGTGGCCCCGCACCTGGTCGAGATCCACCGCCTCGAGAACGAGGGCGACCGCCTGCGCCGCGACGCCGTCGCCTCGCTGTTCGCCAGCGGCACCGACCCGATGGTCGTCATCCGCTGGCGCGACATCTTCGAATCGCTCGAAGCCGCGGTCGACGCCTGCGAGACCGTGGCCCACATCCTCGAGGGGATCGGGCTGCGCCGGCGGCGCTAGCGGCGCGCGCGGGAGGCGCGGCGGACCGGGCGAAGCGCCGCGGTCGAGACAGCCGTCGGAACGTGCGGCTCCTGGATCTGCTGGAGGCGGGCGTCGAGCTGCGCCCAGCGGGAGTTCGAGAGCGCGAAGCCGGAGGTGAACGACGCCTCGACCGCCAGCGGCTGCGACTGCGACTGCGGCGCGAACGAGATCACGAGCCCGCCCGGCACGAGCCGCTCGCTGAGCGACGGGCGCGCGCGGCGAGGAAGCGCCGTCAGCGCGTGCTCGGCGACGGACGCCGCCGTCGCCACGGCGGGGCGCCCGTCGAGCGCCGTCAGGGTCACCGCGTTGCCGGTCTTCAGCAGCGCGGGCGTCGAGCGGCGCGCGCGCGCGTCGGAGGAGCACCACGCGCCGGAAACGGTCGGGTCGATGCCGTGCAGGACGAGCACCTCGAGCATCGCGAGGACGCGGCGGTCGACGTTGCCGCCGGCGATCGCCGATCGCTCGCAGGCGGCCAGCGAGATCCGCGTGTCCTCGAGCACGATCCGCTCGAGGTCGACCTGGCTGGCCAGCAGCGTCGGCCCGACGCGGCGGGCGTGCAGGTTGGGGCCGTAGAAGGGGAGCGCGGCAAAGCTGTCGCGGTGCAGCTCGAGCGTCTCGAGCTGCGACCAGGAATCGAGGAACGGCCGCGGGTCAATCAGCGCGTCACCGGCGCCCGCGGGGTGAACCTCGAAGATCAGGTGCGGGCGGCGCGTGGCGGCCAGCCGGCCGAGGATCGTGCCCGCCAGCACGTGTGAGCCGACGTGCAGGCGCGCGAGCTGAAGCTGCGAGAGCGCCAGGCCGAAGGTGCCCGTGAAGTAGCGCTTGAGCAGCTGGACGGCGCGGCGGCGGCTCAGCACGTGGCGGCGGCTGGTCGCGAGCGCGCGGTTGATCTGCGCGAAGCTCGGGATCAGCGTCGCGGCGCTGGGCCTCGACGCCAGGTTGATGGTTGCCACGAGCGGCGCCTGCGGCGCGGCAGGCGCGCTGAGCGCGTGGCGGCGGGCGCCAAACAGCGTTGCGGGCGGCGCGTGGCCCAGGCGCTGGGCGCCCGCGGTGGCGGGCGCACCGCTTGGCCGCGGGCCGGCGGCCAGCGCGGCGGGCACGGCGGCGGACAGGATCGCGGCGCTCGCACGCGGGCGGCGGGGGGCCGGATACCAGGGCGAGATCGACGCCAGATGGCCGTAGGTGAAGCGGTCGCCGAAGGCGTTGCGCACGACGATGTAGCGGCCGAGTGCGCGGTTTCGACCGATCGCCGTGACGGTGCCGTCCTGGACGGCGACGACCGCGGCATGCGAGTCGGCGTAGATCTCGGCGATCGGCGTGCGGCGGGGGCCGGCGGCGGCGCCGACGAGCTCCGGAGCGGGGGCCGTGCCGCCGGCGGACGCCGTCACCCCGGCTGGGGCGTTGGCGGCGCCGAGGTAGGCCGGCCGGTAGCTCGCGTGGTAGCGCAGCTGCACCGGGAAGTCGCCCTCGGCGAGCTCGGTGACCGAGCTCAGCAGCGCGCTGGGCTCGCCGGCGAGCAGCTCCGCGCGGTCGAGGACCGACTGGACGTAAGCGTGCGAGTGGTTGTAGGCAAAGATCGCGTGCGGCAGGTTGCGCGCGGCGCCCGCCGCGGCGAGATAGCGCGCCGCGGCAAAGATCGCGTCGGCGGCGTTGTAGGGATCGCGCGCGCCGGACCCGCTCGCGTCGACTCCGTAGCGCTTCCACGTCGATGGCAGGAACTGCATCCAGCCGATCGCCCCGGCCGAGGAGACGTCGAGGTTCGTGCCGTAGTCGGTCTCGACCTCGTTGATCGCGGCGAGCACCTGCCAGGGGACGCCGTAGGCGGACGCGGCCGCCTGGTAGATCGCCAGCAGGAACGGCGGGATGTGGAAGCTCTCGACGTAGAACTGCGGGACCTCGGCCCCGCCAGGCACGATGAACGGGTCGCTCCAGGACCCGGGCAGCACCCCGGCGAGCGGGTTGGCACCCGAGAACAGCGACGGCGGCGGTGCCGTCGGGCCGCTCAGGCCACGGTGGTGGTGGTGCCTCGAGTGCCTGAGCAGCGACGCGGTCTGCGGCTGTGAGGCGCCGAGGGCGATCGCGGGCGCCGGCGTCGAATGATGGTGGTGGTGGCGGTGGCCGCGGCCGATTCCGGTGCCGCTTCCGAGCGGCACGCTCGCCGGTCCGGTCGGTCCGGTCGGCCCCGCCACGGCGGCCGGCGAGGCCGGCGCGGTGCTCGTGTCGGGCGCGCTCGGGACCGGGCTGGGAGCGCCGCCGTCGGTCGGTCCCGTCGAAGCGGTCGTGCCGGTGGCTCCGGTCGGCCCGCTGGCGCCAGTCGAGCCGGTCGGGCCGCTCTGGCCGGAGGCGAAGGACGAACCCCCGTTCAGCACGGACGACGGGCCGTTTGAGATCCCGGCACCGCCCGGCGCGGCGCCCGCTGTGGCGGCGATCGCCCCGACGGCGCCCACAACCGCGACGACGAGCGCCGTCCGGCGGACACGATTCAGTTGCATGCCTGGCGCGTTGTATCACGCAGGCGCGTGCTTATGTGCAACGGTTGTTTCTAGGCCGCGGAGGCCAGGTCGTCGAATGTGACGCACTCACGCCGGGGGGTCGCGTGGCGAATCACCGCCTCCAGCGCGAGGATGTGGCGTGGCGAGGCGAGGTCGCGTGGATGGACATCGACGCGCAGGGTGGTGCCGGCTAGGCGGCCGACGGCCCGCAGCAGCGCCGGTGAGAGGGACCTGCGCAGCGGCCCGGCCGCCGCGAGCGCGACCGGCGGGGCGCTGAGCTGCTGATGTGCGCCGCTGCGCGTCGGGTGGAGCGCCCACGCCCCCGCCCACCACACGAAGCGCGTGCGCAGCGACTCGCGCAGGTCGCGCGTGTAGGCGTAGGCCGGGGCGACGAAGCCGCGCGGCTCGAGTCCGGCGAGCTTGAGGATCCGCCGGCCGGCGTCGAGCGCCCGCACGGTCTGGGGGCGATCGAGGCCGACGAACTCCGGTGATTCGCGGGCCACCGCGGTGCGCGGGTTGAAGCCGCGCCGCGGCGACTGGAGATGGTGAAATCCGTGCTCGCCGTGCTCGGCGCACTCGACCAGCCAACTCGCAACCTCAGGTCGACGGTCAGACAGGGGATGGAGGTCGGCGGCGGGGATCACGAGCAGCGTCACACGGTCGACGCCGAGGTCCGCGAGCCAGTCGCGGATCAGCGCCGCTCGCTCGAAGGTGGCGGGCTCGATGTCGTGGACGGCGACGGCGAGCTGGCGCTCATGCCGCATCGCGGACCGCCTCGCCTGCGCGCGCCAGGCCGAGCGTGCCGTGGTAGCCGTCGGAGAGCCGCTCGAGGGCACGCTCCCAGGTTCGCGCGGCGACGGCGCGCCGCGCGGCTGTTGCGAGCCGGTCGCGCTGTCGCGGCGAGGCGGCGCGGGCGAGCAGCCCGTCGGCCAGGGCCTCGGCGGACGGCGGCACGAGCAGGCCGTCGACGCCGTCTTTGATCAGCTCGCGCGGGCCGCCGCTGTCGACGGCCACCACCGGCAGGCCGCTGGCCTGCGCCTCGAGCACGACCTGGCCGAAGGTGTCGGTCTCGCTCGGGAAGCAGAACATGTCGGCGCTCGCGTAGGCGACGGCCAGCTCGGCGCCCTCGAGCCAGCCGAGGAATGTCACGTTCTCCCCGTGCCGCTCGTGGATCCGCGCAAGCTCCGGACCTCCGCCGGGGATCGCCAGGCGCAGGCGCGGGTCGCGCGCGTGGGCGAGCAGGAACGCGTCGGCGAGCAGGTCGATGTTCTTCTCCTTGCTGACGCGCCCCGGGTAGAGGACGCGCAGCTCGCCCGGGAGCCGCGACTGCTCGCGCAGGCGCGGGTCGAAGCGGCCGGTGTCGACGCCGCGGTCCCAGCGGATGATCCGCTCGCTGGCAATTCCGAGCTGGGCGAGCGCCTCGTCGGCGGCGGCGCTCCGCGAGAGGACGCTCCGGCACTGCGCGTAGAAGGCGGCGACGACCATCGCCGCCGTCATCTCGAGCTGCGGGTCGCCGCTTCGCAGGCCCGCGTAGGCCGCGAGCTCGGTGTGGTAGCTGCCGATCAGCGGGATCTCCATCGCGCGCGCGAGCAGCGCCGCGGCGACGCCGCTCGGCCCCGGGGCGCAGACGTGGATCAGGTCGTAGCGTCCGTCGGCGATCGTCTCGACCGCCGCGGGAAGCGTCGGCACGCCGATCTCCATGCCCGGGTAGTGGGGGATCTCGACGTCGGCCACGGCGGCGAGCCGGCGGTCGACGTTGCGGTCGGTGCCGATCCCCTCGATCTCGAAGCCGTCGACGCCGCGTTCGCGGATCTCCTCGATCGTGCGCGTCACGCCGTGCATCGCGCCGATCCCGTCGGCGACGATCGCGACGCGCGGGCGCTCGCCCTCGCGACTCTGGATCTTGGCGCGCTCGCGGGCGATGAACGCGGCCGACGGCGCGTAGGGGATCGCCGGGACGCAGGCGGTGAACGGCACCGCGCCGATCTCCTCGATCTCCCCCAGGCCGAGTGCGCGCTGCACCCCGAGCCGCGACACGGCCGAGGCGCTCGAATGGCAGCGCAGGTCGGCGCGGGTCCCCTGGTTCTCACCCCTCGATGTATTCATGCATCACAGATTCGGCTGCAAATCGCGCCTTTCTGTGACCAGTCGGTGAACACCGCGCGGTACTATCAGGATCTTCACTCGGCGGGGCGCGCCCGCTGGTGTTAATGCCGGTGCGAGTCTGACCAGCTCGCAGCGAGCTCTCGACGAAGATGACCCCGCGGGTCGCGCACGAGGGCCTCTCTCAGCCGGCGCCCTGGGCTCCCGTCACGGTGAGCCCGGGGCGTGGCTGATCGTCAGTCCAGAGCCAGTTCGAGAGCCGCTGTCGTTGCCGCCGACGGCGCCGGCGGGATGCCGTTGACCAGCAGGAAGCGGGGGTTGGCCTGCGTCAGCCGCCAGGCCTGGACCGATGAGGCGCCGGCGCGCTGGGCGAGAACGAAGCCGAGCGCCAGCGTGTGGTCGCGCGTCCCCGGGTGGCCGTCGGAGGCGATCACGTAGGCCAGGCCGTTGCGCAGCAGCGACACGGCGGTCTCCTGGACGGTCAGCCCGTTGTTGCCGAGCAGCGAGCAGACGTTGACCTGGGCGAGCGCCCCGGCCTCCAGCAGCGCCCGCAGCGCCGCGTGGCCACGCGCCGTCTCGGCGCCGCGCGCTCGCTCGGGGTGCGCCAGCACGATCCCGAAGCCGCGCGCGGCGAGCGCGTCGCAGTCGGCGGCGAACTCCTCGTCGATGCCGCGGAAGGGCGCCTCCACGAGCAGCCAGCGGCTGCCGGGGGGTCCCTGCGCGATCGTCTCGAGGTCGGCGTCGCCGAGGCTGCGCGCGTGGCGCGCGTCGAGCTCGCCACCGGTGTGCACGCGCACGCCGATCCCGTCCTCGGCGAGGGCCGCGGCGAGCTGCTCGACGCGCTGCGGGATCGAGGCGATCTCGAGCGGGAAAAAGCCGTTGATGTGCGGCGTCGCGGTGACGTCGCGGACGCCCTCGCAGGCGAGCCGGCGCGCGTGCTCGAGCGCCGCGTGCTCATCGGCCGCGCCGTCGTCCACCCCCGGCAGCAGGTGGATGTGCAGGTCGACGTATGACATGGTCCTTCCTTTCCGTGGGGCGGATCCTCGGTGCCCGCCCGGCAGCGTTGCTAAGGTCGTTTTCTCCAAGGTAGCAGCCGGATCTTTCCTTCTTGCCGGGGTTTCACGGCTTTGTCACAAGCGAGCGACAAGCAGCAGGGACCACGGTGGGCGCCCGGCCGGCGCCGCGAGGCGCTGCTCGAGGTCGGCGCCACGTTCGGCCTGACGCCGCGCGCGATCCGCCGCGCGCGACTGCAGCTGCTCGTGTTCGGGCCGCTGTTCGCCGGCGTGATCCTGCTCTGGGAGTACCGGGGCCAGGCCTTCGGGCTGCCGTCGTGCAACCCCGGCGGCGCGATCTCGCGACACCTCCAGAACGTCTACGGCTCGAGCACGTGCCCCGACCCCGCCGGCACGAAGGCGCTGCAGATCTTCGTCGTCCTCGCGCTGCTGATCCTCGGCTGGGCGCTCGCGCGCGACATCGGCCGCGGGCTCGGCCCGATCCTGTTCCGGCGCATGGACGCCGGCACGGCGGGGACGGCCGGCTTCGTGACCCGCCTGCTGGGCCTGATCGTCGCGCTCGTGCTCGCGCTTCGGATCGCCGACGTCTCGCTGACGGCGATCGCGATCACCGCCTCCGCGTCGGCCGTCGTGCTCGGCCTCGCCGCGCAGCAGACGCTCGGCAACCTGATCGCGGGGATCGTGCTGCTCAGCGTGCGGCCGTTTCGCGTCGGCGACACGGTGCGCCTGCAGGTCGGCGTCCTCGCCGGCCAGATCGAGGGCGTCGTGACGTCGCTCGGGCTGATGTACACGACCTTCGACTCGGGCGGCGATCCCGTCCTCGTCCCCAACGGCGCCGTGCTTGCCGCGGCGGTGCGCCCGCTCCATGAGCCCGAGGCGGTGACGCTGCGCGCCCGCGTGTCCGACGGCCGCACGCCGATCGAGCTGCAGACGGCGATCGAGGACCGGCTGACGGTGGCGATCCGCCGCCACCCGCGCGTCGCCCTCGAGGAGGTCGACGAGACCGGGATCCTCGTCACGATCACCGTCGCGCCGCAGAACCCGGGTGAGGGCGGCCGGCTCGCGAGCGAGCTGCTCGAGGCGGTCACGCGCGAGGTCGGCGACGTCGCGGAGAACGCCGCTCAGGCCGAGCGTCTCGCGTAGTGCGCGTAGACCTCGTCCTCGTGGGCGAGTAGCGCGAGCAGGCCGAGCCGCTGCGGCGCGTCCAGCAGGTCGGCGGCGAGGATCGTCGCGTCGCTGCCGCCGACGAGCGTCGGCGACATCGACAGGAACAGCTCGTCGATCAGCGACTCCGAGGCCAGCGACGCGTTCAGGTGCGGGCCGCCCTCGCAGATGACGCGCCGCACGCCGTGGCGCGACCCGAGCTCCGCGAGCGCCTCGCCGAGCGTCGCGGTTCGGATGTAGCTGACCCGCGCCGCGCACGGCGCCAGCTCGCGATCGGACGCGGTCACGATCACGACGTGGGAGTCGGGGTCGCGCAGCAGCGGGAGCTGCGGGTCGAGCTCGACCTTGCGCGTCACGACCACCGCCAGCGGCTGCTCGCGCTCGCCGCGCGCGGCGCGCTCCGCGCGCGTGCGCTCGTCGCGGATCGTCGGTCCGTAGCGCTCGGCGCGAACCGTGCCGGCGGCGACCATCACCGCGTCCGAGCGCGCGCGCAGCGCGTGAAAGAGCGCTCGGTCGGTGGGGCTCGACAGCGGCGCCGAGCGCCCGTCGACGGCGATCCGTCCGTCGAGGCTCGCGATCATGTTCAGCGCCAGGATCGGGCGCTCGCCCTCGGCGGCGAACCGCAGGTGCGAGAGCGCGCCGTCGGCGCCGACGGTCTCGGCCGGCTCCGGAAGCAGGCGCCGGAGCTGCGCCTCGCTCACTCGCCTTCTTGCGGCTCGAACGTCAGCGCGGCGGAGTTTATGCAGTAGCGCAGGCCGGTCGGGTCCGGCCCGTCCTCGAAGACGTGGCCGAGATGCCCCTCGCAGCTGGCGCACAGCACCTCGGTGCGGCGCATCAGCAGGCTCGCGTCGTCCTCGGTCGCAACCGCCTCGGCGCTGCGAGGCTCGTAGAAGCTCGGCCAGCCGGTCCCCGAGTCGAATTTCGCGTCGGAGCTGAACAGCTCGGCGCCGCAGCCGGCGCAGCGGTAGGCGCCCGCGGCCTTGTTGGCGTTCAGCTCGCCGGTGAACGGCCGCTCGGTCCCCTTGCGGCGAAGTACCTCGTACTGCTCGGGCGTCAGCTCGGCACGCCACTGCTCGTCTGTCTTGTGCACCTGTTCGGTCATGAGCGGAGCCTAGCGCGTCGCGTCTGCGCGGTTGCAAACCGTTTTGACCTGCTACCGTCACGCGGGAAAGACGTCGGGGTCTTCCCGGCGAAAGCAGTGCGCTCGGCAGGTTGAGGCTTTTCAAGCGTCCTCCGCGTCGCAGCAAGCACACAGACAGACAGTGGAGGAAACGCAATGCCCACGGGCACCGTTAAGTGGTTCAGTGACGACAAGGGGTTTGGCTTCATCACACCCGACGATGGCGACAAGGATCTGTTCGTCCATCACACCGGGATCGTCGGCGAGGGCTATCGCTCGCTGCAGGAGGGCGCCAAGGTGTCCTTCGATGCGGAAGCCGGTGACAAGGGTCCGAAGGCGGTCAACGTCGTCACGCTCTGAGCGCAGCGACTTCTGAACCTTCCTGGGAGCCCGCCGACAGGCGGGCTCCTTTCATTAAGCGGCGCATAGCTCGGCCGCTATCCTGCGGCAGTCCGGCGCGCCGCGGCGGATCGCCTGAGAACGGATGTCGAGCGACGTGACAGAGGGCAGTCGGCTGCTCACCGCGCAAGCGGCTGTGGGTGAGCAAGTTTCGGGCGCCAACGGCAACGGGCACGGTCACCTCTACCGCGGGCACCTGCTCGCGGCGCGGGTCGAGAGCTGGCGCGACCCGTCGGGCTCGGACCTGTTCCGCTCGAAGATCGCCGTCGCCGCCTCGGCCGCGTCGTTGACCGTGATGGTCGCCGCGAGCCTGCTGCTCGTCTCGTTCGCCTCGGCGAGCGGCCGGGTCCTCGTGCCGGTCTGGAAGCCCGGCTACTACCCGAGCTGGATCGCCGGCCCGCTCGGATCGGCGACGAGCTGGGCGCTCACGGTCGGCTCTCACACCGAGCGCGTCACGTTGACGGCCACCGTCGCGGCGATGCTCGTCGCCTACCTGGTCGTCATCTTCTCCTCGCGGCGGCTGCGGATCGGCTACGTCGTCGCGACGATCGTCGTCCTGCACCTCATCTTCTTCCTCTCGCCGCCGCTGACGCTGACCGACGTCTTCAACTACCTCAACTACGGGCGCATGGAGGCCGTCCACCACCTCAACCCCTACACGACGATCCCGGCGCTCGAGCCGCACAGCGACCCGACGTTCGGGATCAGCAACTGGCACGGGCTGCTCGATCCCTACGGCCCGCTGTTCACGCTGTTCGCGATGGCGCTCGTGCCGCTCGGCCTGGCGGCCTCCTTCTGGGCCATGAAGGCCGCGCTGATGGTCGCCAGCCTGGCGACCGTCTACCTCGTCTACCGCTGCGCGACGTTGCTTGGGCGAAACCCCGTGGCCGCCGTGGCGATCGTCGGCATGAACCCGATCGTGCTCGTCTGGGGCCTCGGCGGAGACCACAACGACTTCCTGATGATGTTCTTCCTGGTGTTCGCCTTCTGGCTGCTGCTGCGCGCCGATTCGATGCGCGTCGGGCGCAACGCCCGCCCGGCCGCGGCCGCCCAGCACGCGCCGCTCCAGCTGCTGCGGCGCGGATGGGCCTGGCTGGACGGGATGCCGCGACCACTCCTCGCCGGTGAGCCGGCGGCGTGGATGGAGTTCCTGGCGGGCGTCTCGCTGGTCGTCGCGGTGTCCATCAAGGCCTCCTCGGCGGTGCTCGTGCCGATCATCCTGGCCGGCGCCACGCGGCGCTTCCGCGTCCTCGCCGGCCTGCTCGTGGGGACGGCGGCCGCGGCTGCGATGACCTACGTCGCGTTCGGCGTCAACCTGCCCAACATCGGACAGCAGGGCTCGCTCGTGGTCCCCGACGGGATCCCCAACCTGAGCGGCCTGGCGCTCGGCTTCGGCGGCGCGACGGCGGAGATGCGCAACGTGCTGTTCGTCCTGCTGGTCGGCGTGATCGTCGTGCTGACGCTCTGGACCTGGCGGACGAGGCGCTGGCTGACGGCCAGCGGCTGGGTGACGCTGGCGCTCGTCGTGACGCTGAGCTGGACGCTGCCGTGGTACATCGCCTGGGTCCTGCCGTTCACCGCGCTCGCGCGCTCGCGCCTGCTGCGGATCGCCGCCGCGATGCTGGGCGCCTACATGTACCTCGTGTTCATGCCGTACTCGGCGGAGATCCTCGCGTTCCTGCACATCAACCCGGCGACGACGACGCTCGGGCAGGCGGAGCAGACGATCATGAACTCGCTGCTCTACTGACGCCCATGACCCGGCAGCCCGCGAGCGCCGACGAGGAGCTGTTCTCCGCCGCGGCGCACACCGTCGCCGCGGCCCGCTCGGACGGCGAGCGGATCGCGCGGATCGCGCAGGAGCTCGAGTTCGGCTTCATCGCGCTCGGTCGCGTCGGGACCGCCGTGTCGATCTTCGGCTCGGCCAGGACGGCGCCCGAGGCGGCGGTCTACGAGCGCGCTCGCGCGGTCGCGCGGGCGCTCGCCGAGCACGGCTTCGCGGTGATCACCGGGGGCGGTGCGGGCACCATGGCGGCCGCCAACCGCGGCGCCGCCGAGGCGGGCGGGCGCTCGATCGGACTCAACATCGAGCTGCCGAGCGAGCAGGCGCTCAACCCCTACTGCGATCTCGGCATCGAGTTCCACCACTTCTTCGTGCGCAAGCTGATGTTCGTGCGCTTCGCCTGCGCGTTCCTCGTGCTGCCGGGCGGGATCGGCACGCTCGATGAGCTGTTCGAGGCGTTGACGCTGATCCAGACCGAGCGCGTCCGCCACTTCCCGGTGATCCTCTACGGCCGCGACTACTGGAGCGGCATGCTCGACTGGCTGCGTGACCGCGTGCTGGCCGAGGGCAACGTGGACGCCGCCGACCTCGCGCTGCTCACGCTCGCCGACGAGCCGGCCGAGGTCTGCGAGATCGCGCTCGCGGCGGCGGCGGCGCAGGGTAGCCACCCCCGCCGCGGCGCTCAGTGATCGGCGACGTAGCCGCCCGGCGGTGAGATCGCCCGGCCCTGCTCGACCCAGGCCGTGATGCCGCCGCCCATCGTGTAGGCGTCGTAGCCGGCGGCGCGGAAGGCGCTCGCGGCCATCGCCGAGCGCGCGCCGAGGCGGCAGTAGAAGACGACGGGGCGATCGCGCTCGATGTCATCGGCCTTCGACGCCAGGCGCTCGAGCTCGATGTGGTCGGAGCCCTCGATGAAGCCGGCCTCGCGCTCGTAGGTCTCGCGAACGTCGATGAACGTCGCGCCGGCGCCGGCCAGCTCGGCCGCGCGCGCCGCGTCGATCTCGATGTCGGGGCTCGCAAAGGGGCTCATCAGGGCTGCCGAGGATACGCCAATCGCCGGGGGGTACGATTGGGGCGTGGTGTCGCGTGCGAGGCTGTCGCGGTGCATCGTCCGATCTCACCGCTGAACGCCGTCGCTCGCGCCCTCGGCGCGGGCCTCGCGGTCGCGCTGTCGGTCCTGTTCCTGATCGCGCCGCGGTCGAGCTCGCCGTTGCTCGCGACGGTCGAGCTGGTGGCCGTGATCGCCGTCGGCGTCCTGGCGCTCGGCGCCGTCGTCGCGCTCGTCACGGCGCGTCTCGCGGGCTGGGAGGAGAGCCACGAGGAGTTCGAGCTGACGGTCCGCCGCGCCGAGCGGCTCGCGCGGGAAGGGCTCGCGGCCGACCCCGGCGAGGGCGAGTTCATGCTGCTCGACCCGCTCCATGACGAGGACTTCGAGCAGCTCGTACGCGAGGCCCTCGACGAGCTGCCCGACCTGCTCCAGAACGCGCTCGAGCACGTCGCCGTCGTGATCTCAGACGACGGCCGCCGCGCCCACGCCTACGGCCTCTACCAGGGCCAGCCCGGCGGGGGCGGCGGCAAGATCGTGATCTTCCGCGACACGCTGCGGCGCGACTTCGGCGACGACGGCGAGGAGCTGCGCACGCAGGTCGTTCGGGTTGTCCGCCACGAGCTGGCCCACCACGTCGGGTTCGACGAGATGGGGGTCGGCGAGCTCGGGCTGTGAGTTTCCGCCGCGGCGCGGCCTATGATCGCCGCTCACGCTGGGGGTGGTTGAGCGTCAGGAGAGAGACAGGAGAGAGACGATGATCGATGCTGTGATCGTCGACGCCGTTCGCACGCCGATCGGGCGGGCGTTCAAGGGGTCGCTGCGGAATGTGCGCGCCGACGAGCTCGCGGCGGTGCCGCTGCGAGCGCTGATCGACCGCAATCCGGGAGTCGACTTCGCGGCGACCGACGACGTGATGATGGGCGCCGCCTCCTCGAGCGGCGAGCAGGGCTACAACGTCGGCCGAAACGCGCTGCTGCTGGCGGGCCTCGAGGAGACGGTCCCGGGCTGCACGGTCAACCGCTTCTGCGCGTCCTCGCTGCAGACGCTGCGGATGGCCTTCCACGCGATCCGCGCCGGCGAGGGGGAGCAGTACATCGCGGCCGGCGTCGAGTCGGTGTCGCGAGCGGCGGCCGGAGCGGCGATCGACGGCGCGAGCCTCAACCCGCGACTCGACGGCTCGCCTGGTTCGATCTGCGACGTCTACATCCCGATGGGCCGGACGGCCGAGAACGTCGCCGAGCGCTTCTCGATATCGCGCGAGGAGCAGGACCGCTGGGCGGTGATCTCCCAGGACCGCGCCGTCAGCGCGATGCGCTCGGGGCACTTCGACGCGGAGATCGTCGCCGTGCGCGCGCCCGCCCACAGCGAGCAGGACGCCCAGGGCGAGACCGTCGAGGTCGATCAGGCGGTGATCACGGCCGACGACGGGCCGCGGCCCGGCACGACGATGGAGATCCTCGCGACGCTCGAGCCGGCGTTTCTCGCCGGCGGCACCGTGACGGCGGGCAACTCGTGCCCGCTCAACGACGGCGCGGCCGCGGTGCTCGTCATGAGCGCGACGCGCGCCGAGCGGCTCGGCGTTCGAGCGCGCGCGCGAATCGTCGCCTCGGCGGTCGCGGCGGTCGAGCCGGAGTACATGGGTGTCGGGCCGATTCCGGCGATCAAGCAGCTGCTCGCGAGCGCCTCGCTGACGATCGAGGACATCGACATCGTCGAGATCAACGAGGCCTTCGCGGCGCAGGTCGTGCCGTGCATGCGGCGCCTGGGAATCCGCGAGGAGCAGCTCAACCCGTTCGGCGGCGCGATCGCGCTCGGGCATCCGTTCGGCATGACGGGCGCGCGGATCATGACGACGCTGCTGAACGGCCTCGAGACTACCGGCGGGCGCTACGGGATCGACGCGCTGTGCGTCGCCGGCGGGATGGGTCAGGCGATGCTGATCGAGCGACTCTAGGCGCGACGGGCGAGCGACAGGGCGAACCACTCGTTCGGGTCGGTGTGCCAGGCGAGCAGCTCGAGACCGGCGGCCTCGAGCTCGACCTCGACGCGCTTGCGCGTGAACTTGGCGCTGACCTCGGTGCGCAGCTCCTCGCCCTCGGCGAAGGAGACGTTCAGCCCGATCGCGGCCAGCTCGACCTCCTGGGCGGCCCGCGCGCGCAGGCGCATCTCGATCCACTCCTCGCGCTCGTCGAAGCGGGCGACGTGGGTGAAGGCGTCCGGGTCGAAGTTGCCGTCGAGCTCGCGATTGAGCACGTGCAGGATGTTGCGGTTGAACTCCGCCGTCACGCCGGCCGAGTCGTCGTAGGCGGCCTCGAGCACGGCGCGATCCTTGACGAGGTCGGTCCCGAGCAGGAGGTGGTCGGCGGGGCGCAGCAGCGCGGCGACGTGCGTCAGGAAGCGCAGGCGCGCGGCGGGACGGAAGTTGCCGATCGTCCCGCCGAGGAAGGCGAGCAGGCGCGGCTCGCGCGGCGGCGGGAGGTGCTCGAGGTGGCGCTCGAAGTCGCCGATCAGGCCGTGCACCTCGAGCCCCGGGTACTCGCGCGTCAGCTCCGCGGCGCTGGCACGAACGGCCTGCTCTGTGACGTCGACCGCGACGAAGCGGCGCAGCGTCCCGGCGGCGGCCATCGCGTCGAGCAGCAGGCGCGTCTTGGCGGCGCTTCCCGAGCCGAGCTCGACGAGCTCGCCGGCCGCCGTGGCGGCGACGACGTCGGTCGCGACGCGCTCGAGGATCGAGCGCTCAAGGCGCGTCGGGTAGTACTCCGGGAGCTCGCAGATCTGCTCGAACAGCGCCGCCCCGCGGGTGTCGTAGAGATGCTTCGGCGGGAGCTCCTTGAACGGCCGCGCCAACCCGTCGCGAACGTCGTCGGCGAGCGTCCGCGACTCCCCGCCGTCAAGCGCGTTGTGGAGCGTGACCCCGGCCGGTGGCGCGATCTCGGTCATCGCGGCGCCGCCACGCGCAGGCCGGCGAAGATCTGGCGCCGCGCCGGGTAGTCCCAGTTGCGGAAGGTCGGCGTCGCGACGAGCGCGCTGGTCGCAAACGACCCGCCGCGCAGCACGCGGTGCTCACCGCCGAAGAAGACCTCCGAGTACTCGGGGTAGGGATCGGCGCGAAAGCCCGGGTAGCCGCCGAACCGCGACGACGTCCATTCCCAGGTGTCGCCGATCATTCCGAGCGCTCCGCACGGCGAGGCGCTAGCGCTCGACGGTCGCGCCGTCGCGAATCGCCCGGACTCGATCAGGTTGGCATCGAGCGGCGCCCGCTTGATTTCCGCGGCGCCGTCGAAGCTCGCCGCGAGCTCCCACTCGGCCTCGGTCGGCAGGCGCACCCCGCGCGCGCGAGCGAAGGCGTCGGCCTCGTGCGCGCTGACGTGCACCACGGGGCGCGCGGGGTCGAGCTCGCGCGCCCCGGCGAGCGTCCGCTCGCGACCGTCGGCGCTCCAGTGCAGCGGTCGCTGCGCGGCCTCGGCCGTGCGCCACCGCCAGCCGGCGTCGCTCCACCACTCGCGCCGCGCGTAGCCGCCATCGTCGATGAACGCCAGCCAGTCGCCGTTGGTCACGGCGACCCGGCCGATCGCGAATGCCTCAACCTCCAGTCGATGTTGAGGCTTCTCGTTGTCGTAGGCGAAGCCGTCGCCCGCCGCCGCGCCGAGCGGGAACGACGCGCAGCCGGGAACGTCGACCATCGCGAGGCCGCTGGAGGCGATCGGCGGAGGCTCGTCGGCGCTCGCCGCGGCCGCCGGCATCGGGCGCAGGCCGGCGAGTGCGAACGTCTGGAGCATCGTCTCGGCATGCTGGCGCTCGTGGCGCGCGACGAGCTCGACGAACGGGTCCTCGTCGGCCAGGCCGAGCTCGAGGACGCGCGCGCGGACGTCCTCGAGATAGCGCTCGGCGCCGGCGCGGCGCAGGTGCGGCAGGCCGCCGCGCTGGGCGCGCGGCGTCTCGAAGGCGTCATAGACCCCCGCCAGCTCCGGGTGCAGCAGCTCCATGCCGCCGCGGCGATGGGCAAGCCACAGGTCTTCGAAGCTCGCGATGTGCCCGAGGTCCCAGACGAGCGGGCTCATCAGCGGCGAGTGGACCGCCTCGAGCTGCTGATCGCTGAGTCCTTCGACGAGCGCCAGCGTCTGCGCACGCGCGTCCTGCAGCCGGCTGTCGGCGAGCACGGTCATGCGGTCGGCATATCGTAGTCGGCCTCGCCGCGCCCCAACGAGCGCAGCACGCGCAGATCGCGCTCGTGCCCGAGCACGCCGATCGCCGTGGGCTCGAGCACAAACAGTGCGCCGTCGGCTGCCGCCAGGCCGAGCCAGCGCGCCGCCAGCACGCGCAGGAAGTGGCCGTGGGAGAAGATCAGCACGTCGCCCTCCTGCGGCAGCGCGGCGAGCACCTCGTCCGCGCGACGGGCGGCCGCGGCGGCGTCCTCGCCGCCCGGGCAGCCGTCGCGC
This sequence comes from Solirubrobacteraceae bacterium, assembly GCA_036561565.1. GTDB lineage: Bacteria > Actinomycetota > Thermoleophilia > Solirubrobacterales > Solirubrobacteraceae > Palsa-513. The sequence goes on along the minus strand of DATBPB010000050.1, from coordinate 10,314 downwards.
CACATGTCCCAGCCCGGTCGCCGCGCGCGGATCTGCTCCGACGTCAGGCCCTCGTATTCGCCGTAGTCCCATTCGCGGAGATCCGCGCGCACGAGCGGCTCGCGGCCGGCGAGCCGCGCCGTCTCAAGCGCGCGGCGCAGCGGGCTGCTCCAGACCGCGGCGAACGCGCGCCCGGCAAGGCGCGGCGCGATCGTGGCGGCGCGCGCGATCCCGGCCTCGGTCAGCGGCAGGTCGGTGCGGCTGGTGTGGCGGCCGTTCGCGCTCCACTCGGTGTCCGCGTGGCGGACGATGACGAGCTCGCCGCTCACCCGCCGAGCGCCGCTTCGTCGGCGATCACCACGAGGCGCTCGCGCTCGAGCAGGCTCGCGGGCACCTCGAGCGTCGGCTCGCCGAGCGCCCGCGCCAGCGCCACGGCCTTGCCGGCGCCGGCGGCCAACAGGATCGTCGCGCGGGCGCGGCGGAGCACCTCGAGGCTCAGCGAGACCCGGTCGGGTGGGGGCTTCGGTGCGTCGTGCACCGCGACGCAGGCGACGGCGCCGGCGCTCAGCGCCGGCGCGAGCGGGAACAGCGAGGCCGTGTGGCCGTCCTCGCCTATCCCGAGCAGCACGACGTCGAGCAGCGGCAGCGGAGGACCGACGCGCTCGAGCAGGAGCCGCGCGTAGGCGGACGCCGCGGCCTCGGCGCCGCGCTCGCCCTCGATGCGGTGCACGAGCGCCCCCTCGGCGTGACCGAGCAGCGCCTGCTCGACCATCAGGTAGTTGGACCGCGGATCGGTCGGCCCGACGCAGCGCTCATCGCCGAACCACAGCTCGACGCCGGCCCACGTTGGCGGCGAGAGCAGGCGGTAGGCACCGGCCGGCGTGGTTCCGCCGGCCAGCGCGAAATGCGCTCGACCGCGTTCGTGAAGCGCCGCGGCGATCAGCTCCTCGATCAGCGCGGCCGCCTGCTCGGCAACGCCGCCGGCGTCCGCGCAGCGGATCACGTTCACGTCAGCATCCCCGCGGCCGCGTCGAGCGCCTCGCCGTAGGTCGGGTCGCGCAGCAGGGTCTGGCGGATCCCCTCGCCGAGGATCCCACCCTCGCCGCGCGAGGCGCCGAGCAGCTTCCAGCTGCGCTGCTCGCCGTCGGCGTCGCGCTGCGTGGCGGTCAGGCCCCCGTCGCCTCGGTCAAGCGACAGCGAGCTCGAGTCGCGGAAGCCGAGCGTCACTCCGCCGAGGCCGGGCACGTCCTGGCGGACCGACTCGAGGGCGACCGACACCTCTCCCATCGCGCCGAGCGCGCGGCCGTGACCGTCCCGGCGGAGGCTGCCGCGCGGCCAGCCGAGCCGCGAGGTCAGCCAGCCGCACAGAAGCAGCGCCGAGGCGCCTGACTCGGCGACGTTTCGGATCCGAAGCGAGCTGATCTCCTCGAGCAGGAACCGGCGCGAGGGCGGGTTGAAGAGGGTCGCGATCCGCTCGCGCCAGGGCGTCGAGCGGAGCCATGCCAGGTCGACGACGTAGCGGTCGGCGAGCAGGCGCTGCGCGCGCCGCAGCGCTCCCGCCACGTCGGGGTCCTCGACCGAGTCGAGCAGGACGCACTGGGAGAGCTCGCGCAGCGCCTCGACGGCCTGCCAGTGCCCGTGCGGCGCCCAGACGACGGTCGTCAGGTCGGTGATGACGAGCGGGTCGACGATCGAGGCGAGGCGCTCCAGATGCCCGAGCCCCAAATCGAGGATCACGGTCTCGTGAGTCAGAACGTGCTGCCCGTCGGTCGGCAGCGCGTCGGCCGCGACCGAGGCCACGGCGTCGATCGAGGTACGGCGATCGCTGACGGCGCAGACGATCGTGCGCGAGGGGTGGTAGCGGCCGACGCGCCGCAGGCGGTTCGCGATCTCGCCGCTCCACCGGCGCTCGACGATGCAGACGAGGTTGAGCACCCGCGCCGGCACGTAGCCGTCGCTCTCGTTGTGGCGCTCGATCAGCAGCTGGCGAAGCGCGGCCTCGACCGCGGCGGGCGAGGTGTCCTGCGCGGCCCAGACGGTGTCGTTGACGGCCGGCAGGGTCGCGGCCTCAGATCGCGCGCCACTGGTGGCCGTCGAGGAGCAGGCCGGCGGCCTCCTCGGGGCCCTGGCTTCCGGCCGCGTAGCTCGCGAGCCCGCGGCCGCCGCCGGCCCACGCCGAGACGACCGGATCGCAGATCCGCCACTGCGCCTCGACCTCGTCGTTGCGCGTGAAGAGCGTCGCGTCGCCGCGCATCGCGTCGAGGATCAGGCGCTCGTAGGCCTCGGGCGACTGCGACAGGAACGCCGTCCCGTAGAGGAACTCCATGTTGACGGGGCGGATCCGCATCCGCGTTCCCGGGATCTTCGCGCCGAGCGAGAGCGACACACCCTCGTTGGGCTGCATCGTCATCACGAGCTGGTTCGGGCGCACGCCGAGCGAGCCGGCCTGCTCGAAGGCGAGGTGCGGAACGGGTCGCAGGGTCACCGCGATCTCGGTGATCTTGCGCGCCAGGCGCTTGCCGGTGCGCAGGTAGAAGGGGACCCCCGCCCAGCGCCAGTTGTCGACCTCCAGCCGCAGAGCCGCGAACGTCTCGGTGTGCGATCCGGCGCCGACGCCGGGCTCCTCGAGGTAGCCGGGCACCGGCTCGCCGCCGCTGACGCCGGGGCCGTACTGCGCGCGCACCGCCATCGCGGCGATCTCCTCCTCGCGCGGGGTGCGGATCGCGTGCAGCACCTTGACCTTCTCGTCGCGCACGTCGTCGGCGGTAAAGCTGATCGGCGGCTCCATGCACAGCAGCGCGAGCAGCTGGAGCATGTGGTTTGAGACGAGGTCTCGCAGCGCGCCGGCATGGTCGTAGTAGCCGGCGCGGCCCTCGATCCCGATGTCCTCGGCCGCCGTGATCTGGACGTTGGCGATGTAGTTGCGGTTCCACAGCGGCTCGAACATGCCGTTGGCGAAGCGGAAGGCGAGCATGTTCTGGACCGTCTCCTTGCCCAGGTAGTGATCGATGCGAAAGACCTGGCTCTCGTCGAACACCGACAGCACCTGCTGGTTGAGCGCGAGCGCCTCCGCCAGCGAGGTCCCGAACGGCTTCTCGATGATCGCGCGCACGTCGCGGCCGTCGGCGCGCGCCAGGCCCGCCTGGCCGAGCTCGCGCACGATCACCGAGAAGAACTCCGGCGCCGTCGAGAGGTAGAAGACGCGCGCCATCGCGTCGCCGGCGGCGGCGTCGAGGTCTCCCAGCGCGGCGGCCAGGGCCTCGTAGGTCGGCGCTCCGTCGAAGGTGCCCGACACGTAGCGCAGCTCCGACAGCAGGCCATCGAGGACGCTCTCCTCGGGCGGCGTCCGCGAGAAGCGCCTGATCGACTCGGCCGCGCTGTCGCGGTACTCGGCGTCGGAGAGCTCGCCGCGCGAGACGCCGATCACGTTGAAGCGGCCGGGCAGCGCTCCCTCGTGCGCGAGGTTGTAGATCGCCGGCAGCAGCTTGCGGCGCGCGAGGTCGCCGGTCGCTCCGAAGATCACGAGGTTGGTCGGCGCGACAGGAAGGCGCTCGAGGCCCTGGGCGAGCGGATTCGGTCCCAGGTCGGCGATCGTCACGTGCCGGTGGGCTTGACCGCGTGGCCGCCGAACTGGTTGCGCAGCGCGGCGAGCACACGGGCGCTGTAGTCGCCGAGCTCGCGCGAGTAGAAGCGGCTGTTCAGCGCCGCGCTCAGCGCCGGCGTGGGGACGCCGTGGTCGATCGCGTCCTGGAGCGTCCAGCGTCCCTCGCCGGAGTCCTCGACCCACCCCTCGAGGCCGGCCAGCTCGTTGCCGTCGGCCTCGAAGGCCCGTGCGGCGAGCTCGCACAGCCACGAGCGGATCACCGAGCCCTGGTTCCACAGATGGGCGATCTTCGCGTTGTCGAGCGGGTACTCGGACTGCTGGAAGAGCTCGAAGCCCTCGGCGTAGGCCTGCATCAGCCCGTACTCGATCGCGTTGTGGACCATCTTCACGTAGTGGCCGGCGCCCGAGGCCCCGAAGTGCGCCCAGCCGCGCTCGCCGAGCGCGGCGACGGAGTCCGGCGCGGTCGGCGGAGCGAGGACGTCGAGGATCGGCGCGAGCCGCCGTACCGCGCGCGCCGGGCCGCCGACCATCATGCAGTAGCCGACCTCGAGGCCCCACACCCCGCCCGAGGTGCCGACGTCGACGTAGTGGATCTTCGAGCGGCGCAGCATCGCCGAGCGCTCCTTGTCCTCGATCCAGCGCGAGTTGCCGCCGTCGACGATCGTGTCGTCGCCGTCCATCAGCCTGGCCAGCGACTCGACGGTCTTCTGCGTCGCGTCGCCGGCGGGGACCATGATCCAGACCGTCCGCGGCGGCTCGAGCGCGCGGACCAGCTCGCGCAGGCTCGCCGCGCCGCGCGCGCCGGTCTTCTTGGCGCGCGCCACCGCCTTGGCGTCGAAATCGAAGGCCACGACCTCGTGGTCAGAGTCGCGGCGGATCCGGGCGACCATGTTGCCGCCCATCCGCCCGAGCCCGACGAAGCCGATCTGCATCAGAGCATCTCCTTGATCTTTGTGTGCAGTGCGCGCAGCGCTTCGGCGGCGTCGCCCTGCAGGCGAACGATCTCGGCGGGCAGCCCGTGCCCGCGCAGCGTCTCGAGATCGCCGTAGGCCTGCGCCGTCTTGAGCGTGCGGAACGTGTAGGCGGCGCCGGGGATCGCGAGGTCGTCGCCCTCGTCGGCGATCAGCGACAGGAAGCGCCCGAGCGGTGCGCCGCCCTTGTGCAGCTGGCCGGTCGAGTGCAGGAAGCGCGGCCCGTAGCCGAACGTCGTGGCGAGCTTGGTGGCGCGGGCGAGCGTCGCGCGCAGCGCGGCGACCTCCTCGTCGAACTCGAGCGACGGCGCCACGTAGCCCATCAGCGCGATGTAGGAGCCGGCGGCGCCGTCGCGAAGCAGGGCGCGCAGCGCGGCGTCGTCGGCGAAGGCGACCTCGGGCAGCGAACCGGCGGCGAGGACGCGCTTGGTCGCGTCCTTGGCCTCCTGGACGTTGGGCTGGTCGAAGGGGTTGATCTCGAGCACCCAGCCCGCCACGGCCGTTGCGAACTCGGCGACGAAGAACAGCCGCCCGAGGTCCTCGCTGCCGTGCAGCGCGAGCGTGAAGGTCGGATGCCCGGCCGCGCCGAGCGCCTCGATCCGCGCGTCGGCGCGCTCGTCGGCGCGCTCCTCATCGCGCAGCTGCACGAAGACGCGGTCGTGACCGTAGGCGTCGGGCTCGAGCAGCGGCTCATCGGCCACCGGCAGGATCCCGCGGCCGTGCTTGCCGGTGCTCTCGGCGACCAGCTGCTCGACCCACAGCCCGAAGCTCGAGACCGGGTCGCCGACGACTAACGTCAGCTTGTCGCGGCCCTGCCGCGCGAGCTCGCCGAGCGCGAGCCCGAGCCACAGGCCGGGGTTGCTCTGCGTGGAGTCGAAGTGCGCGCACTCCTGCTCGGCCGCCACCGCTCGCTCGAGCAGCGCGTGCACCGGCGCGCCGATCAGCGCCGCCGGCACGAGCCCGAACAGCGACAGCGCCGAGTAGCGCCCGCCGATGTTTGGGTCGTTCTCGAAGCTCGCGCGGAAGCCGTGCTCGCGGGCGAGATCGAGCAGCGAGCTGCCCGGGTCGGTGACGGCGACGAAGCGGTTGCCGTCGCCCACCAGCGAGTGGAAGTGCTCGAACAGGGACAGCGTCTCGATCGTGCCGCCGGACTTGGTCGAGACGACGAACAGCGTCCGCTGCAGGTCGATCTGCTCCTGCACGGCGAGGATCGCCGCCGGGTCGGTCGAGTCGAGCACGTGCAGCGCGAGCGCTCCTGGGGCGGCGCCGAAGGTGCGCCAGAGCACCTCGGGAGCGAGGCTCGAGCCGCCCATGCCGAGCAGCACCGCGTCGCTCAGCCCGTCGGCGGCGCAGGCGCTCGCGAACTGCACGAGCTCATCGGCCCGCTCGAGCATGGCGTCTGAGATCGTCAGCCAGCCGAGGCGGTCGCCGATCTCAGCGACCCCGGGGCCGCCCCACAGCGACTCGTCCTTGGCCCACACGCGGCGGGCGATGCGCTGCTCGACGGCGGTCGCGACGCGGGCGGCGATCGCGGCCGAGAGCGGCGCGTCGATCGTCGCCGCGATCGCCGCCGGGCGCCCGGTCAGGACCATCTGGCGGGCGCTGTCGATCCCGGCGAGCAGCTTGTTCATCGGCGTCACGAAGTTGGCGATGCCCTGCTCGAGCAAGAGCTCGGTGACATCGTCGATGTCGATCCCCGCGGCTGCGAGCGCGGCGAGCGCGGGCTGGGGGTCCTCCCGGGCGGTGTCGGGCTTGATCGTCGAGCGCTCGGCGACCGCCAGCAGCGTCTTCATCGGCATCGTGTTGACGGTGTCGTGGGCGACGAGCTCGTCGACGTACATGGTCTCCGAGTAGGCGGGGTTCTTGACCCCGGTGGAGGCCCACAGCGGGCGCTGGACCCGCGCCCCCGCGCGCAGCAGCGCCGCAAAGCGCTCGCCCCGGAAGATCTGCTCGAAGCGGGCGTAGGCGGCGCGGGCGTTGGCGATCGCCGCCGTGCCGGCGAGGTCATCGCGGCCGATCGCGGCGAGGCGCTTGTCGACCTCGGTGTCGACGCGTGAAACGAAGAAGCTCGCGACCGAGTGGACGTCCACCGAGAGGCCCGCGGCGGCGCGGCGCTCGAGCCCGCGGATGTAGGCCTCGGCGACCTGCGCGTAGCGCTCGACGCCGAACAGCAGCGTCACGTTGATGTTGATGCCCTCATAGATCGCCTGCTCGATCGCGGGGACCCCGGCCGCCGTGCCGGGGATCTTGATCATCACGTTCGGGCGGTCGAGGCGCGCCCAGTACTCGCGCGCCTGCGCGAGTGTGCCCTCGGTGTCGTCTGCCAGCGACGGCGCGACCTCGAAGGAGACGAAGCCGTCGCCGAACTCGTCATAGACCGGGCGAAGGATGTCGGCGGCGTCGCCCAGGTCGGCCACGGCCAGGCGCTCGTACACACCGACGGCGTCGAGGTCGGAGTGCGCGAGCTCGGCGATCGCGTCGTCGTAGTCATCCGAGCCGAGGATCGCCTGCTCGAAGATCGTAGGGTTCGAGGTGACGCCGCGCAGCGAGCACTCGTCGCGCAGCCGCGCGAGCTCGCCGGTCGTGATCAGGCCGCGGCGGATCTGGTCGAGCCAGGGGGCGGTGCCGGCCGCGACGAGCGCGGCGAGGTTGGCGTTGGTGGTGTGCGGTGAGGCTGCCATGTGGTCCTCCTCAGTGGCCTTCCGGCGGCGCGAGCAGGCCCCGCGCCGCCTCGACGATTGCCCCCGTGGTGATGCCGAAATGCTCGTACACGGCCGCCTCGGGGCCGGACGCGCCGAAGCTGCGCATCGCGATGATCGCCCCGCGCTCGCCGACCCAGCGGTCCCAGCCGAACGGGCTCGCCGCCTCGACCGCGATCCGCGCGGTCCCGGCAGGGCCGAGTACGGCCTCGCGCGAGGCGGCGTCAAGGGTTTCGAAACGGTCCATGCAGGGCATGCTGACGACCCGCACCGCCGTGCCCGAGGCCGCCAGCTCGTCGGCGGCGCCGACGCACAGCCCGACCTCCGAGCCGCTCGCGATCAGCACCAGCTCGGGCGCGCCTTCGCAGTCGCGCAGGACGTAGGCGCCGCGCTCGATCGCGTCGTCGGGGACCAGCTCCGGCTCGAGCACGACGAGCGACTGGCGCGAGAGCGCGAGCACGGTCGGGGTCTCGCTCGCACGCAGCGCGAAGCTCCAGGCGAGCGCGGTCTCGTGCGCGTCGGCGGGGCGCACGACGTTGACGTTCGGCGTCGCGCGCAGCGCCGCGAGGTGCTCGATCGGCTGGTGGGTCGGTCCGTCCTCGCCGACCCCGATCGAGTCGTGCGTGTAACAGAAGATGGTCGGGATGCGCATCAGCGCCGCTAGGCGGATCGCGCCCTTCATGTAGTCGGAGAACACGAGGAAGGTGGCCCCGAAGGCGCGGAAGCCCGACAGCACGAGCCCGTTGACGATCGCCCCCATCGAGTGCTCGCGGATGCCGAAGTGGAGGTTGCGCGCGCCGTAGGAGCCGCGCTCGACGCTGCCCTCGCCCATCAGCGTCAGTGTCGAGGGGGCGAGGTCGGCGGAGCCGCCGATCAGCGCGTAGGGGACCAGCTCGGCGGCGACCTGGAGCACCTCCTGGGAGGCCTTGCGCGTCGCGATCTTGGCGCCCGCGTCGAAGCGCTTGAGCAGCCCCGGCGGCAGCGTCGGCGCGCGCCGCTCGAAGATCGCCTCCAGCGCCGCCGCGAGCTGCGGGTGCTCGTCGCGGTAGGCGGCGAAGCGCTCGTTCCACTCGGCCTCGGCAGCCTCGCCGGCTCCGATCGTGGCGCGGAAGTGCTCGAGCGCCTCGGCTGGCACGTGGAAGGCCGGCTCGACCGGCCAGCCGTAGCCCTCCTTGGTCAGGCGGACCTCATCCTCGCCGAGCGGTGAGCCGTGCGCGCCGGCGGTGTCCTGCTTGTGCGGCGCGCCGATCGCGATGTGGGTGCGGCAGATGATCAGCGAAGGGCGCTCGGCGACCTCGATCGCCGCCGCCGCGGCTGCCTCCAGGCGCTCGACGGAGATGTCCTCGCCGAGGTGCTGGACATGCCAGCCGTAGGCCTCGTAGCGCGCGCCGACGTCCTCGCTGAAGGCCAGCGCGGTGTTGCCCTCGATCGAGATGTGGTTGTCGTCGTAGAAGGCGATCAGGCGGCCGAGGCCGAGGTGGCCGGCGATCGAGCTGGCCTCGCTGGAGATGCCCTCCTCGAGGTCGCCGTCGGAGGCGATCGTGAAGGTGTGGTGGTCGATCAGCTCGTGGCCGTCGCGGTTGAAGCGCGCGGCGAGCATGCGCTCGGCCAGCGCCAGACCGACGCAGGTCGAGATGCCCTGGCCCAGCGGCCCCGTCGTCGCCTCGATCCCCGCCGCGTGACGGTACTCGGGGTGCCCGGCGCAGGGCGAGCCGATCTGGCGGAAGTTCTCCAGGTCCTCGAGCCGCAGGCCGTAGCCGCACAGATACAGCGAGGCGTACAGCAGCATCGAGGCGTGCCCGCAGGAGAGCACGAAGCGGTCGCGGCCCGGCCATTCCGCGTTGGCCGGGTTGTGGCGCATGACGCGCGTGTAGAGCGTGTAGGCGACCGGAGCGAGCGCCATCGGCGTGCCGGGATGGCCGGAGTTGGCCTTCTGCACGGCGTCCATCGCGAGCGTGCGGATCGTGTTGATGCACAGCTCGTCGATGTCAGTTGCCGGTGGGGCTGCGCTCATCTGGCTTCTCCGTTCTTGCTTTTCAGTTCGCTGCGGGCGAGCAGCGCCGCGCCGCGCACGCCCGCCTGGGCGCCGGATCGGGCGATGCGGATATCCGTCGCGGTTCCGACGCCGGGGAGGACGTACTCGAGAGCCGCCGCGCGCAGCGGCCCAAGCAGCAGCTCGCCCGCTGACGATACGCCACCGCCGATCGCCACGACCTGCGGGTCGAAGGTGTTGATCGCGTTGGCGACGCCGATGCCAAGCCGCCGCGCGAGCGTGGCCACGCAGGCGATCGCGACCTCGTCGCCGGCCTTCGCGGCAGCCACCGCGTCGGGTCCCGCCACCGTGCCCGCCTGCGCGAGCGTGCGCCCGAGCGCCGATCCGGGGTGCGCCGCCGCAGCGTCGCGCGCGAGGCGGTCCAGCACGTGCCCGGCGGCGAGCGCCTCGAGTGAGCCCGGCTGGGGGAAGGCGGTCGCCGCCGGAATCTGCTCGGCGATCGCGATCAGCGTGTGGCCGAGCTCGCCGGCGGCGCCGGTCGCGCCGCGGTAGCAGCGCCCGTCGATCACGATGCCGCCGCCGACGCCGGTGCCGACGGTGAACATCACGAGGCTGTGCACGTCGAGCCGGCCCTGCTCGTCGTGGGCCTCGGCGAGCGCCGCGACCGTCGCGTCGTTGTCGACGAACACCGGGACGGCGAGCCGCTCGCTGATCAGGTGGCGCAGCGGCACGTCCTGCAGCGGCACGTTGACCGAGGTGGCGGCGCGACCGGTCGCGAACTCGACGACCGACGGGATCCCGATCCCGACCGCCGCGGGCGATTCGCCGGCGGCGACCGCTTCGATCTGGGAGACGATCTGGGCGATCAGCGCGTCCGCGCCGCTCAGGTCGGTGGGCGCGACCAGCGGCTCCCCGACGACGCCGCCGCGCATCGACGCGACCGACGTCTTGGTGCCGCCGACGTCGACGCCGATCACGGAGCGCCCGGAGCTCATCGCCCGCAAGCTATCAACACCGCTCGCGGCCGCTGTCAAGGTCCCGTGTGCGCCGTATAGGCTGCGTGAAATG
>DATBPB010000049.1:0-31078 GCA_036561565.1 Solirubrobacteraceae bacterium | reverse complement strand
AGCTGCGAGGTCGGCGAGGAGCCGGTGGTGTCGAAGAGCATGAACGTGTCGGACTCGTTGGTCACCGGCGTGCCCGTCCAGTTCGTCGTAAAGCTGGCCTGCACCGAGGCCGCCGACCCGATCTGGACCTGGTTGGCGTGGGCGGTCGCGCCGGCCGTGACGCTCAGCGTCTGGTTTGAGACGGTGCCGCCGGTCGATGTGATCCAGGTGCCGGCGGGCGGCGCGTAGCTCACGGTGTATGAGCCGGCCGCGAGTCCGGTCCAGATGACACAGCCCGAGCTGTCGGTTGTCACGGGGGACACGGCGGTCGGGCCGCTCAGGCTGACGGTCACGCCCGGGAGGCCGGCGCCGGTCGGGTCCACGACCGTCGCGACCAGCGCGCCCCCCTCGGCGGGCGTGATCAGCCCATGGACGACGACGGGGTTGCGGCCCCCGTTGCTCTGGCCCCAGGTCACCGTGGAGGTCGTCTGCACCTCGTCGGCGCCGTTGCTGCCGGCGCACGCCGAGCTGCCGGTCGACCCGGAGATGAACGCTGTGGCGGAGGTGACCTTGTAGGTCGTGCCGTCGATCTGCGTCGTGGTCGAGGTGTTGCCCGTGCCCGCGCCGGAGGAGGCAAGCTGGGTGATCGTCAGGCCGCGCAGGCGGGCCTGGTCCTGCTGGGCGAGCGTGGCTGCCTGCTCCTCGTTGCGCTGGGACTGCGAGAGCTTGCCGACGTCGCTGAAGCCGCCGAGGCTCGCGGTTGCGATCAGCGCGACCATCAGCGCGGCGACGATGACCTCCATCAACGTGTCGCCGCGCTCCGCGCGCAGGCGGACGAGAGCGCGCCCGCGCAGGGACGCGCCGCGACCGGCCGAGGTGGACTCGAATGACATCTTCACGATGGTTGTCGGCTCAAACGGGCAATTCGTTGAGCGCGGGCGCTGCGTGAGTCGACAAATCGGGGAGCGGGACCGGACGCTTGCGCAGCCGCCACAATGCCCGGCGTGCTGGTTCTCTTCGACATCGACGGGACGTTGCTGCTGCGGGCGAGCCGCGAGCACGCCGAGGCGCTGCGCGAAGCTCTGGCGGCGGTCTATGGGGCGCGCGCGCCCGGCCGCGTGCCCGCCGCCGGACGCACCGACACCGCGATCGCGCGCGATCTGGCGGCGCTCTCGGGTGTGTCCGCGGAGCGCTTCGACGCGGGGCTTGAGGAGTTCACCGCCGCCTGCGGGGTCCTCTACGCGGCGTGCTGTCCCTCGTCGCTGGCCGAGCGCGTCGCGCCCGGAATGCTCGAGCTGCTCGAGGCGCTTGCGGCGCTCGAGGGCGTGTCGTGCTCGCTGGTGACCGGAAACTACGAGGCCGTCGCGCGCCTGAAGCTCGAGCGCGCGGGGCTCGGGCGCTTCTTCGCCGCCGGGCAGGGCGGCTTTGGCTCCGACGCCGAGTCACGCGAGCTGCTTCCCCCGCTCGCGCGCCGGCGCGCCGGCGCCTGGCCGCGCGAGCGAACGCTGCTGATCGGCGACACGCCGCTCGACGTCGCCTGCGCTCGCGCCGACGGGATCCGCGTGCTGGCGGTCGCGACCGGGAACTACGCGGCGGCTGAGCTCGCGGAGGCCGACGCGGTGTTCGCCGACGGAGTCGAGCTCGGCCGGGCGATGCTAGAGCGAGAGCTAACGGCTCAGCGGACGAGGCGCTTGTAGGTGATCCGCTTCGGGCGGTCGGCCTCGACTCCGAGCAGCGCGCGGCGGTGCTCCTCGTAGGCCTCGAAGTTGCCCTCGAACCAGCTGACCTGGCTGTCCCCCTCGAAGGCCAGGACGTGGGTCGCGATGCGGTCGAGGAACCAGCGGTCGTGGGAGATCACGACGGCGCAGCCGGCGAAGGACAGCAGCGCCTCCTCGAGCGCCCGCAGCGTGTCGACGTCGAGGTCGTTGGTCGGCTCGTCGAGCAGCAGCAGGTTCCCGCCGCCGCGCAGGAGCTTCGCCAGGTGCAGGCGGTTTCGCTCGCCGCCCGAGAGCTTCGCGACCTGCTTCTGCTGGTCTGAGCCGCGGAAGTTGAACGAGGCGGTGTACTGGCGCGAGTTGACCCAGTGCTCGCCGACCTTGACCTGGTCGGCCCCGCCAGAGATCTCCTCCCAGACGGACTTGGAGTCATCGAGGGCGTCGCGGGACTGGTCGACGTAGGCGAGCTCGACGGTGTCGCCGATCCGCAGCGTGCCGGCGTCGGGCTGCTCCTCGCCGGTGATCATGCGAAACAGGGTCGTCTTGCCGGCGCCGTTGGGGCCGATCACGCCGACGATCCCACCGCGCGGCAGCGAGAAGGAGAGGTCCTCGATCAGCAGCCGGTCGCCGAAGCCCTTGCGCAGGCCGTCCGCCTCGATGACGACGTCGCCGAGCCGCTGGCCGGCCGGGATGTGGATCTGAACCTGGTCGAGCTTCACGTCCGCGTCCGCGGCGAGCAACCGCTCGTAGTTGGCAAGGCGCGCCTTTGACTTGTTGCGCCGGCCCTTGGGGTTCGTGCGGACCCACTCGAGCTCGGCGGCGATCGTGCGCTGCCGTGCCACCTCCTGCTTCTCGGCCTGCGCGAGACGCTGCTGCTTCTGCTCGAGCCAGCCCGAGTAGTTGCCCCGGTAGGGGATCCCGCGGCCGCGGTCGAGCTCGAGGATCCAGCCCGCGACGTTGTCGAGGAAGTAGCGATCGTGGGTGACCGCGACGACCGTCCCCTTGTACTCGGCGAGGTGACGTTCGAGCCATTCGACGGACTCGGCGTCGAGGTGGTTGGTCGGCTCGTCGAGGAGCAGCAGGTCGGGCTGGCGCAACAGCAGCCGGCAGAGCGCGACGCGGCGCCGCTCGCCACCCGAGAGCGGGCCGATCGCCGCGTCGCCCGGTGGGCAGCGCAGGGCGTCCATCGCGTGCTCGACCATCCCGTCGAGGTTCCACGCGTCGGCTGCGTCGAGCTGATCCTGCAGCCGCGCGAACTCGTCGGCGGTCTCCTCGCTGTAGTTGGCGGCGAGCTCGTTGAAGCGGTCGACCAGCGCCTTGAGATGGCTGACGCCGTCGAGGACGTTCTCGCGGACCGTCTTGTCCTCCTCGAGCGCCGGCTCCTGCTCGAGCATCCCGACCGAGGCGCCCGGCTGCAGCTGGGCGTCGCCGCGAAACTCGCTGTCGCGGCCCGCCATGATCGCGAGCAGCGATGACTTGCCGGCGCCGTTGTAGCCGAGCACGCCGATCTTCGCGCCGGGGAGGAACGCCAGCGAGATGTCCTTGAGGACCTCGCGGTCCGGGGGGTAGACCTTCGACAGCTTGTAGGTCTGAAAGATCGGCTCGCCCGCCATCTGGACCTGCAGGATATGGGGTGGGTGTCCGATAACGTGAACCGCTGAATGGCCACGATCTTTGACTTGGAGCAGGCGATGGCGCTGCTGGAGCTCGAGGCGCCGTTCGGCGTCCGCGACGTCCAGCTCGCGCGCCGTCGCATGGCCAAGCGCTGGCATCCGGACATCGCGCCACCCGGGAAGCAGCACGCCCACCAGCGCCACCTCCAGGCGATCAACGACATGGCCGACGAGCTGGAGCGCCTCGCCGAGGGCTCGCGCGGCGGCAAGATCTCGCGCAACGCGGCCCGCGCCTCGGCCCAGGCGACGCGCAAGGCGCGCGAGGAGGAGGGGCGGCGTGCCTATGAGGCCGAGCAGCGGGCCCGCGCCGCGGCCGCTGACCGCGAGCGCCACGACCCGTTCGGGAGCCGCGTCCCCGACCACTCGATCGTCCACCGCTACGCGCGCTGCCTGAGCTATCCGGAGTGGGGCGTCGGCAGCGTCACCGGCATCTACTTCACCGGCGACGGCGACGACGTCCGCCAGTGGGCGCGCGTGCTGTTCAGCGAGGGGATTCGCACCGTCCCGGCGGGAAGCCTCAGCTTTGTCGACTTCTCAACGCCTGACCCGGCCGCCGACCGCGTCGAGCGCTTCATGACGGCGGCCCAGCACGCGCTCGCCGAAGGCGACTACGCGCTCGCCGCGCAGCGGCTGATCTACGCGCGCGACGCGGATCCGACGAGCGTCCCGGTGCTGCGCATGATGACGCTCGCCTTCTGGCAGGCCGACAACCTCGCCGCCGCGGCGCGCGCCGTGCGCGACTGGGCGCGCGTCGACTCGGAGCGTCCCGCCGCGCACCGCTTCGCGGCGCGGATCTATGAGGACATGGGCGCGATCGACCTCGCGGCGGAGGCCGCGGAGCGCGCCGTGGAGCGCGCTCCGGGCGACGGCGGCGAATGGGCGCGCCTCGGCCGGCTTCGGCTGCGGCTGATGAACCGGGCGGGCGCCATCGAGGCGCTGCGGCGTGCGGTATCGCTCGAGCCGAGCGTCGAGGCGTTCCTCGACCTCGCGCTGGCCCTGCAGCTGGCGGGCGACCTCGGCGGCGAGGTCTCGGCCTGCGAGGAGGCGGTCGAGCTCGACGGCGACTCCCACCCGGCCTGGGTGCGCCTCGCGCACGCGCTCGCGCGAACCGACCGGATCAGCGATTGCGTGGCGGCCTGCGAGCGGGCGCTCGAGCTGGGCGAGGACCGCGAGGTCGCGGACCTGCTCGAGCGGGTCCAGCGGCTCGCGCCGCGAGTCCTGCCGGCCGCCTAAGATCGGATCCCTATGTCGCTCCTCAGTCCGGTCCACATCGCCTTCTTCGCTGCCATCGCGCTGCTGGTGCTCGGGCCCAAGCGCTTTCCCGACTTCACCAAGACGATCGGCAACACGGTGCGCGAGTTCCGCGAGGTGATGAGCGGGGCGACGCCCGCGAGCGCGGCCGAGGCGGATGGATCAGACCCCGTCACAGCCCCCACGCCGGAGCCGGGAGCCGCTCCGGCCGCCCCGCCGCCCGTGGCGGACTAGCGCGGCCACTCGATCCGCTGGTCGGCTTCGGCGGACGCGACGGCACGAACCACCCGAAGGTTTGGGGTTGCAAATACCCGTCGAGGGGCGTTAGAAAAGGCACATGCGGTGGCGGCGTCTTGGGCTGACGGCGGCGGGGGTCGTGGTGTCGGCGGCGATCGTGGCCGTCGGACAGCGCTCGGTCGCGCCTGCCGCCGCGGCGGCGACTGGCACGGCGATCGCGCCGGAGGTGACGTTCATGTCCACCGGGGCGCAGCAGACGTACGTGGTGCCGGCCGGGGTGCGGCTTGTCACGGTCGACGTGCAGGGCGCGTGGGGTGGCGCCGCTGGCGGCGGCCCCGGGCACTACCAGACCACGCTCGGCCAGAGCGGCGCGGCCTGGCAGGGCCTGCTGGCGGTCAAGCCCGGGGAGACGCTCTACGTCGAGGTCGGCTCGAACGGGTCGGTCGGGGGTGGCGCCACCTTCGGCGGCGGCGGGGCGGCCGGCTCGGCTGATCCGGAGGGCGCGGAGGCGGCCTCCGGCGGCGGGGCGAGCGACATCCGCACCTGCTCGGAGGCCGCCGGCAGGTGTTCGCGCGGCGGGACCTCGGCCGATTCGCGGTTGATCGTCGCGGGCGGCGCCGGCGCAAACGGCGGGTCAGAGGTCACAGCCGCGGCCGGCCTGCTGTGCGGTGTCAACGCCTTCGGTGGGGCCGCCTCCAACGAGCAGCCGCTGCCGAACGGCAACGCGGCGCTCGGGCCGCTGCCGATCAAGACGCCGGCGGGGATCGTGATCCCAGGCTACGCCGGCGCGGGCGACTTCACGCCAAAGACGCAGAACGGCGACACCGACGCCGGCGGCGGGAGCACGGTCGCGGGCGCCGGGGGCTCGGGGAGCACCTGCCAGGGAGGGGGCGCGTATGCGGGCGTCACGTTCAGCGGCAGCGTCGCGGGCGCCGCCGGGTCGGGTCCCGACGGCGGAGCCGGCGGGAATGCGGCGGGGCTTGCGCCGTATCCCTGCGGACAGATCCCGCGGTGTAACGACGCCGGTCCCGGCGGCGGTGGCGGAGGCGGCTACTTCGGCGGCGGCGGAGGCGTCAGCGGGTTCCCGGGGCCGAGCAACGCCGTTACGGTGAGTCTGGGCGGCGGTGCGGGGTCGAGCTTCATCTCCAAGCGAATTCTCGATCCGGCGCCGCTGATCGGGGGGCTGCTCGGGTCGGGCGCGCCCTATGTCCGGATCGCGCCGGTCGTCCAGATCATCGCGCCGGCCAGCGCCGCCGTGTACAAGCCCGGTCGGGTCGTGACCGCGGATTGGTCGTGCTCGCTTATCCCCGGGCAGGGCAACGGAGTCCAGAACTGCACCGCCACCGTCGCCGTAGGGGGCAAGATCAACACGCGCCCGGGGACCCATCGCTTCACCGTCAGCGCCGACGGCCCGGGCAACCAGCCCGTCAAGGTCAGCGTGACGTACACGGTCGGGCGCAGGCACCACGGCCACAAGTAGGTCCGGTCTGAAGTCTGGGGCCAGAGCAGCCCTCAGCGCGTCGCGATCGTGCGGGCCGGCCAGCTCGCGCGCGTCGCGATCGTGCCACGGATTTCGTGAGACCGACCGCGCAGCTCGGCCGTGGGCCAGCTGGCTGATCTGGGGCGGAGGCGCGACAGGATCGAACAGCAGGAGCCGTGCCGGGACCCGCGAGCGTCTCCTGCACCAAGCCTGCTGTCGACGTTCGGGTGTTCGATACGGCCTTCCCAGCCGATGCCAGGGCCTCGCCACAGGCGCTGTTTCAGGCAAGACGTTCCGGGAGACGCACTAGGCGCCTGACCGCGGTACGCCCAGAGCGCGCTCAAACGCGGCGAGCGTCTGCGGGCCCCCGTGTGTCGCAAGCAGATGTCGCGGCGGCTCGGCGAGCATTCGGCGCAGCGGCAGCGCGACGTCTTCACGGCCGACACCGTCCGGCAGCCAGCGCTCGTTCAACTCCAGGCCCCCACCGAAGTCGACGAGCGTGTCGCCGAAGACGACGGCGTTGCAACTTCCGATCCAGAGCACAACGTCGTTCGGGCGTTGTCCGGGCAGCACCGATACGCCGTCGAGGATTCCGCGCTCCGCCGTGTAGGCGTGTCCAGGCCCGTCGGGGTGGTCGTCGAGCCACGCGATATCTGGGCTTCCCGGATCGGCCGGCGGAGTCCAGATCTGGAGTTCCAGCGTCTCCGCCAGATCGCGTGAGCTGCGTTCGTGCCAAGGGCATGTGAGAACGATCAGCGTCTCCCGCTCCGGTGCCCGCGCCACGATCTCGGCAGGCGGATAGAGCGGGTCGATCAACAGGAGGCGTGCGCCGTCATCGACGGCGTAGGAGGACACGAGCTGGGGCCACCAGTCATCTGAAATCCACTGCGGGTGGCGCGCCTGCCAATGCCATAGCCCACGCTCCAGCTCCTGAGCGCTCATAGCGGGTCAAGGCTATCCCGCCCGCAAGCTGTCCGACACGGGCTCCTCGCGGTTGATCGTCTCGCGCCGATAGGTTTTCGCGATGCGCTTGATCGTCGCGCGCTGCCAGGTCTCCTACTCGGGGCGCCTGTCGACCGTCCTGCCGATGGCCGTCCGGCTGCTGATGCTCAAGTCGGACGGTTCGATCATGGTCCACTCGGACGCCGGTGGGTACAAGCCGCAGAACTGGATGACGCCCCCGACCACCGTCGACATCGACGGCGACCCGCCGGCACGGATCGAGGTTCGAAAGCGCGGCGCCGAGGAACTCCTGCGCATCGACATCGACGAGGTCCTGCTCGACCAGGCGCATGAGATGGGCGAGGCGGCGGCGCTCGAGAAGGACGGCGTCGAGCGAGACCTCCAGGAGCTGCTCGCGGCGGCGCCGCAGAGCTGCGGCGAGGGCTTCCGCCTCGTCCGGCGGGAGTGGCCGACCGACATCGGTCCGGTCGATCTGATGTGCCGCGACGGCGGTGATGGCTGGGTCGCCGTCGAGATCAAGCGCGTCGGCACGATCGAGGCCGTCGAGCAGCTGTCGCGCTATCTCGAGCGGATCCGCCTCGACCCAGCGATGGCCGACTGCCGCGGGGTGCTCGCAGCCCAGCAGATCAAGCCGCAGGCGAGCGTGCTCGCCGCCGCGCGCGGGATCGCGTGCGTGCAGGTCGACCTCGACGTGCTCCGCGGCGAGCGCGAGCCCGAGCTCACGCTGTTTGCCTAGGCGAAGCTCGCTTCAGCGCTCGCCAGGCGTCTTCGCCGGGTATTGCGAGAGCGCGACCGACAGATCGAGCGCTGTCTGGACGATGCGGGCCTGCTCGAGCGCGTGGGCGGCGGGGTAGCCCTCGCCCGGGCTCGCGCGCTCCGGGCGCCCGACGTAGCCGAAGTCGAGCCCGGCGGGGATGATCTGCAGCAGGCGCGGGCTCATGAACGCGCGGGCCCCCATGTTGCGGGGCTCCTCCTGAACCCAGACCAGCTCACGCAGGTTCGGATAGCGGGACATCGTCTCGAGCAGCTCGCTCTCCGGGAACGGGTAGAGCAGCTCGACGCGCGCGATCGCGACGTCGTCGCGAGCGTCACGGTCGGGGTGGCCGGCCAGGTCGTAGTAGATCTTGCCCGTGCAGAGGATCAGTCGGGTGACCTTCGCGTCGTCGGCGCGGGGGTCGTGGAGGACCGGTTCGAAGCGACCCTCGCTGAGATCGGCGAGCGTGCTCGTAGCCTGCGCCAGTCGCAGCAGCGACTTCGGGGTCATCACGACGAGCGGGCGCTGCTTGACGATCCTGGCCTGGCGACGCAGCAGGTGGAAGTACTGCGCCGGCGTCGTCGGATTGGCGACGCGCAGGTTGCCTTCGGAGGCGAGCGAGAGAAACCGCTCGAGGCGGGCCGAGGAATGCTCGGGTCCGGAGCCCTCGTAGCCGTGCGGGAGGAGCAGCGCGAGGCGCGATGACTGTCCCCACTTGGCGAGCCCCGAGACGATGAACTGGTCGACGATCACCTGGGCGGCGTTGACGAAGTCGCCGAACTGAGCCTCCCAGAGGACCAGCGTCTCGGGCGACTCCTGGCTGTAGCCGTATTCGAAGCCGAGGCAGCCCACCTCCGACAGGGGGCTGTTGTGAAGCTCGAACGGAGCCGTCGACGTCGGCAGGTTCGCGATCGGGCAGATCGTCTGGCCGTTGGCCGCGTCATGCAGGACGAGGTGGCGCTGGCTGAAGGTGCCGCGCTCGGTGTCCTGTCCCGTCAGGCGGATCGGCGTGCCCTCGGAGAGCAGCGAGCCGTAGGCGAGCGCCTCGGCGTGAGCCCAGTCGATCTGCCCGTCCAGCGCGTCGTGGCGGCGCTTGATCTGGCGGACGAGCTTGGGGTGGATCGTGAAGCCTTCCGGGACCCGTACGAGGCTCTCGTTGATCTCGCGCAGCAGGTCCGCGTCGACGTTCGTCTCGACCTCGGGCGAGGCGCTTCGGTCGAGGTGGTACTCCTCGGTGTGTGGCTCTTCGCCGCCGCTCTCGCGAAGCTGCACGATCTGCTCCTGCAGCGCCTGGTGGCGTCTGGTGAGCTCGTCCCAGGCGTCCTGGCGTGCCCGGTCGACCTCGTGGGGCGCGATCACCTTGCGGCTGATCAGCTCGTCCGCCCAAAGCTCCCAGACGCGCTTCTTGCCGCGGATCACCTCGTACATCTCGGGCTGCGTGTAGGCCGGCTCGTCGGACTCGTTGTGGCCGAAGCGGCGGTAGCCGATGAGGTCGATCAGCACGTCGTGCCCGAACTCCTCGCGGAACGCAAACGCCAGCCGCACGGCGGAGATGCAGGCCTCGACGTCGTCGGCGTTGACGTGGATGATCGGGATGTCGAACCCCTTTGCGAGGTCCGAGGCCCAGTGCGTGGAGCGCGCGTCGTCGGGGTCGGTCGTGAAGCCCGTCTGGTTGTTGGTGATCAGGTGCAGCGTGCCGCCGACGGTGTAGCCGTCGAGCGTCTGCAGGTTGAGCGTCTCGGCGACGACGCCCTGACCGGGGAACGCGGCGTCGCCGTGGATCATGATCGGCACGGCGCCAGCCGTGTTGAGCTCGAGACGCTCGCCGTCGAAGCTCGACTGGGCGGCGCGCGTCGCGCCCATCACGACGGGGCAGACGTACTCGAGGTGCGAGGGATTGGACTCCAGGTTGATCTGGATCGAGCTGCCGTCGTCGAGCCGGAAGGTCCCCTGCGCGCCGTGGTGGTACTTGACGTCGCCGGTCCCGCCCTGGGGGATCGTCGTCACGGCCTCGAGTGTGGAGGCTCCCTCGAACTCGGCGAAGATCGTCTCGTAGGGACGCCCGAGGTTGTGGGCGAGGACGTTGAGCCGGCCGCGGTGGGCCATCCCGATCACGACCTCGTGCGCGCCCCCCGCCGCCGACAGGCGGATCATCTCGTCGAGCATCGGCACCGTCATGTCGACGCCCTCGATCGAGAACTGGTGCTGGCCGAGATAGGTGCGGTGCATGAAGCGCTCGAGCGCGTCGACCTCGATCAGGCGGGTCAGGAGCGCGACCTGATCCTCGGTCGAGAGCGGCCGGCGGAACGTGCCGCTCTCGATTCTCTCGCGCAGCCAGCGGCGCTGCTGGTGGCTCGCCATGTGCTCGATCTGGTAGGCGATCGTGCCGCAGTACACCGCATGCAGCTGCGGGAAGGCCTCCGCGAGCGTCTCGCCCGGGACGAAGATGTGGAGCAGCTTCGAGGGGATCTGCGTCATCAGCATCGTCGTCAGCCCGATTGCCTGCGGGTCGAGCGCCGGGTCGCCCTGCGGCGGCGTTCCGAGCGGGTCGAGCGAGGCGGCGAGGTGACCGTGCGTGCGCAACGAGCGAACGAGCGCGTTCGCCGTGGCGGCCGCCTGGAGGAGCTCCTCGGAGGGCTGAGCCTGCGCTGCCGCGGTGCCCGCCTGAGGTTGTGGGGCCGGCTGCTCGGGGAGCGCGGCGAGCGCGACGCCGAGCGCGGCGAAGATGTCCTCGTAGAAGCCATCGGAGCCGCCCAGCAGCTCGTCGATCCGCGCGAGGAACTGCCCCGACTGCGCGCCCTGGATGACGCGGTGGTCGTAGGTCGAGGTGAGCGTCATCACCTTGTCGGCCCCGATCTGCGCCGCGACTCGGTCGAGGCCGACCGGATATGCGATCGAGCCCGTTGCGACGATCGTTCCCTGGCCCGGCATGAGTCGCGGCACCGACGCCACGGTGCCGATGCCGCCGGGGTTTGTGAGCGTGATGTTCGCGCCGGCGAGGTCGTCGGCGACGAGCGTGTTGGTGCGCGCCTTGTCAACGAGCGCGTCGTAGGCGCTGAGGAACCCGTCGAAGGTCAGTTTCGCGGCGTCGCGGATCACGGGGACCATCAGCGTTCGCGACCCGTCCTTCTTGGCGACGTCGACGGCGAGTCCGAGGTTGACGGCGTCGTCGTGGATGCGGTGCGGCTTGCCGTCGATCTCCTCGTAGTGATCGGCCATCACCCCGAGCTCGGCCGCCGCCCGCGCGATCGCAAACGCGATCAGGTGGGTGAAGGAAACACGTGCCCCCGAGGCCTTGAGCTGGCTTCGGCGGGCGTCAAGAGTGCTGACGACGATCGTCCGGAAGCTCGTCGCCGTGGGGATCTCGCGACTCTGCTCCATGTAGCGCGCGAGCATTCCCGCGCCACCGCGCAGCTCGCTCGCAGTGGCGGCGCTCGCCCTGGCGGCGCTCGCCGGGCCTTCGGCAACCGCGAGCACGTCGGCCTGCAGGATCCGGCCCGCGGGGCCGCTGCCGCGGACGTTGCCGAGATCGACGTCGAGCGCCTGCGCGGTTCGCCGTGCCACCGGCGAGGCCTTCGCGCCGTCGGCGGGCGCCGGCTGGCGGTCGGCGGGGCCGTGGGCGGCCTCCTCGGGGGCCTGCGCGCCGACCGGGGTTCGCACGGTGGCTGTGCTGGACGCCGACATGCGGCCGATCACCTGCCCGACGGTCACCGTGTCGCCCGGCGCGGCGAGCAACTCGGTGATCGTGCCCGAAGCGGGCGCGGGGAGCTCGACGTCGACCTTGTCGGTCGAGATCTCGACGACCGTGTCGCCGGCCGAGACGACATCGCCGACCTTGACCGTCCAGTCGAGGATCGTTCCCTCGGACACCGACTCGCCGGCGGCCGGCGTGACGATGTCGACCGCCGCCGCCGTCGAAGCGCTCGGAGCGGGGTCGGAGCCGTTCGCCGTCGCGGGGCCTTCGCCCGCATCCAGCTCCGGCAGCTCCGAAGCGTCGCCGTTGGGCGCGATCTCAGCGAGGAGCGTCCCCACGCCGACGGTCTCGCCGGCGGCAGCGTGGATCTTGACGAGCGTGCCCGTGATCCCCGCGGGTAGCTCGGCGTCCACCTTGTCGGTCGAGATCTCCACGAGCGTCTCCTCGGCGGACACGTGGTCCCCCTCGGATTTGTGCCATTCGAGGATCGTCCCTTCCGTTACCGAATCGCCCATCTGGGGCATAACGACGGGCGTCGTCGCACCTGCAACCATCGCCAACGGACTCTAGCGTGCGGGCAGGATTGCGCCCGCCGGTATTCGTTGGAAAGGCCTCACGCGGTCGTGGCGGCGCGGTCGCGGCGGCGCTGCTCGCGCACGAACTCGGCGCTGCCGAAGAACGGTCCGATCCCGCCGAGCACGGCGACCGCGACGGCGAGACGCAACGGCACGATTCGCAGCCGCACGGCCGCGAGGCAGACGAGCGACATGCCGATCCAGAGCACGCCGTGGGTGAGGCCGAGGATGAACGTCTCCGGCTGCGGGTTGCCGAGGCCGAAGGCGACGACCAGGAGCGCCGTGTAGATCGCCGAGTGAAGGAACGACACGGCGCGCAGCCGCTCGAAGCTGATCAGCGAGGTCATGTCGCGCTCAGCATCCGCGCCAGGTGGCGCAGCGGCTCGTCGGCCTCCGGGGGCCAGTCGTCGATCTCGGCCGGCCACCAGGCGTGGGCGTCGTGCTCCTCGTCGCGAGCGACCTCGGCGCCGTCGGAGAGCCACGCGAGGCCGATCAGCATCACCAGCCGGTGGGGGAGGCACACGAGCGCCTCGACGGTGATGCGCTCCGAGTGAACGGACCACTCTTCGTGCAGCTCGCGCACGAGCGTGTCGGCGGGGTTCTCACCGGCGTCAACGGATCCGCCCGCTCCGAGCGCCCAGCGCCCGGCCCACGTCGCAAGCCAGCTCGCGCGGCGCCCCGCGAGCCAGCGGCCGTCGCTTGAGCGCACGACGCATTGGGCGGCGACGCTCTGCAGGGCGTCGTCTCGGTCGAGGCGCAACGCCCAGCGAATCGGCTCGAGCTCGAGCTCGAGCCTCCCGTCGCGCGCTTCGAATGCGACGAGCCGCGCGGCGAGCCCGTCGTGGGCGGGCGAGCCGCGGTCGCGCAACGCGCCGATCGCAGCGTCCGCTCGTTCGAGCGCGGCCGTGGACGCCTCGAATGCGTTCTCACGCCAGCGCACGCCGACCCGCTCGAGCTCCCACGGGCCGCGGGCAAGGATGCCGGGGCTCATCGCCATGGGGCTAAGGCTAGATGGCAATGGGCGGGTTCGGCCTCGGGCGGCCGATAGGCTGGGTGGCAGTGGGCTTCCAGCATCCTCTCGGCGCGAGTCACGGTCTCGGCGGCGGCGGCTCCGCGGCCACCCGGCGCGCGCGTCGCGGCGAACCGTCCGAGCCGCCGGGCCTGATGGACCCGGACCGAGAGCGCGAGACCGGGCGGATCCTACGGCTGTTCCGGCCCTACCGGCGGCGGCTGTTCGCGGTGATCGCGCTGATCACCGTCTCATCGGGCCTCAGCATGATCTCGCCGTTTCTGCTGCGCGCCATCCTCGACAACGCGATCCCGAATCGCAATGTGGGGCTTCTGACCGAGCTCGTGCTCGGGATGATCGCCGTGGCGATCATCACCTCGGCGCTCGGTGTGATCCAGACGTTCATGTCGACGGCGGTCGGGCAGCGCGTGATGCACGACCTGCGCGTCGCGGTCTACCGCCACCTGCAGCGGCTTTCGCTCGCCTTCTTCACGCGCACGCGCGCGGGCGAGGTCCAGTCGCGGATCGCCAACGACATCGGCGGGATCGACAACGTCGCGACGAGCACGGCGACGACGATCGCCCAGAACGCGACGACCGTCATCGCGACGACGATCACTCTCGCCATCCTGAGCTGGCGCCTGGCGCTGATCTCGTTCGCGCTCGTGCCGCTGTTCGTCTGGCTGACCCGACGCGTCGGACGCGAGCGACGCGCGATCACGGCGCGCCTCCAGGGCCGACTGGCGGACATCTCCTCGCTCGTCGTCGAGTCGCTGTCGGTCTCGGGAATGATGCTCGGCAAGACGATGGGTCGCGGCGAGGATCTCGCCGCGCGCTTCACGGCGGAATCCGACGGTCTCGCCGACCTCGAGGTCCATTCGCGGATGGCCGGGCGGTGGCTGATGTCGACGATCAACATGGCCTTCTCGATCCAGCCGGCAATCGTCTACTGGGTCGCCGGGCAGAGCTTTTCGCACGCCGGGACAGCGATCTCGATCGGTACGGTCGTCGCCTTCACGACCCAGCAGACGCGACTTCTGTTCCCGATGGCGGCGCTGCTGTCGGTCGGCACCGATGTCGAGGCCTCCCTCGCGCTGTTCGATCGCATCTTCGAATACCTCGACCTCCCCGTGGACATCGTCGAGGCCGAGCACCCCGTCGAGCTACGACCGCGCGAGCTGCTCGGCGAGGTACGGCTGGAGGGCGTGGGGTTCCGCTACTCCGAGCGCGGCCCGTGGACGCTTCACGACGTGGATGTGACCGTGCCGGCGGGAACGCGGACGGCGATCGTCGGGGAGACCGGTGCCGGCAAGACGACGCTTGGCTACCTGGTCGCGAGGCTCTATGAGCCGCAGGCCGGGCGTGTGACGATCGACGGGATCGACGTTCGCGAGGCGAGCTTCGCGTCGCTAGCGGCGACGGTCGGCGTGGTCTCGCAGGAGACCTACCTGTTTCACGCCACCGTGCGCGAGAACCTCCGTTTCGCGCGGCCCGAGGCGAGCGACGAGGAGATCGAGGCGGCGGCACGGACGGCGCGAATCCATGATCTGATCGCCTCGCTCCCGGACGGCTATGACACCGTCGTCGGTGAGCGTGGCTACCGCTTCTCGGGCGGCGAGAAGCAGCGCATCGCGATCGCGCGGACGATCCTGCGAAACCCGCCTGTGCTCGTCCTCGACGAGGCGACCAGCTCGTTGGACACCCAGACCGAGCGAGACGTCCAGGAGGAGCTCGACAGCCTCGCGCTCGGACGGACGACGATCACGATCGCCCACAGGCTCTCGACCGTGCGCGACGCCGACCAGATCATCGTCCTCGACCACGGCGAGGTCGTCGAGCGCGGCAGCCACGACGATCTGCTCGCGCGGGGCGGGCGCTACGCGGCCCTGCTCTCTCACGACGCGGCGCCCGAACGACTACATTGAGCGCATGCCATCGCTCGAGGCCGAGATGCTCGAGTTCATCCGGCGGGGGCTCGACCACCATGCGCAGTCCTGCCCGCTGGCGCCGAAGGCGATCCTCCTCAATCCCGGCAACCACGAGCTGTTCGGCTGGGATGAGTTGTGGGGTATCCCGGTCCTCCCCGACGACCGCGTCGCCCCGAAGCGCTTTCGCATCGACTGCGACGGGTCGGCATACGGGATCGAGGCCGAGATCGCGGATGCCGTAGCGGCGCCCGAGCCGCTCGTCGTCCCTGCCGGTCCCGGCGTCGTCCGCGACGACGAGCCCTACGCCTGATGGCTCGGGGCGTCGGCGGCACGCGGTCGATCGCTCTGACATACGACGATGGCCCGAATCCGGACGGGACGCGGCGCGTGCTCGACCTGCTGGCCTGGCGGGGGGCGAGGGCGACGTTCTTCGTGTGGGGCGAGCAGGCCGAGCGCCATCCGGAGGTCGTCCGCGAGGTCGTCAGCGCTGGGCACTCGGTCCAGCCCCACTGCTTCGCGCACGTTTCGCACTGGGTCCGCGAACCGGACGAGATCGCCGCGGACATCGACAGCGCGATGAATCTGCTGAGCGATCTTGGCGCCGGTCCGCTGACGCTCTGGCGACCGCCTTACGGGCGCTGCCTGGCGGGCGTCACAGCCGAGATCGCCGCCGAGCGCGGCCTCCAGCTGGCCGGCTGGACGATCGACCCCCGCGACTACGAAGGGCGCGATCCTGTCGCGATGCAGATCGAGGTGAACGCGTCGCTGAGCGCGGAGCGCGAGACTGTGATCTTGCTGCACGACGGCCATCGCGAGCCAAAACAGGCGATGAGGCGCCCCGACGCCGGCAACACGGTCGCGCTGACCGGGCTGCTCCTCGCGGAGGACACAAACTCGTTCAGCGTGCTCGACTCGGGGTTGACCGACAGCCTCGAACCAGGTCCGCGGGAGGACTCCTGAGCGTCGCGGTACACGAGCCCCGAGCAGATCCGCGAGCCCGCCTCGCGGGCCGATCTGCCGGTCGACGAGATCCTCGCGCTCGCGGAGGCCGTCGTGGTGCGCCAGACCCCCGAGCCGCCGGGCTTCAGTCGTCCTCGTCGGCTGCGAGATCCCCGCGCAGCTCATCGGCGACGTCGATCAGGGCGACGAGACCCTCACGCAGCGCCGCGAGCGCGGGCTGCCCGAGCGTCCGCTCGAGCCGCTGATCGACCTCTGCGACGCCGGCAGAGGTGGCGCCCGCCGCTGCCTCGCCTCGCTCCGTGGCAGTCAGGATCGTGCGCCGCCGGTCCTCGGGATCCCCGGAGCGCTCGAGGTAGCCGTTGGCGACAAGGGCGTCGACCAATCTGCTCGCAGCCTGCTTGCTGACGCCGAGCTGCCGTATGAGCTCCGCGGCGGAGCCGCCACGGTTGACCAGGCCGCCGAGAACGTACGGTCCGTTCGCCGGTAGGTCGTCGAAACCCGCTGCGGCCAGCTCCTGGCGAACGCTGATCGAGTAGGCGAACCGGGCGTGGCGGAGGAGCGCGGGTAGGGGGACGTCGTCGATGCTCGTGGTGTCTGTCGGGCTGGGCATGGGACTACCCTAGCAGATGGTCAATAACATTGACGGTCCTGCGCGGCGACCAACCTGCGGTCGTCAGCTGCCCACGAACGTCCGAGAGGGTTGCGGCGTCGGCACACGGCCGTTGATCAGCTGATCTGCCCAGGCGTTTGCGACGATCAGGGCCTCGCGCTCGGCGCTCCGCGTGAGAGCGATGCAGCTGGGTTCGTCGGCGGCGCGCCACGCGGCGGCAACGCGGACGCGCCCCGACTCGGTCGCCGTGAGCGTCACGATCCCGTTCAGCGGGCCCCCGACGCTGAGTGTGACATAGGGCCCCGCAGACCGCGTTCGCCCGCGCGCTGCGGCCTTGGCAATCCGCGCCGCAACGGGCGAGAGGACGTCGCGGTGGCGACGCTCCCCGAGCAGCGAGCGCACCCGACGCGTCAGCCGGCGCTCGGTCGTGGTCATCGCCAGCCACCGTGAATCCGGTCGGCACACTCACTACGGACCTCGAAACACTCCGGCGAGACCATGAGCACCTCAAGAGAAATGGTCACGGTCCCTTTGGCCGCACGCCCGTCGGCCCAGGTCCTGTGGGAGCAGGATGGTAGCGCTTCCGCGCCCGCCCGAGGCACCGGTCTTGGGCGGCGCGAGCGCCTACGCGGTAGGCTTGATCGGCAGCACTGCGCGCTCGGCTCTCTGTTCTTCCTCCGCCCCGCCGCGTCCACCCCACGAGGGAGAGGACAGGCGGGCAGCATGGACCTATACGAGTCGGGCGCAACCGAAGTCCGCGAGCGTGAGCAGTCGATGATGGCGGCGGTCTCCAACGCCATGGTCGCGCTGCACAAGGAGCAGTTCGGGCGCGGCCCCACGAGGGCTCGGTCCCATTTCGCGGGGCCGGACGCGCTCCTGTGCGTGCTCGAAGACGTTCTGCTTCCCGCCGAACTGAAGCTCGTCGCCCTCGGCCGGCATAACACCGTCCGTGAGACACGCAGCGCCTACCAGGTGGCGACGGCCCAGGAGTTCATCGCCGCAGTCGAGCAGATTGTCTACCGCAAGGTCTGCGCCTTCGCGAGTGCGGTGGATCCTGACGCCAACGCCGTCTTCGAGACCTACCTCTTCGAGCGGGTGCCCGCAGACGGCGGCGCGCAGTAGCGCGGGCCCGCACTGCTATCGTCGGGCTGCCTTCCTAATTCAGCTGGACACCGGACGCCGGCGGCTGCGCGCCATCTGCGAAACCACGGCCGACGCGGCGGTCCTCAGCTGTGGGCGGCGACGACCGCGGCGGTGTCGTGGAAGACCTCGAAGCGCGCGAGCTTGCCGTCCCTGAAGGTCCAGACATGTGCCAGGTGGTCGGTGATCTTGCGGCCGGTGCGCCGCACCGTGGCCTCGGAGGAGATCAGCACGACCACGTGGTCGCCCTGTGCGATGAACTCGTGCGGTTCGAACTTGTGAATCTCCACGTCCTCGCCGAGGGTGGCGAAGAACCCGGCCACCGCTTCCTTGCCCCGGTACGTGCCGGCTGCGGAATGACGTCCTCCGGGCCCGCCTCGATCCATTCGATGTCGTCTGTGAGTAGCTCGAGAATCGCGGGTACGTCGCCGCGGCCGAACGCTGTGTAGCCCTCGGACCGCTCGACTATCTCGACCCGATAGCCGTCTAGGTCTCGTTCGAAGAGAACACGCCGAGGCCGGGCCCCCGCCCCTCGGCTCACCGGGACTCCTGGCCCTCGCCCACGGCTCGGGATCGCCTGCTTGTCTACCTGCTTTCGACCGCGGTGTCGGGCACCGTGCCCGTACGCATGAGCAAGGTGACGCTGCTCACTAGCACGAAGATCAGGAGGAGCACGAACCCGATGAGGTCAAGGACCAGCCCGAACGAGGAGATGACGCCGCCGAGGCCGAAGCCCTGAAGGAAGAACATGCTGCCGACGACGATCGACACCCAGCCGAGCCAGCGCGGCAGGACACCGCTCCTGAGCACGAGCGCGCCCGTTGCGAAAGCAAAGAGGCTGCCGAAGACATCGCCCACGCTCTCCAGCGCGAAGGTCACCAAGTACAGCGTGTAGGACAGGCCCCTGTCGTGTTGGGCTCCGTATGAGGCGATCTTTGCCGCAACCAGTCCAGTGATCCCGATGTCGCTGACGGCGTGGAGGGCAACAAAGAGCACTCCTCCAACGAGCACCAGCGAACCAAGGACCCGCGCGCGATCAGTGTCGCCGCGCAGCAGATTGTGCAGTCCGCTCAGGTAGATCAGGAACGCCACCGCATAGACGACGGAAAGGCACGCGATCACCGTCAGTCGCGTCTCGTGGGCGTGAAGACCTTTCGCGATCTTCGCCGCCGAGTCGTTCTGGGACAACCCGACCCCAAGCGCGACGACGATCTCGGCCACCAGCGCGATGACGAAAAGAACCCCCGCGGCCCAGGCGTAACGCTCCCAAGCGCCAGGGCGCCCGCTGCTATCGCCATGCCGTCCTCCCGCCTGCGCGATCTCCACGCTTGAGGAGGCTACTCGCGAAGTCCCCGTCAGGCTCTTCGACCCCCAAACGACGGGCTCCGCCTTGGAAGAGGACCCAACTCAAGAACGAGGGCGACGAACAGCACTTCAGAGACGCGTCCTCCCGGCGCGGACGCTGTCCCTCGGCACGCAAAGGAGCAGTGCGTCCAGCGTATCGAGCAAGCGGGGCGCTTCTGCCTGTTGAGCGCGGGCCTTCAGCGGATTGGGGAGGTTTTCCTGAGGCCGGCTCGGAGCCCCATACCTGCCCGGCCTAGGTGGCGCCCTGGCCGGTTCCGGGCTGATCGATAACTCCTTCGGGCACCCGCTCGACTATCTCAATTCGATAGCCGTCGAGATGCCGCACCGCGATCAGCTCGGCGTCCCGATCGCGCTGTCCGCCGCGGCGACGTCGTCGCGAAATCGTCTGCTGATGAAGAGGGGCTCGCCGAAGGCATCGGTCCGGTACCACAGGCCTTGTGCGGGGCCGATCACCGTCCGGCGGGGGAACTCCGCCATCACTTCGCGGACCGGTGTCTCAGTGAAGCGACCGCTGCGGCACAGCAGGATGCGCCGGTCGGTGGCGACGATGACGCGGTAGGTGTCGCGGGCGACGAGCCAGAAGGAGATCAGGCTCCAGTACTGCCTGATCGTCTGCGCCGGTATGACGGCCTGGATCTCTTCGCCGTCCTGCAGAAAGGGCCTCGCGTTGCGCTTGATCTTGTCGCGTAGGGCCATGCGAGGTCAACCCTGCCGGGGCTCCGACTCGGACCTAACGCGCCCTGGCCAGCGCCTCGACGTTCTGTCGGAGCTTGCGGTGGTAGCCGGCGAACTGGCGAGCCAGCATGCGTGCCGCTAACGGCCCCAGCAATCGCATGCCGCCGCGCAGGCTGCCCTCGGCGACAAACCGCACGCGAGTGCCGCCATCGCTTGGCTCAAACGACCACGTGCCGTCCACCGGATAGGGCCCTTCGACGATGTGCACGTGGAGGCGCTGCGGGCGCATGAACTCGGTGAACTCGACGACCTGCTCGAACTCCTTGCGCCCCGGCGGCTTGGTGCGCTCGCGGACACGGGTGCCGAGCGCGGGCGGCCCGTCGGTGAGCTGCTCCACGGCTGTGACTGCGGTCTGCCAGCTGGCGAGGTTGGAGGGATCCGTCACGTAATCGAATACGACCTCCGGCGGGCCGTTCACCACGAAGGTCTCGGTGACTCGCATCTCGTGAGCTAGGTGGCGCCCTGGCCGGTCCCGGGCTGGTCGATGACACCCTCCGGCACCCGTTCAACTATCTCAATTCTGTAGCCGTCAGGGTCTCTCACGAAGCAGATCCGACCGCCGTCCTCGCGGATCCGGTAGGGCGGCCGCTCGGGCTCGATCCCCTGGCTCGCGAGGTCGGCGAGCATGCCGTCGAGGTCGCTTGAGCTGATCGCGATGTGGCCGTAGGCGGTGCCGAGCTCGTAGGAGTCGACGCCGAAGTTGTAGGTCAGCTCGAGCTTGGGCTCATCGCCGTCGCCGGGCTGGTTGAGGAAGACGTTGACCGCCTCCTCGCGGATCGGCAGCCGCCGGACCTCCTGGAATCCGAGCGCCCGGTAGAAGGCCACGGACCTGTCGATGTCGGTGATCCGGTAGCAGGTGTGGAGCAGCGCCATGGCCGCCAGAGTACCCGACGTGCGACGATGCGGCCCATGATCATCGAACACGCGCGCAACGCCCAATACCTCTCGAATACCTACCTGGTCTGCGATCGAGACGGCGGAAGCGCCGTCGTGATCGACGCCGGTGGACCGCTCGAGCCGGTGTTCGCGGCCGCCGACCGTCTGTCGGTCTCACCCTCGATGGTTCTCCTGACCCACCACCACCACGACCACGTCAGCGAGGTCCCGGGCCTCGCCGCGCGCTGGCCCGGCGTACCGGTTCTGATCAGCCCGCTCGAGCGCGAAGAGGTCCGGGCGTCGACGGGGACCGTTGACGCCGGCGAGCGCCTCGCCGTCGGCGAGCTGGTCATCCGCCCGCTCGGCACGCCCGGTCACACGCGCGGAATGCTCTCGTTCCTGATCGAGCACGACGGCTCGGCGGCGGTCTTCACCGGCGACACGCTGTTCCGCGACTCCGTCGGCGGCGTGCGCGCTCCGGGCCACACGACCTACCAGGCGCTGAAGGACTCGATCATGGGGACGCTCATGGAGCTCGATTCGAGCACCGAGGTCCATCCCGGCCACTCCGAGCCGAGCACCATCGCTCGCGAGTGGGAGCACAATCCGTTCATACGCATCTGGCGCGGCCTCGACCGCGAGGGCGCGCGCCCGTGCGTCGCGCTCGGCGAGCCCGCGACGCTGATCCTGCTCGGACCGGACTACGACGGGGGCCACAAGGCCTGGGTGCGATGGCCGGACGGCTCCGACGACATCGTTCCCGGCTCGAGGGTCGAGATAGCCGACTAGATGATCGGTTCCACGACCCCCGCGCCGTGTGTCGGCGTCCGGCGGCACCGGATCGCCACGTCGAGGCCGAGTCCGTGGCGCGGCCACCGTCCTCGTCCGCGCCGCGTCGCCCGCCACTCGCCAGCCACTCGCCACCCGACCACGCCGGCCGTGGAATCAACCATCTAGCCGAGATGCCCCGCGAGAACATCCCGACCTCGCGGGTGGTTCGCTCGGCCACGATCGGGCGCCTCGCCGCGGGGCAGGCGGTCCGCCAGTTCGGGACGCGCGCCGCGAACCTGGCCCGCGGCGACGAGGCGAGCGAGGCGGCCCTGGCCCGCCGTCAGGTCGAGACGGCCGAGCAGATCGTCGCCGTGCTGGGCACGATGAAGGGCGCGGCGATGAAGCTCGGCCAGGTCATGTCGTTTCTCGACGTGGGCCTGGTCCCCGAGCCCTACCGCGAGGAGTTCCAGCGCAAGCTCGCGGAGCTGCGCGACGCCGCCCCGGCCGTCTCCTTCAAGGAGATGACGCGCGTGATCGAGAGCGAGTTCGAGGACCCCCTCGAGGAGGTGTTCGCGCATTTCGACCATGAGCCGATCGCCGCCGCGTCGATCGGCCAGGTCTACCGCGCGACGCTCCACGACGGCCGCGCCGTCGCCGTCAAGGTCCAGTACCCCGGTGTCGCCAACGCGGTCCGCGCCGACATGAAGAACCTCGGCATGATCATGCGCCTGCTGTCGCGCATGGCGCCCGGCCTGGACGTCAAGGAGATCGCCGAGGAGATCCGCCTGCGCATCGACGAGGAGCTCGACTACGAGCTCGAGGCATCCAACCAGCGTGCGATGGCGCGGATCTTCCGCGGTCACCCGTTCGTCTACGTCCCGGAGGTGATCGGCTCGCTCTCACGCGAGCGGGTGATGGTCAGCGAGTTCGTGACCGGCACCGGCTTCGAAGAGCTCAAGCGCGCCGACGCCGAGACGCGCAACCGGATCGCCGAGATCGTCTTCCGCTTCTACTTCGGCTGCATGTACCGCCACCACCAGTTCTCGGGCGACCCGCATCCCGGCAACTTCATGCTGCTCGAGGACGGCCGCGTCGCGTTCCTGGACTTCGGGCTCTACAAGCGGCTGCCGCCGCACCTCGCCGAGTTCGAGCTCGAGATCGCGCGCCTCGGCATCAGCCGGCGCGGCGAGGAGCTGATCGAGCGCCTCCACCGCGGCGGGTTCCTCGCCGAGCCGGAGCGCTACACGCCCGAGCAGATCCTCCAGCAGTTCGAGGACGTGACCTGGTGGTACACCGTCGACGGAACCGTCGAACTGACGCCGGAGATCGCGACCCAGATCGTGATCGACATGAGCGATCCGCGTTCTCGCCACTTCGCGCAGATGCGCCACGAGAACCTGCCGCCCGACCACCTCTTCGGCCGCCGCACCGAAACGCTGACGCTCGCGGTCATGAGCCAGCTGCGCGCGAGCGGCAACTGGCACCGGATCGCGCGCGAGTGGATCTTCGGCGATGCGCCGGCGACGGAGCTCGGCCGCGCCGAGGCCGGCTTCTACGGCGGCGGCGGCCTCAGACCCGGTGGATCTGAAGCAGCGAGGTCGTCCCCGGGGAGCCGCTCGGAAGACCAGCCGTGATCCCGATGCGCTGACCGGGCTGTATCCAGCCGAGCTCGACGACGCGCCGTCCGGCCTCGAGGATCAGCTCCTCAGTGACCTCGTGGCGGCGCATCCAGGCGGCCCGCACGCCCCACATCAAGCCGCAGCGCTGCACGGTCTCATGGCCCGGTGAGAGCGCGTAGATCGGCACGTTCGGGCGGTGCGCCGAGACCAGGCGCGCCGAGCGGCCCGACAGCGTTGGGATCACCAGCGCGTCGAGCTCGAGCTCGCGTGCCGCGACGCAGGCGCTGTAGGCGACTGTGTAGGCGGGATCGCGCGCGTCGCGCCGGACGCGGTGCTCGTTCCACTCGAGGTAGTTGGCGGTCGTCTCGGTGCGCTCGGCGATCGAGGCCATCATCGCCACGGCTCCGATCGGGTGCGCGCCGACGGCCGTCTCCTGCGACAGCATCACGGCGTCGGTCCCGTCGAGGATGGCGTTTGCGACGTCGGCGACCTCGGCGCGCGTCGGGCGGCTCGAGTGGACCATCGAGTCGAGCATCTGCGTCGCGGTGATCGAGGGCCGTGCGAGCGCGCCGGCGAGCTTGAGCAGCCGCTTCTGAACGAGCGGCACGTCCTCGATCGCGAGTTCGATGCCGAGATCCCCGCGCGCGACCATCACGCAGTCGGCGGCCCTCAGGACGGCCTCGGCGTTCTCGACGGCCTGCGGCTTCTCGATCTTGGCGATCAGCGGCAGGCGCGTGTGCCCGCGCACGAACTCGATGTCGCTCGCCGAGCGCACGAACGACAGCGCGACGAGGTCGACGCCGATCGACTCCCCGTGCGCGAGCAGCTCGAGGTCGCGCTGCGGAACGGCCGGAAGGCGGTCGACCGGGCCGGGGATGTTGAGGCCCTGGCGTGAGGCGACCGTGCCGCCGATCTCGATCTCCGTGTCGAGCTCGCCCTGCGACGGCCGCGTCGCCTTGACGCGCAGGCGCACCGCTCCGTCGGCGAGGTAGATGATCGCCCCCGGCTCGACCGACTCGGCGAGCTCGGGCCAGGTCACCGACATCCGCCGCGCGTCGCCCTCCTCGTCGCTGCCGCAGTGAAAGGACAGCGTCTCGCCCGGCGTCAGCTCGACCATGCCGTCGGCAATCGGCCCGATCCGAAGCTTCGGTCCCGGCAGATCCTGGAGGATCGCGACCGGCCGGCCGACCCGCGCCGCGGCGGCGCGGACCATTGCGGCCGTCTCGGCGTGCTCCTCGAGACTCCCGTGGGAGTAGTTCAGGCGCGCCACGTCCATCCCCGCCTCGAGCATCCGCTCGAGCACGTCGGGGGCCCGCGAGGCGGGGCCGATGGTTGCCACGATCTTCGTCCGGCGCATTGGCGCGCGCCACACTAGCTCACGGTGCGTGAACGTCCGGGAAATACTGCGTGCAGTGCTCGCGGAGGCGCTCGCGCAGCCACGCACGCTCGTCGGCGGAGGCGAAGCGCAGCCGGCCGAGCAGCTCGCGCTCGCTGCGCAGCGGCTCGGCGCCCGCGATCGTCCAGCTGACGACGAGCCGCTCGAAGAGGAACTCGAAGGCCCGCTGCCAGCCGTCCTCGCGACTCGCGCCGGGCGCCAGATCCTGGCCGTTGACGATCCGCCCGTAGGCCGCTCGCGTGCCGGCGCTCAGCGCGCCGCGCAGCACGAGCACCCCACCGTCGCCGTCGGCGTACTCGACCGACGGGGCGCGGAAGCGCGGGCGACGAGCCATCAGTCGCGCTCCTCGCCGTCGATCGCAAGCGAGGAGACGCGAACCTGCCCGTCGCGCTCATAGCGAATGTCGATCGAGTCGTCCTGTCGGTAGGTGCCGATCCCGAACGCCCCGATCAGCCAGCGCCAGCCGGAGACGCGGTCGTGGCTCAGGCGCCGCTGGAAGCGGATCAGCCTCCCCGAGCGGTGGTAGTCGACACCCTCGCGCTGAGGCACGCCGTTGACGAAGATCTCGAAGGGGTCGTCGACCCCCTGCGGCAGGCGAACGAAGGTGGTGTCCGTCATGGCGCCGATTATCCTCCGCCCGTGAGCGGCCAGATCGCCTACAGCGTCCGCCGGAGCCCGCGCTCGAGGCGCATCAAGGTGCGCGTCGACCCCCACCACGGCGTCGAGGTGCTGTTGCCGCGTCGCGCCGCGCTGCGTGAGGCGGCCGCCGCGGTCGATCAGCTGACGGACTGGATCGCGGCCGAGCAGGCCCGTCTCGCGGCTGCCCGCCAGCGCCTGTCGCCCCCCGGGACGCTGCCCTACCTCGACGAGCGGCTGCTGGTGGTGCCCGACCCCTCGCGCGGCACCACCGCGAGGCGAAAGCCCGGCAACGTCCTCGCCGTGCCGGCCTCGCCGCTCGCCGCAACCGCCGCGATCGAGCGCTTCTACCGTCGCGCGGCGCGCGCCGAGATCGCACGCCGCCTCGACGCCGCCACGACGGCGACCGCCACGAGCTACACCTCGCTGACGATCCGAAACCAGCGCACGCGCTGGGCGAGTTGCGCCCGCGGCGGCGCGATGAGCTTCAACTGGCGGCTGATGCTCGCGCCCGAGCGCGTCCTCGACTACGTCGTCTGGCACGAGGTCTGCCACCTGCGCCACGCCGATCACTCGCCGGCCTTCTGGAGGATGCTCGGCGAGCACGACCCGCGCTACCGCGACGCCGCGGCCTGGCTGCGCGAGAACGGGGTCGCGCTCGTGGTGTGAAGTTGCGGGTCCGCGCTTGTGGATCGCGGCGCTGTTTTGTACCTTCGGGTCGGCGATGAAGGCTCGGATGCTTGTCACGATCGCGGTGGCGGCCGCGGTTGCGGCTCCGCTTCCGAGCGCCCTGGCGGCGCACTCGCCCGACATCCGCGCGCTGCCGAAGGGCGATCTGATCGTGATCTTCAGCGGCAGCGGCGGTGGAAGTTACCGCTACCACCAGCCTGCGCAGGGCCGGGGCGCCGCCTGTCGAAGCGCCGACACCGGCTACACGGAGACCGACAGCTATCGCTGGTACTACCGCTTCGTGCTCTCGCCCGGCGGCGGCTCGAGCGACAGCCCGGTCGCCGCGGCGGGCGGCGGAGCGCTGCAGGGCAGCGAGCAGCTGTCGCAGTGCGCCGGGACAGCCGCGCTGACGAGCACGTGCACCCAGTCGCTGCACGCTCCGTCGGCCTCGAACGCCGGCGACGTGGCCTACCCCGGGGTCGTCGTCGGCGACGGCGAGGGGCGCACGATCACCATCGGAGCGATCGGCGAGCTCGTTCCGTCAGCGCTTCAGTGCAGCGGCCTCAGCGTGTTCGCGCCAAACCCGGTTGAGGGCTTCTCCCAGCTCCAGGCGTCGGTGACCTTCGACCGCGCCGCGCTGGAGCAGTCGGGCGATCTGACGCGTCGCTTCACGATGGCGGGGTCGGGGCTCTATGACGGCGTGACGCTCGCCGCAAGCTGCAACTCGAGCTCCTGCGACAGCGGCGACTGCTCACTGGACGCAAGCCCCGGCGGCCCGCCGGTCAGCTGCAGCTACGCCGAGAGCTACAGCGGGACGATCGAGATCCGCGTCGTCAGGTAGGGCGCGCCGCGCTCACCCGGCGAGCGCCCGCTCGAGCGCCGATGCCGCCGACTCGCTCGGGTGACGCGTCACCACGCGCCTTCGAACGCGCCCGGTGAACGCCTCGGCCGAGCCGTCGCCGCGCAGGTCGACGCCGCCGCGCTCGCCGCCCGGCCCGGACAGCTCGAGGCGCGCCGCGACCTGCGCCGCCGGCTCGATCCGCCGCGCGAAGACGCGCGCCTCGTCGCGCACGGCGCCCGGCTCGAGCGCCTCGACCGCGGCGTCGAGCGCGGCGATCGCCTGCGCGAGTGAGCCGTGGCGCTCGCGCCGGACCTTCGGACCGTCGCGGACGGTCAGCGTCCAGTCGCCGCGGCCGCCGCCCCTCAACCCCGCTGCTCGAGCGGGACGTAGGAGCGGTTCAGCTCGCCCGTGTAGATCTGGCGCGGGCGCGCGATCTTCTGCTCCGGGTCCTGGACCATCTCGAGCCATTGCGCGATCCAACCGCTCGTGCGCCCGATCGCGAACATCACCGGGAACATCGACATCGGCATTCCGAGCGCCTCGTAGATCAGCCCCGAGTAGAAGTCGACGTTCGGGTAGAGCTTGCGCGAGATGAAGTACTCGTCCTCGAGCGCGATCTTCTCGAGCTCGGTGGCGATCGCCAGCAGCGGGTTGATCCCCGTCACCTCGAAGACGTCCTCGCACGCTCCCTTGATGATCCGCGCGCGCGGGTCGTAGTTCTTGTAGACGCGGTGGCCGAAGCCCATCAGGCGCTCCTTGCCGTCCTTGACGCCGGCGATGAAGTCGGGGATGTTCTCGCGCCGCTGGATGCGGTGGAGCATCCGCACGA
Organism: Solirubrobacteraceae bacterium; assembly: GCA_036561565.1. Taxonomy (GTDB): domain Bacteria; phylum Actinomycetota; class Thermoleophilia; order Solirubrobacterales; family Solirubrobacteraceae; genus Palsa-513. Next base: position 3,373 of record DATBPB010000049.1, on the reverse strand, counting down.
CCTCCTCGTTGGCGCCGCCGTGCGAGGGGCCGTACAGCGCCGCGATACCGCCGGCGATCGCCGAGTAGGGGTCGACGAGCGAGCTGCCGATCGCGCGCACCGCGCTCGTCGAGCAGTTCTGCTCGTGATCGGCGTGGAGGATGAAGAGGATGTCGAGCGCCCGCTCGATGCGCTCGTCGGGCTGGTACTTCAGCTCGGTCATCTTGTAGAGCATCCCCAGCAGGTTCCCGGCGTAGTTGAGGTCGTTGTCGGGGTAGACGTAGGGCATGCCCATCACGTGGCGGTAGGAGAACGCCGCGAGCGTCGGCATCTTGGCGATCAGGCGGATCGTCTGGATGTCGCGGATCTCAGCGTCGTGGATGCGGTTGGCGTCGGGGTAGAAGGTCGACAGGGCGCCGACCGCTCCGAGCAGCATCCCCATCGGGTGCGCGTCGTGGCGGAAGCCCTGCATGAAGCCCTTGATGTTCTCGTGGACGAAGGTGTGGATCGTGATCAGGTGCGTCCACTCCTCGAGCTGCGCCTTGGTTGGCAGCTCGCCGTGCACGAGCAGGTAGGCGACCTCCAGGTAGTTGGACCGCTCGGCGAGCTCCTCGATCGGATAGCCGCGGTACTGGAGCACTCCGGCGTCGCCGTCGAGAAACGTGATCGCGCTGCGACACGAGGCCGTGTTCATGAACGCCGGGTCGTAGGCGAGCAGCCCGAAATCGTCGTCTTCGACGCGGATCTGGCGCAGATCGAGCGAGCGGATCGCTCCGTCGACGATCGGGATCTCGTAGCTGCGCCCGGTCCGGTTGTCGGTCACCGACAGCGTCTCGGGCGCGGCGCCCGCCCCGTTGGCCCCCGCCTTCGCCTCAGTAGCCTCGCTACTCATCGGATCTCCTGTCGGTCCGCTTCCAATACCTCGATTATGCGCCACCGGCAACCTCGGCCGCGCCGCCGTAGCGGCTCTCGGTCGCGGCGCGCTGCCCCTGGTAGTGGCTGCCAAGCTCGGCGTGCCCGTAGGGCCGCTCGGCCGGCGCGTCGAGCGTCATGAACGACAGCTGCGCGATCGGCAGGCCCGCCCACAGCTTGATCGGGACGCGCGTCAGGTTGTTGAGCTCGAGCGTCAGCGTTCCGCTCCAGCCCGGATCGCAGAAGCCGGCGGTGGCGTGCACGATCAGCCCCAGGCGCCCGAGCGAGGACTTGCCCTCGATCCGCGCGACGATGTCGTCGGGCAGCGTCACGCACTCGAGCGTCGCGCCGAGGCAGAACTCGCCCGGGTGGATCACGAACGGCTCATCCGCCGAGATGTCGATCGGCTCGGTCAGGTTGGTCGGCGGCTCGCGCAGGTCGATCGCCGACGCGCGGTGGTTGTGGAAGACGCGGAAGCTCGAGCCGAGCCGCAGGTCGACGCTCGCCGGCTGGACGAGCGACGGATCCCACGGGTCGATGACGATCGTGCCGTCCTCGACGAGACGGCGGATCGTCCCGTCGGAGAGCACCGACGAGGCTGTCACGCCGCCCAATCTAGTGATGCTCGACCTTGCGCGCGATCGCGCTGACGCTGCGCACGCGCCGCGGCGAGGCCGGCCTCGCGCCGGTGTGCGGCCCGCGCCGCGGGTGGCGCGGGCCGATCGGGCGCGGCTGGCGATGCGGCCCGAGCCGCAGCTTGCTGCCGCCGTCGTCCTCGCTCGGGCCGATCGTCTCCTGGTCGGAGTTCTTGACGATCCACCAGACGAGCCAAAGCATCCCGCCGACGGGGATCTTCAGCAGCAGCATCAACCAGATGAAGGTCCAGGTCATGCGCGCTCGCGGATCGTACTACCCGCGGCCGCCGCCGCAAACGCCTCGCCGCTATCCGCGCAGCGACACCGGCGAGTCGCTGAAGCGCGTCACGCGCTCGAGCTCGGCGACGCGCTCGGAGATCTCCGCGCCCGTCAGCCGCTCGACGCGCTCGGTGCCGAACTCCTCGACGTTGAAGGAGGCCAGCGCCGTGCCGTAGGCCATCGCGCGGCGCAGCATCTCCTCGTCGGGGGTTGACTCGGCGCCGTGCGCGGCGATGTAGCCGACGACGCCGCCGGCGAAGGTGTCGCCCGCCCCGGTCGGGTCGACGACGTCCTCGAGCGGGAAGGCGGGCAGCGAGAAGTAGCCGCCGGCGGTGATCAGCGTCGCGCCGTACTCGCCCTGCTTGGCGATGATCGAGCTCGGCCCGGGCGGCCCCCACGAGAGGACCTCGCGCGCGGCGCGAACGGTGTTCGGCATGCTCGTCAGCTGCTTGAGCTCGGCGTCGTTGAGGATCAGGCAGTCGACGGTCGCGATCGTCTGGACCAGCGAGTCGCGCTCGATGTCGATCCACAGGTTCATCGAGTCGAGCGCCGCGAAGCGCGCGCCGGTGCACTGCTCGCGCACGGCGCGCTGGATGTCGGGGCGGATGTTGGCCAGGAACAGGACGTCGCTCGAGCGCGCGGCGTCTGAGAGCTTGGGCTCGAACTGCTCGAAGACCCCGAGGCGCGTCTCGAGCGTCTCGCGGCTGTTGAGGTCCCAGCCGTAAACCCCTGACCAGAAGAACGTCTCGCCGCCGGCGACGTGCTCGACGTCCGAGACGTCAACGCCGCGGCCGCGCAGCACGTCGAGCTCGGCCTCGCCGAAGTCGTCGCCGACCGGCCCGACGACGCGCACCTCGTCGAAGAACGACGCGGCGAGCGCGAAGTGCACGGCGGCCCCGCCCAGCATCCGCTCGCGCTCCCCGAAGGGCGTCTTGACCGCGTCGAAGGCGATCGATCCGACAACGGTCACCGGCATCGCGCGCGTACCCTACAGCGCGGCGAGCGCCGCGTGCAGTCCGCCTACACACATGCTTTGGGGGTCGGTGCATGCACCGGGGATGAGCGGCTTGACAAACCCAAAGCATGAACTCAAGATTCAGGACGCATGGCAAGCAGACGACGACTGGCTCGATAGCGAGCTACGGCTTGCTCTGGAGCTGGCGGACGAGGCGGACGAGATCGAGCGCGAGCTTGAGCGCGATTACGAAGACTGAGCGAAGCTAGCGCCGCGCACAAAGATAGGAATCGGGAACTCGCTGGCGCGTTCTCCGGCGCGCCGGATGTTCTTGTCGCGCAAAACGAGGATGTGGCCCACACGGACGGTCTGGTCTTCGTAGGGGTCTTCGTGAAAGCAGAGCGCCCAGAATTCCGACGCAAGCAGGCCGAGAGCGATTACGTCATTGGACCTCTTGTCTAGATCGTCCGGGGTTAGGGCTCGTCGGAGTCTGCCCCTTCGATGGGTTTGTCAGCGCACACATCCCCGGTGCATGCACCGACCCCCAAAGCATGTGTGTAGGCGGACTGCACGCGACGCTCGCCGCGCTGTAGGGTACGCGCGCGATGCCGGT
>DATBPB010000048.1:0-21667 GCA_036561565.1 Solirubrobacteraceae bacterium | reverse complement strand
GGCCTACGACATCACCGCGGCGCCGAACCGGATCGCGGACCCGACGACGTTCGCGCTCGAGCTCGCGCCGGTCCTGCACGTCAGAGCCTCGGCGATCGAGAGCGCGATCGCGCATCCGACCTCCTCGCGCTACTACACGGTCATCGCGCGCCAGGTTCCGGCCGCCAGGGCCGATCTGATCAAGACGCTCGGGCTACCGGGGCTTTCGATGAGCCCCGATCCGCTGCGCTACTACCCCGACGAGCACGGTTACCTCGCCGCCCAGCTGCTCGGCGGCGTGTCCGCCGCCGGCCAGGGGATCAGCGGAATCGAGGAGCAGTTCAACCGCCAGCTCGCCGGCGTTCCCGGCGTGCAGCAGGTCGTCTACGACGGCAAGGGGCGCCCGGTCCACGTCGGCGGCTCGACGGCCGTCCCCGGCCAGAGCGTGCAGCTGACGATCAGCGCCGCACTCCAGCAGTACACCGACTCGGTCGTCGCCGCGACCGGTGCTCACTTCAAGGCGCTCGACGCGGCGGGGATCGTGCTGAACCCGCAGAACGGCGACGTCCTCGCGATGTCGAGCTGGCCCCGCGCCAACGCCAACCACCCCGGCGTCTCCGAGAACTACGCCGTCGGTCTCGACTACGAGCCGGGCTCGACCTTCAAGGTCGTATCGATCGCCGGCGCGCTCTCCGACGGCCTGATCGCGCCCAGCACGAAGTTCAGGATCCCGCCCTGCATCCAGGTCGCCAACTACTGCATCGCAGACGCCGAGTCGCACCCCACGGAGTCGCTCAGCGTCGCGCAGATCCTCGCCCACTCGAGCAACGTCGGCGCGATCCAGATCGGCGAGCTGCTCCACCCCGAGGGTGTCTACAGCTGGGTGACGCGCTTCGGCTTCGGCTCCCCGACCGGGATCCAGCTGCCGTTCGAGGAGCGCGGCAGCGTCCCGCCGACGCAGAACTGGTCGGGATCGACGATCGGCAACATCCCGATCGGCCAGGGCCTCGACGTGACGCCGCTGCAGCTCGCGACGGCCTACGCCGCGATCGCCAACGGCGGCATCCTGCGCGCCCCGCGCATCGTCACGCGTGTCGGCGACGTCGCGGTGCACGAGCCGCGCGGCAGGCGGATCCTCAGCCCCGCCGTCTCCGCCGAGCTTCGGCGGATGCTCGAGGGGGTCACGCAGACGGGCGGCACCGCGGCTCAGATCCAGATCCCCGGCTACGTCCTCGCGGGTAAGACCGGGACGGCCAACAAGGTCGTGAACGGCACCTACTCACACACCGACTATTACGCCTCGTTCGTCGGCTTCGCTCCCGCGCACGACCCGAAGGTCGAAGCGATCGTCGTCGTCGACACCCCGCAGACCGGCCAGATCTACGGCACCGAGGTCGCCGCGCCGGCCTGGCAGAAGATCATGGAGTTCGCGCTCCAGTACCTCGGCATCCCGCCCGGCTGAGCCGCGGAGCCGCCGCGCGGTGGCCATAGACTGCGCCGCGATGTTGCTTTCGCAGCTGGCGCCCGGCGGCGCCGATGTGGAGATCGCGGCGCTTGCCTATGACAGTCGCGACGTCGAACCGGGGACGCTCTTCTTCTGCGTTCCGGGGGAGCACTCCGACGGTCACGACCACGCCCCGAACGCCGTGGCGCACGGCGCCGTCGCGCTCGTCGTCGAGCGCCCGCTCGAGCTCGGCGTGCCGGAGCTCGTCGTGGCCTCGGCGCGGGAGGCGATGGCGCCGATCGCCGTCGCCTTCAACGGCGACCCGAGCGCGAGGCTTCGCGTCGCGGGCGTCACGGGCACCAACGGCAAGACGACGAGCGCCTTCCTGCTGCGCGCGCTGCTCGCGGCCGGCGGCGAGGCGTGCGCGCTGCTCGGGACGGTCAAGTCACTGATCGGCGGCGAGGAGCGGCCGGTCGCTCGCACGACGCCCGAGGCGATCGACCTACAGGCGAGCTTTCGCGAGATGGTCGAGCTCGGCGATCGCGCCTGCGCGATGGAGGTCTCCTCGCACGCGCTGGCGCTGCACCGCGTCGACGGGACGCGCTTCGCGGCCGCGCTGTTCACGAACCTGACCCAGGACCACCTCGACTTCCACGCGACGATGGAGGACTACTTCGCCGCCAAGCGCCGGCTGTTCGATTCAGACCCCGGCGTGCGCGTCGTCAACCTCGACGACCCCTACGGGCGCCGTCTCGCCGCCGAACATCCGGACGCCGTCACCTTCGCGCTGACGCGGCCGGCCGACTACACCGCCCGCGACGTGCGCTTCGCGGTCGCCGGCGCGACGTTCCGCGCCGCGACGCCGCGCGGCGAGCTCGAGCTGCGCACGCTCCTGCCCGGGAGCTTCAACGTCTCAAACGTCCTCGGCGCCGTGGCCGCGGCCAGCTCGCTGGGGGTCGACCTCGAGCGGATCGCGGCGACGCTGCCGACCGTGGCGCCCGCGCCGGGGCGCTTCCAGGCGCTCAACGAGGGCCAGCCGTTCACGGTCCTCGTCGACTACGCGCACACCCCCGACTCGCTCGAGAACGTCCTGCGCGCGGCGCGCACGCTGACCGAGCGGCGGGTGGTCTCGGTGTTCGGCTGCGGCGGCGACCGCGATCGCGGCAAGCGCCCGCAGATGGGGCGCATCTCGGCGGAGCTCGCCGACGTGACGATCGTCACCTCCGACAACCCGCGCTCGGAGGAGCCCGCCGCGATCGTCGCCGAGATCCTCGCCGGAATCGATGCGTCGGCAGCCGGTGAGGTCGAGTCGATCGTCGACCGCCGCGCCGCGATCGAACGCGCCGTCGCGGTGGCCGGTGACGGCGACGTCGTCGTGATCGCCGGCAAGGGTCACGAGCAGGGGCAGGAGTTCGCCGACGCCCGTAAGGTGCCGTTCGACGACGCGCAGGTCGCCCGCGACGCTCTGCGAAGCCGCGGATGAGGTCCTGGGACGCGCGCCGCGTCGCCGGCGCCGCCGGCGCCCGGCTGCTCGACGGAGGCGACGTTGCCGGCGGACCGACGGGAGTCGCGATCGACTCGCGCGAGCTGGTCCCCGGCGACCTCTTCATCGGCCTGCGCGGCGCCGACACCGACGGCGGGCGCTTCGCCGCCGCCGCGCTTGCCGGCGGAGCGTGGGGCGTCCTCGCGACAACCGAGCACGTGGCCGGGCTGTCGGGCGGCGTCGTGATGGCGGCGGCCGATCCGCTGCTCGCGCTGCACTCGCTCGCGCGCGGCTGGCGCCGTCACATCGGCGCGCGCGTCGTCGCGATCACCGGCTCGACCGGGAAGACGTCGACGAAGGACATCCTCGCCGCGCTGCTGGGGCGCGAGCTGCGCACCGTGGCCAGCCCGCTGAACCGAAACACCGAGATCGGCCTGCCGCTCGCGGTCCTCGACGCCGGCGAGGACAGCGAGGCGCTGGTGCTCGAGCTGGCGATGCGCGGGGCGGGCCAGATCGCGCAGCTGACGGCGATCTGCGAACCCGACGTGGGCGTGATCGTCAACGTCGGTCCGGCCCACCTCGAGCTGCTCGGCTCGCTCGAGGCGATCGCCGCGGCCAAGGCTGAGCTGATCGGCGGCCTGCGCGCCGGGACGACCGCCGTGCTCCCGGCCGTCGAGCCGCTCCTTGAGCCGTTCGCGCGCGACGACATCGAGATCGTGCGCTTCGGAGCCGGCGGCGACGTCGAGCTGCTGCGCGCCGGCGCCGAGGGCGTCGTCGTCTCGCTGGGGGGCCGCAGCGTGACGATCGAGCCGGGCTTTCGCGCCGCGCATCTGTTGAGCGACATGTGCGCTGCGCTCGCCGCGGCGCAGGCGCTCGGCGTGGCGGTCGAGGATGGCCCGCTCGAGGTGTCCTTCTCGGGCCTTCGCGGCGAGCGCCTGGAGCTGCCGGGAGGCGTACTCGTCATCAACGACTGCTACAACGCGAACCCGATGTCGATGCGCGCCGCGCTCGAGGAGCTCGCGACGATGGCAGCTGGGCGGCGCGTCGCGGTGCTGGGCGACATGCTCGAGCTGGGCTCGGCGGAGGAGGAGCGCTTCCATCGCGCGCTCGGCGAGCAGGCGAGCGCGGCAGGCGTCGAGCTGCTGGTCACCGTCGGCCCGCGCGCGGCGTGGACGGGGGAGACGTTCGCCGGCGGCGAGCACCACCACGTCGATGACGCGAACGCTGCGGCGCAGTTGCTGCGCCGCCTCCTCGCGCCCGGCGACACGGTTCTCGTCAAGGGATCGCGCGGCGTGGCGCTCGAGCGTGTCGCCGTCGAGCTCGGGGCCGCCTGATGGCGCGCGTCCTGATCGGCGGCACGGCCGCGCTCCTGATCTGCATCTTCCTCTCGCCCAAGTTCATCGAGTTCCTGCGCCAGCGCGAGTTCGGCCAGCACGTGCGCGACGACGGACCGCAGGGCCATCTGGTCAAGGCCGGCACGCCGACGATGGGCGGGATCATCATGATGATCGCCGTCGTCGCGCCGTTCGCGATCCTCTCCAACTGGAACGACGACCGGGCGGTTGGAATCTTCGTCGCGACGATCGCCTGCGCGCTGATCGGCTTCATCGACGACTACATGAGCCTCGTCAAGCGCCGTTCGCTGGGCTTGCGAGCGCGCACGAAGCTGGTGCTGCTGGCCGGCGTGGCGGTCGCGCTGTGGCTGCTCGAGCGCCACGCCGTCGGCTCCTCCGACCTGCACGTGCGCTACATCGACGCGACCGTCGACCTCGGCCCGTTCTATCCGGTGATGATCTACCTGGTCGTCGCCGGGACGACGAGCGGCGTCAACCTGACCGACGGCCTCGACGGCCTGGCGGCCGGCTGTGCGGCGATCGTGCTGATGGCCTACGTCGGGATCACGTTCCTGAGCGGCCACGGCCAGCTCGCCGGCCACTCGCTCGAGATGGCGCTGCTCGCCGCGTGCCTCGTTGGCGCCTGCGTCGGCTTCCTGTGGTTCAACGCCTTCCCGGCGACGATCTTCATGGGCGACACGGGCTCCTTCGGGCTGGGCGGAGCGATCGCCGGCCTCGCCGTGATGACGCAGACCGAGACGCTGCTGCTGCTGCTCGGCGGGATCTTCGTCATCGAGGCGGTCTCGGTGCTGATCCAGATCGTGGCCTTCCAGTTCTTCCACAAGCGGGTCTTCCTGATGGCGCCGATCCACCACCACTTCGAGCTGAAGGCGTGGTCTGAGACGAAGATCATCCTGCGCTTCTGGATCGTCACCGCGATCGGCGCGGCGATCGGCTTCACGATCTACGCCCACACCGTCAAATGACGCGGCCGCCGCTGCCGGCGGGCCCGTATCTGGTCGTCGGACTGGCCCGCTCCGGGAGCGCCGCCGCGCGGGCGCTGCTGGCACGGGGCGAGAGCGTGATCGGCACCGACCGCGACGGACTGCCGGCGCCCGAGGGAGCCGAGACGGCACAGGACGGCCTGGAGGCCCTCGACCGCGCCGGATGCGTCGTCAAGAGCCCCGGAGTTGCGTCGTCGGAGCCGCTGATCGCAGCGGCTCGCGAGCGCGGCGTGCCGGTGATCGGCGAGCTCGAGCTGGCCTGGCGGTTGCTCGAGAACGACTTCATCGCCGTGACGGGCACCAACGGCAAGACGACGACGGTCGAGCTGCTCGGCGCGATCCACGAAGCCTGCGGCGTGCCCGCCGTCGTGGCCGGCAACGTCGGACGCGCGGCGAGCCTGCTCGCGATCCCGCCGATCGTGGCGCCCGATGCGACGATCGTCTGCGAGGCCTCGTCGTTTCAGCTCGAGGACACGCTCGCGTTCGCACCGCGGGCCGCGGTGCTCCTGAACATCGCGCCGGACCACCTCGACCGCCACGCCGACATGGCCGCCTACACGGCGGCGAAGCTGCGCGCGTTCGTGAACCAGACGAGCGGCGACCTGGCGGTCCTGCCGCTCGGGTCCTCCGCCGGCGGCGACGCGGCGCGGGTCACCTTCGGCACCGCCGAGCGCGCCGACATGCGCCTTGCGGGCGAGCGGCTCTGGTGGCGCGGCGAGGCGTTCGTCGATCGCTCGCAGATCCGTCTGCGCGGGCCGCACAACGCCGAGAACGCGATGGCCGCCGCGGCCGTCGCGCTGAGCCGCGGCCTCGACGCCGGCGGCGTGCGGCGCGCGTTGGGGGAGTTCGCGGGCGTCGAGCATCGCCTGGAGGAGGTCGCCTCGATCGACGGCGTCCTGTTCGTCAACGACTCCAAGGCGACGAACGTCGCGAGCGCCCTGGTTGCGCTGCGCTCCTTCGAGCCCGGCACGATCCACCTGATCCTCGGCGGGCGCGGGAAGGGGGAGGACTTCGGCGGACTGCGCGCGGATGTGGCGGCACGGGCGCGCGCGGTGTATCTCGTCGGTGAGGCGGCGGAGGAGATCGGCGAGGCGCTGCACGGTCTCGCAACGAGGCGCTCGGGCACCCTCGAGCAGGCGGTGGCGGACGCGCGTGCCGGCGCGCGCGCCGGGGAGGTCGTGCTGCTGAGCCCCGCCTGCACGAGCTTCGATCAGTTCCGCGACTACGAGGAGCGCGGCGAGGCGTTCCGGGCACTGGCGCGCGGCTGAATCGGCAAGTTTGCGCCCGCACGGGAGGACTTTCGCCCGGGGCGTGGACGGGGGAAGGCATTTGGCGGCGGCCAGCGAAGTAGTCCGAATGGCGTCGGTTGCCGCCACCCCAGACGGCGTTCAGCACCCCGCTGAACCGCGCGAGCGCGCGGCGGCGCTGCGCCTCCCGATCGAGCACAGCCTGCTGCTGACCGCGACGCTGTGCCTGCTGGCGGGCGGCGCGGTGATGGTCTACAGCGCCTCCGCGCCGTCGGCGCTCAACGGCGGCACCACAGGTGGAGCGAGCGTGCTGATCCGCTTCACCGTCTATGCCGCGATCGGCCTCGTCGTCCTGCGCTACGCCGCGCGAACCGAGCTCGACCGCGTCCGCGGCCTGACCGGGCGGCTGCTGGCGGCGGCGTTCATCCTGCTGGTCGCGGTTCGCATGCCCGGGATCAGCCAGACGACGAACGGGGCGCAACGCTGGCTCGGCGCGGGCCCGGTTCAGTTCGAGCCATCGGAGCTGATGAAGCTGGCGCTCGTGCTGTACGCCGCGCACGTGCTCTCGTATGGGCGCCTGGGCGGCCGAAACCTCCGTCAGGCGCTCAAGCGCGTCGGCATCGTCGGCGCGGCGGCGGTGCTGCTCGTGGCCTCCCAGCCCGACATCGGCACGGCGATGGTGATCGCCTTCGCCCTCGCGGCGATCGTCCTGGCGGCCGGGATCTCGATCCGCACGCTGGCCGTGTCGGCGATCATCACGGCCGGTGCGGTCGTGATCTTCGCGGTCGCGGTGCCCTACGCGGGAGCGCGGCTGACGTCCTTCCTCGACCCTTGGGCGCACGCCAGCGGGACGGGCTACCAGGCGGTTCAAAGCCAGGTCGCGATCGGCTCCGGGGGGCTGTTCGGGCGCGGTCCCGGAGCGTCGGTCGAGAAGCTCTACTACCTCCCGGAGGCGCCGACCGACTTCATCCTCGCCGTCATCGGCGAAGAGCTCGGGTTCGTCGGAATCGCCGTGCTGCTGTCGCTCTACGGGCTGATCGCCTACGCCGGCATGCGCGCGGCGCGCGCCGCCCGCGGCACCTACGCGCTGCTGGTGGCGGTCGGCGTGACGTCGTTGATCGTCCTCCAGGCCGCGCTCAACGTCTTCGCCGTGCTGGGGATCGCGCCGGTCACCGGCGTGCCGTTGCCGTTCGTCTCCTACGGCGCGAGCAACCTGCTCGTGATGCTCGCGGGAATGGGCCTGTTGTTGAACGTCGCGGGCGGTGGTGCCGCGCATCTGCGCGCCGTCGGCAGCACGCGGCGAAGAAAAGCGAAACGATCAGACAGTGAGCGAAGCGCCGAGGATCGCGATAGCAGCAGGCGGAACCGCGGGGCACGTCGTGCCCGCATTGGCGGTCGCCGACGCGCTGCGGGCTCGGGCGGCTGAGGTCGCCTTCATCGGCGGCGACCGCACCGAGCGCGAGCTCGTGCCCGCCGCCGGCTACCCCTTCGAGCGCCTCGCCGTCTCGGCGCTCGACCGCCGAAACCCGCTGCGCGCGCTGCGCGCGATCGTGCGCGCGGCGGCGGCCGTCGTGCGCGCGAGGAGGCTGCTGCGCGGCGTCGACGCTGTGATGGGGGGCGGGGGCTACGTCGCCGGGCCGGTCGCGCTGGCCGCTACGCTGCGGCGGATCCCGGTCGTCTTGACCGAGGCCGACAGCCACCTCGGCCTTGCCAATCGCGCACTCGCTCCGCTCGCGCGAAGCGTCTGCCTCGCATTCCCGATCGCCGGCCGCGACGGGCCGCGCTACGTCGTCACGGGGCGGCCGGTCGCTCCGCCGAGCGCCGATCGCGGCAGCGCGCGCGCGCAGTTCGCAGTCGCCGAGGGGGAACTGCTCGTCTTGGTCTTCGGCGGCTCGCTCGGCTCGCGGCGGATCAACGAGGCGGCCATCGCGGGACTCGACGGCCCCTACCGGGTGCTGCACGTGACGGGAACACGCGACTGGCCGGCGCTGTCGAGGAGGCCGCGCCGAGCGGGCTACGACCTGCGCGAGTACCTCGACCGCGCGCTGTTCGCGCAGGCGCTCGCCGCAAGCGATCTCGTCGTCGCCCGCTCGGGCGGGTCGATCTTCGAGCTCGCCGCCTACGGGCGTCCGGCGATCCTCGTCCCCTATCCCGCGGCGAGCGCCGGCCACCAGCTCTCAAACGCGCGCTGGATGGAGCGAGCCGGCGCCGCCGTCGTGCTGCTCGACGCCGACTGCGACGCCGCGCGGCTCGCCTCCGAGGTGGCAAGGCTGACGGCCGACGCGACGAGGCTCGCGGCGATGGGAGCTGCCTCACGCTCGCTCGCGCGGCCGAACGCGGCGGGGGACGTTGCGGATCTCGTTCTGGCGGCGGCGGCAGGGCGCTCATGAGCGGCGAGCGCCCCTGGGTCGGGCGGCGGATGCATTTCGTCGGCGTCGCCGGCGCCGGCATGAGCGCCTACGCGCGCGCCGCGCACGCGCTCGGCGCGGAGGTCGGCGGCTCGGACCGCGCCGAATCGGTCTATTCGGCGGCGCTGGCGTCCGACGGCGTTCTGGTCGCGACGATCGGGCACAGCGCCGAGAACCTGCCCGCGGGCGACGGCGTCGAGGTCGTCTGCTCGAGCGCCATCCCGGCTGACAACGTGGAACGCGTCGCGGCGCTGGCGCGCGGGCTCGCGGTGCTCTCGCGGGCCCAGATCCTCGGCGAGCTGACGGCGCTACGGCGGACGATCGCCGTCGCCGGGGCGCACGGCAAGACCACCACGGCGGCGATGATCGTCGCCGCGCTTCGCGCCGGCGGGCTTGACCCGAGCTATCTGATCGGCGGCGTGCTCCGCGAGAGCGGGCGAAACGGGGACTGGCGCGACAGCGAATGGCTGGTCGTCGAGGCCGACGAATCGGACCGCTCGCTGCTCGAGCTGCACGTCGAGATCGCGGTCCTAACGAACGTCGAGCTCGACCACCACGACGCATATGGATCACTCGCCGAGCTCGAAGCGGTCTACCGGGCCTTTCTCGCGCCCGCCGCGCAGGCGGTGATCTGGGACCGCCCGGAGCTGCTCGCGCTGCGCGACGGACCGCTCACCCCCTACGACGCCCCGCACGCGCGGCTCGGCCACGGATCGGCGCTGCTTCACTGGGAGGGGATCGAGGTCGAGCTGCCCGTGGCCGGCCAGCACAACGCGCGAAACGCCGCGGCGGCGCTCAGCGCGGCGGCGCTGGCGGGCGTGCCGGCGGCGGCGGCGGCGCGGGGTCTCGAGTCCTTCGCCGGCACGGCGCGGCGCTTTGAGCGCCTCGGCCGCGCCGCCTCGACCGCCGAGGTCTACGACGACTACGCCCATCACCCGAGCGAGATCGCGGCGACGCTCGCGGCCGCGCGCACGCTTGAGCCTCGGCGCCTGGTCGCGGTCTTCCAGCCCCATCTGTACTCGCGCACGCGGGCCCTGGCGCGGGAGCTCGGCGCGGCGCTCGCCGCGGCCGACGCGGTCGTCGTGCTCGACGTCTACCCGGCGCGCGAGCGGGCCGAGGACTTTCCCGGCACCAGCGGCCTGAGCGTCTGCGAGGCCGCTGCCGACGCCGCGGCCGGCCGCCCGGTGTACTGGATGCCCGAGCGCGCGGCGGCGCGCGAGGCGATCGCGAGCCTCGCTGGTGGCGGCGACATCGTGGTCGTGATGGGCGCCGGCGACGTCGACGAGCTCGGGCGCGAGCTCGTGGGGGCGGGCCGTGGTTGAGCCCCAGGCCGGCTACCCGCTGGCGCGGCTGACGACGGTGCGAACGGGCGGCGCCGCCGAGCACTTCGCTGCCGCGGGGACCGAGCAGGAGCTGCTCGAGCTGTTGCGCTGGGCGCGGGAGCGTTCGCTCGCGGTGCACGCGGTCGGCTCGGGGTCGAACCTGCTGGTCGCCGACGGCGGCGTCCGCGGCCTCGTCGTCAAGCTCGCGGGCGACCTCGCGCGAATCGAGGCCGATGCTGCGGGCGGCCTGCGCTGCGGCGGCGGTGCGCGCCTGCCGGCGATCGCCGCGGCGGCCGCTCGCCTCGGCCTGGGCGGCATCGAGTTCGCGGTCAACATCCCGGGCACCGTCGGCGGGGCGGTTGCGATGAACGCCAACGCCTACGACGGTGTCCTGGCCGAGGTCCTCGAATGGGTCGAGATCGCCACCCACGACGGGCTCTCGCGGCGCGTGCCCGTCGAGCTCGGCTTCGCCTACCGCTCGTCGCAGATCGCGCCCGGAGAGGTCGTCGTGCGCGCCCTGTTCCGCCTTTCGCCGGCGCGACCCGAGGACGTCCGCGCGGTCCTCGCCGGGATGCGCGAGCGCCGTCACGAGGCTCAGCCGAAGGGGATCCGCACGTTCGGCTCGACATTCAAGAACCCGCAGGGCGGCGAGGGGACGGCGGGCGAGCTGCTCGCGGCAGCCGGCGTGGCCGAGCTGCGCTTCGGCGGCGCGCGCTTCTCGCGAAAGCACGCCAACTTCGTCGAGAACACCGGCGGCGCGAGCACCGCCGACATCCTGGCCCTGCTCGCGGCGGGCAGGCAGCGCGTGCGCGAGCGCTTCGGGATCGAGCTCGAGCCGGAGGTTCAGCTGCTGGGGGACGCCAGCTTCCCCTGGTAGGGATCTTTGGCTTCGCCGGTAGGGGTTTGCGGGCCAAGCGCGAAGGAATCGCTGTGATTCGCCTGCGATCGATCAGGCCGCCTCGCCTGAGGGCGCCGGGGCGGGCGATCGAGATGCGACTGGAGGCCGTCCCGCCGGCGGTCTCGCTGCCCAAGCTGCCCATTCGCGAGCTGATCGCGCGGCTGCGGGCGGTCCGTCTCCGCAACAAGCTGATCTGCGCGATCGGCGTGCCGGTCTTCGCGATCGGCGGCTGGCTCGTCCTGCGCGACAGCCCGCTGTTCTCGGTCGAGGAGATCGAGATCACGGGAATGCCGGCGAACGCCCTGCCCGCGGTCAGCGCCGACCTCCGCGCCGCCGCACGCAGCCAGACCACGACCGACTTCTCGATTGGAGCCCTGCGCGCTGCCGTCGCTCGCTACTCGCTGATCACGCAGATCACGGCGACGACGCACTTCCCCCACGGCCTCGGCATCTCAGTCGACGTCCGCACACCGGTCGCCCGCCTCGACATCAACCACCACCTGGCTATGGTCGACGCGAGCGGGGCGATCGTGACCGGAGTCCACATGCAGCACCTCGTGCTGCTGCGTTCGGATGCGCGGACGGTGCGCGGATCCACGCGCGACCCGTTCGTGCTCGTCGCCCTCCAGATCGTCGCCGACGCTCCCGCCTCGCTGCGGCGCCGGGTCGTCTCGGTGAGCTCCGTGGGCGGGCTGCTGACGATCTATCTGCACCGTGGCCCGCGCCTGATCTTCGGCAACGACGCGCTGCCGCACGCCAAGTGGGATTCCGCGGCGGCGGTCCTCGCCGACGCGAGCTCGCGCGGCTCGGCCTACATCGACGTCGAGGACCCGGCACGGCCGGCGGCGATGGTCGCCGACCCCGCGACGAGTGGTGCGACCGACCCCTCGGTGGGCGGGCCGCTCAACGCCCCGAGCAGCGCCGCGTCGGTTTCGACGCTGCTCAATCCCGCCCTGATCTCAGGCTCAGGCTCCACTACAGGTTGAGTGTTACCGGCGACCCTCCTTCGGGTCGCGGTCGAGGGTTGGGCGTTCTGCAACGAATGTTGCGATGATGGGGGCGCATTGACTTTCGCCCGAAGCCCCGCATAACGTGGCTTTTGCGGCCCCATTCGCGGTGCCCGCGAAAAACCCTTCATTCTGACTCGAGGTTTGGACACGATCATGGAAGGCGGCAGCTATCTCGCAGTGATCAAGGTCGTGGGTGTCGGCGGCGGCGGCACCAACGCCGTCAGCCGCATGGTCGACGCCGGCCTGCGCGGGGTCGAGTTCGTCGCCGCGAACACCGACGCCCAGGCGCTCGCGATGTGCGACGCCGACGTCAAGCTCCACATCGGGACCGACCTGACGAAGGGCCTCGGCGCCGGCGCCAACCCCGACGTCGGCTTCGGCGCCGCAGCCGAGTCGCGCGACGAGATCAAGGAGGCGCTGAAGGGCGCCGACATGGTCTTCGTCACCGCCGGCGAGGGCGGCGGCACCGGCACCGGCGCCGCGCCCGTGATCGCCGAGATCGCCAAGGCCGAGATCGGCGCCCTCACGGTCGGCGTCGTGACGCGCCCGTTCGACTTCGAGGGCACGACGCGCGCGCGCCAGGCCGAGGACGGGATCCGCAAGCTTCGCGAGGTCGTCGACACGCTGCTGGTGATCCCCAACGAGCGGCTGCTGACGGTCGTCGAGCGGCGCACGTCGATTCTCGACGCCTTCAAGGAGGCCGACAACGTCCTGCGCCAGGGCGTGCAGGGGATCACCGACCTGATCACGATCCCCGGGCTGATCAACCTCGACTTCGCCGACGTCCGCACGATCATGACCGACGCCGGGACGGCGGTCATGGGCGTCGGAATCGGCAGCGGCGAGAGCCGCGCCGCCGACGCCGCGCGACAGGCGATCGCCTCGCCGCTGCTCGAGGAGGCGATCGACGGTGCGACGGGCATCCTGCTGAACATCACCGGCGGGCGGAACCTCGGGCTGTTCGAGGTCAACGAGGCCGCCGAGATCGTCCAGACCGCCGCCGATCGCGAGGCCAACATCATCTTCGGTGCGGTGATCGACGAGCAGCAGGATGAGGACGTCAGCGTCACCGTGATCGGCACCGGCTTCCAGCATCACGGGCGGATCCGCGAGCGCCTCGCCGAGCGCGACCCGGACCGCTCGGACCGGCCCCGCCGCCGCGAGCGGCCATCGGCCGAGATCCGCGACGAGGACATCGACGTCCCGCCGTTCCTGCGCTGATCGCGCGACGCCGGTCGTGCTAGCGTCGGCGTTGTGAGCGCCAACGTCTTCTCGGAGGACTGGCAGCGCAGCGTCGAGCACGGGCCGTTCGGGACGCGCGGCTCAAGCGTCGGCCGCGCCGCGGGAGCACGCCGGCTGGGCGCGACCGTCTACGAGCTCGACCCGGGGCGGCGCAACCTGCCCTACCACGCGCACTTCGGCCTCGAGGAGATGCTGATCGTCCTGCGCGGGCGCCCGACGCTTCGCACGCCGGCGGGCGAGCGCGAGCTCGCCGAGGGCGACGTCGTCGCCTTCCACCCGGGACGCGACGGCGCCCACCAGCTGATCAACAACACCGAGCAGCCCGTCCGCTTCCTGATCGTGAGCTCGCCCGCCGAGGCCGACGTCGTCGAATACCCCGACAGCGGCAAGGTCGCCGCACGCGGCGGGCAGTGGGGCACGCCGGAGGCCGTGGCGCTGACCTTCCGCTCGGGCGACAGCGTCGATTACTTCGACGGCGAGTAGGCTCGCTCGCGCCTTGACCGAGTCGCTGCGCAAGACCCCGCTACACGCCGCCCACCTCGCGCTCGCCGCGCGGATGGGCCCCTTCGCGGGCTGGGACATGCCGATCCGCTACGCCGATGGCCAGATCGCCGAGCACCTCGCGGTCCGCAGCGCCGCCGGCGCCTTCGACGTCTCGCACATGGGCCAGATCGAGACGAGCGGCCCAGACGCCGCCGCGTTGCTGGCGCGCCTCGCCAGCAACGACATCGCCGCGATCCCGATCGGTGGCGCGCAGTACGGCCTGCTGCTCAACGAGGACGGCGGGGTCCTCGACGACGTCATCGACTATCGCCTCGAGGGCGAGCGCTTCCTGACCGTCACCAACGCGGCAACCCACGCGCGCGACGTCGACTGGTTCCGTTCGCACGCGGACGGCTTCGACGCCGAGGTCACAGACCGGGCCGGCGACTACGCGATGATCGCCGTCCAGGGCCCGCTGTCGCGCGAGATCGTGCAGGCGATCGCGAACGCGCCGCTGCCCGAGCGGATGACGATCGCGCCGCGCACGATCAACGGCGCCGAGGCGCTCGTCGCGGCGACCGGCTACACCGGCGAGGACGGCGTCGAGATCCTGGTCGCGCCCGACGACGCCCCGGCGATCTGGAACGCGGTCCTCCGCCGCGGCGCAAAGCCGGCCGGGCTCGCCGCCCGCGACACGCTGCGCACCGAGGCCTGCTTCCACCTCTACGGCAACGACCTCTCCGCCGACCGGGGCCCGATCGAGGCCGGGCTCGGCTGGGCCTGCCGGCGCGGCGACGGCTACATCGGGTCGGCGGCCGTCGAGCTGGCCCGAGCCAACCCGCCCGCCGAGGCGCTCGTGCCGTTCGTGGTGCTGGACAGGGGCGCGGCCCGTCCCGGTGACCGCCCGCTGATCGGCGGCGTCGTCACGAGCGGGACGTTCTCGCCGAGCCTCGACCGGGGGATCGGACTGGCCTATCTGCCGCGCGGCAGCGCGGTAGCGGGAACCGAATTCGAAATCGACGTTCGCGGGAAGACCCGCAGGGCGCGCGTCGAAGAGCGACCCCTGTTGAAGGTCTGACCGGCAAACCAATAGAGTCCGCGGCAAGGAGTTGACGATGGCTTCGCAGGCCTCATATCCCGAGGAACTCCTCTACCACCGCGAGCATGACTGGGCGCGAATCGAGGGCGATCTCGCGACCTTCGGGATCACCTGGCACGCCCAGGACTCACTGGGCGAGGTCGTCTTCTTCGAGCCTCCGGCGGTCGGCACGACGGTCACCCAGGACCAGCCCTACACCGAGGTCGAATCGGTCAAGGCGGTGTCTGACGTGATCGCGCCGCTGTCGGGCGAGGTCGTCGAGGTCAACGACGAGCTCAGCCAATCCCCCGAGGCGATCAACGACGACCCCTACGGCGCGGGCTGGATGGTGAAGGTGCGCATCTCCGATCCCGGTCAGGCGCAGGCGCTGCTCGAGCGCGACGCCTACGTCGCGCTGATCTCCTGAGCGGAACGCCGCGATGACGCGCTACACGGCCGTCACCGACAGCGACCGCGAGGCGATGCTCGAGGCGATCGGCGTCGCGAGCGTCGATGAGCTGTTCGGCGAGATCCCGCCCGAGCTGCGCCTGACGCGCCCGCTCGATCTCCCCGCCGGCCTCGGCGAGGCCGAGGTCTACGAGCACCTGCGGGCGCTTGCCGCGCGCAACACCTCCGCCGAGGAGGTCGTGTCGTTCCTCGGCGGCGGCATGTATGACTCCTACGTCCCGGCGGTCGTCGACATGCTGCTCGGCCGCTCGGAGTTCCTGACGCCGTACACGCCCTACCAGCCCGAGATCTCCCAGGGTGGACTGCAGGTGATGTTCGAGTACCAGACCGCGATCTGCGAGCTGACCGGTCTGGACGTCTCGAACGCCTCGGTCTATGAGGGGCCCTCGGCGGTCGCCGCCGCCGGCTACCTCGCGAAGCTCACCAACGGCCGCCCGCGCTTTCTGGTCTCGCGCGGCCTTCACCCGCACGCGCGCGAGACCCTCCGCACCTACTCGGCCGGGTTCGGCACGAGCGTCGAGGAGGTCGGCCTGCAGGCCGGCGTCACCGACGCGACCGCGTGGGCGCAGGCGCTCGACGACGACGTCAGCGCGGTCTTCCTCGCTCAGCCGAACTTCCTCGGCTCGGTTGAGGACGTCGAGCCGCTGGCGGCGGCCGCGCGCGAGCATGGCGCGCTCGTCGTCGTCAGCGCCGACCCCGTCTCGCTCGGGATCCTCGAGCCGCCCGGATCCCACGGCGTCGATGTGTGCGTCGGCGAGGGCCAGACGCTTGGCAACCGGCTCGACTTCGGCGGGCCGTCGTTCGGCTTCTTCGCCGCGCGCGCGGAGCACCTGCGGCGCATGCCCGGCCGCATCGCCGGCGAGACGCGCGACGTCGACGGCCGGCGCGGCTTCGTCCTCACGCTCCAGACGCGCGAGCAGCACATCCGCCGCGAGAAGGCGACCTCCAACATCTGCACCGCGCAGGCGCTCAACGCCCTCGCGGGTGTCGTCTACCTCGCCTGGCTCGGACGGCGCGGCCTGCCGGAGCTGGCCGAGCTGCTCGCGCGGCGAGCGGCCTATGCGCGCGAGGCGCTGTGCGCGATCGACGGCGTGGCGGCGCTCCACGAGCAGCCGATCACGCGCGAGTTCGCGGTCTCGCTGGGCCTCGGCGACACGGCCAGCGTGCGTCGCGTGATCGCCCGTTGCGCGCCCGAGCGCGTCGAGCCGGGCTACGCGATCGGGCGCGACTACCCCGAGTACCCCGACGGTCTGCTCGTGGCGGTCAGCGAGCGGCGCTCGCGCGAGGACATCGATCACCTGGCGGAGGTCCTCGGCCGGGCCGTCGCGGCGGAGCGGTCGGCCGCCGCCGCCGGAGGAAAGCCGGCATGAGCGGCGCGGAGGTGCGGACGATCTTCGAGCAGGGGCGCCCCGGCCGCCGCGCGTTCGAGGCGCCGGCGGCGGACGTTCCCGAGCGCTCACTCGACGAGCTGATCCCGGCGCGCCTGCGCCGCCGCGAGCCGGCGCGGCTGCCCGAGGTCTCAGAGCCCGAGCTGGTCCGCCACTACGTGCGCCTCTCGCGGCGCAACTTCGACCTGGACTCGGGCTTCTACCCGCTCGGCTCGTGCACGATGAAGCACAACCCGCGCCTACACGAGCGCGTCGCCGCGCTCCCGGGCCACGCCCGCCTTCACCCGCTGACCGACCCCTCGCGCGCGCAGGGGGCGCTGACGCTGATGTGGAACCTCGAGCGCGCGCTGGCGGAGATCGCCGGCCTGCCGCACGTCTCGCTGCAGCCCTCGGCCGGATCGCACGGCGAGCTCGCCGGCGTGCTGCTGACGCGCGCCTACCACGCCGAGCGCGGCGAGCAGCGGCGCAAGGTGCTGACACCCGACACCGCGCACGGCACCAACCCGGCGACGGTGACGATGGCGGGCTATGAGGTCGTCAAGGTCGGCACGGACGAGCGTGGCGGCGTCGACGTCGAGGACCTGCGCGCGAAGGCCGACTCGGACGTCGCCTGCCTGATGCTGACCAACCCCAACACGCTCGGACTGTTCGACCCCAACATCGCCCAGATCGCGCAGATCGTCCACGACGTCGGCGGCGTCCTCTACTACGACGGCGCGAACCTGAACGCGGTGATGGGGATCTCGCGGCCCGGCGACATGGGCTTCGACATCGTCCACTTCAACCTCCACAAGTCCTTCACGCAGCCGCACGGCGGCGGCGGGCCGGGCTCCGGGCCGATCGCGGTCTCCGACGCGATCGCGCCGTATCTGCCAAAGCCGGTCCTGGTGCGCCACGGCGGCGCAGAGGGCAACGGCTCGGCCGTCGAGCTCGACCTCGACTACGACCGCCCGAAGTCGATCGGGCGCCTGCGCGGCTTCCAGGGCAACTACGGCTGCTTCGTGCGCGCCTACGCCTACATCTGCTCGCTCGGCGCGGCCGGGCTGCGCGACGTCTCCGAGACCGCGGTGCTGAACGCCAACTACCTGCTCGCGCGGCTGCGCGCGCTCGGCGTGACGGAGCTCCTGCCGCCGGCCTACGAGCGGATCTGCATGCACGAGTTCGTGCTCAGCGGCGCGCCGATGAAGCAGCAACTGGGCATCCGCACGCTCGATCTGGCAAAGCGGCTGCTCGACCACGGCTATCACCCGCCGACGGTCTACTTCCCGCTGCTCGTCGAGGAGGCCCTGCTGATCGAGCCCACCGAGACCGAGACGCGCGAGACTCTCGACGATTTCGCGCAGGCGGTCGCCGAGATCCTCGCCGAGGCGCGCGAGGATCCCGAGATCGCCCGCGGCGCGCCGTATGACACGCCGGTCCGGCGCCTTGACGAGGCCGGCGCCGCGAAGAACCCGGTGCTGCGCCAGGCGCTGTAGCTAGACGAGCTCGGGGTCGAGACGCTCCTCGAGCGCCCGGCCGTCGCCGCCGTACGTGACGTGCCAGGCGTAGGCCCGCGGGCGATCGGCGACGATCCGCTCGATCTCGCTGCCGCGGTAGTGGATCGCGACGCCGTCGTCCGTCGCGTAACCCTCCGGCAGCGTCTCGTCGGCGACCAGCGATCGGTAGTGAGGGCGCCGCTGCGCCTCCGAGTCGTAGTGGACCGAGGTCGAGAAGGGGAGCAGGCCGAGCGAGTCGGTGACCGCGCGCAGCTCGCCGAAGGAGTCGGTGTTCCCGCCGAGGTGCCAGCAGATCGAGCCGGCGCTGACGCCGCCGAGCACGACGCCGCGCTCCCAGGCCTCGCGCAGGATCGCGTCGAGGCCGTGCGCGCGCCAGACGGCGAGCAGGTTGACGACCGAGCCGCCGCCGACCCAGATCACGTCGCGGCTCAGCAGGTGCTCGGCGGGATCGACGTTGGGCATCGTGAACAGCTGGAGGTGGCTTGGCTCGAGCGCCTCGCCCGAGCAGGCGCCGTAGAAGCCGCGGATCCCGGCCAGGCTGTCTCCGTGGGCGGTCCCGAGCCAGCAGACCTTCGGCCGCTCCGCGCCCGAGAGCGCGAACGCGTAGCGCATCACCGGCCCGAGCCGCCACTGCCAGACGTTGACGCCGCTGTCGATGAAGCTCGCGCTGCCCGCGACGATGTCCACGGCGGGGAGTCTGCCCGCCCCAGGCGGGCCGGTCAACGGCCCGATACGCTGCGACGCCGATGCGCATCTTCTCCGGCATCCAGCCGACCGGTCGTAAGCACCTCGGCAACTACATCGGCGCGATCACGCAGTACGTCGCCGGCCAGGAGCGCGGCGAGGCGATCTACTGCATCGTCGACCTGCACGCGCTGACCGTCGACTTCGACCCCGCCGACCTGCGCGAGCGTACCTACGACACCGCGGCGATCCTGCTCGCGGCGGGCCTTGACCCGGCGCGCTGCATCCTGTTCCGCCAGAGCGACGTGCAGGAGAACTCGGAGCTCGCCTGGCTGCTCGGCTGCTTCACCTCCTACGGCGACCTGGGGCGCATGACACAGTTCAAGGACAAGGCGCCAAAGCAGCGCGAGCTCGTCTCGGCCGGGCTGTTCTTCTACCCGGTTCTGATGGCGGCCGACGTGCTCGCCTACCGTGCCAGCGAGGTCCCGGTTGGCGAGGACCAGCGCCAGCACCTCGAGCTGATGCGCGACATCGCGATTCGCTTCAACTCGCGCTTCGGCGAGATCCTCGTCGTGCCCGAAGCGCGCATCCCCGAGGTCGGGGCGCGGATCATGGACCTCCAGGACCCGACGGCGAAGATGTCGACGACCGCCGCCAGCGACGAGGGGACGCTGTACGTGCTCGACGAGCCGCAGATCGTCGAGCGCAAGCTCAAGCGTGCGGTCACCGACTCCGGCGAGGGCATCGTCCGCTCGGCTGAAAAGCCCGGCATCACGAACCTGATCACGGTGCTGGCGGTGATCCGCGGCAGCGATCCCGCCGACATCGAGCGCGACTTCGCCGGCTCGCGCTACGGCGACTTCAAGGCCACGCTGGCCGCCGAGCTGACGGAGTACCTGGCGCCCGTGCGCGAGCGCTACGGCGAGCTGCGTGCCGACTCCGGGCGTCTCGAGGCGATCCTCGCCGACGGCGCCGCGCGGGCGCGCGAGATAGCCGCCGTGACGCTCGCCGACGTGCGCCGCGCCGTCGGCGTCGGCCCGGTTGGCTAGCTGCCGACGCGTCGGCCGTCCGCGATAGCTTTCGCGCCGTGCACCTCGCCGAGCTCGAGCTGGATCTGGACGTCTTCAGCGGCCCGTTCGACCTGCTCCTGACGCTCGTCCTGCGCGAGGAGGTCGACCTTCGCGAGCTGGCGCTGGCGGAGGTCGTGCTCGCCTACCTCGACCACCTCGACGCGCGCGGCGACCTCGATCTGGAGGTCACGACCGAGTTCATCGTGCTGGTCGCGGCGTTGCTCGAACTGAAGTCGCGCCTGCTGCTGCCGGGCGAGGAGCTGGAGGAGCTGCTCGAGCTCGAGCCCGGCGAGGCCGCCGAGGAGCTGCTCGCGCGGATGCTGGAGGCGCGCCGCTACCGAGCCGCCGCCGCCTACCTCGCCGACGTCCTGGCGGACCAGCCCGCGGTGCGCTTTCGCGAGGCGCCGCTGCCCGCGCACCTGCGCCGCAGCTCGCTCGAGGAGCTCGAGGCGGCAGCCTGGGACCCGGCGACGCTCGCCCGCGCGCTCGGCGGGCTGCTGGCGCTGCCGCCCAAGCTCGACTTCAGCCACATCAGCGTGATGCGGGTCTCGGTCGCCGAGCGGGTCGCCCACCTGCGCGCGCTGCTGCGCTCGGCGGTGGCGCTGAGCTTCGACGACGCGGTGCGCGGCGCCGACCGGATGACGGTGGCGGTCACGCTGTGGGCGCTGCTCGAGCTCTACAAGCGCGGCGAGGCCAGCTGGGAGCAGATCGAGCCGTTCGGCGAGATCACCGTTCGCCGCGTGCCGGGCGCACGCCCCGGCGGGCCGGCCGGCACGCCGTGAGCGAGCTGGCGCGGATCATCGAGGCGCTGCTGTTCCTGGCCAGCGACCCACTCGCCGTGACCGAGCTCTGCGAGGTGACGGGCGAGAGCGCGGCAGCGGTCGGCGCGGCGCTCGAGGAGCTGGCGGAGGCCTTCGCTCCCGGCGAGCGCGGGCTCGTGCTGCGCGAGCTGGCCGGCGGCTTCACGCTGGCCAGCGACCCGATCGCCGAGGCTGCCGCCCGGGCGCTGCTGGCGAAGCCGCGGCTCGCGACGCTCACCCCGGCGCAGCTCGAGACGCTGGCGATCGTCGCCTACCTGGCGCCGGTCTCGCGCCCCGAGATCGCGCGCATCCGCGGCGTCAACGCCGACTCGCCGGTCGCGTCGCTGCTCGACCGCGGCCTGATCGAGGAGAGCGGGCGCTCGCAGTTCGGCGCCGTCGTGTACCGCACGACGACGCTGTTCCTGAAGGTGTTCGGCCTGCAGGGCGCCGGCGAGCTGCCGGATGTGGCGCAGTGGGACCCGACGCCCGAGGAGCAGCGCGCGTTGCGCGAACGGCTGCTCGCGGCCGGCGAGGCGCGCGCCGGCATCGCGTCGGAGTAGCCGGGCGCCGCCGCCTGCTCACTGCCCGCGGCCGAACTCACGGTCGCCGGCGAGCCGCAGCAGCACCGTCGTCCAGGTGCGAAACGGCCGCCAGAGCTCGACGAGCGCGGTGAACTCGGCGAGGCTCGGCGGGCTCGCCAGCCGGTAGAAGCGCGCGGCGTGGCGCAGCACGCGCGGCTCGGGCATCGCCAGCTGCGCGTCGGCGAAGCCGCAGGCGCGAAGGACGATCAGCCCGGCGTAGAACGGGCCGATCCCGTGCAGCGCCTGCA
>DATBPB010000047.1:0-5171 GCA_036561565.1 Solirubrobacteraceae bacterium | reverse complement strand
ACCACATTCGGGACGGTCCGCGAGAAGGCCAGCCGCCGGCAGGCCCAGGAGGACCTGGCGAAGCTCAGCCTCGACATCGACCCGAAGGCGCTCGTCTCCACGCTCAGCGCGTCCGAGCGCACCGGCGTGGCCATCGCGCGTGCCCTGCGTGAGGATCCCGAATACCCGGCCTGCCTGCTCGTGCTCGACGAGCCGACTGCGACGCTCCCGGTCGACGAGGTGGACCATCTGCTCGATCGCGTCGCCGCGATTTCGGCGACCGGCGTCGGAGTTCTGTACGTGACCCACCACCTCGGGGAGGTCTTCCGCGTCGCGAACAAGGTCTCCGTCTTCCGCGACGGCATCGTCGTCGGCGCGGGCCCGGTGAGCAACTTCGACCATGCGGCGATCGTGACGCTGCTGGCCGGCGAGGAGCTGATCTCCGAGGAGACGGAGGCGCGCCGGCAGAAGGCAGCCCGCGCGGCGGCCCGCAACCACGAGACCGTCTTCGAGGTCGAGGGGCTGCGCGCCGGAGCCCTCGCGGGCGTGTCCTTCAGCGTCGAGCGGGGCGAGATCGTCGGCATCGCGGGTCTGGCCGGTTCCGGCCGCGACAGCATCCTCGGGGCCAGCTACGGCGCGCTCCCGCGCACCGCCGGCGAGGTCAGGATCGCCGGAACGCCGGTGCCACCCAACCGCCCTGATCAGGCCATCGGCCGCGGCGTCGCGTACGTCGCGCCGGACCGGAAGATCGGCGGCGGCGTGATGACGATGACCGCCCGCGAGAACCTGACGCTGCCGAACCTGAAGCCCTTCTGGAAGGGAGGAATCCTGCGCCGCAAGCCGGAGACCTCGGCGACGAAGGAATGGTTCGAGCGGCTCTCCGTCAGGCCCGCGAACGCGATCGACGATTCGCTCGGCATCTTCAGCGGCGGCAACCAGCAGAAGATCCTCTTCGGCAAGTGGCTGTCCCAGAAGCCGCTCGTGTTCCTGCTCGACGAGCCGACGCAGGGCGTCGACGTCGGCGCCAAGGCGGACCTCCACCGCGAGCTCGTCACGGCGGCGACCGAGGGTGCCGCCGTGATCGTCAGCTCGAGCGATCTCGAGGAACTGGCCGACCTCTGCGATCGGGTCATCGTCATCGTCGACGGGAAGATCAGCAGCGTGCTCGAGGGCGCGGAGCTGACCGAGGGATCGATCACACGCAGCTTCATGCCGCTGGCGGCCGAACCGGTCAGCTGACCCCGCGCCCCATGCGTCTCGACGGCAAAGTCATCATCGCCACCGGCGCGGGCACCGGGCTCGGCGCCGCCGCCGCCCATCGGCTGGCGAACGAGGGAGCTCGCCTGGCACTGGTCGACCGCGACGCGTCGGGCCTGGAGTCGACCAAGCAGTCGGTCCTGGAGGCCACGCGCGGCGCCGACGTGCTCACGATCATCGCCGACGTTTCGCGTGAGCAGGAGGTGGCCGGCTACGTGAAGCAGACCCGCGAGCATTTCGGGCGGCTCGACGGGCTGTTCAACAACGCCGGCATCGAGGGTCGCCAGAGCCCGGCCGAGAGCTATGACAGCGAGGTGTTCGACCGGGTGATCGACATCAACCTCAAGGGCGTCTTCTACGGCATGCGCTACACCCTCCCCCACCTCCGGGCGCAGGGATCGGGCGCGATCGTCAACGTCGCCTCGGTCGGGGGCATCCGCGGCATCCCCAACCAGCTCGCGTACGTCGCCAGCAAGCACGCCGTCGTCGGGATGACGAGGGTGGCGGCGATCGAGTACGGGGTCCACGGCGTGCGTGTCAACGCGATCGCCCCGGGCGCGATCATGACCGAGATGATCAAGGGATCGTTCATCCAGATCGCTGGCGAGGAGGGCTGGGAGGAAGCCGGGCGGGAGTACGTCAGCGGCAACCCGATGCAGCGCTTCGGCCAGCCCTCCGAGGTAGCGGACCTCGTCGCCTTCCTGCTCTCCGACGATGCCTCGTTCGTCAACGGCGTCGTGGTGCCAATCGACGGCGGGCAGTCGCAGGCGTACTGAGCGCGCATGGGCAAGAGCATCAGCCGCTTCCTCCCCACGCCGTCGCGGTCGCCTGAGGAGTGCGAGCGGCATTACACCGAGGTCCACGTGCGCATGGCGCAGGAGCTCCTGCGTCCGATGCCCGCGCTCGTCAGCTATCACGTCAACCGTGCGGTGGCGCAGGCCGATGTCACCGGCGGCTGGGCGCAGCGTCCGCGCGCCTGGCGCTTCGTCTTCCTGCGCTTCACGCCCGGCGAGACCCTCGCGTTCTCCGCCGAGGAGAACGAGATGGTCGCCCAGGATCACGTCAACTGCCTCTACCGCCTGCGCCACGCCGACGTCGAGGAGACGGTCCTACTCGACCGCCGCAGCGGGCAGCTCGCGCTCGCCAAGTTCCTGCTCGAGGCCGACCGCGCGCCGGGGGTCAGCGCCGAGAGCGGCTGGGCCGCGTTCACCGCGCTCGCCGACCGGGTCCGTAAACAGATGGCGCAGGCCTTCGGCGCGCGCCTGCTGATCCTCAACCGGGCGCTGAACGAGGTCGAGTGCGAGCCCGTCGACGTCGAGGGCCAGCGACCGATCGGGCTGCTTCCCGAGACGACCCGCGTCGGTTACCTCGAGGTCTACTTCGACCACCCGCGCTGGGGCCGCGATACGCTCACGCCACTGGTCGCCGACGGCATGCTCCGCGTCCCGGAGCTCGCCGACGCCAACCTCCTCCACGTCGTGGAGGAGGCCCCCCTCAACGCGGCCTAGCGCGGTAGCCGTAGCGCGGCGTTCAGGCGGTCACGTAGCCGCCGTCGACAGGCAACGCAACGCCGGTGATGTACGAGGACTCGTCGGAGGCGAGGAACACGACCGCGGCCGAGACCTCGTCCGGGCGGCCGTCGCGACGCAGCGGGATCTGGGCCTTCATCGTCTCGACGGCCTGCGTGTCGGCCGACTCCGTCATCCCGGTGACGATCAGGCCCGGGCAGATTGCGTTGACGCGGATGTTGTCCGGCCCGTAGGCGACGGCGGCGCCGCGCGTCAGCCCCAGCACGGCCGCCTTGCTGCCCTGATACGGGAGCGACCCGCGCAGGCCGACGAGCGCAGCGACCGAGGCGATGTTGACGATCGACCCTCCCCCACGCGAAACCATCCCGGGGATCACCGCCTGCATCCCGAGGAACACACCGCGCTGGTTGACCGAGGTGACGAGCTCCCATTCGCGCGCATCCGCCTCGATGCCCACGGAGCGGACCTGGATGCCGGCGTTGTTGACGAGCACGTCGATCTCCCCGTAGGCCCGTTCGACGTCGGCGACGACCTGCTGCCAGCCGGCGGGGTCTGACACGTCGAGACGGTGCGACGAGGCCTGGCCTCCGGTCGCCCGCAGCTCGGCCGCGAGCCCCTCCCCCGCGTCGGCGGCGACGTCGGTGATCGCGACGGCCGCCCCCTCACGCGCCAGCGCGCGCACGTGCGCTGCCCCCATTCCGCCTGCGCCGCCCGTGACGAGCGCGACCTTCCCGGCCACCCGTGACCCCACCCTCAGCTCCTCCTCCTCCGACACGGCATCTCGTGTATGATTCTACCTGAGTTCGATTCAGGAGTGGAAGAGGATGTCCGAGACCACGATGCGGGCGCTCCGTCTGACGGACTGGGAGTCGACCCCGCGCCTCGCCGAGGTGGCGATCCCCGAGCCGCAGGGCTCCGAGGTCCTCGTCGAGGTGACCGCGGCCGGGCTCTGCCGGTCCGACCTCCACATCATGGGCAGCCCGCCGGGCATCTATCCGTACGAGCTGCCGTTCACGCTCGGCCACGAGACGGCGGGCCGCGTCGCCGCTCTCGGCTCGGCGGCGTCCGGCGTCGCCGTCGGCGATCCCGTCGTCGTCTACAGCCGGTGGGGCTGCGGCAGCTGCTGGCAGTGCGCCAACGGTCGGGACAACGCCTGTGCGCGGACGCAGCGGACCCCTCACGGCGCCGGCCTCGGGCGCGACGGCGGTCTCGCCGAGTACCTGCTCGTCCCCGCATCCCGCTACCTCGTGCCCGCGCCGGACCTCGATCCCGTCCACGCCGCCCCGCTCACCGACGCCGCCCTCACGTCGTACCACGCGGTCAAGCTGTCGCTCGACAAGCTGCGCCCCGGCAGCACGGCGCTCGTGCTCGGCAGCGGCGGCCTCGGCCACATGGCGATCCAGATCCTCAAGGCGGTCACTGCGGCGCGGGTCCTCGCCGTCGACGTGCGCGAGTCCGCACTCGACCTCGCCCGCGAAGCCGGCGCCGATGCGGTGCTGTCCGCCGAGGGGCTGACCCCGGATGGCGTGCGCGACGAGCTCGGCCCGGACGGGGCGACAGTCGCGCTCGACTTCGTCGGCGCCGACACGACGCTCGCACTGGCCGCCGGCTCGGTCGCCCAGGGCGGCGACGTCGCCTACATCGGACGCGCCGGCGGCGAGCTGAAGGTCAAGCCGGGGCTGATCCCCTACGAGGTCACCGTGCGGATGCCGACGTGGGGCACGATCCCCGAGCTCGCCGAGGTCGTGGCGCTCGCGCGCTCGGGCGCGATCCACTCCGAGGCCGAGGTGTACGGCCTCGACGAGGCGGTCTCCGCGTACGGGCGGCTCAAGCAGGGTGAGGTCGTCGGCCGTGCCGTAGTCAGCGTCGGCGCGTAGCGGGCCGACCGGCGCCTCCCCGCCCGCTGGCGGGCAGCCGCTGAATCGGGTATCGTGAACTGATATCAGTTCATACGAGAAGAGGAGCAGGGATGGGACTCGTTGATGGAAAGGTGGCGCTCGTCACCGGCGCCGGACGCGGGCAGGGCCGGTCCCACGCGGTCCGGCTCGCCTCCGAGGGCGCCGACGTGATCTGCGTCGACGTCTGCGCGGATCGGCTCGAGACCCTCTCCTACTCGCTCTCCAGTGAGGCCGATCTCGACGAGACGATCGCTCAGATCGAGGCCGCCGGCCGCCGCGCGGTGAAGGCGGTCGCCGACGTCCGCTCGCTGTCGGAGATGCAGCAGGCGGCGGAGGCGGGCCTGGCTGAGCTCGGGAAGATCGACATCGTCTGCGCCAACGCCGGAATCGGGACCTGGGCCGTCTCATGGGAGATGACCGAGCAGCAGTGGAGCGAGATGATCGACGTCAATCTGACCGGCGTGTTCAACACCGTCCGCGCGGCGCTGCCGTCGATGGTGGAGCGCGG
>DATBPB010000046.1:0-22141 GCA_036561565.1 Solirubrobacteraceae bacterium | reverse complement strand
GCGACCACCGCATAGTGCGTCGCGGCCGCCGCGAGGACCAGCGCGTGGAACACCTCGTGGTAGCCGAACACGCCGGGCCACGGGTTCGGACGCTCGCGTGCGTAGACGACGGCGCCGGTCGTGTACATCACGCCGCTCGCGATCAGCGCCGCGATCGCGCCCCAGCCGATCGTCTGCGGTAGCTGCGTCAACGTCACGACCGCCACCCATCCGAGCGTGATCGCGACCGCCGCCGCGACCCACTTCGGGTGATCGGCCCACACGAGCTGGAGCAGCACGCCGCCGCAGGCGCCCGCCCAGACGACGATCAGCACCGCGGTCGCGAGGGTGCCGTGCATCGCGAGCAGCGCGAACGGCGTGTAGCTCGCCGCGATCAGGACGTAGATCATCGAGCGGTCAAGGCGGCGCATGACCCGTCGCGCACGGGGTCGCCAGTCGATCCGGTGGTAGAGGGCGCTCGTGCCGAGCAGCGCCGATACAGCGGCCGCGTAGACGCTCGCCGCCAGCAGCGCACGTCCCGGCCGGGCGACCGAGACGAGCGCGGCGCCGCAGCCGAGCGACACGACGAAGGCCCACTGGTGGGAGACGCCGCGCAGGCGCGGCTTCGACGTCGGGGCGGGCGAGCTCACGCCCACCGTGCGTCAGGCGTTTGCACCCTCGACGGTGGCGGGCGCCGTCGCGGAGGGCTGCTTCGCGAGTTTCGCGCGCTGCTGCTCGAGGTCGGGGAGCACGACGTCCCAGGCGAGCCCAACTTTGGCCATCGCCAGGATCAGCCAGCCCGACGGGTCGAACTCGTACCAACGCAATCCGTGTCGCGCCGAGCGCGGGAACGCGTGGTGGTTGTGATGCCAGGCCTCGCCGAGGCTCGGCAGCGCGAGCCAGAAGACGTTCGTCGAATAGTCGTCGGTCTGAAAGCGGCGTGCGCCGAAGAAGTGGCAGATCGAGTTGATGCTCCACGTGATGTGGTGGACGAAGAAGATCCGCACGAGGCCCGCCCAGAGCAGCGCCTCGAGGCCGGCGTCGAGCGTGCCGCCCCACGCCCAACCGGCGAAGAACGGGATCGCCAGCGTCGCGAGGACGATCAGCGGGAAGGCGCGGTTGATCCGTCGCATGTTCGGGTCGCTCGCCAGATCTGGGCAGTAGCGGCGCTTCTCGGCCTGGCCGTTGGTCTCGAACAGCCAGCCGACGTGCGCGTGCCAGAGGCCGCGAACCACGCCGCCAAAGCCAGAGCCGAAGCCGACGTGCGGCGAATGGGGGTCGCCTTCCTCGTCGGCAAAGGCGTGGTGCTTGCGGTGGTCGGCGACCCAGTCGAGG
Organism: Solirubrobacteraceae bacterium; assembly: GCA_036561565.1. Classification (GTDB taxonomy): domain Bacteria; phylum Actinomycetota; class Thermoleophilia; order Solirubrobacterales; family Solirubrobacteraceae; genus Palsa-513. The sequence goes on along the minus strand of DATBPB010000046.1, from coordinate 20,827 downwards.
ACGGGCCCCTCGACCGAGTAGGAGCCGAGGATCGCGAACAGGTAGCGGATCGGGCGGTAGGTATCAAACGCACGATGGGTCAGCAGACGGTGGAAGCCGACCGTCACGCCGAACGCGCTGAGGAGGTACATGACCGCGAAGATCACGAGGTCGCGGGTGTGCAGGAACGAGCCCCAGGCGAGGATCGCCGCCGTCAGCGCGCCGAGGAACGGGATCAGGACGGCGGCGATGTTGGCGCTGCGCTCGGCGCGTGTCATCGCGAACAAGAGTACGCTTTCTTTAGCGTGGTTTCTTCGGCTTCTGCCAACGCTCTGGGCAAGAACTTGTGATGAATGTACAAACCAGGCCGTGGCAGGCCCTCGATCCGGGGGTCAGCGGCGCGATCTCGCCGGTCCTGCGCGACGTCGCCGACGAGATCACCGAGGCGATCGCGGCGACGATCCCCGAGTACCGCCAGCCGATGGACGGCGAGTTCGGCCGCGGCGTACGGGACGCGATCGAGGTCACGTTGCGCCAGTTCGTCGAGCAGCTCGGCCGTCCCGCCGCGGGCGAGCGGCCCGGCCGCGACGTCTATCTCGCGCTCGGGCGGGGCGAGTTCCGCGCCGGCCGCGGGCTCGACTCGCTCCAGGCCGCCTACCGGATCGGCGCCCGGCTCGCCTGGCGGCGGATCTCGGAGGCGGCGATCGCCGCCGGGCTCGACCAGAGCACGGTCGCGCTGCTCGCGGAGTCGATCTTCGCCTACATCGACGAGATCTCGGCCGAGTCCGTCGAGGGTTTCGCGAGCGCGCAGGCGGCCAGCGCGGGCGAGCGCTCGCGCGAGCGCCAGGCGTTCGTGCGCCTGATCGTGGCCGGCGAGCTCGACGCGACGGAGGCGCAGGAGCGCGCGGCGGCCGCGCGCTGGCCGCTACCGCGCACGCTTGCCGTGATCGCCGCCGATCACCGCGACGCCGAGCGCTTCGCGGCGATCGTCGGCGAGGACGCGATCGGCGCGCGCGTCGAGGACCTCGTCTGCGCGCTCGTCGCCGATCCGCAGGCGCCCGGGCGCCTCGAGCGCATTCGTGCCGCCCTCGACGGTCGCCTCGCGGTGATCGGTCGAAGCGTCCCCTGGGCGCGGGCCGCCGAGAGCTTCGAGCGGGCGGCCGCCTGCGCCAGGCTCGCGCGCGAGGGAGTGCTGCCGCGCGCCGGACCGCTGCTTGCGCAGGAGCACCTCGGCACGCTCGCGCTTCACGCCGACCCCGCGCTGGTCGAAGAGCTCGCCGCCGCGCGCCTCGAGCCGCTCACCACGCTCACACCGGCCGCGGCGGCGCGGCTCGAGGAGACGCTGCTCGCCTGGCTGCGCAACCAGGGCGCGGTCGCGGCAGTCGCCGCCGAGCTGCACGTGCACCCGCAGACCGTCCGCTACCGGCTGGTCCGCCTGCGCGAGCGCTTCGGCGCCGCGCTCGAGGATCCGGACGCGCGCTTCGACCTCGAGCTGGCGCTACGCTGGCGGGCCGGGCGCGCGCGTGGTGCATACTGAATCGATGCGCAGGGTTTCAAGGACGATCTGCCTTGCCGCCGCGATCTGCGCGACCGTGACGACGACGGCGCTCGCGGTAGCTCCTCCGGCCGGAACGCCCGACCTCTCGCAGATGACGATCCAGGCTTCAAACCTCAGGCCGGGCGCGAAGATCGGCACGCAGGGCTACGGAACGCCACCGGCCGGAATCGTCGCGGACTACAGTCGCGACTGGACCGCGGCGGTCACCTCGTCGGGGGTGCGGCTCCAGCTTGCCGGAACCTCGATCCTGCTGCTGCCAACGCCCGCGAACGCGGCGACGGTACTCGCGGGCGAGCGGCGCATCTTCGGCTCGAAGGCCGACCGTCCGCTCGTCGCGCGGCTGTTCACGCAGGGCGCGCATTCGAAGATCAAGCCGAAGGACATCTCGTTCGGGCGCGTGCGCGGCGTGACGATCGGCGACGGCGCATTCCTGCTGCCGCTGACCGTGCATCAGGGTAACCACAGAATCGCGGTCGACATCTACGAGGTCGAGGTCGCCGACGTGGTCGCCGAGAACGTGATCATCGCCGCCCATCCCAAGGCCGCCGCGAAGGGCGGCCACGAGCTGACGGTCGACGTCGCGGCCAACATTCAGTCGGTTCTCGCCGCGACCGGCACGACGGGCCAGACCGGCCCGACCGGCGCGACGGGCTAGCGCCGGCGCGTGCCGTCGAGGCGGATCTCCCACTCCTCGACGGCGTCGATCCGCAAGTGGCTGTAGCTCCAGGGGTCGTGCGCCAGCGTCGCGCGCACCGCATCTTCTGATTCGGCCTCGACGGCGTGGGCGACGCGGATGTCGTCGATCGGTCCGCCGAGCACGATGAAGCCGCGGTCGACGAGTGAGTCCATGAACGCCGCGTGATCGGCCCAGCCGGCCTGCTCCTCGAGCGGCTTGGAGCCGTCCCACTCCGGGCCCGCCCGGCGCAGGGTCACCAGGAACATCGCCACGGACCGACTCTATCGCTCCGCTCGGCGCGTCGAGCGAGGTCCAGCCAGGGGCGAAGCCCCCATTTGACCCCAGTCCCAAAATCTTCTACAATCCGACTTAGATTTATTGCAGAGGACAAAGGAGCAAGTACGTATGGGCAAGACGATCGGTATCGATCTGGGCACGACCAACTCGTGCATGGCGGTCCTGGAGGGCGGGGAGCCGACGGTCATCGAGAACGCCGAGGGCGGCCGCACCACGCCGTCGGTTGTCGCCTTCGCCGCGTCCGGTGAGCGCCTGGTCGGCACCATCGCGAAGCGTCAGGCGGTCACCAACCCGCAGAACACGGTCTTCTCGATCAAGCGCTTCATGGGTCGCAAGGAGAGCGAGGTCGGCGACGAGGAGGCGATCGTCCCCTACAAGGTCGTCTCCGGCCCCAACGGCGACGCGCGCGTCGAGATCAACGGCCAGGAGTATTCGCCGCCGGAGATCAGCGCGATGATCCTCCAGAAGCTGAAGGCCGACGCCGAGGCCTATCTCGGCGAGACGGTCGACGCGGCGGTGATCACCGTCCCCGCCTACTTCAACGACGATCAGCGCCAGGCGACCAAGGACGCCGGCCGCATCGCCGGACTCGACGTCAAGCGCATCATCAACGAGCCGACGGCGGCGTCGCTCGCCTACGGGCTCGACAAGGAGCACGACCAGACGATCCTCGTCTTCGACCTCGGCGGCGGCACGTTCGACGTGTCGGTGCTCGAGATCGGCGACGGCGTGTTCGAGGTCAAGTCGACGGCCGGCGACAACCACCTCGGCGGCGACAACTTCGACAAGGCGATCGTCGACTGGCTCGTCGCCGAGTTCAAGCGCGACCAGGGCATCGATCTGCAGAGCGACCCGATGGCGCTCCAGCGCCTCTATGAGGCCGCCGAGAAGGCCAAGATCGAGCTCTCGACGACTCAGGAGTCGCAGATCAACCTGCCGTTCATCACGGCCGACCAGAGCGGGCCGAAGCACCTCGACACGCGCCTCACGCGCGCGAAGCTCGGCGAGCTGACGGCGAGCCTGCTCGACCGCGTCGTCGCGCCTGTGCGCCAGGCGCTCGACGACGCCAAGGAGAAGGGCGCGGCCTCGATCGACCACGTCGTGCTGGTCGGCGGCATGACGCGCATGCCGGCCGTCCAGGAGAAGGTCAAGGGGCTGACCGGCAAGGACCCGCACCGGGGCGTGAACCCCGATGAGGTCGTGGCCGTCGGTGCCGCGATCCAGGCCGGCGTGCTGGCCGGCGACGTCAAGGACGTGCTGCTGCTCGACGTAACGCCGCTGACGCTCGGGATCGAGACCAAGGGCGGCGTCTTCACGCGACTGATCGAGCGCAACACGACGATCCCGACGCGCAAGGCGGAGATCTTCTCGACGGCTGAGGACAACCAGCCGTCGGTCGAGATCCACGTCCTTCAGGGCGAGCGCGAGATGGCCACCTACAACAAGTCGCTCGGCAAGTTCCAGCTGACCGGCATCCCGCCGGCGCCGCGCGGCATCCCGCAGGTCGAGGTCGGCTTCGACATCGACGCCAACGGCATCCTCAGCGTGTCGGCGAAGGACCTCGGCACCGGCAAGGAGCAGAAGATCGAGATCAAGGCCGGTTCGGGACTCTCCGACCAGGAGATCAAGAACATGGTCGCCGACGCCGAGACCCACGCCGAGGACGACCGTCGCGCACGCGAGCTCGCCGAGGCGCGCAACAACGGCGAGAACTCGGCCTACCAGGCGGAGCGTCAGCTGCGTGAGCTGGGCGACGCCGTCGACGAGTCCTCGAAGGAGACCATCGAAGCGGCGATCAAGGAGCTTCGCGAGATCCTCGCCGGCGATGACCCGGCCGCGATCCGCGCCCGCACCGACGCCCTCAACGAGGCCTTCCACAAGGTCTCCGAGGCGATGTACGAGCGCGCGCAGCAGCAGGCACAGACCAACGGCGCCGCCACTGACGGCGCGGGCGGCGGGACCTCGGGCGAGGAGGACGTGGTCGACGCCGAGGTTGTCGACGAGCCGAGCGCGTAGGCCATGAGCGACAGGACCCAGCCGGGCGGGGCGGGCGCGCCGCGCCACCCCCACCCGGCCCGCACGAAGCCGCACGCGTCTCCGCCGGATGAGGCCGCAAGCGTCGCGAACGGCGCCGCCGCGGAGGCGGCGGACGCCGCGCCGCTCGAGGCCGCCGAGGTCGAGGTCGACGAGCTCGCCGCGACCGCGGCGCAGCGCGATGAGTACCTCGCGCTCGCGCAGCGCACCCAGGCCGATTTCGAGAACTACCGCAAGCGCGCCACCCGCGAGGCCGGCGCAGCCGAGGAGCGCGGGCTGGCGCGGCTGGCCCGCGAGCTCCTGCCGGCGCTCGACAACCTCGACCGCGCGCTCGACCACGCCGCCGAGTCAGCGGCCGACGAGACGCTGCTCGACGGGCTGCGCCTCGTCCGGCGCGAGCTGCTCGGCGCGCTCGAGCGCGTCGGCATCTCCGCCTACGGAGAGGCGGGCGAGCGCTTCGATCCCGAGCTGCACGAGGCCGTCGCCCAGCAGCCCGCGGACGGGTGCGAGCCCGGCCAGATCGTGGGCGTCTACCAGGCCGGCTACCGCTCCGAGCGCAGCGGTGTGATCCGCCCTGCGCGCGTCCTGGTGGCGGGCTAGGAGGCGCCGCGCATGGCTGCCACGCGACGCAAGGATCCCTACAGCGTGCTGGGCGTCGACAAGAAGGCGTCGGCGGCGGAGATCAAGAAGGCCTACCGCAAGCTCGCGCGCCAGTATCACCCCGACAAGAACCCCGGCGACAAGCAGGCCGAGGAGCGCTTCAAGGAGATCAGCGAGGCCCACGACCTGCTTTCGGATTCCGAGAAGCGTGCCGCCTTCGACCGCGGCGACGGCATCTTCGGCGGCGTCGGCGGCAACCCGTTCACGGGCGGCTTCGACACCGGCAACTTCTCAGACATCCTCTCCAACCTGTTCGGCGGCGCGACCTCGGGCGGTGGCCGCCGCGGCGGCGCCCGACCCGGCCCGGAGCGCGGGCGCGACCTTGAGGCGGAGATCCAGATCGGCTTCGAACAGGCCGTCCACGGCGCGCAGGTGCCGCTGACGATCCCCGTCTCCGAGCGCTGTTCGACGTGTTCGGGGACGGGCGCGCGACCGGGCACCAAGGCGACCGTGTGCCCGCGCTGCGAGGGCCGCGGGATCGAGTCTCAGGGGCAGGGGATGTTCTCGATCTCGACGCCCTGCTCGCGCTGCGGCGGGAGCGGCACCGTCATCGAATCGCCCTGCCCGACCTGCCACGGCACCGGCGCGACGCGCGGTGTCAAGCGCCTGCGCGTGAACATTCCGGCCGGCGTGCACGACGGCAGCCGGATCCGCCTCGCCGGCAAGGGCGAGGCGGGCCTTCGCGGCGGGCCGACCGGCGATCTCTACGTGATCACGCACGTGACTCCATCGCCCGTCTTCCAGCAGAAGGGGCAGCACCTCGAGGTCGAGGTGCCGCTGACCGTCGTCGAGGCGCTCCGCGGTGCCGAGGTCGAGGTGCCGACGCTGAACGGCCGCAAGAAGCTCCGCGTCGCCGCCGGCACGCGCCACGGCACGGTCCAGCGGCTGCGCGGCGAGGGCCCGCCGCGCCCGGGCGGCAAGGGCAACACGGACCTCCACTACCGCTTCGTGATCGATCTTCCCGAGAAGCTCACCGACGCCCAGTCGAAGGCCGTCGACGCGCTCGCGAAGACGATCAACGGCAACCCGCGCGGCAAGCTGTTCGAGGGCGAGCGGGCGGCCAAATGAGCGAGCGCGTCTCCGGCGCGGGCGACGGCCCGATCACGCGCCGGACGCGGATCGAGGTGGCGCTCGATCGCGGCGTGTTCATGATCTCGGTCGCCGCCGAGCTGGCGGAGATGCACCCCCAGACGCTTCGCATGTACGAGGCGCGCGGGCTGATCGAGCCGAGTCGTTCGCCGAAGGGGACGCGGCTCTACTCGCAGGCCGACGTCGAGCGCCTGCGGCGGATCCAGCAGATGACCGCCGAGCTCGGTCTGAACCTGGCCGGCGTCGAGCGCGTGCTGGCGCTCGAGGCGGAGCTCGACGAGCTCCAGACGCGCTTGCGCGACACGACCGCGGCCGCCGAGGCGGCGCGGGCCGAGATGGAGTTCGAGCTCGAGCGCGTGCGGCGCTCGATGAGCGCCGAGATCGTCCGCTACAGCGGCGCGACGACGGCGATCGTGCGTGCCGCCGACGTGCGCCCGCCGGCGCGCGCTCGACCGGGCGCCGCGCGCGATCGCTGAGCGCCGGCGGGGGTCGCCTCAAGGAGGACGGCCGCGCGGCCGATCCTGTGCGTGGAGGCGCGCGTTGGCAGAGAGCTCGTTCACGCAGGTGCGAACACCGCTTGGCGTGTCCGGGCGCGGGTTCGCGCTGTGGGCGCACAACGCGACGAAGCTCTGGACCGTGCTCGTGCCCGCTTACGGCATCGCGCAGCTGATCGGCGTGTGGATGGTCGTCTCGACGGCGCCGTCGAACTCGGTCGTGGTGGGCGGCAAGATCATCGTTCCCTACGGCAGCTCGACGAGCGGCCTCGTGCGCGTCGACGTGCTGCGGATCGTTCTGCTCAGCCTGGTCGGGGTCTTCGGAACGGGTGTCGCTCTGCGGATCTTCGCCGAGGCGGCCGCCGGAGGCTCCGAGAAGGCGTCGGACGCCGCTCGCTTCGCGCTGTCGCGCTACGGATCGCTGCTGTGGGTCTCGATCCTGTGCTTCGTCTGCATGCTCGCCGGCACGGTCGTGCTGATCCTGCCGGGCATCTACGCGCTCGTGGTGCTCTCCGTGGCGCTGCCGGTGCTCGTCATCGAGGGCGCCGGCGGAGGCAAGGCGCTGCGCCGCTCTAGCGAGCTTTCGAAGGGGCGCTGGTGGGCGACCCTCGGCGCGCTTCTGCCGAGCATCGCGCTGCTCGTCGCCGGGTCCCTGATCGTCGAGACCTCGCTCGACGTCAGCGGCAGCGTCGCCAACCTCAGCCTCACGCAGGCGGTGGCGCAGCTGGTCGTCGAGGTGCTGCTCGCGCCGATCCTGACGGCGACGACGATCGCGATCTATGCCGATCTGCGTGCTCGCAAGGAGCCCGGAGCGGTCCTCGATCTGAGCGAACCTCCGGCGAGCGCCGCCGGCCCGCCCGCGCCCGCCGCGCAGGGCGACATCTGGTGGTCCTAGCCGCAGTATCGTTGACAGCGCAGTGCGCGCCCTCAGTTCGATCAAGGCGAGGCGACGCGCCGGCGGCGGCGATGATCCCGGACGCGGCAATCGCCGCCGGGCGGCGGCGCTGGCGCTCGGCGTGGGGGCGTTCGCCGTCGAGGCGATCGGGCTTCGAAGGCGCGGCTACCGCCTCGGCGGCAACGTCATCGTGCGCTGCCGCAGCGGCCATCTGTTCACGACGATCTGGATCCCGCTGGCCTCGGTGAAGGCGGCCCGGCTCGGCCTGTGGCGCTTCCAGCGCTGCCCGGTCGGCCGCCACTGGTCGCTGGTGACGCCGGTTCGCGAATCGATGCTCACGCCGGAGGAGCTGCGCGAAGCACAGGCCGCGCGCGACGTGCGGATTCCATAGCGAGCGCCGCTACGGAAACGCCAGCTCGCTCGCGCTGACGAGCGAGTGGCAGGGGTGAAGCGCTCGGCGCACGTCGTCTGAGAGCTGGTCGACGATGATGCTCGCCCCGGCGTAGCGCGCGCCGGCCTGCTCGATCAGCGAGCGAGCGATCCGCCCCTGGCTGCCGGTCTCGAACCAGTCGTCGACGAGTCCGACGCGCTCGCCCGACTCGACGGCCGCGCGCTGGAGGCGGAAGGTGTGGCGGCGGCCGCGGTAGTCGGACTCCGTGAAGGCCTCGAAGATCTCGCCCGGGTAGAGGCCGTCGGCCTTGCGGATCGCGACGAAGCCGACGCGCAGGCGCGAGGCGACGGCCGCCCCGAGCACGAAGCCGCGCGACTCGATGCCGACGATCTTGTCGACGCCGCCCGCCAGCGGCTCGGCCAGGCCGTCGATCACCCGCGCGAAGACGTCGCTGTCGTAGAACACGGGCCACATGTTCCCGAGGCCCGCGTCGTCGATCGCGATCCGCTCGCGAAGCAGGGTGGCAAGGGGCGGCGCCGCGCTCACGATCAGGCCGCTCAGATCAGATCAGCAGCTCGAGCTCGCGCAGCCGCGCGAGCACCGCGTCGACCGCCGCCTCGACATCGCAGCTCGACGTGTCGACCTCGATCTCGGCGTCGACCGGCGCCTCATACGGCGAGTCGATGCCCGTGAAGCGCTTGAGCTCGCCGCGGCGCGCCTTGCCGTAGAGGCCCTTCGGGTCGCGCTCCTCGGCGACCTCGAGCGGCGCGTTGACGTAGACCTCGGCGAACTCACCGGGCTCGAACAGGCCGCGCGCGAACTCGCGCTCGCTGCGAAACGGGGAGATCAGCGAGACGAGCACGATCAGGCCGGCGTCGACCATCAGCCGCGCGACCTCGGCGATCCGGCGCACGTTCTCGACGCGGTCGGTCTCGGTGAAGCCGAGGTCGCGGTTCAGCCCCTCGCGGATGTTGTCGCCGTCGAGCAGGTAGGTCTTGCAGCCGAGGCGGTGCAGCCGCAGCTCGAGCAGGTTGGCGATCGTCGACTTGCCGGCGCCGGAGAGGCCGGTGAACCAGATCGCGCACGGCTTCTGCCCGATCGCCGTCGCGCGCGCCCGCTTGTCGATATCGAGATGCTGGTGGTGGATGTTGTGCGCGCGGCGCAGCGCGTACTGGAGCATCCCCGCCCCGACCGTCGCGTTGGTCAGCCGGTCGATGACGATGAAGCCGCCCGTATCGCGGTTGTCGCGGTAGGCGTCGAAGGGAATCGGCTCCTCGAAGGAGACGTTGCAGCTGCCGATTCCGTTGAGGTCGAGCGTCGTCGCGGCGACGTGCTCGAGCGTGTTGACGTTCAGCGCGAACTTGATGCGCGTGACGGTCCCGGCGACGGTGCGCGTGCCGATCTTGAAGAGGTAGCGACGCTCGGCGATCAGCGGCGCCTCGCTCATCCAGACGAGCGTGGCGTCGAACTGGTCGGCGACCTCGGCCGGCGCGGCGAGCGCCGACAGCAGGTCGCCGCGGGACACGTCGAGGTCGTCGGCGAGCGTCAGCGTCACCGACTGGCCGGTCAGCGCCTGCTCGAGGTCGCCGTCGAAGGTGACGATCCGCTCGACGGACGTCTCGCGGCCGGAGGGCTGCACGAGGACGCGGTCGCCGGGGCGGATCGTGCCGGCGGCGATCGTGCCGGCCACGCCGCGGAAGTCGAGGTCCGGGCGGTTGATCCACTGCACCGGCAGCCGAAACGGCCGGCCGGCGAGTCGGTCCTCATCGAGCGGGACGGTCTCGAGGTAGCCCATCAGCGTTGGCCCGTCGTACCACGGCATCGCATCGCTTCGCTCGAGGACGTTGTCGCCGCGCAGCGCCGAGAGGGGGATCACCGTCACGTCCTCGATGCCGATCGTCGCCGCGAGCGCTCGGCATTCGGCCTCGATCGAGCGGAAGCGCTCCTCGGCGTATCCGACGAGGTCCATCTTGTTGACGGCGATCGCGACGTGGGGGACGCCGATCAGCGACAGCAGGTAGGCGTGACGGCGAGTCTGGGTCAGCACGCCGCTGCGGGCGTCGACCAGCACGACGGCGGCGTCGGCGGTCGAGGCGCCGGTGACCATGTTGCGCGTGTACTGCTCGTGGCCGGGGGTGTCGGCGACGATGTACTTGCGCTCCTCGCTGGCGAAGAAGCGATAGGCGACGTCGATCGTGATCCCCTGCTCGCGCTCGGCGATCAGCCCGTCGAGCAGCAGTGCGAAGTCGAGGTCGCCCTGCTGGGTACCGAAGCGTGCGGAGTCGCGCTCGAGCGCCGCGAGGTGGTCGTCGAAGACGAGCTTCGACTCATAGAGCAGGCGCCCGATCAGGGTGCTCTTGCCGTCGTCGACGCTGCCGCAGGTGATGAAGCGCAGCAGGCGCTTGTCGCGCTGCGCGGCGAGGTAGGCCTCGATCTCGGCCAGGCTCGCTGCGGTGTCGGCCCCCACTAGAAGTAGCCCTCCTGCTTCTTGCGCTCCATCGAGCCGCTCTGGTCGTGGTCGATGAGGCGGCCCTGGCGCTCGGAGGTGCGCGCGAGGAACATCTCGCGGATGATCGCCGGCAGGTTCGCGGCGTCGCTCTCGATCGCGCCGCTCAGGGGGTAGCAGCCAAGCGTGCGGAAGCGGACCATCCGCATCTGCGGCGTCTCGCCGTCCGCGAGCGGAAGGCGCTCGTCGTCGACCATGATCAGCGTCCCGTCGCGCTCGACGACCGGCCGCTCGCGCGCGAGGTACAGCGGCACGATCGGGATCTGTTGCGTGTAGATGTACTGCCAGACGTCGAGCTCGGTCCAGTTCGACAGCGGGAACACGCGGATCGACTCGCCCGGGCTCTTGCGGGTGTTGTAGAGGCGCCACAGCTCGGGGCGCTGGTTCTTCGGATCCCAGCGGTGCGCGGCCGAACGGAACGAGAAGACGCGCTCCTTCGCGCGCGAGGCCTCCTCGTCGCGGCGGGCGCCCCCGAAGGCGACATCGAAGCGGTACCTGTCGAGCGCCTGGCGCAGCGCCTCGGTCTTCATGACGTCGGTGTGGACGGCCGAGCCATGCGTGATCGGGTTGACGCCCGCCGCGAGGCCCTCCTCGTTGACGTGCACGATCAAGTCGAGGCCGAGTCGCGCCGCGGTCTCGTCGCGGAAGGCGTACATCTCGCGGAACTTCCAGGTCGTGTCGACGTGCAGCAGCGGGAACGGCGGCTTGGCCGGGTGAAACGCCTTCAGCGCCAGGTGCAGCATCGCCGAGCTGTCCTTGCCGATCGAGTAGAGCATCACCGGGTTCTCGGACTCGGCGACGACCTCGCGCATGATCTGGATGCTCTCGGCCTCGAGGCGCTCGAGATGCGTCAGCGACGCGGCTTCGCGCGCGTGGTCTGGGTGCAATCCGTTGGAGCTCATCAGTGGAGTGGGCGCGCGCGGCGTCCGCCCCGCGAACGACCGTCTCGCCAAGCTGCGCTGCGGCCGGCAGGGCCGGCCTCGGCTCGGCGCGTTAGAAACATGTTAGGACACGCTCAGGCGCGGCCGTTCGCCCGCAGCGCCTCGCGGACGAGCGCCTCGTGAGCGCCGAACTCGAGCGACTCCTGAACGGCGAGGCTGCGCGGGCGGGGCAGCTCGATGTCGATCACCGCCGCGATCCGCCCGGGCCGCGGCGTCATGACGTAGACGCGGTCGGCGAGGAAGACCGCCTCGGCGACGTCGTGGGTGATCAGCGCGACCGTCGAGCCGACCTCGCTCCAGACCTCGAGCAGCCACTGCTGCAGCTCCGAGCGCGTGATCCCGTCGAGCGCCCCGAACGGCTCGTCGAGCAGCAGCCCGGGCTTGCCGAGCAGGATCGTGCGCAGGAACGCGGCGCGGCTTCGCATCCCGCCCGAGAGCTGCCACGGCCAAGCCGTCTCGAAGCCGCCGAGGCCGAAACGCTCCAGCAGCGGCGCCGCCCGGCGACGCGCCTGCGCACGCGGCACCCCGGCGACCTCGAGCCCGATCGTGACGTTGTCGATCGTCCGCCGCCACGGCAGCAGCGCGTCGCGCTGCGGCATGAACGCGAACACCCCGAGCCTCGAGGTCACGGCGGCCCCGTCGATCAGGACCTCGCCGTCGGTTGGCGCCTCGAGCCCGGCGAGGATGTGAAAGAGCGTGCTCTTGCCGCAGCCGCTCGGGCCGATCAGCGCGACGAACTCGCCGGGGCGCGCGAGGAGGTCGACGCCGTCGAGCGTCAGCAGCGTCTCGCCACGCCAGTTGTAGCTCTTGCGCAGACCGCGCAGCTCGAGCTCGGAGCCGGCCGGTGGAGCGAGCGTCACCACGAGGCGTCCGCCATCGCCTGCGGCCGCCAGCGGATCACGGCCCGCTCGAGAAGTACCACGACGCCGAACAGCGCCATCGTCAGCAGCGTCGCCGCGATCGTGGCCCCGAACACGAGGTCGGTGTTGCCGCCCTGCTTGGCGGCGTTCATGTAGTAGCCGAGGCCGCCGTAGGCGCCGACGTACTCCGCGAAGATCGCCGCCACGTAGGAGAACGTGACGCCGATCTTGAGCCCCGTGAAGAACTGCGGCAACGCGCTCGGCAGCCGCACGTGCCAGAGGATCTGGACGCGGCTCGCGCCCATCGTCTTGAGCAGGCTCATCGTGTCCGCCTCCGCCGAGTCGAGCCCGCGGATCGTCGAGACCGCGATCGCAAAGAACGTGAACAAGGCGACGAGCGCGATCTTCGGCGCCTCGCCGAAGCCGAACCAGATCACCACCAGCGGCGCAAGCGCGATGAACGGGATCGTCTGGGACAGGATCATCAGCGGATAGACGCTTCGGCGCACGGCCTGCGAGAAGTCGATCGCCACCGCCAGCGCCACCGCGCAGGCGATCGCCAGGCCGATCCCGAGCACCGCCTCCTCGGTGCTCGTCGCGATCGCCGGCGCGAGATTGGAGCGGTCGGCCCAGGTGCTTTGGACGACCAGCCACGGCCCGGGTAGCGAGAGGCTGGCGTGGGCTGCGTTGGCCGCCAGATCCCAGATTGCGATCAGCACGGCCAGCGCGAGCGCGGGCGGCCAGACGTTTGCGAGCACTCGCCGCACGGCGCCGCCTCAGCCGCCGGCGGGCAGCAGCGAGTTGGAGTAGAGGGAGCTGACGGCCGGCGTCGTCTTGATCAGGTGGGCGGCGGCGAGGATCCGTTCGAGGCCGGCGTAGTCGGCGTCGCTCTCGGGCCCCCAGAGCCCGCCGCGGTCGAGGAAGTGCGGCGCCGTCGCGGTGCCCGTCGCATCGACGATCGCCTTCGAGTTGCTCAGCGCGGTGCGGTTGTCGGCGATCAGGATCTGCTCCGCGCTCGCCGCGTGGTGCGCGGCGAACTCGTAGCCCTGCGCGAGCGCGGCGAGAGCCCGCCGAAGCACCGCGCCGCGCGCCGCGATGTCCTTGTCGCTTGCGACGAACACGGCGTTGGGATAGTTGCCGGCGGCGCCGAGGTAGCGGTTGTAAGGGAACAGGCGGAGCTTGGTTCCCTGGAGCGCCGCGGTGACGTCGTCGATGCCGCCGAAGACCGCTGTGTAGTCGATGTGGTGCGCCTTCAGCGCCGTGATCACGTCGGCGTTCAGGATGACCTGCTTGAAGACCGGGTTCTTGACGCCGTCGGCGCGCAGGATCGATGTCACCAGCGGCTTGTCGGAGGCGATCCCGAAGCCGCCGTAGATCTTGCCGTTGAGCTGCGCCGGGCGGGTGTAGCGCGAGGAGGCGAGCACGGCGAGGGCGGTCGTGCTGTCGCTTACGAGCGCCGCGACGGCCCGGTAGCGGAGCGTGCCGTTGGCATTGTTGATGATCACGTCGGGCGGGTAGCTGATGCCGAGATCTGTCGTGCCCGCCTGCACGAGCTGCTCGGCGGATGCGTTGGCGTAGGGTAGGACGACGGCGTTGATGTGCTGCGCGGCGAAATAGCCCTTCGTGATCGCGTCGTAGATGCCGAGGTAGTTGACGTTCGCGGTGTAGTCGAGGGCGATCTTCACGGTCGCGTTCGCCGGCGCCGAGCCCGAGGCCGGCGATCCGATCGCGAGAACGGCGGCGGCGAGTGCGGCGCAGGCCACCAGCAGCGCGCCCGCGCGACGGCGGACGGAGCGGCGAAACGGCAGGATGGACATCGCTCTCCCTTCGCTGGTATGAACCAGAGCAGGTTCGTCGGGTCGGCGCGTCTCGCGCCCTCTCAGCCCCTGAGGGGACTCCCCGGATTGCGGATATGGACCGCCAGCGACCTTATCCCCAAACGCAGGAGGCGTCAACGATCGAGCGCGCGCTGCGGGCGGCGCCGCCCGGCGCCGGCGCCGGCGCCACGCGCGTGGTGGCGATCGACGGGCGCTCGGGCTCGGGCAAGTCGACGCTCGCCGCGGCGCTGGCCGCGCGCCTCGGCGGCGCGCCGGTCGTGTCGCTGGAGGATCTCTACGGCGGCTGGGACGGCCTCGAGGAGGGGGTTGCTCGCGTGCGCGAGACGGTCCTGGCGCCGCTTGGGGCGGGCGAGCCGGCGCAGGTGCCTCGCTACGACTGGCACGCCGCGACGTGGGCGCAGCCGTGGACGCTCGAGCCGCCCGCCGTCCTGATCGTCGAAGGCGTGGGGGCGGGCGCGTTCAGCCTGTCGCCGTTCACGAGCGTGCTCGTCTGGATCGAGCTCGACCCGGCCACGCGGCGCCGGCGAGCGCTCGATGCGCGCGGCGACCGCGCGATCTTCGCGCCGCACTGGGAGCGCTGGGCGCGCCAGGAGGATCAGCACTACGCGCGCGAGCGGACCTCGCAGCGCGCTGCGGTGCTGCTCCGCGGCCACTGAGAGCCCCGCGCTTGGCGAAGCAGGACGAGGCGCCCGTCGTGGCGATCGCACGAAATGCGGCCTGCGCCGCGTCGATGATGATCCTCTAAGGCGGTTGACATGCGCGCCCGCTTTGGGGAGGGTGCGCTCGACCGCGACGACCAGTGAAAGGGGGGCGAACATGTGGGTTCGCGCATGCCTCGCCGGAGCGACCGTGGCCGCGCTCGCCGTGGCCGTGGGCGCGAGCGCGGCGGCGTCCGCGTGCGGGGCGCCCACCCAGACGATCGCCGCCGTCGACGGCGGCGTCCTGCAGATGATCTACGCGAACGAGCTGCACAGCTACGAGGTGCAGGTCGATCTCGCGCACGTCGATGCTGCGGCGGGCCTGGTCCAGGCAGCTGCGCGTGGTGACCGCGCCGCCGCGCAGACCGCGACCAACGCGATCATCAAGCACCGGGTCTGGCACGTTTCCCATCTGCGGGTGTCCGACGCACGCGGCGCCGTGGTCGCCGACGCGGGCGTGCCCAACGCGATCGCCCCGGTGGCGGGCGAGCTGCGGCTCGCGGGGCGGATCGTCGGCAGCTTCCTGATGTCGGTGCAGGACGCCCCCGGAATCGTCAAGCTCGAGACGCGGGTCGTGGGCAACCCGATTGGCGTCTACAGCCACGGCGCCCTGCTGATGGCAGACCGCGGAGGCCTGCCGTCCTCGCTCCCGGGTGCCGCGACGGTGTCGCTGGGCCGCTCGAGCTACGAAGTCGTGCGCCAGTCGATCCAGGCCTTCCCGTCGGGGACCGTCACGCTCGCGATGCTCGTGCGCGCGAGTGCGCCCTCGCCGCGCACTCCGTCGTGCAGCGTGCTGCGCGCGGGTGAGTTCGCGCACATCGCCGCGCACCTCGCGAACATCGCCGCGCTGACCGCGGACCCAAGCGGTCTCGCGCAGGAGGTGAGCTTCTACACCGGCGCGCTCGCGTTCGTGCGCGAGCCCGGCGGCCGTCTCGTCGGCGTGGGCGGGCAGCCGCCCGCATCGCTGCCGAACTCGGGCTCGATCAGCTACGAGGGGCGGACCTGGCTTGTGGCCTCGGTCGCGCTGGCTGGCGGCCGGCGCCTTTACGTGCTCGCGCCTCCGGGAGGCTGACGCCGTGACCTGTCGGGCCGCCGAACGCGGGGCCGCTCGGTGTCGGCTCCGCGAAGGAGCACGCTGGCCCAGGGTTGAGCCGCGCGGTGGTTGGCATTGCGTCGCAGATGGTTGAAGGGCCGACCACGTTCGTGTTCCGGCGCGGTGCGAGGCTGGGCGTGACCGTCGCGCCGGATGTGTGGATTCGGCGCCGGGCCTTCACGTGGGGTAACGCTGTGTACGCGGCCGCGTGCTCGCTCGCGCGTCTCTGTCGCAAACGCCAGTCTCGACACGGCCACCTCGGCATCATGGCGCCCCGCCGATTCGACTCGCCCATCCGCGCGCGTAAGTCCGATCGCGCGTGCTCTTTGTCGCGCGTAGCGACACTCGGTGGGGGGCTGTTCAGGCCCGCGTGGTGATGACGCGCAGGCCGGCGATGCGGTTGAAGTGGGCGTTGTTGCGCGTGGCGACGGCGAGTCCGTGTGCGATCGCGGTTGCGGCGATCCAGAGATCGTGGGCGCCGATCGGCTCGCCGCGGTCGGCGAGTCCTGCCCAAATGTCGGCGTGGATCCGAGCGACCGGTTCGGTGATTGGGATCGCTTGCAGTCCGGCAAGGAGGTGCTCGACAAACGCCTGGCGGCGGGCGCGGGTCGCGTCCTGCGCGCGAAGGACGCCGTGGAGCAGCTCGCTGACCGTGATCACGCTGATCGCGCGCTCTTCCTCTCCGAGCAGGCGCTCCACGGCATCGTCGCCTCGCTCGAGATCGATCAGAAGGTCGGTGTCAATCAGGACGGCCACGGATCTCCGGGCGGGCCCGCGCTCGCACGAACGCGGCGCAGCTCCTCACCAAAGTCAGGGTCGGGGCTCGGCGCCGTGGCCAGCAGCTCGCGGAAGCGCGCCGCAGAAAGCAGCCGGGCCTGCGGCGGCCCGATCACCGCAACCGGCGCGCCGCTGCGGGTCAGTTCGATCTCCTCCCCGCCGGCGACCCGATTGAGGACCTCGGAAAAGCTCCTCGCGGCTTCGGTGGCCGTCATGCGAGACACACCACCAAGGTATCAGATAAATCAGACCCAGCACGTCCCGCATCGGGGTGCTCCGCGATGTAGACGGACCGCTCCTCAGCAAGAGTCCACACGGCCTCAGTGGCGTGGGGAGAGAACGTCGGCGCGCCCAGCAATCGCTCGTACCACGCTCGCGCGGTTCCGTAGTTCGCTACTCGCAGACCGCGAACAGGCGGAGCGACATCCCCCGCGAGTCTTGGTCAACGGCGTGATCGTCCGGCCCAGCCAATCATCGTGCGCAGCGGGTGGCCAGCCCGGCGTTCGGCTGTGTCGTCAGGTTGAACCTACCGACACCCTCCGGGTTGCCCGGGACTATGTGGGCCTAGCCGATGATGCGCCACATACCGGCCGCCGGGCGGCCGTGGGCCGCCCCGGCGCGGCCACGCTGCGGAGGCAGCGCGCCCGCGCCACCGCCGGCGGGGAGGCTCTCGGGGTCGTTGCCGACGCCGAGCAGGCTGCGGGTGAGCTGCTCGCCGGCGTCGAGCAGGTCGTCGAGGGCTCGTGATGTGTGCGCGGCGGTCACGACGGCTCCCGTCGGATCGTCGTGGAGGGATTCGAGCATCGCACGACGCAGCAGCTCTTTGAGAAATGATGCGGTGACCCCGTCCGTGCGCTCGACGATCTCAAGGATGTCGGACTCGGACAGTTGCAGCGGGACCGAGCGCCCGTAGAGTGCGAGCAGCCGTCTGCGCGCGTCGGCGTCAGGGAGATCGATCTTGATCGCGACGTCGACGCGACCAGGCCGCGCGGCGAGCGCCAGCTCGAGCAAGTCGGCCCGGTTGGTGGTCAGCACGAACAGCAGGTCGGCGTCCGCGGCGGCTCCGTCCATGGCGTCGAGAAGATCGAACAGGACCGGGCTCGAACCGGGACCGAAGCTGCGATCCTCAGCAACCAGATCGACGTCCTCCAGGACCACCACGGCCGGCTGCAGATCGCGGGCGAGCTCCGCTGCGGAGCCGATCGCGTGCAGTGCGCGGCCCGTCAGCAGCAACCGCGTGTAGTCGTCCATCTGGCCAACCAGGTAGCGCGTCGTGTGCGTCTTGCCGGTACCGGGCGGCCCGTACAGCAGCAGGCCACGCTTGAGATGCTGGCCGGACGACAGCAGGGCTTCGCGATGCTCGGCCACTCCCAGCGCGTGCCGCTCCACCCGCGCGAGCACCGCCTCCGGGAGCACGACGTCCTCGCGTGCGGTCGCCGGGATCTCCCCGAATTCGAGCGAGACTCCGCCCATCGGAGTCAGGCCGACCTCGATCACGTGCCCGCGGTAGACGTTCAGAGCGCGGCGCAGCTCCGCGAGCCGGGCGTGCACGTCTTGTGCGGCGTCGACCGGCAACCCGGCTATCTCGACGGCGAGACCGGGGTGATGCTCACTCGGGCCGATCACCATCACGACGTAGCGCCCGTGCTCGTCGTCGACAAGCAACAGCGCCAGCCGCAGACAGGCCAGTGTCGAGTCCGGTCCGTTCGGGAGATCGACCAGGGCCGGCGGTGACAGGCGCAACGGCATGATGCCCTCGCCGGCGATGAGTTGCTGGAGGGACACCGGAGGATGATGGGGCGGGATCGATATACCGTGGACGGCCACCTCTCGGCCGCGCTCGCGCGACCAGGCGTTCAGCGCGGTCTGCAGGTTGACCTGCTCAAAGCCCGGGAGCGAGCGCGCGACGACCGACAGGCCTGCCGCACCGTCGCCGAGAAAGTCGCCAACGAGCGAGGTCACCTCGCCGCGACCGCGCACGCCGGCTCGCTCGGAGTGCACCCACTCCAAGAAGGATCGAAACGCCGACGCAAACTCGCGTGCCTCGGAATCTGACGCACCCGTCATTGGCTCGCCAACGATAGCTGCGCACCGATGCGTCACCTCGATCGGGGTTACGGACCGGCGACGACAGCCGCCCCCTACGCCCCCGCGAGCAGCTCTTCGAAGCGCGGGTCGCCGCGCAGCGACTCGAGGTCCGGATCCTCGCGGGCGGGCTGGCCGAGCGCGGGGCGCTCGGCCAGCGCGGCGCGCAGGTGCTCGAGGGCCGGATCGGGCTCCCCGAGCAGGGCCTCGACGCACGCCAGGTTGAAGAGCAAGAAGGGATCGCGCGGGTCGCGTTCGAGCGTCTCGGTGAGCACCGCGCGGGCGTCCTCGAGCCGGCCGGCCTCGATCAGCTCGATCGCGTCGTGGCTCGATTCCCAGGAGCGCGGCACGAATGCCGCCCCCGGCTCACCGCCCGCGGCGAGCACCGTCGTGTCGGCCAACGCGGCGACCGCCCCGCGCCGGACCGACGGGTCGCGGACGTAGACGACCGCACCCGCCGGGGCGTCGAGCTCGTCGCCGTCGATCGTGAAGGTCGCGCGCCCGCTCATCACGACGTAGACCTCCTCGTGCGCGGAGGGCGCCTCGTCGTGGGCCGGGATCACGACGTCCCCGACCGCATGCCCGCTCCAGCCGTTGATGCCGAAGCTCTCGATGCCGAGGTGGCGGCGGATCGGCGACCAGCCGTCGGCGTGCTCGATCTCTCCGAGCGTGACCAGCTCGTAGCGCTTCGACGCCAAGGCGAGGCCAGGCTAGCAGCGCGCGCAAAGGCCCGCCGCTGCGGCGTGATCGCGGCCTCGACAGGCGTACGGAAATCTGCTACGCTCTCACTTAGATTTCATGCAGCCCGATCGATTCACCATCCGTGCCCAGGAGGCCCTCGCGGAGTCCGTGCGGCTCGCGCAGGCCGGCGGCAACCCCCAGGTCACCCCCGGCCATGTCCTCAGGGCCCTGCTCGCGGATCCCGACGGCATCGCGCTGGCGCTGCTTCGCAAGCTCGGCGCCGACGCGGGCGCGATCAACGCCCCGCTCGCCGCGGCGCTCGATGAGCTACCGCTCCTCGGCAGCGCCGCGGCCGAGGCGCCGCCGATCGCATCAGAGCTCGCCGCCGTCCTCAACGCCGCCGACGGCGAGGCGCGCCGGCTCTCAGACGACTACGTCTCGACCGAGCACCTGCTGCTCGCGCTGAGCGCGCATCCCGGCCGCGTCGGGGACATGCTGCGCGCCGCGGGCGCGACCCACGAGCGGCTCGAGTCGGCGCTGAGCGAGGTCCGCGGCTCTCACCGCGTCACCGACCACAATCCCGAGGAGCGCTACCAGGCGCTCGAGCGCTTCGGCCGTGACCTCACCGCCGAGGCGCAGGACGGCAAGCTCGACCCCGTGATCGGTCGCGACGCGGCGATCCGCCGCGTCGTCCAGATCCTCGCCCGGCGCACCAAGAACAACCCCGTGCTGATCGGCGAGCCCGGCGTCGGCAAGACCGCGATCGTCGAGGGCCTCGCCCAGCGGATCGTCTCCGGTGACGTGCCCGAGACGCTCCGCGACCGCCGCGTCGTCGCGCTCGACCTCGGCGCGCTGCTCGCCGGCGCAAAGTACCGCGGCGAGTTCGAGGACCGCCTCAAGGCCGTCCTCAAGGAGATCGCCGACGCCGCGGGCCAGGTGATCCTCTTCATCGACGAGCTGCACACGATCGTCGGCGCCGGCGCCGCCGAGGGCGCCGTCGACGCCGCCAACCTGCTCAAGCCGATGCTCGCCCGCGGCGAGCTGCGCGCGGTCGGCGCGACGACGCTCGACGAATACCGCAAGCACATCGAGAAGGACGCCGCCCTCGAGCGCCGCTTCCAGCCGGTCTACGTCGATGAGCCGAGCGTCGAGGACACGATCGCGATCCTGCGCGGCCTCAAGGAGCGCTACGAGAACCATCACGGCGTCCGCATCCAGGACTCCGCGCTGATCGCCGCCGCCGAGCTGTCAGACCGCTACATCGCGGACCGCTTC
>DATBPB010000045.1:0-2704 GCA_036561565.1 Solirubrobacteraceae bacterium | reverse complement strand
CAGGTACCACTCCTGCAGGCGGTCCATGTCCTCGCGGCTGGCCTCGCGCTGCGCGTAGTCGATGCCCGAGTCGAACGCGCGCGGGTCGAAGGACCAGTTCTCCGGGAAGCGCGGCGCGGCCGGCGGATCGACGTAGCTGCGCAGGTACTCGCTGTAGTCCGCCGCCGCGTACATGCCGCGATGGCCGGAGTGGATGAAGGCGACCGAGAGCGTGTCGAGGATGTCGGCGCGCGTCGCGCCGTTGGTCTGGGCGAGGCGGATCTCGTACGCCACACCCTCCCGGAACGCCGCGATCGTGTACTGGTGGATCGCTCCGAGCAGGCCGACGAGTGGACGGCCCGGCTCGAGCGCGCTCGAGTAGTGCCGCGTGCGGGCCTTGTGGCGCTTGAGCACGTCGGGGCGGAACTCGAGCCAGAACTCGAACGAGTCGAGCAGCCCCTTGTTGGAGCCGACGTACTGCGCGCGGTAGGCCTCGATCTCCTCGGCCGTCATCTCGTCGGGCCTCGTCACGTCGAGCCCGTCCTGGAAGGAGCCGATCGAGGACATCGCGGCGCCTACGATAGCCGCCTCAGGGCACGACCAACGCGCGCCCGACGACCTCGCCGCGGTCGAGCTTCGCGTACATCTCCGCCGCCCCGTCGAGTGAGACCCGTGCCGAGATCAGCGCGCCCAGATCGACCGCTCCGGACTGCGCGAGCTCGATGACGCGCGGCATGTCGGCGCGCGTGCGCGCGCCATAGGAGCCGACCAGCCGGATCCCGCGCCGCACGAGATGCGTGATCTCGATCTCCGCGGCCTCCGCGCCGGCCGCGATCCCCACGCAGACCGCCGTCCCGCCGTCGCGCACCATCCGAAACGCCTGGGCGACGGTCGCCGGGCGCCCGAGCGCCTCGAAGGCGATGTCGACCCCGCCGCCACTCAGCTCGCGCACCGCCGCGACCGGATCCCCCGCCGAGGCGTCGACGACGTCTGTCGCCCCCATCGAGCGCGCCGTCTCGAGCTTCTCCGCCGACACGTCGACGGCGATCACGCGCTCCGCGCCGAACGCTCGCGCCAGCGCGACGATGTTGAGCCCGACGCCGCCGGCGGCGACGACCGCGACGCTGTCGCCGTCGGCGACGGCGCCGGTGTGGGCGACCGCGCCGTAGGCGGTGAACACGGCGCAGCCCAGCACGGCCGCGCTCGCCAAATCGATCGAGTCGGGCACGGCGAAGACGTCAGTCGCCGGCACGACGGCGTACTCGGCGAGACCGGCCATCGAGTACATCGCGAGCGTGCTCCCGTCGGCGCGCGTCAGGCGGCTCGTGCCGTCATAGAGCGTGCCCTGCAGGCGGTTCATCGCAAAGAAACGCTCGCAGAGGTCGTCGCGCCCGGCGGCGCAGTGGCGACATTCCCCGCAGGGCATGATGAACGCGCAGGCGACGCGGTCGCCCTCGGCGATCCCCGACACGCCCGGTCCAACCGACGCAACCAAGCCCGAGATCTCGTGCCCGAGAACGCACGGCGTCGGGAACGCGACCTCGCCCTTCAGCACGTGCAGGTCGGTGTGGCAGACGCCGCAGCCGCAGACGCGCACGAGCACCTCGCCATGAAGCGGGACCGGCCGCGGCAGCTCCTCAACCCGAGGCGGCTCGCCCGGTCGCTCGAGCACCAGCGCCCGCATCGTCTCCATCGCGGCGCAGCATCGCAGAGCTATAGGCTCTGCGCCGATGAGCGTGGCAAACGACCTCGTGGCGGCGGCGAAGGACGTCTCCGCGCTCGCCAGCTCGACCGCGGCGGAGGCCGAGGCGCAGGGCAGGCTGGCCGACGAGCTCGTCGACGCGTTTCACCGCAGCGGCCTGTGGGCGATGTGGATGCCGACCGAGCTCGGCGGCTCGGAGCTCGAGCCGATCGCCTCGCTGGAGGTGCTCGAGCAGATCTCATACGGTGACGCCTCGGCCGGCTGGGTGCTGATGGCGGCGGGGCTCGCGACGGGCGTCGACGCCGCCTTCATCGGCGATGACGCCGCGGCCGACCTCTACGGCTCAGACGGCCCGCTGATCGTCCACTCCGGCGCCGGCACGCAGCCCGGGCACGCCGTCGCCACCGACGGCGGCTACAGGATCACCGGCAACTGGCGCTTCGCGTCGGGGGTCAAGCATTCAGGAGCGCTTCACACGGCGGCGATCGTCGAGGGCGCGAACGAGCCGCCCCGCATCTTCGTGACCCGCGTCGGCGACATGGAGCTCGACGACAACTGGGACGTGATGGGTCTCCGCGCAACCGGTTCGATCGACTACTCGGGCAAGGACGTGTTCGTTCCCGAGGGCTACTCCTACGTCGCGACGACGAACGTCCCGCTGCGCGGCGGCGCGCTGTACACGATGGGCATCGCCGGCCTCGGCGTGATCTGCCACACCGGCTGGGCGCTCGGCGTCGCGCGGCGGATCCTCGACGAGCTGCGCGAGCTCGCGGTCGCCCGCGCGGGCCGTGCCGGGAGCATCGCCGAGTCAGACGCCTTCCACCGCGACTACGCGATCGCCGAGGGCAAGCTCCGCGCCGCGCGGGCGTTCGTCTACGAGACCTGGGCCGATGTCGAGGAATCGCTGCACCGCGGCGACCCCCTGAGCGTCGAGCAGAACACGCTCTACCGCCTCGCGCTCCAGCACGTCACCGCGGTCGCCGCGGAGGTCGCGCAGTTCGCCTACGCGTCCGGCGGCACGAC
>DATBPB010000044.1:0-88768 GCA_036561565.1 Solirubrobacteraceae bacterium | reverse complement strand
CGCCGGGCACGCATGGCTGCAGCGCGGCTCGCGGCGGATGTAGACGGGGCGCTCCGTGCGCCAGTCGCCGGTGCGGCTGGCGAGGCTCGAGCCGACGTCGAGCGTGATCGCGAACGGTCGCGTGTCCTGACTCACGACGGTCCGGCCTCTGCGCTCGCGAGGGCCGTGAGCAGATCGATGTCGCGCTCCTCGCTGTCGGCAAGCAGGTCGAAGCGCGCGATGTTGCGCTCGGCCAGCGCCTGGAGCCGCGCTACGACGTCCGGGTAGCCGTCGCCGGCGAAGAGGTGCGCGAAGCGCTTCTGGCGTCGCAGGTAATCCTCGACCGGGACCTGGCGACGAATCTTGGAGACCGCCGTGATTCGTCCCTCGACTGCCTCGAATACCGGGAACAGGCCGCTCTCCTTCGCCAGTCGCGCGATCTGGATCGTCTCCGCCGTCGCCGAGCCCCAGCCGAGTGGGCACGGGACGAGCACGTGGATGTAGCGCGCGCCGTGGAAGTCCATGGCCCGGGTGACCTTGGCCTCGAGGTCGCGGAGCTCCGCGACCGTCGCTGTCGCGACGTAGGGGATCTCGTGCGCCATCGCGATCAGCGGTGCGCTCTTGCCCTGGCCGAAGGAGTTGCCGGGGTGCCCTCCGAGCGGCTCGGTCGTGGCAGTGCGCGCGGCAGGTGGCGTCGCGCCCGAGCGCTGGACGCCGGTGTTCATGTAGCCCTGGTTGTCGTAACAGATGTAGAGCACGTCGTCGCCGCGCTCGAACATTCCCGAGAGACACGCGAAGCCGATGTCGACGGTCCCGCCGTCACCGCCCTGACCGACGACGCGCACGTCGCTCCGACCCTTCGCGCGCAGCGCGGCGGCGACGCCCGTCGCGACCGCCGGCGCGTTCGCGAACAGCGAGTGAATCCATGGCAACCGCCACGAGGACTCCGGGTAGGGCGTCGAGAAGACCTCGAGGCAGCCCGTGGCGTTGGCGGCGATCATGCGCCCGGCGGTCGCGCGCAGCGCCGCGTCGAGCGCGTAGCGCGCGCCAAGCGCCTCGCCACAGCCCTGGCACGCGCGATGACCCTTGGTGATCGCGTTCGCGCGCTCGGGGTCTGACTGAACCGCTCGCTCGCCCTCGTCGAGCAGCCGCCCGCCGACCGCGAAGGTTCCCGTCTGGTAGAAGGGCACGGGCCTCATACCGGTCCCGCGGCGACTACGCCCAGGTCGTGCAGGATCGCTTCAGCATGCGGCCCGGGGCGACCGCCTTCGCGCTCGCGAACCAGTTCTCGCTCGACGATCTCGCGGTCGAGATCGAGGAACGTCAGTTCGCCCAGATCACCGGTGCGCGCCGTCGCCAGCAGGCCGGTGAGCGAGCGGCGCGTGATCGCGCGTCCGCCGAGGCCGGCGATCACCGTGTGTACGGCCGTGGGCCGCCCGGCGACTGCGCCGCGGACGTTCTCGCAGACGATCCCGCCGATCCCGACGGCGAGCGAGCGCTCGAGGACGATCACGCGCCTCGCCGGCGCAAGCGCCGCGCGGATCTCCTCTGTTGGGAATGGTCGGAACGACTTCAGAGCCAGCGCTCCGACACTCCTCCCCTGCTCGCGCTGCTCGTCGATGACCTCGGCGAGCGTGCCGTTGACCGAGCCGAGCGCGATGATGATCGTCTCGGCGTCGGCGCTTTGGTAGCAGTCGAGTAGGCCGCCTGAGCGGCGACCGAACTGCTCGGCGAATTCCGCTGCGACGCGGGGAATGACGTCGAGCGCCTGGATCTGCTTTGCGTGCTGGAGGTAGCGGACCTCGGTGAAGGCCTCGGGGCCGACCATCGCGCCGATCGTCATCGGATCGTCGGGATCGAGCACCTGGCGCGGCTGGAACGGGGGCAGGAAGGCATCGACCGTCTCCTGGTCGGGGACCTCGAGCGGCTCGAAGGCGTGCGTCAGCACGAACCCATCCATGCAAACCATCACCGGCGTCGAGAGCTCCTCGGCGATCCTGAAGGCCTGGACGTGCACGTCGGTGGCCTCCTGGTTGTCGGTCACATACAGCTGGATCCAGCCGCAATCGCGCAGCGCCATCGCGTCGGAGTGGTCATTCCAGATGTTGATCGGCGCCCCGATCGCGCGGTTCGCGACGGTCATCACGATCGGCAGGCCGAGACCCGCAGCGTTGAACAGCGCCTCGGCCATGTACAGCAATCCCTGGCTCGCGGTCGCCGTGTAGGCGCGTGCCCCCGCCGCCGAGGCGCCGATCGAGACCGACATCGCGGCGAACTCGGACTCGACGTTGATCACCTCGGCGGTACCGAGATCCCCCTGGCGGGCAAGCCGCGAGAGAGCTTCGACGATGTGGGTCTGCGGGGTGATCGGGTAGGCGCAGATCACCTCCGGTCGGCAGCGCGCGACGGCGGCGGCGACGGCCTGAGATCCCTCGATCTGCCTACGCAGCGTGCCCGGCACGATCCTCGTCCTTCGCCACGGCCGCCCACGCCTCGCGTGCAGCCGCGCTGTTGGTGGTCGCCGCCGCCTCGCCGAAGCGCTGGCCGATCGCCTGCTCGAGGGAGTCAAGCGACACGCAGCCCGTCAGCGCTGCGAGGGCGCCCAGCAAGGTCGCGTTCGAGATCGGGCGGCCAGTGCAGCGGAGCGCTATCTCGCTCGCCGGGACGGTCATGATGCGATCCGCCGAGTGGCGCTCGCACAACTCGCCAAGGCCGAGCTCGTCGATGCCGCGCGACGAGTTGATCAGGATGTACCCGTCGGGGGCGAGGCCGCCAAACACATCGACGTGGTGGAGCAGCGTCGCGTCCTGGATCACCACGGCGTCCGGCTCGGCGATCGGCTCGCGCAAGCGGATCGGGCGCTCATCGATGCGGCAGAAGGCAACGACCGGCGCGCCCATGCGCTCGGATCCAAAGCTCGGAAACGCCTGCGTCTCGTGCCCGTCCGCGAAGGCCGCCAGCGAGAGAAGCTCGGCGGCCGTGACGACGCCCTGACCGCCCCGGCCGTGAAAGCGCGTGGAGAACATGCCCAAGCTTCGCCGCCTCCGGTCTGCGCGACATCGTGCGTGAGTGCGGCAGGCGGCTCAGTATTTGGCCACAGCTGATCAGGCCGCCACCAGGTCGCGGTGGCGGAACAGCGCCAGGGCGCCGGCGCCGGCACCGACGCCGATCGCGGCCATCGCCAGCGCGGCGTCGACGCGAAACGGCGCCGCGGGGAACAGCCCGATCTGTGCGAACGGCGTCACGCGCGCGATCCAGCTGGGCAGCGAGAGCATCGAACAGCCTGGCGGCGCCGGCAGTGGCTCTGTGGAGGCCGAGCAAGAGCCGGATCGTCGTCGTCTTGCCGGCACCGTTTGGGCCGAGATAGCCATAGACCTCGCCCTGCTCGACGCGCAGGTCGAGACCGTCGAGTGCGAGCGTTCGACCGTAGCGCTTGGTCAGCCCGACGGTCTCGATTGCCCAAGTCACGCGCGCGAATGCAGGCTAGAAGCCGGTGTAGCTGGCCGAGAGGTGCGCCCCAGGTCGCGCGAACGCGCGCTCCGCAAGGTCGACAAGCCGGCTCGCGTAGCCCCATTCGTTGTCGTACCAGGCGACCACCTTGACCTGCGTCCCGTCGTTCACGCTGGTCAGGCCGGCGTCGAAGATCGCCGAGTACGACGATCCGACGATGTCGCAGGAGACGATCGGATCCTCGGTGTAGGCGAGGATGCCCTCGAGAGCGCCGTGGTCGGCGTTCTCGCGGAACGCCGTGTTGATCTCCTCGACGCTCGTCGCACGTTCGGCCTCGACCGTCAGGTCGACGAGCGATCCGGTCGGTGTCGGCACTCGGACGGCGTAGCCGTTCAGACGGCCCGCGAGCTCTGGAACGACGAGGCCGAGTGCCTTCGCCGCTCCGGTCGAGGTCGGGATGAGGCTGAGCGCGGCAGAGCGCGCGCGCCGCAGGTCGGCGTGCGGGCCGTCGAGGAGGTTCTGATCCGCGGTGTAGGCGTGCACGGTTGTCATCAGCCCGTGCTTGATGCCGACGGTCTCGTGCAGAAGCTTGGCGACCGGCGCGAGACAGTTCGTCGTGCACGACGCGTTGCTGATGATGTGGTGGCGGTCGGGGTCGTAGACCTCGTCGAAGTTGACGCCGAGGACGACCGTTGCGTCGACCGGCTCGGCCCCCTTGGCGGGCGCCGAGATGATCACCAGGCCGGCACCGGCGGTCACGTGCGCCGCAGCGGCGGCGCGCGTGCGAAAGCGCCCGGTCGACTCGATCACGACGTCGACCTCGAGCTCGGCCCACGGAAGCTGCGACGGGTCCGCGACGGCCAGTGCACGCATGACGTGTCCGTCGACGATCAGTTTGTCCTCCCCGACTTCGACGACGCCCGGAAAGCGACCGTAGACGGAGTCGTAGCGCAGCAGATGCGCAAGCGTCGCCGCGTCCGTCAGATCGTTGACGGCGACGATCTCGACGTCCGAATTGCGCTCCAATGCCGAACGCACGAAGCACCGTCCAACCCGTCCAAATCCATTGATCGCAACTCGCACGGCCATTCGGCCCTCCACAGCTCGCATGAACAGATAGGACCCTCACGGTAGGCCGCCGAGAGGGGGGCGCCATCAGGGGCGGCGGCTCAACGCAAGTCAGTAATGGCTACGGAAGCCGCGGGGACCCTCACGGCCTCAGCGGCGCGATCAGCTCACCGCGAGCAGATCCCGCACCTGACGTGCGATCTCCAGGTCCTCGCGCGTCCGGAGCACAAAGACGCGTGCGCCGGCGCCGCTGGCGCCGATCTCGGCGTCGGCGAGCGCGTTGCGGTTGCGGGCGGGATCGAGCTCGATCCCGAAGAAGCCCAGTCGAGCGACGGCACGCTCCCTGACCACGGCGGCGTTCTCCCCGACGCCACCGGTGAAGGCGAGCACGTCGAGGGCTCCCAGCGAGG
This sequence comes from Solirubrobacteraceae bacterium, assembly GCA_036561565.1. Classification (GTDB taxonomy): domain Bacteria; phylum Actinomycetota; class Thermoleophilia; order Solirubrobacterales; family Solirubrobacteraceae; genus Palsa-513. The sequence continues at coordinate 83,861 of DATBPB010000044.1, read as the reverse complement.
CGGCCATCGCGGCGATCGCGCCGGCCAACCGGTGGACGTAGACGTCCAGCGCAAGCGTGGCCTGCGGATCGGCGCGGGCCAGGATCTCGCGCATGTCGGCGGTCCCCGCCAGTCCGCTCAACCCGGACTCGCGTTCGAGTCCCTCCTCGACGGCCGCGTGGGAGAGGCGGCCTGCAGCGGTAAGCCACAGCACCAGCCCGGGGTCGATGCTCCCCGAACGGCTCGCCATGACCAGTCCCTCGAGTGGCGTGAAGCCCATCGTCGTGTCGACCGAGCGGCCCGCGGCGATCGCGCACAGAGAGGCTCCTGCACCGAGATGGCAGCTGATGATGCGCGCGTCGGGATTCCCGGCCAGCGCCGCCGCGCGTCTTGCGACCCAGGCGTGTGAGAGCCCGTGGAAGCCGTAGCGTCGCAGCGGCCAGCGCGCGCGCCACTCAGCCGGCAGCGCATAGGTCGATGCGGCTGCCGGCAAACCGGCGTGGAAGGCGGTGTCGAAGCAGGCGACGGCAGGCAGATCGGGGCGCGCGGCGCTCACCGCGTCGAGCGCTGCGAGCGACTTCGCTTGGTGGAGGGGCGCCAGCTCGGCCAGCGCACGCAGCTCCGCCTCGACGCGTTCGTCGATCAGCGCGGCGGCCGTGAAGCGAGTCCCACCATGGACGATCCGGTGGCCGACCGCGTCCGCGTCCTCGAGCGTTGCGATTGCGGCCTCGAGCTGCGCCGTGTCGAGCTCGCCGCGGTGTGTCTCGATCTCGCGCTCGCCAAGCGTCTCGTCCCCCTCTCCGACGAGAGCGAGCTTGAGGCTGCTCGAGCCGGCGTTGACGACCAGCACACGCAACGCGCAGCTAGGCCGCGATGGGCCAGGTCCAGTCGCGGATCTCCGCCGGGTCCTCGCCGTACTCGCGCGTGTGGGCGCGCGCGCGCAGGCGTGCGTCAACCATCTCCTGACGCAGGTGGGCGCAGCGCTCGCCCAGGTCGGGAACGCGATCGATGACGTCCATCACGAGGTGGAAGCGGTCGAGATCGTTGAGCATCACCATGTCGAACGGAGTCGTCGTCGTGCCCTCCTCCTTGTAGCCGCGCACGTGGAGGTTTACGTGGTTGTGGCGGCGGTAGGTCAGGCGGTGGATCAGCCACGGATACCCGTGGTAGGCGAAGATCACCGGCTGACCGATGGTGAAGAGAGCGTCGAACTCGCCGTCGGAGAGGCCGTGTGGATGTTCGCTGTCGGGCTGCAGGCGCATCAGGTCAACGACGTTGATGACGCGTATCCGCAACTGCGGCAGGCGCTCGCGGAGGATCGCCACCGCGGCAAGCGTCTCGAGCGTCGGGACGTCGCCGGCGCAGGCCATCACCACGTCGGGCTCGCCGTCGTCGTCGTTGCTCGCCCACTCCCAGATCCCCAGACCGCGCGTGCAGTGGATGATCGCCTGGTCGATGTCGAGGAAGCTGAGCTGCGGCTGTTTGCCGGCGATGATCACGTTCACGTAGTGGCGCGAGCGCAGGCAGTGATCGGCCACCGATAGAAGCGTGTTCGTGTCGGGCGGCAGGTAGACCCTGATGATCTCGGCCTTCTTGTTGACGACGTGGTCGATGAACCCCGGATCCTGGTGCGAGAACCCGTTGTGGTCCTGGCGCCAGACGTGGGAGGAGAGCAGGTAGTTGAGCGAAGCCACCGGCCGGCGCCAGGGAATCTCGCGGGTCACCTTCAACCACTTGGCGTGCTGGTTGAACATCGAATCGATGATGTGAATGAACGCCTCGTAGCAGTTGAAGAGCCCGTGGCGTCCGGTCAGCAGATAGCCCTCGAGCCAGCCCTGGCAGAGGTGCTCGCTGAGCACCTCCATCACCCGCCCTTCGGGGTCGAGGTGGTCGTCGCCGTCGAGCCGTTCGGCTTCCCATGTGCGGTCGGTCGCCTCGAGCACCGCGCCGAGGCGGTTCGAGACGGTCTCGTCCGGGCCCATGATGCGGAAGTTGTCGGGGTTGTCGTGGATCACATCGCGCAGGAACGTCCCAAGAACGCGGGTCGCCTCGCCTAGCGTCGTTCCGGGACTGCCGACCTCGACGGCATAGGAGCGGAAGTCGCGCAGCTTGAGGTCGCGCAGAAGCAGCCCGCCGTTGGCGTGCGGGTTGGAGCCCATGCGGCGCTCGCCCTCGGGCGCCAGCGCCGCGATGTCGGCGCGCAGCGCTCCGGCCTCGTCAAACAGCTCCTCCGGTCGGTAGGAGCGCATCCAGGACTCCAGCTGCGCGAGGTGCTCGGGGTTCGTGCGGACCTCCGCCAGCGGTACCTGGTGAGAGCGGAATGATCCTTCGGCCGGCTGCCCGTCGACGACCTTCGGCCCGGTCCAGCCCTTTGGCGTGCGCAGCACGATCATCGGCCAGCGCGGACGTGTCGACACCCCCTGCTCGCGCGCGGCGCGCTGAATCGCCGCGATGTCGCGCAAGATCTCGTCGAGCGTCGCCGCCATCAGCTGGTGCATCGCCGCCGGGTCCGAGCCGCTGATGAACCTCGGCGCGTAGCCGTAGCCCTCGAGCAGCGACCGCAGTTCGCTCTCTGGGATCCGTGCGAGCAGCGTCGGGCTTGCGATCTTGTAGCCGTTGAGGTGGAGGATCGGCAGCACGGCGCCGTCGCGGCGCGCGTTGAGGAACTTGTTCGAGTGCCAGCTCGCGGCGAGCGGTCCGGTCTCCGCCTCGCCATCGCCGATCACGCAGACGGCGAGCAGGTCGGGATTGTCGAAGACCGCTCCGTGGGCGTGTAGCAGGGCGTAGCCGAGCTCGCCGCCCTCGTGGATCGAGCCTGGCGTCTCCGGCGCGGCATGACTGGGGATCCCACCGGGAAACGAGAATTGGCGGAAGAGACGCCGCAGACCCTCGGCGTCGGCCCCGACGTGCGGATAGAGCTCGGTGTAGCTACCTTCGAGGTAGGTGCTCGCCACGAGGGCGGGGCCGCCGTGCCCCGGCCCCGTGATGAAGATCGCGCTGAGGTCGTCTGACTTGATGACGCGGTTGAGGTGGGCGTAGATGAAGTTGAGCCCCGGCGTCGTCCCCCAGTGGCCGAGCAGTCGCGGCTTGACGTGATCCGGCAGCAGCGGCTCGCGCAGGAGCGGGTTCGCGAGCAGGTAGATCTGTCCCACCGCCAGGTAGTTGGCGGCCCGCCACCAGGCGTCGATCAGCTCGAGATCGCGCGCGTCGAGCGGGCTGCCATCGAGGGATGCCGAACGTTCCGTCGTCACGCGTCAGGCTCGCAGCGAGGGACGAACCGGCTCCCGCGGCGCCGTCTCGACGCGAACGCGTGCGTCAACGGCGAGGGCGCCGTCGCCCAGTGCGACGACGGGGTTCAGGTCCAGCTCCGCGACCTCGGGATGGGCCTCGACGAGCGCGCTGACACGCAACAGCATCTCCTCGAGCGCCGCAACATCGCAGCGTTGCGCGCCGCGGTAGCCATCGAGCAGCGGGAACAGCCGCATGCCCCGCAGCATCTCGGCGGCATCGAGATCGCTCAGCGGCGTGAGCCGAGCCGCGACGTCGCCCAGCAGCTCGGCGCTGGTACCGCCTGCGCCGCAGGCGACCAGGGGCCCAAACGCACGGTCCTGCACCACGCCGATGATCAACTCCACGCCGCGCGGCGCCATCGCCTGGATCTGAAAGCCGCTCGGCTGGAACCCGGCTTCTCTGACCGCCTTCTCGAGCGCGAGCGCGGTGGCCTTGATCTCGACGGGTCGCAGTCCCGTCGCGACGGCGCCGGCGTCGCTCTTGTGGATGAGCCCCGGCGCGAGCACCTTGAGAGCAAGCGTGCCGCCAAGCTCTGCCGCAGCCTGCTCGGCGGTGTCGGGGTCAGCGGCGAAGCGCTGGAGCGGCCGCGGGATGCCGTAGCACTCGAGCAACTCCTCGACCTCGCGCTGGTCAAGCCAGTCCTCGCCGCGTCCAAGGGCCCGAGCGATGACGGCCGCGGCCTGCTCGCGACGGACGTCCGCGAACGCGGCAACGGCGCCGGCAGGCGCCGAGCGCCAAGCTCCGTAGCGCGCGGCATGGCCGAGGGCGCGCGCCGCGTCCTCGGGGAATGTGTAAAGGGGGATCGCCTGCTCGCCGCGTCGCAAGATCACCTCGCCGTCCCCCTTGGCCATGAAGACGCTCGCGATCGTCACCTCGGCGGGGATTCGCTCGGCGGCCTTGGAGATCGCCGCCGCAACATCGGTGGCCTCTGTAACCAGGGGTGGCACGAAGATCACGATGATCGCATCCGCGACATCGGCTCGGGCGATTGCCTCGATCGCACGCTTGTAATCGTCGGCCGTCGCCGTCGCGACCATGTCGAGCGGATTGCCGACCGATGCCTCCGCTGAGAGGAAGCGCCGCAAGCGTGCGCACAGCACCGCGGGGAGGGCCGCGACCTCGAGGCCGGAAGCCTCGCAGGCATCGGCACAGAGGATGCCGGGGCCACCTGCGTTGGTGACGATCGCGACCCGGCTGCCGCGCGGCGGCGGCTGCGAGGAGAGCAGCGCCGCCACATCGAACAGCTCGGCGAGGGTGTCGGTGCGAATCACGCCGGCCTGGCGAAACAGCGCGTCGACCGTAACGTCGGAGGCCGCGAGGAGCGCACCGGTGTGCGACGAGCTGGCCCGCGCTCCCGCAGCAGAACGGCCGCTTTTGACCGCGAGGATCGGCTTGACGCGCCCGACCCGCCGCGCGATGCGTGCGAACTTGCGCGCGTTCCCGAACGACTCGAGGTAGAGCAAGATCACGCTGGTGTTCGGGTCCTGCTCCCAATACTGAAGGAAGTCGTTGCCGGAGAGGTCGGCCTTGTTGCCGATCGACACGAACGCGGAAAGGCCGAGGTGCAGGCGATTCGCCGCGTCGACGATCGCGATCCCGAGCCCGCCGCTCTGTGAGAGGAACGCCACGCGGCCGGGTTGGGGAAGGGATGGGATGAACGTCGCGTCGAGGTGTACGCCGCTGGCGGTGTTCAGCACCCCAAGGCAGTTGGGGCCGACGAGTCGCATCCCGTACTCCCGGCAGATCTCGACTAGCTCGCGCTGTCGCGCAGGGCCCTTTCCGGCGACCTCGGCGAAGCCGGCTGAGATGACGACCAGCGCACCCACGCCGGCTTGTCCGCACTGGCGCGCGACGTCTGCGACATCGGCGGCTGGGACCGCTATCACGGCGAGGTCGACCGGTCCGGGCAGATCCGCCATCGACGGGTAGGCCGGAATCGACTGGACCGAAGTGGCGGATGGGTTGACCGCGTAGATCACGCCCTCGAAGCCCGTCGAAAGCAGGTTGTGCAGGATCTCGCCGCCCACCGAGCCGCGACGGCGGGAAGCGCCGACGAGGGCAACCGCCGACGGCTCGAGGATCCGCCTCACCGCGGCGACGCTGGTGCTCTGCTCGCGCTGCTCGAATCGCTGCCAGCCGGCCGGCGTGAGCTCGGTCGGGAAGCTGACGTCGACGGTGTCGGCGCCGGCGCGGACCTCGACGGGATAGCCGCTCTCGCGGAACACGTCGAGCATGCGCCGATTGTCGCTGCGGGTTATTGCGACGAACGTCTCGATGCCCGCGGCGCGGGCGTGGGCTGCCAGGTGCGCGAGGAGGATGGTTCCAAGACCGCGCCCCTGATAGGCGTCGGCGATCGCGAACGCCGTCTCCGCCTTGCCCGTCCCGGCCGCCACGTACATCCCGTGACCGACGATCCGCTGCTGTGGTCCGGCGAGGGCGACCAGCGCGTGCCTTCGCTGCCCGTCGGCCTGGGCGAAGAGGTGCGCCTCGCCGCGCAGGTTTGACCCGGCGCTGAAGAAGCGCAGCAATCGCGAGCGGTCTGAAAGCTCCTCGAGAAACGCGAGCAGCCCGGCTTCGTCGGCGGCTCGGACCGGGCGCACTCGCACCGTTCCGCCGTCGCGCAGGGCGACATCGGTTCCCCCGGCGTCCTGCGCGTCAAGGAGCGCACGCGCGCTCGCGGCGGCGGCGCTCATCTGCGTGCCTCGCGCGCCCTCTCGAGCAGCGCAACCGCAGGCTTTGACACCACGTTTCCTGGCACAGCGCCAGACTCGCGCGGCGCGCGAGCCCAAGCATCGGCGGTGGCCCACCTCCGCTGTCCGCAGGAAGTACGGAGACACCGACGCGTCCCGTCGGTAACACTCTGGACCATGCTGCCCAGAGCCACTGCCGGGCGCCGGACCGCGGCGCCTCCTGGCGGGAGAGCTGCGCGGTGAGCGGGCGCGACGTCGGTGGTGGCGCGAGCGAGGACGCGCGGCCGGGCGACTGGCTGCTGGTTGACTCGGCGTCCGGGCCATCTCGTCGCGGCCAGATCCTCGAGGTGCTGGGTCCTGCGGCGCGGCCGCACTATCGCGTTCGCTGGGATGAGGAGCACGTGTCGCTGTTCTTCCCGGAGGGTCACACGCACGTCATCCACGCCGGCGAGAAGCCGTAACGCCCGTCGTTCACACGATCAGGCACTAGCGATGGCTGACTCCGCGATCGAGATCGAGGAGCTTTGCGTGCAGCGCGGCGGTCGCACGGTGCTCGACCGCATCTCGCTGGCTGTCGGCGCGGGAACCGTCACCGGCCTGCTTGGTCCGAGCGGTTGTGGCAAGACAACACTGATGCGCTCGATCGTCGGCGTTCAGCGGATCGACGGCGGGCGCGTGAGCGTGCTCGGCCGGCCGTCGGGCGATGTTCGGCTGCGGACGCTGCTTGGCTACGTGACGCAGGCGCCGTCGGTCTACGGCGACCTCAGCATCGAGGAGAACCTGCGCTACTTCGCGCGCGTGAGCGGCGTCGAGCGAGCGCGGATCGGCGAGGTGCTTGCGACAGTCGGCCTCACCGGGCGCGGCGCGCAGGTCGTCGCTTCGCTCTCCGGCGGCGAAAGGGCGCGCGTGTCGCTTGCGACGGCTCTGCTCGGACGGCCGGCGGTGCTCGTCCTCGATGAGCCGACGGTCGGGCTGGACCCGGTTCTGCGCGGGGATCTGTGGGGCACGTTTCACGCACTGGCTGACGAGGGCGCGACGCTGCTCGTCTCGAGCCATGTCATGGACGAGGCGGCGGAGTGCGACGAGCTGCTGCTGATGCGCTCAGGGCGGCTGCTCGACGACACGACCCCCGCGGCTCTGCGCGAGCGCACCGGCGAGGAAGACCTCGGGCGCGCGTTCCTCGTGGTCATCGAGCAGGCGGAGCGCCCGTGAGCGCCCGCGCGACGACTGCCACTGCGCAGCGGGTCCTTTGGCAGTTGCGGCGCGACCCGCGCACGATCGCGCTCGTGATCGGTGTCCCGAGCGTGCTGCTGTTGCTGATGCGCTTCATCTTCGAACGTCGGCTTGGCGTGTTCCAGTCGGTTGGCGCGCCGCTCTGCGGGATGTTCCCGTTCACGCTGATGTTCGTGGTCACATCGGTGACGATGCTGCGTGAGCGCACGACCGGCACGCTCGAGCGGCTGATGACGCTCCCGCTCGGGAAGCTCGATCTGCTGCTCGGTTACGCGGTCGCGTTTGGACTGCTCGCGGCCGCCCAGGCGGCGATCGTCTGTGTGCTCGGGTTCGTCGCGCTCGGCCTGCATGCGCCGCACGGCGCCTGGCTCGTCGGTCTGCTTGCCGTCGGCAACGCCGTGCTCGGGATGGCGCTCGGGCTCTTCATCAGCGCCTTCGCGCGGACCGAGTTTCAGGCCGTCCAGTTCATGCCGGCGATCGTGTTTCCGCAGATGCTCCTCTGCGGCCTGTTCGCGCCGCGCGACTCGATGGCCGGGCTGCTGCACGCCATCTCCGACGCCATGCCACTGACCTACGCCTATGACGCGCTGCATCGCGCGACGACGCCGGTGGCGCTCGGAAGCGGCCTGGCGGTCGATGTGGCGGTCGTCGTCGGGGCGACGCTCGTGGCACTCGGACTGGGTGCGCTGACGCTGCGCCGGCGGACCGCCTGAACGCGGCAGCGCCGTCCCCGGCGGGCACTGGCGGCCGGCGTGCCGCGATCTCGCGCAGTTCTTCTCGGCGTCGAGCACGCCCGACAACGCCGCGGCGGCGCTCATCGCGAGGCGGCCGGTGGCGGCGGCGCGGCGGCGGCGAGGGTTTGCAGGAGCGTCACCTCGTCGATCAGCATGCGAGGAAGAAGGAAGTGCTCGCGGACGCGCTGGCGCCCGCTTTCGCCGAGCTGGGCGGCCAGATCGCGATCGCTGAGCAGCTCGATGATCGCGGCGGCACATTGATCGGTGTCGTGCACGAGGCGCCCGCCGACGCCGCCGCTCATCTGCAGCGGGATCCCGCCCGCGTGACCGGCGACGACCGGGGTGCCCTTCCACATCGACTCGGACACCACAAGGCCGAACCCTTCCCGGATCGACTTCTGAACGGTCAGCTCCGAAAGGCGCTGGAAGGCGTTCACCTCGACGTTCCCCACGCCCGTGAGGTTGGTGTAGACGTGAATGAGCGGATCGTCCTCGACGGCATCGGTGACCTGACCGTAGACCTCCCATCCCTCGGGATCGTCGAGCGCCATCGAGCCGACCAGTGCGAGCTGCAGGTTGCCTATCTCCTCGCGGACGATCCGGTAGGCGTCGATGACCCCGAGCGGGTCCTTCCAGGGGTCGAAGCGTGAGATCTGCGTGATCAGTCGTCCCGGCAGGTCGAGGCCGATCCAGTCGACGATCTGGGTCGCCGCGTGCCGATCCAGCTCCATGTTCTTGGGGCTGAGCGGATCGATCGCCGGGGCGATCACGGCGACGTGGGGGACAGGCATCGCGGGTGGCACGAACTCGGGCATCGTGAAGACAGCTGCATCGAACCCCTCGAGGTAGGGCTCCAGGAACCGCCAAGCGTCCGGATTGGGCTCGCTGGTGTCGATGTGACAGCGCCACACCCAGCGGGCGGAACCCTTGCCGGCGGCTTGCAGCAGCCCGACGGGCTGGGGGTCGTGAATGAACACGAAGTCGTAGTCGCGATTGAGAGTCGCGGCGTTCTCGCTGACGCAGTCGCGGTAGGCGGAGCGCTCGCCGGTCGTGAGGGGACGCGTTGCGCCCTGCAGGGCGTTGTGGATCGCCTTGGTGGCGTGAAAGAAATCCGCGTTGCCGCCGATCACGCTCCAGTCCACGTGCAGCCCGAGGCCGCGCAGCAGCGGCACGCCGGAGCGCAGCAGCTCTGAGACCCCGCCGCCGTAGGGGGTGGCGTTGATGTGAAGGATCCGCGCGCCGCGCAATTCCGCAGCGCGCTCGCGCAGCGTCGTGAGGATCGCATCGGGCACGACGCCCTCATACGCGTCGAGGGTCCAGCGCCCAACGGCGACCTTCTGGATCATCGCTTTGGCTCCCCCGGCACACCGAAGGCTGCCACGACGTGCTGGTCTTGAGCGCGTGCCGCCGCTGCATCGGCATCCGTAGGAGAGGCTGCGCGTCGGAACCGGCCAAGCTCGGGGCGCCGATCTCCAACCGCGGCGATCGCCGCGCGTTTGCCCATCGTCAAAGCATCCAGGCGACCCCTGCCGGCGGACATCCGGAGTTTTCACTGAGTCCGAACCCACCCACGGTTGGGCCTGCGGCAGCTGGTCGGTGACTACGTAGTGCTCCCCCGCGCTCGGCGGATTTCTGCGGCTGGCACACCTCTCGATCGACCGTAGGTTGCGCATATGACACAAGAAGCCGCCCACCCGGACAAGTTCCGGGTCGTCGTCGTTGGTGGGGGGGTCGCCGCCGTCGAGTGCATCCTGGCGTTGCACGATCTCGCCGCCGAGCGGGTCGCGATCACGGTGCTTGCGCCGAACGATCAGTTCGTCAATCGGCCGATGACCGTCCGCGAGCCCTTCGCCTACAGCGCCGCCGAGCGCTACACGCTCGCCTCGATCGTCGCCGACGCGGGCGCCGAGCTCGTTGCGGACAAGCTCGGGTGGGTTGCGCCCGACGAGCAGCTGGTGCACACCAAGAACGGGACCGAGCTGCCCTACGACGCGTTGGTGCTGGCAATCGGCGCCAATCCCTACCCCCGCTACAAGCACGCCGTCACAGTCGATGACCGCCGCATGGACGAGGCGCTGCAGGGACTCATTCGAGACGTCGACGAGGGCTATCTGAAGAGGGTTGCGTTCGTCGCCCCCGGCAGGATGGCGTGGCCGCTGCCCCTGTACGAGCTGGCGCTGATGACGGCGGGTCGCGCCTACGCGATGAACGTTCCGTTCGCGGCGACGATCGTGACTCCCGAACAGGAACCGCTTGCCGCGTTCGGCGGGGAGGTCAGCGATGGCGTGGCCGCGCTGCTTGAGGAGAAGGGCATCCGCATCATCACCTCCGCCTATGCCGAGGTCCCGGCGCCGGGAGAAGTCGTGATCAATCCCGGCGACCGGCTGCTGCGCGCGCAGCGCGTGATCGCACTCCCCGAGCTTTACGGGCCCGCGGTGCGCGGCCTGCACGTCGGCGAACACGGCTTCATCCCGATCGACCGCTTCTGCCGCGTCCCGCACGCGGGCCCCGTCTATGCCGCCGGAGATGCCGTTGACTTCCCCATCAAGCACGGTGGCGTGGGATGCCAGCAGGCCGACGTCGTCGCGGAGTCGATCGCGAAGCTCGCCGGCTCCAACGTCGAGCCGAAGCCGTTCAACCCGGTGATCCAAGGCGTGCTGCTGACCGACGAGCGCCCTCGCTACATCGCCGCCAGCATCGCAGGCGGGCAGGGCTGCCGCTCGCGCTTCAGCGACTCACCGATCGACGGGGCCACCACCAAGGTCGCCGGGAAGTACCTCACGCCGTACCTCGCTCGCGTGGACTCCGGGGTGACCGTATGAGGCACGGCTCTTCCAGGGGGAGCTCCGCTTTGAACCTCTCCACGGACGCCACGTCCCTCTCGCGCCCGCAAGTCATCGACTTCCACCCGCACACCTAGGAGGACAGAAATGAAGGCGCTCGTCTATCACGGACCTGGTCAGCGCGGCTGGGACACGGTCGCTGACCCCACAATCATCGACCCCACCGACGCGATAGTGCGGGTCGACACCACGACGATCTGCGGCACCGACCTGCACATTCTCAAGGGCGACGTGCCCGAGACGACGCCGGGCACGATCCTTGGCCACGAGGCTGTGGGTACCGTCGTGGAGGTCGGCAGCGGTGTGAGCACCGTCGTACCCGGTGACAGGGTGTTGCTGTCCTGCATCAGCGCGTGCGGTCGCTGCCCATTCTGCAAGGAAGGCCACTACGGACTGTGCATCGGTGGCGGCGGCTGGATCTTTGGACACACGATCGACGGCGTTCAGGCCGAGTTCGCGCGCGTCCCGTTCGCCGACAACTCCGTCTACAGGCTGTCCGACGAACTCACCGACGAGCAGGTCCTGTTCCTTGCCGACATCCTTCCCACATCCTTCGAGGTCGGGGTGCTCAACGGACAGGTCGCACCCGGAGATGTCGTCGCGATCGTCGGAGCCGGCCCGATCGGCCTGGCGGCGATCCTCACGGCCAGGCTGTTCACCCCCGCAAGGATCATCGCGATCGACCTCGCCGACGCGCGCCTTGAAAGCGCGGAGCGGTTCGGCGCCGACACGACCATCAACAACGGCCGCCAGGATGCGGTCGCAAAGGTCATGGAGCTGACTGACGGGCTCGGTGCGGACTGCGCCTTCGAGGCCGTCGGGGTACCGGACACCTTTGAGCTGGCGACCGAGCTGATCAGACCCGGCGGACGAGTTGCCAACATCGGTGTCCACGGTCGCTCCGCGCACCTGCACCTCGAGAAGCTCTGGATCCGCGACGTCACGATCACGACCGGGCTGGTCGACACCTCCAGCATTCCGCAGCTGCTGCGCCTGATCGCCAGCGGCCGGCTCGACCCGTCGCCGTTCGCGACTCACCACTTCGCACTCGACGATGTGATGGACGCCTACGACACGTTCGCCGACGCCGCCAACACCAACGCCCTGAAGGTCGTCCTGCAGGGAACAACCGCCGAATCGCTATCGACGCGGTCGATCGAGGCGGCGCTCACCGTCTGAACTCGGGCCGCCATGTCGGGCGCTCCTTAGCCCGACATGGCGGATCGACGCGCACCGTCGGCCGGTGCGAACGGAGACGTCTGGCTCGCCCGATCGCTACCGGCCGGTGCGGTCGCGGTGCTTACACCCCGGCCAGCAGCAGGGCCGACGCTGGCCTTGCTCGAGCTCTTCCTGGGTGCGCCGAATGCGGCGCTCTCGCGTCGTGTCCTGCTTGGCATCCTCGACCCAGCAGATGAACTCGTTGCGTGCCAAGGGCGTGATGTCCGTCCAGGCGCCGAGTGCCGTGGCGTTGGCGACCAGCGCCTTACGCAGGTCCGCGGGGAGCTCATGCACCACCCCACCCGGCACTTTCTGAGCGCTCACAGGTCGATGGTAGCGAGCCCCGGCAGGCCCGCTCTGGCGGTCCCCTCGGGTGCGAGCGTGTCGCCTGCGGTGACAGGCCAGCGGGGGCGGGGTCGGTCTCGCGTCGTGGCTTCGCTGGGCACCGCTCGCCCAGACCGTGACACCCCCTGCCCCCCGCCGCGGTCAGTCCGGGTACTCGTCCTTGCGCCACGCTCGCGGCTCCTCGGGGCCGGCCTTCGGCGTTCGATCGAGCAGCAACGAGTGGAACGGCGCCACGAACGGGTCGGGTGCCGTCACCGTGTAGGTGTGGTACACGGTCCCGTTGCGGCGTGCGAAGGCGATGTAGCTCGGATTCTCGCGAATCCCGTCCTCGAGCTTGGCACCGACCTGCCGCCCCCAGTCCTCCAGCCACCCGGGCGGGTCGTCGATCATCGCCTTGACCGCCGGGATCCGCTGCACCTGGGCGGGGGTGAGGGCGAGCCCGAAGTCGAACGGAAACTCCGTCTCGTAGGTCGAGACGTAGGGAACCCCCCAGCCCATCCGCTGCTTGTAGGCGGTGAGCCGATCAATCGGCGCGCGCGAAAAGCAGATCAACGTCACGTCGCGGTGGTTCAGATGCACGCGCGTGGCGTCGAGCTCATCAGCGAGGTTCGAACACCCGGGGCAGGCGCCGAGTTCGTAATCGGGGCCGAACATGACGTTGTAGGCGAGCAGCTGCGAGCGTCCGTCGAAGAGCTCGGCGAGGGTCCGCTTCCCGTTCTCGGTGTCGAAGCGGTACTCCTTCTCCACCGCGACCCAGGGAAGCTGACGCCGCCGCTCGGTCACCTTTCGGCCCAACTCGGCGTGCTCGGCCTCGAGCTTGGCGAGCTCAGCGCGAGCCGCCTGCCAGTCCTCGCGGGTTCCAGTCGTATGGTCGGACATCGATACCTCCTGTGGCGTTTGTCGCGTCGGCGTTGGCGCTAGGCGTGGATCCTCGCGGGGCGTGACTCGCGGAGGCGAAACGCAGCGCGTGTGGCGGTCGGCGGCGGCAACATCAGCCCGTCAGTGGACGACTCGCGTCCAACTGCTCGGGACCGCTGCGTTCGCGGTCCAGCGTCTCTTGGGCGTCGCGGATCGGCCGGCATAGCTCGGTTCGGACAGGCGGCGCATCGCCCGATGTTGCCCAACGGGTCACGCACTCGCCCGGTGCGCTGACCGAATGCATGGGCCCGCGATTGCGATTCTTGCGGGTTGGTGCCGCAAGGCTTCAGGTCCATGCGGCCACCCGTCGCCGTCCCGATCCTCGAAGAACCAGCAACGCCTGCGAGGTGCTTGAGCAGGTCCTCCATCCCCATGACGAGGGCGGCCTAGGCCTTGCCTCCTTCGGTGAGCCGTGCGTCGATCAGCTTCTTCACCAGGTCCTTTGGCAGCGGCCGCTCGATCGTGAAGTGCAGCGAGCTCTTGGTCATCTCATAGCCCGCGAGCTCGTCGCCGAGCCGGCTCAGCACCGAGCCGCTGAACGGCAGATAGCTCAAGTGGCTCTTGAACGCCGCGAAGCCCGCGATCGTCATACCGTTCAAGCGGAAGGCGGGAACACCGTAGGAGATGACCTGCTGGGCCTGCGGTGCGATCTCGAGGATCGCGCCGCGGAGCGCTTCCAGCGCAGCGCGCTTGGGCTCATCGAGGGCGTCGAGATAGGCGTCGACGCGCTCGGCGGGTGCCTTCTCAGAAGGTCGTTCGCTCATCGTTTCTCCCGTTCAGCTGAAGCCTCGATCGCGTCTCAAGCCTCCGGCTGCTGAACGATCATCAGCTGGTTGCCGTCGCCATCGCGGAAGAAGAACAGCAGCGGCACCGTTCCGTCCCCGCCCATCAACTGCTCGTCCACGTCGACGCCCGCCCCCTTGAGCTCGGCGTGGTCAGCGCGCGGATCCGCCGAGCTCAGCGAGACTCCGGTCATCCGTCCCGGCTGGTACTCGCCCTGCCCCGGCGACAGCGCCAGCGCTGTTCCGCCGCCCGGCGGCGCGACCTCGACCCAACGGTCCCCGTCGCCGAACGGGACGTCGGCTGTCAGCGTGAAGCCGAGCCGCTCGGTGTAGAACGCGATCGCCGCATCCTGGTCGGCAACCGGCACGATCACGCGGCCCACCTGCGTTATCTGCGGCACGTCAGTCTCCTTGTTCGCGGATTTGCACCTGCCGATACGACGGTCCTCGAGGGTGAAACTAATCGCCGGAGAGCACGGCGCTCGGCGCAAATGACGGCGGCTGGCGCGCCTCCGCGGCCCGTTCGAATCCGTTCGCCAGGGCAATCAGGCGGGCCTCGCTCCACGGCGGGCCGACGAAGGAGATCCCGACCGGCAGCCCGTGCACGAACCCCGCCGGCACGGTGACGTGCGGGTAGCCCGCCACCGCCGCCGGGGTCGAGAAGCTCCCGCCGTGATGGTCGCCGTTGACGGGATCGGTGAGCCACGCGGGTCCGCCGGTCGGAGCGAGGAGCGCGTCGAGTGAGTGCGCGCGGAGCGTCGCGTCGATCCCCTCCCGCCGTGCGACGCGGCGGCACGTGGCAAGCGAGCGCAGGTACTCGGGGCTCTTGAGGTCGCCGCGCGCCTGCGCGCGCTCGAAGAGCTCCTGACCGAACCAGCGCAGTTCCTCGCTCGCGTGGGCGCGGTTCCACGCGATCACCTCGGCAAGCGACTGGACCGGTGCGTGTGGTGTGAACTCAGGGAGCCACCTGGCCATCCCGGCCTTGAGCTCGGTGAGCAGCACGTCGATCTCGGCGTCGTGAAGCTCGGCCGCGATGTGCAACTCGACGGGATCGACGAGCACCGCGCCCTTCGCCGCGAGGACGCGCAGCGCGCCCTCGATGACGGCGTCGACCGCCGGGTTCGTGCCGAACTCGTTGCGCACCACCCCGAGTCGCGCGCCCTTCAGAGCGTTCTGGCGCAGCGCCTTCGCGTAGTCGTCGACCTTCGCCGCCGCGGTCGCCGAATCGTGGGCGTCGGCGCCGGCGATCGCGGCGAGCAGAGCGGCGGCATCGGCGACCGTGCGTCCGATCGGCCCGGCGGTGTCCTGGCTGTGTGAGATCGGGATGATCCCGTCACGACTGACCAGGCCGACCGTGGGCTTGATCCCGACGACCCCGCTGGCGTTGGCCGGCGAGACGATCGAGCCGTCCGTTTCGGTGCCCACGGCGACGGCGGCGAAGTTCGCGGCGACGGCGGCTGCCGATCCGGAGCTCGACCCGCTCGGGTTGCGGTCGAGGGCGTAGGGGTTCCTGGTCTGCCCGCCGCGCGCACTCCATCCGCTCGTCGAGTGCGACGAGCGGATGTTCGCCCACTCGCTGAGGTTGGTCTTGCCGAGGATCACGGCCCCGGCGTCGCGCAGCCGGGCCACGAGGTGTGCGTCGCGGATCGCCGTGACGCCGTCGAGCGCCAGCGATCCCGCCGATGTCGACATGCGGTCCCCGCTGGCGATGTTGTCCTTGATCAGGACCGGGATGCCGTGCAGCGGTCCGCGCGGCCCGGTCGTCTCCCGTTCGCGGTCGAGTGCCCGTGCGATCGTCGAGGCGTCTGGATTCAGCTCGATCACCGAGCGAAGCGACGGGCCGCCGCGGTCGAGCGCGCGGATCCGCGCGATGTAGGCGTTTGTGAGCGCCCGCGCCGTCAGCCGACCCGCGCCCATCGCGGCCGTCAGCTCGGCGACCGTGGCCTCGAGGTGGCGAAAGCGCGCGCCGGGCGTCATCGGGCCCACGGCGGACACTGTACGCGCGCGAGGCGCTTGCTAGCGTCCGGCGATCCTTGGCGGCATCGAGCTCGGCGGCACCAAGACGGTCTGGGCGGTCGGCGACGGCACCGAGCCCCCGCGCGAGCACGGCGAGTTCGCGACCACCGCACCGCGCGAGACGCTCGAGCGAGCGCTGGCCTGCATCGAGGCGGTCGGCCGCGTCGCCGCCGTCGGCGTTGGCGCGTTCGGCCCGATCGACCTCGCGAGCGGCACGGTCCTCGCGACTCCGAAGCCGGGCTGGGGCGGCGCCGAGGTCCTTGCGATGGTGCGCGAGCGCGCACGCGTGCCGGTCATGCTCGACACCGACGTCAACGCCGCGGCGATCGGCGAACAGCGGCTCGGTGCCGGGCGGGGACTGAGCGACTTCGTCTACATGACGGTCGGCACGGGGATCGGCGGCGGGGCGATTGTCGCGGGCTCGATCGTCCATGGCGCGGGCCATCCGGAGATGGGCCATGTCCATCTCCCGCGCCACCCGCGTGACGTCGAAGCCGGCTTTGCGGGGATCTGCCGCTACCACCCGCGGGGCTGCCTCGAGGGCCTCGCGAGCGGACCGGCGATCGCCGCGCGGCACGGCGTGGCAGCCGAGGAACTCGCCGCCGACCACGACGCCTGGGAGATCGAGTCGCACTACCTTGCGCTGGCGATCGCCAATCTCATCGTCACGCTGCGCCCCCAGCGCGTCGTCATCGGGGGCGGCGTGCTCGAGATGGCGGGCCTGCGCGCGCGCATCCAGCGCAAGCTCGTCGATGACGTCAATCCCGACTACCTCCCCGTCGGCGACGGCTCGGAATTCGTCACCGAACCCGGTCTGGGCCGCCTCGCCGGCGTGGCCGGCGCGATCGTGCTGGCCGGCCGCGCGCTCGGCGCCGGTTAGCCTTTGCGGGTGCGCACGGCTTGGCTCATCGCAGCCTCGGGACTCGCCGCGGCGGTGCTTACGTCACCCGCGAGCGTCGTCGCCGCGGGGCCGTGCGGGGCCTCGACGTCGTCGGTGCTCGCGGCCGTTGACGCCCAGGTGACCTCGGACATCTACTCCAACGAGCTCGCCGGACGAGAGGTGACGCAGGACGTCGCGCAGGTCACGGCTGCGCCCGACCTGCTGGCCGCGGTGTCCGCCGACGCTCCTAGCGCGACCTTCAAAGCCGTTCAGCGGCTCGTCTACCACCCCGGCTGGCACATCGTCCGCCTGCGCGTGCTCGACGCCTCGGGACGGCTGCTCGCCGACTTCGGCGGTCCCTACGTCATCGCCCCCGTGCGCGGCACGCTGCGCTCCGCGGCCGGAGCGACGATCGGTAGATTCGTCATGTCGGTCCAGGACGACGCGGGCATCGCCAAGCTCGAGACCCGCTTCGTCGGCGACGCGGTCGCGATCTACTACCACGCCCGCCCGGTCATCGAAGCCGGCGGCCGCATCTTCCCGCACGCGCTGCCGCGTGGGCCGTCGCTGACCGTCGGCGGCGTCCGCTACCGCCTCAAGGCGGTGACCTACAACGCCTTCCCGGCCGGCACGTTGACCGCCGTGCTCCTGATCCCGCCAACCCCGGTGGCGCTTGCCGCAAAGACCTGCGCGAGCGTGCGCGCCGGCGAGTTCGGCCGGGTCGCGCAGCGTCTCACCACCCTGCTCGGCCCGCTCGCGCAGCACTACTACGGCTACGCCTACTGGGTTCACCTCTACACGGGCGCCTCGGTCTACGTGCGCAATCCCGACGGCTCCCAGATCGCATCAAGCGACGGCAGCGACCCCGCCGCGCTTCCGCTCGGGGGCACGGCCACGGTCAACGGGCAGTCGTTCCTGGTCTACTCCTTCGAGGCGAATCCGCCTGTGCGCGTCTACCTGCTCATACCCCCGGCCTGAGCGAGACGCCGATTGGCCTGGTGCTGCACGGGTAGCCGTTGCAGTCCTGCGGCGCCGGCGCGCCGTCGCCGAGGTCGCCGAACCAGTCCGCGCCCCAGCAGCTGATCCGACCGCCGGCAAGGACCGCGCAGGTGTGATCGCCGCCCGCGGCGACCGCCACGACTCGCGCAAGCCCGCCTGAAGCCACCGGCGTCTTCGCGCATCTCACGAGCTGCCAGTAGCACGTCTGCGGCCCGCCGCTCTGGCCGTCGCCGAGCTGGCCGTAGGAGTTGTAGCCCCAGCAGTCGAGCGCGCCGGCGGCGATCACGCAGGTATGGTCGCCGCCCGCGGCGATCGACGACGCCCCGCTCAAGCCCGCGACGGCGATCGCGCGCGGCGAGCACCACTCGCCGCCCGAGCAGACGGCGGGCCCGCTGCTCGTGCCGACCCCGAGCTCGCCGGCGAAGTTGTAGCCCCAGCAGTCGACCGCGCCGGCGGCGACGATCGCGCAGGTGTGATCGTCCCCCGCCGCGATCGCCACCGCGCTGCTCACCCCGGCCACCGTCAGAGCGACCCGCGAGCACGCTGCGCCGGCGCAGCTCTGCGGCCCAACGCTGGTGCCGGTCCCGAGCTGGCCGTAGCCGTTGGCCCCCCAGCACTCGACGGAGCCGCCGGCGATCAGCGCGCAGGCGTGCTGCGCGCCCGCCGAAATCGCGACGGCGTTGCGGACTCCGCCGACCGCCGCCGCGCCGCCGCGCGAAGCCGCGTTCGCCGCCCAGCACTCGACGCCGCCGCCGCCGAGCAGCGCGCAGGCCTCCTCGCCACCGACCGAGATCGAGACCGCGCCCGACACCCCGCCGACCGCCAGGGGCTTCGCGCCCACGCCGGCGCCCCAGCAGTCGATCGCGCCGCCGCGCCGCGCCGCGCACGTCTCTGCGCCGCCGGCGGCGATCGCCACCGCGTCGCTCAGCCCGCGCACGAGCACCGGGGTCCTCGCGCAGGGGCTTCCGTCGCAGCTCTGCGGGCCGCTGCGGGTCCCGTCGCCGAGCTGGCCCGCGCCGTTGGCCCCCCAGCACTCGATGTGTCCGCCGCCGAGCAGAGCGCACGTGTGATCGGCGCCCGCCGCGATCGCCGCCACAGCGAGCTGCGATCCGGCCCCGCCGGGGGCGCCACAGAACAGGAGCGCCAGCGCGGCGCTGCAGCTCACGATCAGCTTGAGCGGGCGCACCGCTCCATTCTCGACGCTCGCTCGCCCGGCCGGTCTGGTGGAATGTGGGCAGTGGCTGCACGACCCCGCCTCGAGCAGGCGCGATGAACCGCACTCTTCGCAGGATGATCGGCGCCTCGGTGCTGATCGTGCTCCTGACCTGCGCAGCCCTCTCGACAGCCGCGATCGAGACGGTCGGCACCGTCGCCGACCTGCTCGCCAAGGGCGGCTTCGTCAAATCCGCCGACCTGCACCCGGTCGGCGCGGACTCGCCGACGACATTCCTGATCCTCGGCTCCGATCAGCGCGACAAGGGCGCGGTCGACTACGCGACGGGGCACAGCGACACGATCCTGCTCGTCCACCTCGACCCGGGATCGGGGCTGTGGAGCGAGATGTCGATCCCGCGCGACTTCTACGTGCACTGGAGCTGGCAGGGCGTCACCCACGACACCAAGATCAACGAGGCGTTCACGATCGGCGGGGTGAAGGCGTCGCTGCACGTCGTGACGGACCTGCTGCACATCCCGATCAACTACCTCGTCGACATCAGCTTCACGGCGTTCGACAAGATCGTCGACAAGCTCGGCTGCGTCTACGTCGACGTCGACCACCGCTACTACAACCCGCCGGGCACGGGCTTCGCGACGATCGACGTGCGGCCCGGCTACCAGCGGCTGTGCGGCCAGCACGCGCTCGACTACGTGCGCTATCGCCATTTCGACAACACGTTCGCGCGTGACGCTCGCGAGCAGGCATTCCTGCGCGACGCCAAGGAGCAGCTCGGGCTGAGCGGCCTGCTGGGCCACGCCCAGGACATCATCAACGCGCTGTCCGGCTACATCACCTCCAACATTCGCGGCTCGAGCACCGTCGCCGGCCTGGTCGAGACGCTGGTCGGCTCGGTCAGCGGACCGGTCAACCAGGTCCAGTTCCCCGACAACCCGATCGTGATCGGCGGCGGGGACTACCAGACCGCGACACCAGCGGAGATCCGCTCGGTGGTGAGGCGCTTCCTGGAGCCGAAGGTGGCGGCGCCGCAGGTCGCCGGGATCGTCGCCGCGGCGCGGCGAGCAGTCCGCCGCCGCCACCACGCCCATGGCTCCTCGGCCGGATCGTTCACCCCCGCCGCACCGCACCTGATCGCGACAAGCCCGAGTGTCGCCACGCAGGCCCAGACGCTCGCGCCGAATGTGAACTTCCCGGTCGTCGTCCCCTCGTTGAGCCTCGATTCCGCCACGCTCGACAACCTCGAGCCCTTCTCGCACTACGCGGTCAGCGACCCGCAGGGCCACGTCCACCTCGGCTACCGGATCGACTTCGCGACCGGCGGCACCGGCTCCTATTACGGCATCGAGGGCCTGAACTGGACCGACCCGCCGCTGTTCGCGCACGCCGACCGGCTGCGCGTCGCCGGCGTCAACTACCTCTACGTCAACACCGGCGGCAAGGTCCAGGACGTCGGCTGGATCGCGCACGGCGCGCTGTACTGGATCAGCAACACGATCTTCCAGGACCTCACAAACGACCAGATGTTCGCGCTCGCCGAATCGGCCTCGGGCGGCTGAGCGCGAACGGCGCGATGACGCGCTACGTCGCCGCGATCGACCAGGGCACGACAAGCACTCGCTGTGCGTTGGTCGACCGTCACGGCCGCATCGCGGCGCTGCGCCGCCGCGAGCACGAGCAGATCACGCCGCGACCCGGCTGGGTCGAGCACGACCCGGCCGAGATCCTCGCGAACACGCTCGAGGTGACCGATGCGGCGCTGCGGGACGCCGGCGCAAGCGCCGCTGACATCGCCGCCGTCGGCATCGCCAACCAGCGCGAGACGACGGTGGTCTGGGATCGCGACAGCGGCGAGCCGCTGGCCAACGCGATCGTCTGGCAGGACACGCGCACGGCCGGGCTCGTCCGCTCGCTGGCCGGCGAGGCAGGAACGGACCGCCTGCGGGAGCGCACCGGCCTGCCGCTGTCGACCTATTTCTCGGGCCCCAAGATCTCGTGGCTGCTCGATGCGCTCGCCGGCGCCCGCGCCCGCGCCCGCGCGCAGGCGGGCGAGCTCGCGTTCGGCACGATCGACTCCTGGCTTGCCTTCAAGCTGACGGGCGTCCATGCGACCGACCCGACGAACGCGAGCCGCACGCTGCTGATGGACCTGGCGACGCTCGAGTGGCACGAGCCGAGCCTCGATCTGATCGGCGTGCCGCGCGCGATCCTGCCCGAGATCCGCCCCTCGTCGCAGCTGATCGCGCCCGTGTGCCGCGGCGCGCTGAGCGAACGGCCCGTGGCCGGCATCCTCGCTGACCAGCAGGCCGCGCTGTTCGGCCAGACCTGCTTTCGCGCCGGTGAGGCGAAGTGCACCTACGGCACGGGGTCGTTCCTGCTCGTCAACACAGGCGAGCGCCCCGTCCGCGCCGCGGCGCTGCTGACGAGCGTCGCCTACCAGCTCGGCGGCTCTGCGCCCAGCTACGTGCTGGAGGGGTCGGTGGCGGTCACCGGGGGCCTGGTGCAGTGGCTTCGCGACAACCTCGGCATCATCGACGCGGCGAGCGAGATCGAGGAGCTGGCGGCCGGCGTTCCCGACAACGGGGGCGTCCACATCGTCCCCGCCTTCGCGGGCCTGTTCGCGCCGCACTGGCGCGACGACGCACGTGGCGTGATCGTCGGTCTGAGCGGCCACACCCGGCGAGGCCACCTGGCCCGCGCCGCGCTGGAGGCAACCGCCTGGCAGGTGCGCGACGTCGTCGAGGCGGTGCAGTCGGCCACGGGGTCGCCGATCGCCGAGCTGCGAGTCGACGGCGGCATGACCGCCAACGATCTGGCGATGCAGATCCAGGCCGACGTCCTCGGAGTGCGCGTGTTGCGCCCGGTCGTCAGCGAGACGACCGTGCTGGGCGCGGCGTTTGCGGCGGGGCTCGCGGTCGGCTTCTGGAGCGGTCTCGAGGAGTTGCGGGAGCTGTGGGCTGCGGACCGGCGGTTTGAGCCGACCGCCGATCGAGCCGCCATCGAGCGCGCGCGCGACCGATGGCGAGACGCGCTCGAGCGCTCGTTCGGCCTCGCGTGAGCGACGCCGGGCGGGCCCGCCGATCGGCGCCCCGACTCGGGCTATCCACCGACCGCCTGCGGGAAAGCACGGGCGATCGTCGCCGGGTGCTCTCGTATCTTGAGAGGTAGGGGGATGCCCAGCGACACGACCAACCCAAGGCCCGGCGCCACGCGCGTCCTCGTCGTCGAGGACGAGGAGGCGATCGTTGCGCCGTTCGTGAGCGCGCTCGCTCGCAACGGGTTTGACGCGGTCGTCGCGCGCACGGCCGCGGAGGCCCTCGAGGCAGCCCGGACCGTCTCGCCGGACGTCGTTCTGCTCGACCTCGCCCTGCCCGACGGCGACGGCCGCGACGTCTGTCGTGAGCTGCGCCGTGACTCCGACGTGCCGATCATCATGCTCACCGCTCGAGGAACCGAGACCGATCGGATCGTCGGGCTCGAGCTCGGGGCGGACGATTACGTCGTCAAGCCGTTCGCGGTCGATGAGGTGATCGCGCGGATCCGCGCCGTGCTGCGCCGCTACCACCGCCCGGCGACCGCGCCGGAGAGCGTCGAGGTCGGCGAGCTGCGGATCGAGCTCGCCGCGCGGCGAGTGCACCTCGCGGGCGCGGAGTTGACCCTCTCGCGCAAGGAGTTCGATCTGCTCGCCCGCCTGTCTGCCGACGCCGGTCACGTCGTCAGCCGCGAGGTCCTGATGTCGGAGGTCTGGGACGAGAACTGGTTCGGCTCGACCAAGACGCTCGACGTGCACATCGCCTGGCTTCGCAAGAAGCTGGGCGACGACCCGGCTGCGCCGCGCTACATCCAGACCGTGCGCGGTGTCGGCTTCCGTCTCGCGGCCGCATCGGAGCCCTCGCCGTAAGCCTGCGCACCCGCCTGCTGATCGCGGTCGGCTACGTGCTGGTGCTCGCGATCGTCTCGCTGAGCGTCCCGCTGGCGCTGCGCTTCGGCGCCCGCGTCAACGCGGAGGTCGACTCGCAGGCAAACGTCGAGGCGAGCCTCGTCGAGGCCACGGCCGGCCACCTGCTCAGCCCGGCGAGCGCCGCCAACCGGGCCGAGCTCGGCGTGCTCGTCGCCGCAGCGTCGACGCCGATCCGCGGTCGCGTGATCGTGGTTGACGCCCGCGGGATCGTGTTGGCGGACAGCTCGGACCCCTCGACGATCGGAAGTGACTACGCGACGGCGAGCCGGCCGGAGTTCGCGGTCGCCCTGGGCGGCCGGCGCTACCAGCACGAGCGCCCGAGCCAGACGCTCGCGAGCCAGCACCTGGCGAGTGTGCTGCTGGTGACCGCGGTGCCGATCAAGACCGGGTCGCGGACGATCGGCGCGGTCCGGATCACCCAGGCCGTCTCGACGATCCACGACGCCGTAAGGCGCACGATCATCGACGTCGGCCTGATCGGCCTCGTCGTCCTCGCGCTGGGGCTCGGCGCGGGGGCGTTCATCGCCGGCCAGATCGCGCGGCCCCTGCGGCGCCTGGAACGTGTCGCCCGCGACATCGCCGCCGGCGATCTGCGTGTGCGGGCCGCGGTCGAAGGAAGCGCCGAGCAGCGCTCGCTCGGTGAGTCCTTCAACGAGATGACAGACCGGATCGTGCGCCTTGCCGACTCGCAGCGCCACTTCGTCGCCGACGCCTCTCACCAGCTCCGCACGCCGCTGACGGCGTTGCGGCTGCGCCTGGATGAGGCGCGCGCCGCGGGCGTCGGTGCCGACGCCGCCCATGAGCTCGATGCCGCCGAGGCGGAGGTGGACCGCTTTGCGCAGGTCATCGACGAGCTGCTCGTTCTGAGCCGCGCCGGCGAGCGCGAGCTTCCCGGACAGCGGATCGACCTCGACGACCTGGCGGCGCGGATGGTCGAGCGCTGGCGCGCGAGCGCGGATGAGCGCGAGATCACGCTCGAGCATGTCGCTGAGGGCGCGGGCGGCGAGGGGTGGGCGGCGCCTGCCGATATCGAACGCGCGCTCGACGCCCTGGTCGATAACGCGCTTCGCTACGCCCCTCGCGACTCCACCGTGACACTCGCCGTCGGTGCGACCACGATCGCAGTGCTCGACAGCGGCCCCGGGATCGCCGAGGACGAAGCGGAGACGGTCTTCGAGCGCTTCCACCGCGGTAGCGCGGGCCGGGCCGGGCCGGCCGGCACCGGCCTTGGCCTCGCCATCGCCAGCGAGCTCGCGCGCGGTTGGGGAGGCGAGGTGACGCTCGAGAACCGTCCGGCCGGCGGTGCGATCGCGACCCTGCGCCTCGCCAAGCCGGCGCCGTGACGACGCTTTGCGTTCGCTTAACCATCGGCTCGCTAGCGTCGGCGCGATGAGGCGCTCGACGGTCGTGTGGGCTGCGGCGGCGCTGTGCGGCATCGCCGTCACCGGCGCGGTCACGTGGGGCGCAAGCCAGCTCTTCGCCCAGCCGATCGGCCTTGATTCCGCGCCGCTCTCGATAGTTACGACGCTCGCCCCGCATCCAGCCACGACGGCGCGGCCACGAGTCGCACCAAAGCCCAGCCCGCGGCGGGCGAAGCACCGTCCAGCCCACCGTGCGACGCGCGCCACCGCGACGACGACGAGCACCACGACCACGACGTCGGCGCCGCCGGCACCCGTGGTCGTCACCACTCCCGCTGTGACGACGACGACGGTCGAGCTCACCACGACTCGCACCGCAGCCACACAGTCAACAGCCTCGCCCCATCACGATGACTCGAGCGGCGGCGATGGGAAGGACCGCGAAGGCGGCGGTGATGACCAGAGCCGCTCAAGCGGCTCGAGCCGTCGCGACGACTGACAGCGACGCCTTCTTCACGAACATTTTGCCGGCGCTTGGCGTGCGCATGGGCAGCGCGGGAGCAATGTTGAGGGCGAGATGCGCAGCCGCTTCCGCCAGCGAAGCCTCCTCGTGAACCCGGCGCCCGTGATTGGCGCGGCGCTCGCCGCCTTCGCGATCGCCTTTGGAGGCTTGACGTGGCGCCTTGCGAGTGGACACGACCCGGCGGTGCCGCTGGCGGCGCTACGTCAGGGCGCGGCGCGCGCGGCGGGGAGCGGCGTCGTAACCCGCTCGAGCCGCGCCGGTGGCGCCCCGACCGCCGGAGCCGCCGGCCGCGGCGGCCAGCTTCCCGGCAGGATCGTCACCGCGTCGAGCCGCGCGCCGGCGACCGCCCGCGCAGCCGAGGACGCATGAGGAGACCTCACCGCACATTTAGCCAAGGCTTTGCAGTCTCTTGGCGGCCCCATGGCGACGCCCCGACGACTCTCCAAGAAGTCATCGAACCCGCTTCCTAGGAGTTGCGACATTGCGCCGAAGCGCCGCCACCAACATCGCCGCCGCCATCACCCTCCTGACGCTCGGGGCGCTGACGACCTATGCGCTGCGCCCGACTCGCGCGCCGGCGCCGCCCCCGCCGCCGGTCGTGACGCGCACCGTCGTCGTCCACCGGACAGTTTGGATCGTCAAGCACGAAAAGCCGACGACGCCGCACCGCCTGCGCGTGCCCGCGGCGGCGGCTCCGCCGGCCAACCGCGCCGGCGCCGGCCGCACCGCGGTTGCGGCGGCACGCGTCGCGGCCGCACCGCGAACGGGCGCGAGCGCCGCATCGAAGGCGACGGCCCCGGTCGCGGCCGCGACTCCCGCGGCGCCGATCACGACGCACACCAGCCGCGGCACCGTCCCCGCCACCACCACCGGCGGGAGCGCCACTCACGCCGCGGCAAAGCCGCTCACAACGCACACAAGCGGCGGCAAGGCTCCGACGACCGCGAAGCCGGCGCCGTCGACCAAGCCGCTGACGACGAAGTCCAGCGGCACGTCTGGCGCGGCGACGACAACGCCAGGGTCAACGACCGTGAAGACGCGGACCAGCGGTCACGGCGGCGACGACGGCGGAGGCCGCCACGGTGGGAAAAACGATCACGGTGGAGACGACTGACGGTGGAGACGACTGACGGACGGCCGACCGAGGGGCTCTGTCCCGCTCCTGGGCGAAGCCATGGCGCTCCTCCGGCGACCGCGCAGCGCACGGCCGGCTCGCGCCGGCCCGTCACGGCCGCCGTCGCGGCGCTCGCGGCGTTCCTGGCGGTGCTCGCGCTGCTCGCGCTGCAGTTGCGCAGCAACCCGGTCGCGGCCGGGCTTCTCAAGCCAAGGCCGCGCGTGGTGATCGTTCGTCGCGTCTATGAGACGACCGTTCACGAGCGAGTCATCGGAGGCTCGAGCGTGAGCCCGCCGATCAAGACCTCGACCGTCACCGCGGCCGCGCCTGTCGCAACCGCCGCGGCGCCCGTGACGACGCGGGTGTCATGAGCGCCGAGCACGACATCGGCTTCCGCTCGATGGGCAGCGACATCCGCCTGATCGTCGGCCGTCCGCTGCGTCGCGCGGATCCGTCGGCGGCGCAGGCGGCGGAGATACAGCGCGAGTTCATCGAGCAGTTCGCGGCGCGGATGTCGCGCTTCGTCGCCGAGAGCGAGCTCTCGCGGCTGAACGCCGACCGCCGCTCCGAGGTTCCCGCCTCGCCGCTGTTGCGGGAGCTTGTCGGCGCCGGGATCTGGGCCGCGCGGCGAACCGGCGGCCTGGTCGACCCGACCCTGCTCGGCGAGCTCGAGGCGGCGGGCTACTCGCGTTCGCTGATCGACGAGCGGCCGGCGTCGCTGCGGGACGCGCTCGCCGCCGCGCCGCCGCGGCGACCCGCTCGAGCGCACCCGGCGCGACGCTGGCGCCAGCTCGAGGTCGACCGGCAGAGGGGAGTGATCCGCCGCCGCCCCGGGATCCGGATCGACAGCGGCGGCATCGGCAAGGGCCTCGCCGCCGACATCGTCGCGTTCCAGCTCTGCGGTCACGCACGTTACGTCGTCGACTGCGGGGGCGATATCGCCGTCGGCGGCGTCGAGGCGCTCGTGCGGCCATACGAGATCGAGGTCGAGCACCCGCTCAGCGGCGAAACGATTCACACGCTGCGGGTGGCGAGCGGCGGGGTCGCCACGTCCGGCCTCAACGTGCGCGTCTGGCGTGGCACGGACGGGACGTTCGGTCATCACCTGCTCGACCCCGCAACGGGGCGGCCGGCGTGGACGGGGCTGATCGGCGCGACCGCTCTCGGCGCGAGCGTGCTCGAAGCCGAGACGCTGACGAAGGCCGCGCTGCTGCTCGGACCCGCCGGGGCGCGCCGCGTCCTCGCCGAGCAGGGCGGTCTGGTCGTCCATGACGACGGCGACGTCGAGCTGATCGGCCCGATCGACGAGCCGGCGAGGATGCGGCTGCGCGTCCTCGCCAAGGCGGCCTAGACGCGATGCGCGTCGACCCGACCCATTACATCTGGTGGCTGCTGAGCCGTTCCGCGGGCATCGTCGCGTTCGCGCTCGTCTCGCTGGCCGTCCTGCTCGGGCTCGCGATGGCGACGAAGATCCTCAAACGGCCGGGCCTGGCCCGCAAGCTCGTGCGCGTGCACGAGCACCTCGCGCTGCTGGCGCTGACGGCGATCGCCGTCCACGGCGCGACGCTGCTTGGGGACCGCTGGCTGCGCCCGGGCCTGCGGGGCGTGCTCGTGCCCTTCGCGATGAGCTACCGCCCGCTCTACACGGGCCTCGGCATCATCGCGGCCTATCTCGCGGCGCTGCTCGGGCTGAGCTTCTACGTGCGCCGGCGGATCGGTGGCCGTCTGTGGCGCCGGCTCCACCGCGCCACGGTCGTCGTCTGGATCCTGGGGGTGATCCACACGCTCGGTGCCGGAAGCGATGCGGGCACCGTCTGGCTGCGAATGGTGATGCTCACGACCGGCGCCCCGATCGTCTTCCTGGCGCTCCTACGCGTGCTGCACCGAAAGACCCCCGTGCGCGCGGGCGTTTCCGAGGAGCACGCTCGGCGAGTCCATGCGCGGCCCGCGGTGGCGGAGGAGGTCTCGTGAGCATTGCGTCAAAGGACTGAGGCGATCCACGGTCGCGTGCGGATGGCGCGCGGGCGCCGGGGCGCGAGGCTTCCTTTCACAACGAAAGGGTTCTCCAGTTGCGCGTACTGGTCACCGCAGCGACGCGACACGAAGCGACCGGCGAGATCGCCGAAGCGATCGCCGCGGGACTGGCGAAGCGCGGCGTCGAGGCCGAGGCGCGCCCGATCACAGAGGTCGGCGACGTCGATGGCTATGACGCCGTCGTTCTCGGCAGCGCGATCTATGTCGGTCGCTGGCTGACGGAGGCAGGCCGGTTCGCCGAGCGCCACGCCGCGACCCTCGCGTCGCTGCCGGTTTGGCTGTTCAGCTCCGGCCCGATCGGGGCGCACGCGCCGGAGTGGGAGTGCGCCGACGCGGCGACGCTCGCGCAGACGACCGGCGCGCGTGCGCACCGCGTCTTCGCGGGCCGCATCGAGCGCGCGCGGCTCGGCTTCGCCGAGCGCCTCGTGGCTCGCGCGGCCGCGCCGCGCGACCGCGACGACCGCGACTGGCTGGCGATCGACGAGTACGCCGCCGAGATCGCGGCCGAGCTCGCGGCGCAGCCGCTCGATCGCGCGGTGCACGACCCGGCGCCGGCGCGCAGCGACCGCGGCGCGGGCGCGCTCTGA
Organism: Solirubrobacteraceae bacterium; assembly: GCA_036561565.1. Taxonomy (GTDB): domain Bacteria; phylum Actinomycetota; class Thermoleophilia; order Solirubrobacterales; family Solirubrobacteraceae; genus Palsa-513. Next base: position 55,179 of record DATBPB010000044.1, on the reverse strand, counting down.
CGCTCCCTGTAGGCTCGGCGGGGTGACCGCCGCGGCCCACTCGATCCACGAGCTGCGCCCGGACGCTTACAACGCGGTCTGGGACAACTCGCTTGAGCCGGCGCTCGAGGTGGAGTCGGGCGACGTCGTCGAGCTCCATGCCCGCGACGCCTCCGACGGTCAGCTGCGGCGCGACGCGACGCCCGCCGACGTAGCCGGGATGGACTTCGACCGCGTCAACCCCGTCAGCGGACCGGTCTTCGTGAAGGGCGCGCACCCGGGCGACACGCTGACGGTCGAGCTGCTCGAGTTCCGCCCGCCCGACTGGGCGTGGACGGCGATCATCCCGGGCTTCGGGCTGCTCTCCGAGGACTTCCCCGACGCGTGGGTCGCGATCTCGCAGCTCGACGTCCGCCGCAGGAAGATCCGCTTCGCCGGCCGTGCCACGCTGCCGCTGCGGCCGTTCTCGGGCAACCTCGGCGTGGCGCCGGCGGAGCCGGGCGCGCATTCGGTGATCCCGCCGCGGCGCTGGGGTGGCAACCTCGACATCAAGCACCTCGGCGCGGGCGCGACGTTGTATCTGCCGGTCGGCGTCGAGGGCGCGCTCTTCTCACTCGGCGACACGCACGCCGCCCAGGGTGACGGCGAGGTCTGCGGAACGGCGGTCGAGGCGGCGATGGACGTCGTCGTGCGCCTGGGCGTGCGCCGCGACATGCCGATCGGCGCGCCGCAGTACGAGCTGCCGAAGGCCTCCGCGCCGGAGCCGACCGCCTTCCACGTCTGCACGGGCGTCGGGCCCGACCTGCTCGAGGCGGCGCGCGAGGCGATCCGCGCGACGATCGATCACCTGACCCGCCGCCACGGCCTCGAGCCGCAGCTGGCCTACGCGCTCGCGAGCGTCGCCGTCGACCTGCGCATCCACGAGGTCGTCGATGAGCCCAACTGGGTCGTCGGCGCGTTCCTCCCGGAGGGGATCCTCTAGGTTCTCTCGAGGTCGAGCCAGGCCTCGAGCAGCTGCTTGCCGTGCCCGGCGATCGGCTCGCCGTGGGCCAGCAGCAGGGTGTCGAAGTCAAGCGCCAGAAGTCGGCGGTAGGCGGCGATCAGGCCGGCCTTGGTCGCCGCCGGATCGTCCATCAGGAAGTCGGGCACGAAGCCGAGCGGATCGCCCTCGTGCCAGCGCACGACGCCGTCGGCGCAGGCCAGCGCGCGGTGGGCGGGAATGTGCAGGGCCGTCTCGTCGGGGCACAGCGATCCGACCTCGTGGGCGACGATGCCGCCAGGCAGCAGGTCGCCGAAGTCGAATGCCTCGACGGGGCCGCGCCCGGCCAGCTCGTGCAGGCCGCAGCGGATGCAGTGAACCGTTGCGCCAAACGCGTCGTGGAGCTCCCAGGCGCCCCGGTCGTGGTGGCGGTTGGTCAGCAGGACGTGCGCGGGGGCGCCGTGCTCCTCGAACCAGCCGATCCCATCCGGCGGGATCATCGCGTCGATCGCGACGCGCTCGCCCGCCAGGTAGTACGAGCTGACCTCCATGCCGATCCGCTCGCGCACGGCGGTCCAGTGCCACAGCCCGGGGAGGAGCTCCTCCATACCGGGACGCTATCGGGAGACGATCTCCCGCAGCTCGCCACCGACTCGCTCGACGGCCCGGTTCCCGGTCTGGAAGGCGTTGACGAACGAGAAGAAGCCGTGCGGCTGGTCCTCGTAGCGGTGCACCGAGACCTCGACTCCCGCCGCTGCGAGCGCCTGCGCGTAGCTCGTCCCCTCGTCGCGAAGCGGGTCGTACTCGGCGATCACGACGATCGCCGGCGGCAGCCGCGAGAGGTCCGCGGCGCGAAGCGGCGCCGCGTCGGGGTGCAGGCGATCGGCAGCGTTCGGCAGGTACTGGTCGATGAACCACTGCATCTCGCGCGCCCCGAGCATCAGCGTCTGGTCGGCGCCGTGGGTGAGGTAGGACGGCGTCGTGGTGTCGGTGTCGACGACCGGATAGACGAGGACCTGCGCGGCGAGCGCCGGCCCGCCGCGGTCGCGCGCGCGCAGCGCGCAGACGGCGGCCATGTTCCCGCCGGCGCTGTCGCCGCCGACCACCAGCGGCGAAGCCTCGCGCTCGGCGACCCACGCCAGCGCGTCCCAGCAGTCGTCGACGGGCACCGGGAAGGGGTGTTCGGGTGCGACGCGGTAGTCGACGCTGATGACCGTGGCGCCGGAGGCCTCGGCGAGGATGCGGCACATCGCGTCGCTGACCTCGATCCCGTCGATCACCCAGCCGCCGCCGTGCAGCCAGACGATCGTTCCCGCCGCGCCCGCCGGGCGGTAGCGGCGGCCGGCGATCGCGGCTCCGTCGCTGAGCGGGATCCGCAGCTCGCTGACGTCCTCGACGTCCGGGCCCGCGCCGATCAGCTCGGCGATCGCGGCGCTCCCCTGGCGGGTCTCGTCGGGGCTGACCTCCCAGATGTGCGGGCGGCCGCTGTCGGCGAGCGACTGAAAGAAGGCGGCGGCGTCGGGGTGCAGGCCCATCGCGACGCGCACTCTAGCGCCGAAGGCGCGCGATCGAGACCCTACTTCGCGTAGCCCTCGCCGCCGAGGATGTGCAGCGAGACGTAGGGCTCGTCGCCGAGCACCCAGCTGTCATGACCGGGTGGGATGTAGAAGAGGTCGCCGGCGCGCATCACGATCTCCGTGCCGTCCTCCATCGCCGCGACGGCGGAGCCGCTCTGAACGAGGCCGACGTGCTCGACCTGGCAGAGGCGCTCGCCGCTCGCCGCGCCGACGTGCTCAGACCAGCGCCAGCCCGGCTCATAGCTCGCGCGGCCGATCGTCGCGGGGCCGACGCGGTAGAGCTCGAAACGGCCCTTCGGGAACGTGCGGACCTCGGTCGGCTCGGCGAGGTTGAGCAGCTCGGCGTCGATGCGGCGATTATGCCAACGCAACAACGCCGCCCCCAAACCGACGGGGCGGCGCTGTGCGAACCCAACAAGCTCCGGGTGCGCCGCTACTGCGCGTGAACCTCGCTCGCGCTGCGGGCCGAGCGCTCGACGTCGAAAGCGACGCCGCGGGCGACGATCAGGACGCTCGTGGTCGCGGTCTCGATGACGTACTCGTTGGCCGCCGACACGCCGACGCGGCCCTCGGCGGTCCCGGGGCGCGAGCCGACGACGAGCAGGTCGAGGCCGGCGTGCGACGGCAGCGCGAGCGGATTGCCGGTCCGCGCGGCGAGGCCTTCGGCCGTCGCGCGGGCGGCTTCGTCGACCTCGCCACCGGCGAGCGCGACGCTCCGAAGCCCGTCCTGGCGCTGGTCGCGCAGGCCGGCCGGGGCGATCGCGATCGAGACCGGGCCGCCCTCGATCAGGCGCGAGGCGGAGCGGCCGAGCTGCACGTGGCCGGGGGCGGTGTGCCAGTCCGAGCCGAAGACGATCAGGTCGGCGCCCTCGCGCTGCGCGAGCGCGGCGAGGCCCTCGCCGGTCGAACCGCTGAGGACGACGTGACGGGACACCTCGGGGTGGCCGAGCCACTGCGCGCCGCGCTCGAGGAGCTCCTCGGCCTGCGCCTGAGCGGCGGCCTCGGCGGCCGGGTCTGGCTCGGGCGCGTGGCGCACGTAGGCGAGTGAGACGCGCGCGCCCGCATCGCCGAAGATGCGTCCGAGCGCCAGGGCGTCGGTGTCGTTGTCGGTTCCGTCATAGGAGATGATCACGTGGGTCTGCATCAGGCGTTTCCTTCCAAGTGGTTCGTCCGGTTTCAGCCGGCGCGACGGCGGTCGCCGCCAAGCTCCGGATCGTGGTGTCTGCGACGAGTATCGCCCGCGGCAGCCATTACCACAAGTAAACTTTGTGATACGCGGTATAAGCTGACCTTATGCTAAACGTCAACCGCTTACGGATCCTGAGCGAGGTCGCGAGCCGCGGCTCGTTCTCCGCCGCCGCCGACGCGCTCTCCTACACGCAGTCGGCCGTCTCGCAGCAGATCGCGGCGCTCGAGAACGAGACGGGCGTCACGCTGCTCGAGCGGCTGCCGCGCGGCGTCCGCCTGACGCCGGCCGGCCAGGTCCTGCTCGAGTACGCGGAGGGGATCCTCGCGCGCCTTCACGCCGCCGAGGCCGAGATGGCCGCGATCGCCGGCCTGCGCGGCGGCCAGCTGCGGATGGCGTCCTTCCCGACCGCCGGCGCGACGCTGATGCCGCTGGCGATCGCGATCTTCCGCGCCCAGCACCCCGAGGTCGAGCTGACGCTCGCCGAGGGCGAGCCCGAGGAGATCGGCCCGCGCCTGTCGGCCGGCGAGTTCGATCTGGCGCTGCTGTTCGAGTTCGAGGGAACGAGCGAGTCGCTCGGGCCCGAGCTGTCGCGCCTGCCGCTGTTCGAGGACCCGATGTTCCTCGCGCTGCCGGCCGACCACGCGCTCGCGCAGCGGCCCACGCTGCGCCTCGAGGACCTGCGCACCGAAGCCTGGATCCAGACCTCGGCGGCGAGCGCCTGCGCGCGCCACGTCGTGCGCTCCTGCCACGGGGCCGGCTTCGAGCCGATCGTGTCGTTTGAGAGCGACGACTACCAGACCGTGCAGGGCCTCGTCGCGGCCGGCGTCGGCGTCGCGCTGATCCCCAAGCTGGCGCTGTCGGGCAGCCGCGAGGACATCGCGATCCGCGCGCTCTCGCCCCGCAGCCCGGTCCGCGACGTGATCGCCGCGACGCCGGCCGGGACGCGCCTGACGGCCGCCGCGGCGGCGATGCGCCAGATCCTCGGCGACACGGCGCAGCGCTTCGAGGGGCCCGCCGTCGGCTAGACGGGGACGCCGTCGCCCCGCTGAGGATTCCGGGCTGGCGGCCCCGCGGTGCGACGATCCCGGGCGGCTTCCGCTACGGCGCAGCCGGTTCGCCCGCGACCTCGGCCGGACGCTCGCCGCCCCCGGTGGCCGCGCGCCGCGGCCGGGCAAACCGCCCGGGCCCCGCCGGCCGCTCGTCGCGCTGCGCCTCGCGGGCGTCCTCGAGCGCCTCGGGCGACGCCGACAGGCCGAGCGCGACCGGGTCAAGCGCTGCGGGCGCTTCGATGCGTCCGCGCGCGGGACTGCGCGCGCCGGCGGCCGGCGCGCCCGCGCGCAGACGGTCGAAGGCGCGGGCCAGCACGAACGCGAGCGCGAGCGTCGCCACGCCGGCCAGCACATCGAGCACGTAGTGGTTGGCGGTCGCCAGGACGACGAACGTCGTCGTCAGCGGATAGAGCACGGCGAGCGCGACGATCGTGCGGCGGCGGAACAGCTGCCACAGCGCGATCCCGCTCCACAGCGCCCAGGCGACGTGCAGCGACGGCATCGCCGCCAGCTGGTCGGCGTCGTCGACGAGGGCGCCGCTGCTCCAGGACACAAGCGAGTGCGAGTGGCCGATCACGTCGATGAAGCCGCGCCCGGGAAACATTCGCGGCGGCGCGAGCGGGTAGCGCCAGAACACGACGAACGCGATCAGATTGACGATCACGAGCCGCGTGCGAAGGCGGCGGTAGAGGGGAGCGTCGAGCCACCACAGCAGGACCAGCACGGCGAGCGTCACCGCGCCATGGGTGAAGAAGTAGTAGTAGGAGGCGATCGAGCCGAGCGTCGCATGCCCCGCGAGCCAGCGGTTGAGCGTCAGCTCGGGATCTATGTGCAGCGTGCTCTCGAGGCTCAGCAGACTCGAGGCGTTGCTGCGTGCGAGCGCCTGGCGCAGCGGCGCCGTGTTGTTGACGACGTCGTAGAGCCAGAACAGCCAGGCGATGACGACGAGCTCGATCCAGATCGGCGCGCGCGCGTCGGCGCGTCGACCGACGCGACGCCAGACCCTGAGGGGCAGCGCGCGAGCGCCGACCACCTCCCCCTCGACCGATGCCATGCGCACATGATCGAGCATCGGGGGCATGAGCGGCAAGCGCCGGCTCAGACGTGCAGCACGGCTTCGAGCGCGGTCGCGCCGACGTTCGCGCCGCCGAGCACGGCGACGCGCGGCCGTCCCTCGCCGGAGTCGCGAAGCGCCGCCGCCAGCGCCAGTCCCGAAGCTCCCTCGATCGCGACGTGGTGCTCGAGCAGCGCGGCCCGCATCGCCGCGGCGATCTCGCGCTCGGCGATCACCGCCCAGTCATCGACCAGCGCCGCGCAGATCGCGACGGTGATCGCGCCCTCCTCGATGTTGCCCGCCGTGGCGTCCGAGAGGGTGTCCTCCAGCCGCGAGGGCACGGCGCGGCCGCCGGCGGCGACGGCGTCGGCCATCGCCGGCGAGGCGGCCGGCACGCAGCCGACGATCCGGCAGCGCGGCCAGCGGGCGCGGATCGCGAGCGCGATTCCCGAGACGAGGCCGCCGCCGCCCACCGCGACGAACAGGGCCCCCGGCTCCTCGTCGAGCTGCTCGAGCAGCTCGAGTCCCACGCTCGCCTGGCCGAGCACGACGAGCGGGTCGTTGTAGGGGGACACGAACAGCGCTCCGCTCGCCGCGGCCTCCTCGCGCGCGGCGAGCTCCGCCCGGAGCGGATCGCCGGCGACCTCGACCAGCTCGACTCCGGCGCCTCGCAGGCGGTGGAGCTTGAAGCCCGACGCGGAGGACGGGACGAAGACCCGGCAGCTCATCCCGAGCGCGGCGGCGACCGCAGCGACGGCGAGCCCGTGGTTGCCGGTCGAGGCTGCGACCACCGCCTGCGCCCCCGCGCTGCGACCCGCGGTCAGCGCCGACGCCGCGCCGCGCACCTTGAAGGAGCCCGTGCGCTGCAGCGACTCGAGCTTCAGGAACAGGCCCGGAGCCGCCTCCAGCAGCGGCGTCTCGCGCGCGAACGGCCGGATCCTCTCGCGCGCCGCAAGCGCCGCGGCGGCGCTGCGTTCGAGGTCTGACTCGAGCGGCCAGTCGATCATGCCGGCTCGAGCGCTCGCGCGATCGCGGCCGTGCCGCGCGAGAGGACCGGCTCGCCGTGTGAGACCAGCACCGACTCGCAGGCGAGCTCGCGAAGCGGCGCCAGCATCGCCGCGAGCTCGGCCTGACTCGGCGCCGGTTCGAGGTAGCCAAGCCAGGAGTCGGGGCAGAGCCGCAGCGCGCCGCTGCCGTCCTGCGCTCCGAGCAGCCGATCGCCCGGCACCAGCGTGTCGTGCTCGCCGAGCCAGAACATCGTCTCGCCGGCGGCCGGGAACGCGAGCGGCTCGACGAGCCCCGGCGGCGGCGCCGTCGAGGCGCCGTAGCGCTCGATCACGGCGCCGCAGCTGCGCCGGTGAAAGCCGATCGTCTCGAGGACGACGACTGCTCGCCCCTCGCAGCGCGAGTCGGCCCACTCCCAGAAGAGCCGCTCCTCGCTCCCAACGAGCGGGTCGATGAAGACCGCCAGCGCCTCGGTCTCATAGAGCACGCAGCCGACCTCGCGCGGCCAGTCGCCGCTCGATCCCGGCTCGGACGGGCGCCAGGCGGGGTGCGGCGCGGTCCAGCGCCACAACCCCGATCGGATCTGCGCAAGCTCCAGAGCGCTGAATCTAGCTGTTCAGCCGGCGCGGGTCGCGCGCTCAGGCGAGACCGATCGCGCGCTCAGCCGGCGCGGGTCGCGCGCTCAGGCGGCGCGGAACACGCGCCCCTCACGCGGCGCGGATCGCGCGCTCGCGCGCCCGCTGGCGGACGGCCGTCGCCGCCCACCACAGCGCCAGCCCGCTGATCGCGAACGGCAGCACGATCGCCAGCACGACGAGCGCGATCGCGAGGATCTCCTCGAGCGCGTGCAGGGCGTCGTGGTAGGCGCGCGTGAGCGCCCCCGCGTGACCCGAGCGCGTCTGCGCCGCGCCGACGACGAGCTGGACGCCGAGCGTCGCGTTCGCGGCGTCGCGCCCCAGCCGCGCGATCGTCTCCTGCTCGATCGCGATCCGCGCGTTCAGCTGGCCGATCTGCTTGCGAAGGCTCGCGATCTGCGCGTCGGTCAGCGCGCCCGCGAGCTGCTTGCGAAGCGACGCGCGCGTCGCGATCCGCTGCGCCAGCAGCGCGACCTCGCGGTCGTAGGGGTTGGTGATGTCCTGCGTGGATTGGTTGAGCGCCGCCACGCCCCCCAGGCTCGACAGTGTCGAGATCAGGCGGCCGAGGCGCCCGCTGGCGATCTGCAGCACGAAGCTCGAATAGCTCGAGCGACCCTGGATCGAGATTTGGGAGTTCTCGACGACGCCGCCGAGCTGCTCGGTCGCGGTGACGACCTGGTTGGCGACGGACTGCATCGAGGCGGCCGGCGTAGAGAGCGTCAGCGAGGAGCCGCGCTGGACGAGACGGCCGTGCGCCGCCGGTGCCGCGGCCGCGCGGTTCGGCGTGGCGGCGGCGCCGCTGTTCAGATTGGCCGCCGCGCCCGAAAAGGTGTGCGCCGATCGCGGCGCGACCGGCGCGCTGTGGCTCGCGGCGCCGTTGCCTGGACGCAGCGACGTCACCGCACCGCCGCCGCCGCCGAACAGGTCGTGGCGGACCGATCCCGACAGCAGGATCGTCAGCGCGACCGCCGCCGCGACCAGCCCGCCGCTTGCGAACGCGAGCTGCCCGGCGCGCGGGCGCGCGCCCCGCCCGGCGCGGCGCCGCGGCGAGCGCGCCGCGAGGCGCGCCTCCAGCGACGCCGCGAACGCCGGATCGATCGACGGCGCGCCGGCACGCACGGAGTCGACGAGCGCCGCGAGCTCGAGATGCTCCTCGGCGATCGGCTCGCGCGCCAGGATCCGGTCGAGCGCCTCGAGCTCCGTCACCCGCCGCGCAGTCTCGTCATCGCGGGACACCGCACACCTCCCGAAGTCGTTCGATCGCGCGGTGCAGCCGCGTTCCGGCGTTTGACTCGCTGCATCGCAGGACGCGGGCCAGCTCGGCGTTCGAGAGCCGCCCGAGGAACTTGAGCAGGATGACCTCGCGGTCGCGGGCGTCGAGCGACGCGAGCCCCTCGCGCACCAGCACGCGCCGCTCGGCGAGCGCCTCGTCGACGTCGTCGAGCGCGCCCTCGTCGGCGAGCTCTCCGACGATCGACCCGACGCGCCGGCGCCGGCGCAACTCGTCGAGCGCGGCGTTGCGGGCGATCGCGAACAGCCAGGCCCGCGGCGTCCCGCGCCGCAGGTCGAGCAGCGCGCGGCGGCGAAACGCCCGCTCGAAGGCGAGCGCCGTCACGTCTTCGGCCGCGGAGCGGTCGCGCAACAGCGACGCCACGTAGGCGTAGACGTCGGCGGCACTCGAGCGGTACAGCTGATCGAAGCGCTCGCGTGCCCCCGCCACCTCGTCCGGCAGCGCCGCAATCACGCTCACGGAGTCATCATCCTCACACCTCCAATACGCTGATCCACTCCCGTCGTCACAGAGGGCGGTCGCACAAATGGTGCTTGAGGAACAAACGGCTGCAATCGTCTCGAGCCCGAGCGGCTTCCCGCTGTGGAGCGAGGACTACGAGGCGGCCTGGATCGGCCTGCTGACGACCTACCGGCGCCTGATCCGCGAGCTCGACGGCGAGCTCGAGGCCGCCCACGGCCTGACGATGAGCGGGCTCGAGCTGCTCGTCCGCCTGGCCACGGCGCCCGAGGGCTGGCTGCGCCTCTCGACGCTCGCCGCCGAGGCCAACCTCAGCCTGAGCCGCGTCTCGCGGATCGTCGACGTCCTCGAGGCGCGCGGCCTCGTCGAGCGCAAGCCGTGCCCGAGCGACGCTCGCGCGATCAACGCCCAGCTGACCGAGCACGGCCTGCAGGTCGCGACGGCCGCGCAGCGGACACACCTCGCCGCCGTCCGCGGGCGATTCTTCACGCGCCTGCGCGAGTCAGAGATCCGTACGCTCGGCGCGGTCTTCAGCCGCTTCGCCCCGGGCGCCCCGCCGCAGCTTTAGCCGCCGTCTCGACATCGCGACACGGCGCCGACCGCGCCAGCCCAGGAAACCCGCTCAGGCGCGGCCGGCGAGCAGCGCGTCCAGGTCCAGCGCGCCCCGCTCCTCGAAGCGCGGGCGGCCCGCTTCGTCGCGCGGCCAGTCCTGCGGCGGGCGGTCCCAGGCCAGCTCGACGCCGTTGCCGTCGGGGTCTGAGAGGTAGAGCGCGATGTGCGTGCCGTGGTCGATCGTCGTGCGGATCGGCCAGTCGGCCTCGCGCAGGCGCGCCAGCGCGTCGGCCAGCGCGGCCTGCGTCGCGTAGTTGATCGCCACGTGGTGCAGGCCCGCGACGCCCTCCGGCTGCGGCCCGCCGCCCGCCGACAGCCAGGTGTTGAAGCCGAGGTGGTGGTGGTAGCCGCCGGCCGCGAGGAACAGCACGTCGCCGGTCCGCCCCCAGTCGCTGACGCCGCGCTCCTCGACGGTCACCTCGAAGCCGAGGATGTCGACGTAGAAGGCGCGGATCCGGTCGATGTCTGTGCAGCGCAGGTGCACGTGCCCGATCCGCGTCCCGGCGTCGATCGGCCCGCGGCGGCTCACTCGACCGACACGGCGATCCCGGCCGGGTCGCGCGCGAGGAGGCCGCCGCGCTCGCCGTCGCGCTTCTCGATCGCGAAGCCGAGGCGCTCGAGCCGCGCGCGCACCGCCTGCGCCTCGCCGGCCGTGCGCAGCGTCCAGTTGATCAGGCCGAAGGCGTCGGGTGAGGCGGGGCGCACGCCCTCGCCGCGCCAGAGGTTGTAGGCGACGTGATGGTGGTAGCCGCCGGCGGAGACGAACTCGGCGTGCGGCATCCGCGCGCGCACGGCGAACCCCAGCCCGTCGTGGTAGAAGCGGCTCGAGGCGTCGAGGTCGGAGACGTGCAGGTGGACGTGGCCGACGCGCAGCCGCTCGTCGGCGTGTTCGCGCGGCGCCTCGCCGGCGATCGTCTCAAACAGCGCGCCGACGTCGAGCGGGTGCGGCCCGCCCATCGCGAAGGGGTCGAGCGGCCACTCCTCGCGCGGGCGGTCGGAGGCCAGCTCGACGCCGATCCCGTCGGGGTCGGGGAGGTAGATCGCCTCGTGCGTGCCGTGGTCGGAGGCGCCGTCGATCCGCGTGCGCGTCTCGGCGATGCGCCGCCCGACGCGCGCCAGCTCCTCGCGCGAGCCCAGCAGCAGCGCGTAGTGATAGAGGCCCGCCTCGCGACCGGGCGCGCGCGCGGCGGGATCGGCGTGGAGGATCACGACCGCCTCGCCGCCCGCCTGTGCCCCGCCATGGGGTGCGCCGCCGAGCGACGCGGTCCGCTCATCGCGCGCGATGACCGTCAGGCCGATCACCCGCGTGTAGAACGGGATCGAGCGGTCGAGGTCGCCGACGCGCAGCTCGACCGGCCCGAGCGTGGTCTCGTCGGCGAGAAGGGCGCCGCCGGCGGCGGCTGACTGTGTGCTCGGCGTGCTCATCCGCCCTGGATTCTCTCAGTTGGGCTGGCGCGGCAGGCGGGGCGCTCGCGATGTCGAGACGGCGTGGGGTGGTGCACACTTCCGGGGGTGGAGTGGCGGCTGCTCGAGGGCGTGCCCGCGGAGGAGGTCCGCCGCGTGCTCGAGATCGCCAGGCGGCGGACGTTCGAGCGCGACGAGGTCGTCTTCCACGAGGGCGATCCGGCCGACACGCTGCACCTGATCGAGCGCGGACGCGTCGCCGCGCGCACGACGACGCGGCACGGTCAGCGCGCGACGTTCGCGGTGCTCGGCCCCGGCGACGCGTTCGGCGAGCTGGCGCTGCTGGGGCCCAAGGCGCGGCGCAGCGCGACCGTCGTGGCGATCGAGCCGCTCGTCACGCAGTCGATCTTCGAGGCCGACTTCCATCGCCTGCGCCGCGAGTTCCCGCAGCTGACCGAGGTCATGATCGCGATGCTCGCCGCCTACGTCCGGCGGCTCAGCGCGCAGCTCGTCGACGCCCTCTACGTGCCGGCCGACCTGCGCGTGCGAAAGCGCGTCGCCGAGCTCGCCGAGCGCTACGAGGAGGTCGACGGGGAGGTCGTCATCCCGCTGCGCCAGGAGGACATCGCCGACCTCGCGGGGACCTCGCGGGCGACCGTCAACCGTGTCCTGCGCGAGGAGGCCAGGCGCGGCACGGTCCGCCTGACGCGGTCGCAGACCGCGGTGCTCGACCGCAAGCGGCTGCTCGATCTCGTCTGGTGAATCGCCGTCGGGGGCGGCGAGTGTCGCGAACTTGACACAGGCCGTGTCGCGGGCGTTCACGACGCCGCGGCGGCGGCGTCGTAGGTTCCCTCGCGTAGGGACGAGCAGCAACCTCAGGAGAGAGAACAAGGCGTCGTCGCCCTCCTGTGACGACGGAAACGCATCGACCCGGCAGGGATGCCGGGCCGAGCGCGTTTAAGCGCCTTGACATAGTACGCTCGTCGATATATAGTGGTGCTGTGAGCAAGCGGGCCGTACAGGAGGTGACGTTCCTGATCCTCACGGCGCTGGCCGGGGGGAGCCAGCACGGCTACGGGATCATCACCGACGTCGAGGAGATCTCGCAGCGGCGCGTCCGGCTGGGCGCCGGCACCCTCTACGCGGCCCTCGATCGGCTTCGCGAGGACGGGCTGATCGAGGTCGACCGCGAGGAGATCGTCGACAGTCGACTGCGTCGCTACTACCGGCTCACCAACGACGGCAGCGAGCGGCTGGCCGAAGAGGCGGCTCGACTGCGCGCCAACGCGCAGGTCGCGATCGCGCGACTGAAAAGCAATCCGACCGATGGAGTGGCGACAGCATGACCGAATCGACAGATCTTGAACGGCGCTACCGGCGGCTCTTGGCGTTCTATCCGAAGCCGTTCCGCCGCGAGCGCGAGCAGGAGGTCCTCTCCGTGCTGATGGAAGGCGCCCGGGCCGGGCAGCGCTGGCCGAGGCGTGCCGAGGCAACCGACCTGTTGAAGCACGCGATGGCGATGATGTTCGGTCGCCCCACCTCTCATGAGCTCAGGCATCCGACCCCGTGGGTCCTGCTTCGGGTCGTCGTGGGTCTGTGGCTCTTGATCCTCACGGTCTTTCTCTGCCATATCGGCCAATGGTGGGCGCTGGCCCTCCTGGCGCCGGCGGTCCTGCAGTTCTACCTCGGCTACCGCGTCGCGATCGTCGTCGACCGCGAGCGGCAGGTGGGGGGACCTCCGTCGCCGCCTTCGCCCGCCTGAGGCGCTGTTTGACCGACCCTCACGGGCGGGTGCCGAGTAGCGGCCCCGAGAGGGCGTCGATCAGGCTGTGGGCGGCGTCGTCCTGGCTGATCTCCCAGACCATCGCGCCGCGCAGGTGGGCGGCGATCACGTAGCCGGCCTTGGCCGCCATCGAGGCCGGGTCCTCGTAGCTGACGAACTGCCGCAGCTGGTGGCTGTAGAGCCATGGCTCGCCGGCGGTCGGCGACCAGTAGCGGCGGAAGGAGCTCGGGTGGGCCGATGCGATCTCGTCGTAGGTGGGCGTGTCACGCTGCCGGCGGAAGCGCTGAAAGAGACCACCGTGACGCCCCGGGACATGCGTGAAGACGTGGCCGTAGAAGGGTGCGCCGATCACGATCTTCTCAGCCGGGACGCCCGCCGCCTCATAGAAGGAGACCGCTCCCTCGATCGTGTCGCCACCGTTTGGAGCGGCCGGCGAGGGGTCGCTCGCCAGGCGCCGCAGCGGCGACTCGAAGTCGGTCACGGGAGAGGAGGCGTCGGTCATGTTGTAGGTCATCAGGTTGATCCAGTCGAGATCGCCGATGACGGCGGGGAGGTCCCAGCTGAGCGACGGGGTGTAGGAGCCGTCGGGTGTGCGAAACGACGGCATCGCGGCGGTCAGCAGGTAGTGGCGATGTGCGCTCGCACCGAGCGTGTCGAGCTCGCGGCGGAACAGCGCGATCAGCGCCGTCGCGTCGGCGCGGTCGGCCGGCCGCGCCGGCGTGCCGGGATCGCCGCCGGCGACCGGGAACTCCCAGTCGATGTCGACCCCGTCAAACAGGCCGGGCCAGCGGCGCAGGAACAACGCGATGCAGGAGGAGACGAGCCGCGCGCGGCGCGCCGGGGTCGAGGCGGCCGCCGAGAAGTGGCTCGAGCCCGAGCCGCCACCGCCGATCGAGATCTCCGTTGCGAGGTTCGGGAAACGCCGCTTGAGGGCGAGCAGGGCGCCGAAGTCACCGGCCGGCGCGCCGGCGACGGCGGGCACTCCCGGGAAGGCCTCGCGCGTGTCGGCGTAGGGGTCGGCGAGCGTGCAGCGCCCGGCCCTCGTGACGGCTCCGAAGGCGTAGATCACGTCGGTCAGGCGGCTCGCCGGGATGTCGTAGGCGTTGTAGGGCGCGTCGTAGTCGGCGAAGTAGGCCGCGACGACGCGCTCCGGAGCGGGCGGCGCTTGAGCCGCGGCCGCGATGGCGCTCGCGGCTACCGCGGCGGCCGCGAGCACTGCGATGAGGCGCCGCATGGGCCCTCCAGGCTAGTCGTCCTCTGCGATGCTCACGCCATGTCGATGCGCCTTGCGATCCTGGCCTCGGGCGCCGGGACGACCGCCCAGGCCGTGATCGACGCCTGCGCCGCGGGCCGCATCGACGGCTCGGTCGTGCTCGTGGCGAGCAACAACGCTGACGCGCCGGTTCTCGAGCGCGCTCGCGCGGCGGGGGTCGCCTGGCGCCACATCTCGGCGCGCACCGAGGGCGGTGAGGCGGGGCTCGACGCCGCGCTGGTGGCGGCTCTGCGCGAGGCCGCGGCGACGCATCTCCTGCTGGCCGGCTACATGAAGAAGGTCGGCCCGCTCGTGCTCGCCGCCTTCGAGGGCCGTGTCTACAACACCCACCCGGCGCTGCTGCCGGCCTTCGGCGGCGAGGGGATGTACGGCGACCGCGTCCACGCCGCCGTGCTCGCCTCAGGCGCCACGCGCAGCGGAGCGACGGTGCACCTGGTCACCGACGACTACGACTCGGGGCCGATCGTCGCCTCCGTCGATGTGGCGGTGCTTCCCGACGACGACGTCGCCTCGCTCGGCGAACGAGTTCGCGCGGCCGAGCGCGAGATGGTGGTGGACGTCTTGGCCGCTGTGGCGCGCGGCTGAGCGATCAGGGCCCCAGTAGCGCGAGTGGAACGACGGCCACGCCGTCCGCCTGACGGTAGGCGCTGCGTCCGGTGGTGATCACGACGCGGTCGAGCACCTGATCGCCCAGCCTCGAACGAAGCCACTCGAGGTTGCGCGAGTCACGTCCAGACACGGTCTGCGCCAGCTTCACCTCGACGGCGACGACCCGTCCGTCGGCGCGCTCGACGATCAGGTCGATCTCCTGCCTTCCGCGCGCCGTCCGAAGGTGCCCGACCCGCGCGTCGCTGCGCGTCGCGTAGATTCGCAGCGAAAGCGCGGCCAGGCTCTCGAACAGCGCGCCGAGCAGGGTGCCGTTGCGCGGGATGCTCGCACCGGCACCCTCGCCAGACAGGAGTGACGCAGCCTGCACGCCCAGGAGCTGAGCTGCGAGCGCAGGATCCGCCAGCTGGTGTTTCGGCGCGCGCCCCAGCTCACTGAGCCGATTGTTCCCCGGGATCCACGCTGGCACCTCGTCGAGCATCCACACGCGCGACAGCGCGTCCCGGAAGCTCCGGATCGTCTTCTTCGACGGGCGATGGCCGCCGGCGCTTGCGGCGTCGCTGATGGTCGCCAGCGCGGCAGTGGTTGAGGAGGCCGCGGCATACGCGGCCATCCAGCGGCGAAGCGCCGCCGGATTGCGAATCACGACACCCGCATCGTCGGGAATATCGCGATCGACGACGCGCTCCACGTATCCCCGCAACTGTGCCCGAAGCGCCCGTCCGGACAGCGACCGCAGGCCCGGGAAGCCCGATGTGAGGATTTCAGCCGTGTAATCGGCGAGGGCGACTTCCGTAGCGCCACGGACAGGCGGCTGGGTGCCTTCAAGCAGGCTCGCGAGGCTGACGGTCGGCTCCCAGCCGCGTTCGCTCGTTGCGAGCGGGCGCATCCGTAAGGTCACGATTCGCCCTGCGCCGGAGTGGGTCGGCGGCACGCTTGGCTGCGCCGAGCCCGTGAGCATGAAACTGCCTGGTTCCGCGCCGGCGTCTACGGCGCGGCGGACAAGATCCCAGGTCTGCGGAAGACGCTGCCACTCGTCGATCAGGATCGGGGCTGGACCTTCGAGGAGCCGGGATGGATCGGCCCGAGCCACGGCGAACTCGCCCGGGTCATCGAGGCGATGCACGGTTCGCGCCCGCTCAAGCGCGGTTCGGGTCTTGCCGACGCCCTTGGGTCCTTCAAGGGCGACGGCAGGCAGGGCCGACATCAGCTCGTCGAGTTCGTCGTCCAGCACCCTGCGCTGGTACGGAGCTCGGTCATTCACCATCTCAGGTTACCAAATCGGCACGCTGTAAGTGCCCGTTTCGGCACTGTGGGAGTGACTGTTTCGGCACGTCCTGCGTGACCATTTCGGCAAGCCCGGCCTCGCGGTGTCAGTGCCCGGCCTAGCCAAGTCTCGTATCCCGCTCATCCGCGCGGCGCACAGCGCCGACGCTTCGCCTGAGTGCCAGACAACGCCCTCGCACGCAGGCGACGGCGCCAGCACCCCAGATCGGGGCGCAGACCGGCGGCCGTCAACGGCTCGCTGCCGGTCTTCGGCGGGCGCTTTGGCGCGCAGCAGGCCGAGCGGCTGCTGTGGCGGGCGGGATTCGGTCCGCGCCCCGGCGACTGCGCGAAGGTCGCGGCGCTCGGGCTGCGCGGCGCGGTTCTGTCGCTGACGCGTCCGGCGAGCCATGCCCTCGTCGGGCCGCGGCCGCACATCGAGAAGGGCAAGCCGATCGCGCCCTACGACGTCTGGGGCAACGACGTCCTGTGGTGGCTCGACCGGATGGTCCGCTCGCGCGCCCAGCTGATCGAACGGATGACGCTGACCTGGCACGACTGGTTTGCGACCTCCAACGAGGGTGTCAACTCGCAGCGCCTGATGATCAACCAGAACCGCACGCAGCGGCGCCTGTCCCTGGCGAGCTTCCCCCAGATGCTTGCGGCGATGACGGTCGACCCGGCGATGCAGATGTGGCTGTCGCTGTCGGGCTCGACCAAGCAGGCGCCGAACGAGAACTACGCGCGCGAGATGCAGGAGCTGTTCACGCTCGGCGCGGGCAGCGGCTACACCGAGGAGGACGTCCGCCAGCACGCCCGCGCGCTGACCGGCTGGACCAACACGTGGAACCAGGCGACGGGCGAGCCGCAGGACTTCCACTTCGACCCGAAGCTCCACGACGACGGCGTCAAGACGATCTACCACCACCGGGGACGCTTCGGCTGGCGCGACAGCCTGCGCCTGGCGCTGAATCACCCCGCGCACCCGGCCTTCTTCGTCGCCAAGCTGTGGTCCTACTTCTGCCCCGAGCCGCTGCCCGCCGCCGACGCGAAGACCGCCGCCGCGATGTACCTCGGCGGTCGCGGGCAGATCCGCCCCCTCGTCGAGGCGATGCTGATGCACCCGCTCTTCTACGAGGGGCCGCGGATGGTCAAGCCGCCGATCGTCCAGATCGCCGGGATGCTGCGCGGGATCGACCGCTACGTCGACACCGACGCCTGGGCCTGGGAGTCGAGCCAGATCGGCCAGATGCCGTTCTACCCGCCCAACGTCGCGGGCTGGGACGCGACGCGCTGGCTCAACACGGACACCTGGCTCGCGCGCTTCAACCTGACCGCCGAGATGATCAAGCCCACGCGGGCGCTCCAGCCCGGCAAGGTCAAGCTCAAGGCCGACCCGGCCGCGATGACCAAGCACGCGATCGACTTCTGGGGCGGGCCGCTGCTCAGCCCACCGACGCGCGCCGCGCTGCGCGACTACGCCCGGGCGGCGCTTGACTCCGCGACCGCCGACTGGGAGCGCCAGCAGTACCCCGCGCTCGCCGTCAACGCGCTGCGCGCGCTGGTGGTCTCAAGCCCCGACTACCACGCCTGCTGATGGCGGACCGCGCCTGCAGCTGCAACGACTTCACGCGCTCGGAGTTCGCGCGACGCGGCGTCGCGCAGGCGGGCGCCGGGCTGCCGGCGATCGAACCGGGCATGCCGACGCCAGCCGGCACGGGCCTCTCGCGGCGCGGCTTCCTGCTGTCCTCGGCCGGTCTCGCGCTGTCGGTCTACGGCGCCGGGAGGCTCCTGACACCACAGGCATTCGAGGCCGGCGTCGCCTCGGCCGCGCAGTCGCCGGCGGCGGCCGGGCGCGTGCTCGTCAACGTCTACCTGCAGGGCGGCATCGACTCGATGTCGGTCCTCTACCCGGCCGGCGACCCCCTCTACACCCAGTACCGGACCTCGCTCGCGCTCGCGGCCGGCGCGGGGCCGGTCTTCACCGAGGACCCGCGCCTGTTCTGGCACCCGCTCGCCGCCCCGCTCGCGCAGCTGCACGGCGAGGGCAAGGTCAGCGTGATGCCGACGATCGGCTACACCCATCCCGACCAGTCGCACTTCACCTCGCGCCACTACTGGGAGGTCGGGGCGACGCAGGCGGAACTGATGACCGGCTGGCTCGGGCGCTACCTCGACCTGACGGGAACGCCTGACAACCCGCTGCAGGGCCTCTGCCTCGATGACTCACTCAGCCCGGCGCTTGCGACCGCGAAGGTGCCCGTCGCGACGATCGACCTTCCCTCGACCTACTCGGTCTGGGCGCAGGGGGTGTGGGGGCCGCCCGAGACGGTCATGTACGACGCATTCGACTCACTCGGGCGCGTCGGCGTGCGCTCGCGCGACGCGGGGATGATCCAGTCCGGGCAGGCCGCGCTGATGACGAGCACGCTGCGCCGCCAGCTTCTGCCGTTTCAGCCGGCGAGCGGATCATCAGGCGCGCCGCCGCTGCCGAGCGGCTATCCGAGCGCGAGCGACTCGTTCCCGGCGCGGATGGCCGCCGTCGCCCAGCTGCTGGGTGCGGGGCTGCCGCTCAAGTGCGTGAGCGTCTCGACGCAGTCGGTCTTCGACACCCACGAGAACCAGGTGCCGGCGTTTGAGCCGGGACTCCAGGAGGCGGCGCAGACCCTGCTCGCCTTCCAGCGCGACCTCGAGGCGCGCGGCCTCGACGACCGCGTGATGACGCTGGTGTGGTCTGAGTTCGGACGCCGCCCCCAACAGAACGCGTCCTCCGGAACCGACCACGGGGCCGCGGGCTGCGCGTTTCTGATCGGCAAGCACGCCGCGGGCACGATGATCGGGGAGTGGGCGGGGCTCGCGAGCGGACTCGATCCGCTCGGCAACCTGATGCAGACCGCCGACTTCCGCGTCCTCTACGCGTCGCTGCTTGAGCAGTGGCTCGGCCACGAGGCCGCGCCGATCATCCCGGGGGCCGCGTCGCTCCCCCGGGCGACAGTGATCAGGTGAGGCGCCTGGTCGTCGCTTTCGCCGCGGTCGCCGCGGCGGCGCTGGGGATTGCCGGCGGTGGCGTGCTCGCGTCCGCCTCGGCTTCGGCGCGCGCCTCGGCCGCGACTCACCTTCAGGTCACCGAGGTCGAGTACCGGCTGCTCCTCTCGCGCGGCGTCGTCCACGCCGGTCCGGTCTCTCTCGAAGCGATCGACGGCGGAATGGATCCCCACGATCTGCGGCTGCGCCACGGGCGCTCGCCGAGTGTGAGCGCCGAGCCACAGCTGCTCCCGGGCCAGCGCTGGGACGGGATCGTCGACCTGCGCCCCGGCGTCTACCACCTGTGGTGCTCGCTGCCCCAGCACTGGAAGCTCGGGATGCACGCGACGCTGCGCGTCGTGCGCTGAGGCGGCCGTCGTCCGAAGGCGCTAGCTTGGGCGCGTCATGTTCGAGACCTTCAGCATCCTCCTGCGCGAGGGGGCACGCGTGGTCGGGCGGAGCATCGAGTCGGTCACGCTGCGCTTCCTGGCTCGCCGGCCGCCGTTTCTCGCGCGGATCCTTCGCCTCGGCGGGGCGGCGCCGCGCGCCGCCATCGACGTCGCCTCGAAGGTCGAGGAGGAGCTCGTCGAAGCCACCGGCAAGGCCATCGAGGAGGTCGCCGAGGTTGCCGCGCCGCTCGTCGTCGCGACGGGGCTGCGGCGCTTCGCGACGCCGCGGCGCCTGGCTACCGCGCTCCTGGTACTCGCCGGCGCCGCCGCCGGCGCGGCGCTGCTGAAACGCGGCTCGCGCGGGCGTTAGGCGGCTCGCGCGGGCGATTGGCGCTCGCGCGGCGCGGGTATCGCATCGCGTATGGCACTACCAGCTCTTGCGGACGTCGACGGGGGCGTCGCTGCCCCTCGCTGCGAGTACTGCGGTGAGGAGATCGGCCCGCACGCCGCGCTGTGGGAAGAGCTCGACGGCGGGGCGGTGACGCTGTCTTCGACAACTGAGCTCGGCGAGGGTCGAACGGGACGCATGTGGCATCGCGGCTGCCTCGGCCGGGCGAACATCCACTTCCTCAGCTGAGGCTCGGCGGCCGCGGAGCGCGCTACTTGAGAGCGCTGCTCGGCGGGCGGCTTTCGTCGATCGGCGATGAGTTCTCGCGACGCCGTCGGTCTCAGGATCGGCGGGACTGCGAATGAGCGGAGATCGATGACATGGCGGATCATGTGCAGCTCGGTTACGTGCGCACCTGGTACGACGAACAGGGTCGTGGCGAGCCGCTGGTGTTGCTTCATCCGGGCGGCGCCGGAGTGGACTCGCGCGCGTTCGGACCGAACCTCGGCGCGCTGGCGGAACGCTTTCACGTCTTCACTCCCGAGCGGCGCGCGCACGGGCGCACGCCGGATGTGGCCGGCCCGATCACCTTTGAAGCGATGGCGCAGGACACGATCGCGTTCCTTGAGACGGTGGTGGGCGGCTCGGCGCACCTGGTCGGCTCAAGCGACGGCGCGATCGTCGCGCTGCTCGTCGCGCTGCGCCGCCCCGACTTGACCCGTCGCCTGGTGCTCGTTGCCGGGGTGTTTCACGTTGACGGCTGGGCTCCGGGCGTGATCGATCCCGCCAACGAACCGCCGGAGTTCCTCGCTCGACTCTACGCCGAGGTATCGCCCGACGGCGCCGAGCACTATCCCGTCGTCGTCGAGAAGCTGGCCCAGCTGCATCTGGTCGAGCCGGCGCTTGCGGCCGGCGATCTGAACGCCATCAGGAACCGCGCCCTGGTCATGGTCGGCGACGACGACGAGGTCACGCTGGAGCATGCCGTGGCGATGTACCGCGGGCTGGGCGACGCCGAGCTGATGGTTGTGCCCGGCACCTCGCACGGACTGCTCGTCGAAAAGCCGCAGCTGTGCAACCGCGCGATCGTCGAGTTCCTCACCACCGAGCCGATCGAGACCAGGGCGCCGATCCGTCGCTCCCCCAGTGGACACCGCTGATCGGCGCCCGGGCTCGATCGGCGGCTTGCGATCTAGGTTGCCGAGCTGCGCGGCCAGTCGTTCGCGCGCTCGGGGAAAGCGGCCAGCAGCGGGCTTGCAGCGGGGATCGCCGGCGCGCGTCGCACGAAGCCTTCGTCGAGCTCCGAGAGGCTCGTGACGCCGAGCAGCGCCATCGCGACGGTGATCTCCTCCTCGAGGATCTCGAGCACCCGCACGAGCGCCGCCTCGCCGCCCGCCGCGAGCGCGAGCGCCGCGAGGCGCCCGACCGCGACGGCGCTCGCGCCGAGGGCGATCGCCTTCAGCACGTCGGTGCCGCGCAGGAAGCCGCCGTCGACGACGATCTCGGCGCGTCCGCCGACGGCGTCGACGACCTCCCGCAGCGACTCGATCGTGGCGTCGGCATGGTCGAGGTCGCGCCCGCCGTGGTTTGACACCCAGACGACCTCGAAGCCGCGTTCGACGGCGATCTCGGCGTCACGACCGCTCTGGATCCCTTTGACGATCGCCGGCAGCCCCGACCGCTCGCGCATCGCCTCGAGGCGATCCCAGGTGAGACGCGCCTGCCAGACGATCCCCGGCTCGGGGGCGCCGCCCCGGTGGGTGGGCGGGCGCCAGCCGCTGCGAAGCTGGCGCTCGCGGCGACCGTAATGGGCCGAGTCGACGGTCAGCGCGATCGCCGCGTAGCCGGCCGCGACGACGCGGCCGATCAGCTGCTCGGACCACTCGGCGTCGCCGCGGATGTAGAGCTGGCTGATCTTCGGGCCCGGCGTCGCCGCGGCGACCTCCTCGAAGCTCGGCTCCGTCACCGAGCTGATCACCGGTAGCGTCCCGAACCGCTCAGCGGCTCGCGCGGAGGCGATCCCGCCGTCGTGCGTGATCGCCTCGAGCGCGCCGATCGGAGCCAGCACGACGGGGATCCTCAACCGATGTCCGAGCAGCGAAGCGGACGGGTCCACGACCGACACGTCGCGTCCGACGCGCGGGCGCAGGACCAGCGAGTCGATCCCCAGGCGGTTGCGCCGCGCCGTCGTTTCTGACTCGGCCGCGCCGGCGATGTAGTCCCAGACGTCGTCGGCGAGGTTCGCCCGAGCGGCGTCGATGATCGCGTGCGTCGTCGCGGCGGCGTCGATTTCCTCGGGCACTCACGCGATCGTAGCCCGCCCGGATAACATGCGCCCGCGATGCCGCGCCGCCGCGCCTGCGGCGGCAGATCAGCGAAAGGAAGTGGATCGCCATGGCCAGCCCGGCCAGCCATCCGACGCTCGACTACACCGTCACCGATCGCGTCGCCCACGCCACGTTCACCCGCGCCGACCAGCAGAACACGCTGTCCGAGCAGTCGCTCGACGACCTCAACGCGGTCGTCGCGCGCGTCCAGCAGGACAGCGACCTGCGCGCCCTCGTGCTGCGCGGGAGCGGCGACAGCTTCTCGGCCGGCCTCGACCAGGAGCTGCTCGCGTCGGCGTTCGCGGACTTCGAGTACTACGAGCACGCGTTGACGCGCGTGGCGACGACGTGCTTCTCGCTCGAGGCGCTCGAGGTGCCGGTGGTCGCCGCGGTCAACGGCGTGGCGAGCGAGGTCGGGTTCGAGGTGGCGCTGGCCTGCGACTTCATCGTCATCGCCGACGAGGCGCGGATCGGCGACGGCCGCGGCGGGGCCGGCCGCGTCCCCGGCGGCGGCGCGACGGTGCGCCTGCCGCGCGCCGTCGGCATCCAGCACGCTCGCGAGCTCCTCTACTCGGCGCGCCTGCTGAGCGGCACAGAGGCGGCCGAGATCGGACTCGCGCTGCGAAGCGTCCCGCTCGCGCAGCTCGACAGCGCGGTCGCCGAGCTGACCGCGCAGTTCGCCGACAAGTCGCGTGGCGCGCTGGCCGCGATGAAGCGCCAGCTCAACGGCGGGCTTGGGCTCGACACGCCGAGCGGCGTCGAGCACGAGCGCAGCGAGTTCCTCAAGTACCTGCGCGAGCCCGGGTCGGACGCGCTCGAGGGCTTCCGCGCGCTGCAGGAGAACCGGCGGCCCAACTGGGTCTGAACGGCCCGATGAAGGTCACGATGATGCTCGCCGACCACGCCCAGGCGGCGGAGGGCAAGCTGAACATAATCGGCGGCGGCTGGAACGTGACGGGCCCCGAGCCGGGACCGTTCGCGATCGCGATCCTGTTCGAGGTGCCGTGGGACCGCGCCAACGAGGAGCACCGCTTCCTGCTCGAGCTGGTCGACCAGGACGGGGTCGCGGTGCTCGTGGAGACCGTCGACGGGGAGGCGCCGCTGACGATCGAGGGCCAGTTCGAGGTCGGCCGCCCGCCGGGACTGAAGCCCGGCACCTCGCTCGCCTTCCCGCTCGCGTTGAACATGGGGCCGCAACCGCTCGCGCCGGGCGGGCGCTACGAATGGCGGTTGACCGTCGACGGCGAGAGCCACGAGGACTGGCGGCTCGTGTTCGCGACGCGGCCCGCCGGGCCGGACGCGATCATCTAGCTTCGCCGCTCAGGCGGCGGTGTCGATCGCGACGCGGCCGCGCAGCCGCCCGGCGAGCAGCTCCGCGGCGAGCTCGGGGACGCGCGCGAGCGGCTCGACGCGCGAGAGCTCGCGGAGCGTCTCGGGCGGAAGGTCTCGCTCGAGGCGCGCCCAGGCCTCGCGGCGGTCCTCGATCGGGCACTGGACGGAGTCGACGCCGAGCAGGCTGACGCTTCGCAGGATGAACGGGAGCACGGTCGCCGGCAGGTCGGCGCCGCCGGCGAGGCCGCACGAGGCGACGGCGCCGCGGTAGCGGGTCGCTGCGAGGACGCTCGCGAGCGTCTGGCTGCCGACGGTGTCGACGGCGCCGCTCCAGCGCTCGCTCTCGAGCGGCCGGCCGGGCTTGTCGAGCTCCTCGCGGGCGACGATCGTGCGGGCGCCGAGCCCGCGCAGCCAGTCGTGGACGGCCGCGCGTCCGGTCGATGCGGCGACGCTGTGGCCGAGGCCGGCGAGCAGTGCGACCGCGATCGAGCCGACGCCGCCGCCGGCGCCGGTCACGAGGACCTCGTGCTCCGCGGAGGACTCGACGCCGGCGCGCTCGAGCGCGATCACGCAGAGCATCGCCGTCAGGCCGGCGGTGCCGATCGCCATGCACTCGGCGGGCGTGAAGGACGGCGGGCGGCGCACGAGCCACTGCGAGCGAACGCGCTGGCACTGGGTGTATCCGCCGGGATGGGTCTCAGAAAGCCCGAAGCCGGTCACGAGGACCTCATCGCCCGCGGCCCAGTCCGGCGACTCGGACTCCTCGATGCGCCCGGCGAGGTCGATTCCGCAGACCATCGGGAAGCGTCGCACGATCGGCGCTCCGGTGGCCGCGACCGCCATCGCGTCCTTGTAGTTGAGCGAGGAGTGCGACACCGCGACGGTCACGTCGCCGTCCGGCAGGTCCTCGCGAGAGACCTCGATCAGCGCCGCCGGCTCGCCCTTTTCGCGGGCCACGATCGCCTGCATGGCGCCAACCCTACCCGCGTGGTCGGGGTGTATGGTGATCGCCAGATGAAGTCCGGGCCGAACGAGGAAGTCATCTATTCCGGGCATCCATCGTGGAAGTCGATGCTCGACTTCCACCTCGCCGGCCTTCTGGCCGCCGCCGCGGCCGGCGTCGTCGTGCGCCTCGCCAGCTCCGACTGGGGCTACGCGATCGCGGCCTTCGCGGCCGTGCTGGCGCTGTCGCTGCTGATCGGCTTCGTGCGCCGCGCGTCGACCCGCTACATGGTCACCGACCGGCGCCTGTACATCAAGCGCGGGATCCTCGGGCGAACCGAGCAGCACACCACGATCGACCGCGTCCAGAACGTCGAGACGCGGCAGTCGCTCTGGGAGCGCGTGCTGCGGCTCGGCACCGTCGATTTCGACACCGCCGCCACCGACGATTCGCAGTTCGCCTTCGAGGGGATCGCCTCGCCCAAGCTCGTCGTCGCGGCGGTCGACCGCGCGCAGCAGCTGGCAGGCAGGACGGAGCCGACCGCGCACGTATGAGCGCGATCGTCGTCGCCAGCCAGCTGACCCGGCGCTACGGGCAGGGCGAGGTCGCGGTCGACGCGTTGGCCGGCATCGACGTCGAGTTCGAGTCCGGCGGCTTCGCGGCGATCATGGGCCCGTCCGGGTCCGGGAAGTCGACGCTGATGCACATCCTGGCCGGCCTCGATCGTCCGACCAGCGGCACGACCAGCCTCGACGGCACAGACCTCGGCTCACTCGATGACCGCGCCCTGACGCTGCTTCGCCGCGACAAGGTCGGCTTCATCTTCCAGACCTTCAACCTGCTGCCGATCCTCGACGCGCGCGAGAACATCCTGCTGCCGCTGTCGATCGCCGGACGCGACGTCGATCAGGAGTGGTTCGACCGCCTGATCGACACCGTCGGGATCCGCGACCGGCTGCACCACCGCCCGGCCGAGCTCTCCGGCGGCCAGCAGCAGCGCGTCGCCGTTGCGCGCGCGCTGGTCTCGCGGCCGGCGGTCGTGTTCGCCGACGAGCCGACCGGAAACCTCGACTCGGCCGCCTCGGGCGAGGTTCTCGAACTACTGCGTCGCGCGGTCGACGACTTCGGCCAGACCGTCGTCATGGTCACCCACGACGCGCACGCGGCAGCGCACTCCGATCGCCTCGTGGTGCTCGCCGACGGCCGGATCGTGCGCGACGGCGAGGCGCTCGACGCGGACGGGGTCCTCGACCTGATGAAGTCGCTGAGCAGATGAGGCGCGTCGTCGTGCGGGGGTTCTTCTCCCGCCGACTGCGAGCGGTGCTGACAGGCATCGCGATCGCGCTGGGCGTCGCACTGATGTCGGGGACCTACATCCTCACCGACACGATCGACGCGTCGTTCTCCTCGATCTTCAACACGAGCAACCAGAACCGCTCGGTCGTGATCGTCCCCCATCAGGGATTCGGCGCGACCGCGAGCGTACAGGCGGCGCTCGTCAGCGACGCCACGCTCGAGACAGTCAAGCGCGTTCCCGGCGTCGCGCTCGCGGCGGGTGAGGTCTTCACGCCGGCGTCGCTGTTCGCCGACGGCAAGCGTCTCAACAAGCGCGCGCCGAGCTTCGTGAGCTCGGTCGTGCCGGCTCGCTTTGAGAACTTCTCCGCCGTCGCCGGGCGGCTGCCGGCGGGGCCCCACGATGCGGCGATCGATCAGGCGACCGCCCAGCGCTACTCGCTGCGCATCGGGCAGACGATGCGTGTCGCCGGCCAGGCCTCGACGTTCCCCTACCGCCTCGTCGGGATCGTGAAGTTCGCCGGCTCGACCTCGTTCGGCGGCGCCGGAGTGGTGCTGCTGGCGCTCGATCAGGCGCGGCGGGTGGCCGGCGAGTTGCACGCCTACGACCAGCTGATCGTCGCGGCGTCTTCGTCGGTCACCAACGCCGCGCTCCGCGACCGAATCCGCGCCGTGCTGCCGAAGACGCTCGACGTTCGGACGGGCACTCAGGAGGCAAACCAGCAGACCTCGGACCTCAAGGACCGCCTCGGCTTCCTGCGCACGTTCCTGCTGATCTTCGCCTACGTCGCGCTGTTCGTCGGCGCGTTCATCATCTTCAACACCTTCTCGATCACGGTCGCCCAGCGAACGCGCGAGTTCGGCCTGCTGCGGACGCTCGGGGCCACGCGTGGGCAGATCCTGCGCTCGGTCGTCGCCGAGGGGCTGATGCTGGGCCTCGGCGGGGCCGCGGTCGGGCTGCTCGCGGGGTTGGGCGTCGCTCCGGCGCTGGACCAGCTCTTCAAGGTGTTCGGCGCGGACATCCCCGACAACGGAACGGTGCTCGAGGCGCGTACGGTTTGGGTGTCGCTGCTGGCGGGGACCGCCGTGACCGTCGTCGCCGGCCTCCTGCCGGCTTTGCGCGCGTCGCGGGTGACGCCGGTCGCGGCGCTTCGCGAGGGCGTGGCGCTCGTCGAGCGCGGGCCGCGCAGCCGCCGGCGGCGCCTGATCGGCGTGATCGTGATCGCCGCGGTCGTGCTGATCCGCCTGATCGCGGAGCTCAAGAGCGGCGCCGGGATCGTGACGATCGTCGTGATCGTCGCGATCATCGTCGCGTTCCGCGTGCCGGTCGTGCGGCGGCGAATCGGGCGCTTCTTCTCGTTTCTGGTCATCGGCGTCGCGCACGCCCTCGGCGGGCTGATCAGCTGGCGCGGGATCACCGCGCGGCTGGCCCGCGACAACACGGTTCGCCACCCCGGGCGGACCGCGGTGACCGCGACCTCGCTGATGATCGGCCTCGCCCTCGTCACGCTGATCGCCGTGCTCGCGGCGGGCACCAAGGCGTCGATCAACAATGCGATCGACGCGTCCTTCGCGGGGAACCTGATCGTCACCAACAGCTCGACCGCCGGCAACCAGGGCATCCCGGCCGAGATTCCGGCGGCGGTTCGCGCGATCCCGGGCGTTGCGGCCGTCACCGCGGTGGCCTTCACGGAGGCGCGCGTCAGGGGCATCTCGGGAACGAAGGCGGTCACCGCCATCGATCCGTCGACGTTCGCCAAGATGTACCGGATCGACTGGGACGTCGGCTCGACGGCCACGCTCGCGAGCCTCGGCACGACCGGCACGATCGTCAACAAGCCGACCGCCGACGCCTACAACCTCCACGTCGGGCAGACGCTGTCGGTGCAGACGCCCTCCGGACGTCACGTTCCGCTCGTCGTGCGCGGCATCGCAACCGACAACGTCGGCCTGCTCGCTGCGCTGACGATCAGCCTCCCGCTCGCGCGCAGCGCGTTCGCACAGCGAACCGACGCCGTCGACTTCGTCGGCTACGCCCCCGGCGTCACCGACGCCCAGGTTCAGCCGAGTGTCAACCGGCTGCTCGGGGCCCGCTTCCCGCAGGCCGAGTCGCAGACCGCCGCCCAGTTCAAGGCGACCGAGGCGAACCAGATCAACAGCCTTCTCGCGCTGATCTACGTGCTGCTCGCGCTGTCGGTGATCGTGTCGCTGTTCGGCATCGTCAACACGCTCGTTCTCTCGATCTACGAGCGGACCCGCGAGCTCGGCATGCTTCGGGCGATCGGCACCTCGCGGAGCCAGGTGCGCGAGATGATCCGCTACGAGTCGGTGATCACCGCGCTCGTCGGCGGCGTGCTGGGGATCGTCCTCGGGATCGTCCTCGCGGGGATCCTCGCGGGGACCGCACTGTCGGGCTCGGGGTTCGTCTTCACCATCCCGGTGGTGACGGTCGTCGTGCTCTTCGTGCTCGCCGGGATCGCCGGCCTCGCGGCCGCGGCGTGGCCGGCGCGGCGGGCAGCGAGGGTCGACATCCTCGCGGCGATCGCCACGGAGTGACGCACGAAAAGTTGCCGTCTGGCTCCGGGCGTGCAGTGCTTGGCGGATCGCGCCGACGCCTCTTGAATGACTCCGATGGCGTCAACGTGGCTCGACGGTTTCGGGGATTGGGCCTGGCCCGGGCCGAGGCCCGCCGTCGAGATCGGACCGGCCACATGGGTCCCTTCGACGCCGCTGATGGCGGTCGAGGCATCGGCGCTGCCGGCGCGCGTCGCGCGACCGCGTTCGAGCTCGCTGCCGCGCCCGCTGCGCCTCGCGCGATTGCTCCTGCTGCTCGTCGTCGCCGGCGCGACCTTCGCGCTCAGCAGCCGCTTCGTCTTCGCCCACAGCGTCCCGCCGCCGCCCACGGCGCTGACCTCGCTGAGGCTGCCGGCGACGCTGAGCAACCCGTTCGCGACCACACCGGCGCCGCCGGAGCATCTGACGGCGAGCGCCCCGCCCGCTGCGCCGCTGCCCGTGCCCGTGGCGCTCCGTCGCTACTCGGCCGGCGGTGAGATCGCGCAGCTCACGTTCGCCTCGGCCGCTCTGCGCCGGCGCGACAGCTTCCTCGTCTACCTGCCGCCCCGCTACGCCTCCTCGACGACGCGACGCTACCCGGTCATCTACCTCCTCCACGGCGACCAGCAGCCGGCGAGCTCGTTCCTGCGACTCGGCGTGCCGCAGACGCTGGACGCGCTGATCGCAGGACACGCCATCCAGCCGGTGATCGCGGTGATGCTCCAGGGCAGCGGCGCGCCGTCGGACTGGGAGAACAACTGGGCCGGCAACTACTACAGCTACACGGGCGAGGTCCAGCGCCTCGTCGACCGCGCCCTGCGGACAGTTCCGAACCGGTCGGCTCGCGCGATCGCCGGTTACTCGATGGGCGGCTTCGGCGCGATGAACATCGCGCTCAGCCAGCTCGAGAACTACTCGGTCGTCGAAAGCTGGGAGGGTCAGTTCGCGAACCTGACGCCCACGCTCGCGGCGGACAGCCGCCTGCTGCGCCGCCTGCCGCTGAAGGCGTTCGTCTGGGGCGGCGCCCAGGATCGCGTCGTCGACAGCTCACTCGACGCGCCGTGGGCGGCCGCGCTGCGCGCCGCCGGCGCGAGCGCGCGCTCGGCCGTATATCCCGGGGCGCACGCCTTCGCGCCGATCGAGCGGCACCTGCGTCAGATGCTCAGCTTCGCCGCGCGAGCGCTGCGAAGCTGACGGCGTCCTCGATCACGATCGCGTGATCGAAGGCCAGCTCCGGCAGCTGGTCGAGCGCCCACCAGCGCGCGTCGGCCGCGTCATCGCCACCGCTTGCCGGGAGCTCCTCGCCGGCGCGCATGAGCTGAACGACCGACACGCTCGGCCCGCGCGGATCGCGCCCCGGCGTGTCGTAGACGCCGAGCAGCTGGAGCGTCGCTGCCTCGATCCCGGTCTCTTCGCGCAGCTCGCGCGCGGCGGCCGCAACCACTCCCTCGTCGCCGTCGACGAAGCCGCCGGGCAGCGCCCAGGCGCCCGCAAAGGGATCGTTGCCGCGCTCGATCAGGAGGATCGATCGCGGTGGATCGCCGGCCAGGACGGCGACGTCGACGGTCAGCGCCGGCCCGCTCACGCGCGTCCGTAGACCGGAAGATGCGCGCCGCTGATCGGCGCCGCGTCATCCGAGCACAGGAAGCGGATCACGGCGGCGATCTGTTCCGGGGGGACCCAGCGCGAATGGTCCTCGTCGGGCTGGGCGGCGCGGTTGGCGGGCGTGTCGATGACGCTCGGCATGATCGCGTTGGCGCGGATCCCCTCTCGGGTGTACTCGGCGGCGAGGGCGTCGACGAGCGACAGGACCGCGGCCTTCGAGGAGATGTAGCCGGCGGCGCCGGAGAACGGCCGCACGGCGGCGCGCGTCGAGACGCAGACGATCGAGCCGCCGCCGCCCTCGAGCATCCGCGGTAGTGCGGCGGCGCTGAGCAGGTAGGTCGGGCGCAGGTTCAGGCGGTACTGCTGCTCGAAGTCGGCGATCGGCGTCTCGTGCACCCGCCCGCCCGCGGCGAACCCGCCGACGAGGTTGACGAGCGCGCCGAGCCGGCCGGGCGCTGCGGCGACGACGGCGGCCGCGGCGTCGGCGTCGAAGAGGTCCGCCGGGACGAGCTCCAGGCGCTCGTGCTCATCGACGCGGTCGAGCTCGCGCTCATCGACGTAGGGGACGACGACATGCCAGCCGGCGTCGAGCATCGTCCGTGTGACGGCGCTGCCGAGACCGCCGGTGCCGCCGCTTATGACGATGCTCGCGTCCATGGCCATACGGTAAACCGTCCGCGCTCCGGGCTAACTTCAAAGACATGCTGATTCGCGACTTCCAGGACGGCCTCGAGGTCGACCAGGTGCTGCTCGTTCGCGAGGTTGAGCGCCGCGAGCGCCGTGACGGCGGCGGGGAATACCTGCGCCTGACGTTGGCCGATCGCTCGGGCCACGTCGTCGCGATGGTCTGGGAGGAGGTCGCCGAGGTCCTGTCGCTGATCGCCGCCGGGCGGCCGGTGCACGTCCTCGGCCGCTTCGCCGTTCACCCTCGCTACGGGGCCCAGGTCAACCTGCGCGGGCTGCGCGCGGCCGAGCCCGGCAGCTACGACGCCGAGGATCTGCTCGACGGCCCGCATCGCGCCGCCGATCACATGGAGGCCGACCTGCGCGAGCTGATCGCGACCATCCAGCAGCCAATGCTGCGGACGCTGCTCGAGCGGCTGATCGGCGTCGGGGCGGACGGCTGGGCGGCCTATCGCGAGGCGCCGGCGGCCAAGTACTACCACCAGGCCTACCGTCACGGACTGCTCGAGCATTCGCTGACCGTAGGCCAGGCGGTGAGCGCGATCTCGGCGACCTTCCCGGGAATCGACCGCGACGTCGCCGTGACCGGCGCGCTCCTTCATGACATCGGCAAGCTCGATGCCTACACCGACGACCCGTCGAACATCGACCTCACCGACGACGGCCGGCTGCAGGGCGAGATCGCGCTCGGCTACTACCGCGTCCGGCGCGAGATCGAGGACATCGACGGTTTCCCCCCCAACCTCGCCAAGGCGCTCTTGCACATCATCCTGTCCCACCACGGCTCGCATGAGCACGGGAGCCCCGTGCTTCCCGCCACGCGCGAGGCGACGCTCGTGCACATGGTCGACAACCTCGGCGGACGGCTCGGCTCCTTCGACCGCCTCGAGAAGGAGCTTCGCGACGGCGAGCGCTGGTCGGGCTTCGACCGAGCCCTCGGCGGCGGCGCCTACTTCGGTGTCATCGCGCCGCTCGAGGAAGCGGCGCAGCTCGACGCGGCTTAGACCACTCGGGAGGCCTGCTCGAACGACAGCCGCCCCTGGCGCTCGCCGTGCCCGCCCGCGGCGGCCGTGCCGACGTTGACGATCAGGATCGATCGCCAGCGGCCGTCAGCGAAGAACTCCTGATCGACGCCGTTGCGGTCGAAGCCGCCCATCGGCCCGGCGGCGAGGCCGGCGGCCCGCACCCCGATCAGGAAATAGGCGGTCACGAGCGTGCCGCTGAGCATCGCCAGCCGCTCGCGCGCCGCGGGGTCGCCCTCGAGGCGGTCGGCCGCCTCCTGGCGCTGCGGCGCGATCGTCGGCCACAGCTCGTGGTAGCGCGTGTCGGCTGCGACGACGACGGTCAGCGGCGCCGCGAGCGTCTTGGCGCGATTGCTCTCGCCCATGTGCTGGACGAGCCGCGCGCGCGCCTCCGGCGAGCGGACCAGCAGCAGCCGGCCCGGGCTCGCGTTGCCGCCGGTCGGCGCCCAGCGGATCAGGTTCCAGATCTCCTCGATCTGCTCGTCGCTGACCGCCTCGTCGGTGAAGCTCGAGGTTGTGTGGGCCTCGTAGAAGAGGAGGTCGGCCGCCTGCGCGTCGATCGCGAGCATCTGCTGGCACCTCGCCGGTCGGAGTGTCCGTTTGGCTGCGGCCGCGAGTATACGTGCGCGACCCCACCCACTCGGGCTGGACGGGGCTTCGCGGGAAGCGCCAAATCGGCGCAAATACGGGCCGTCCGTGCAGGCGCGACGCACGCTGGCTCTATGGTTCAGGGCCGATGGCAAAGGACACCGAGAAGCTGATCCGTCAGCTCTCCCTGATCTCCTACCTGATGGCCGAGCGCCGCCCCGTCACCGCGCTCGACATCAAGCGCGACGTCGAGGGCTACAGCGGAATGAACGAGGACGCCTTCGCGCGGCGCTTCTACGCCGACCGCGCCGAGCTCGAGTCGCTGCGGATCCCGCTGACGGTCGAGAAGCCACTCGACGGCGTGGCCGAGCAGGAGAACTACTCGCTGCGACCCGAGAACTTCCACCTTCCGGCGATCGAGTTCACCGACTCCGAGCTGGCCGGGCTCGCGACCGCCCTCAGCCTGCTCGACGGCGAATTCGCCTACGCGGAGCCGCTCCGCCTCGCCCTCCAGCAGATCACCTGGGGCCGGCCGAGCCCACTCGCGTCGCCGTCGGAGTCCGGCGTCGCGCTCGGCATCACCGCCTCCGCCGGAGGTCACGAGCTGTCGCAGTCGCTGGCCAAGATCGAGACCGCGATCTTCCGCCACAAGACGATCACCTTCGAGTACTACACGATGGAGCGAGACGAGCTCGGCTCGCGGACCGTCGATCCCTACCACCTGCTGTTCCGCGGCGGCCAGTTCTACCTGCTCGGCTACTCACACGAGCGCGAGGCGCTGCGCGTCTTTCGTCTGTCGCGGATCCGCGGCAAGGTCGCCTATGCGACCAAGGCCGAGCACGACTTCCGCCGTCCCACGGACTTCGATCCGCGCGCCTACGCGAACCTCGCCGCCTGGCAGTTCGGCGAGATCGAGGCGACGGCCGAGATCCGCGTCGCCGAGCGGATCGCCTGGCTGCTCGAGCGCCACTTCGGCCGCTACGGCGAGATCCGGCCGATCGAGGGCAGCGGCGACCGGCTGTTCGTGACCGGCTACGCGAGCGAGCGCCAGCTGATCTCATGGGTCCTCGGCCTCGGCGAGCACGCCGAGGTGCTCGGCCCGCCCGAGCTCGCCGCGGAGCTCAAGCGCCGCGCCGCGCTGCTCGTCGAACGCCACACCAAGGCGCCCAAGGGAACCGTTCACGACGAGCCGCCGCCCGCGCCCGCCGGCGTCTCGAGCGCCAACGGCAACGGCGACGCCCGCCCGGAGACGCCGATTCGACCCGAGCGCTTCGCGCGCCTCGTCACGCTGGCGTCGATCCTGATCGAATCCGGCCGCGCCAGCCACCGCCTGGACATGGCCGACGTCTGCGAGCGGCTGCAGATCTCAGACGCCGAGCTGCGCGAGGACATCGGCGTGCTGAACGTCGTCAACTTTGGCGGCGGCTCCTACGTGCTGTACGCCGAGATCGACGAGGAGGCGGGGACGATCGACGTCGACCCCGAGCCCTACAGCGACAACTTCGCGCGTCCGGCCCGCCTGCTGCCCGTCGAGGCCAAGGCGCTCGTCGCGGCCATCGACCTGATCGGGGAGCATTTGCCGCAGGGCTCGCTCGCGTCCGCGCGCGAGAAGATCGTCGCCGCGCTCGGGGGCGACCCGATGGAGCAGGGCCTCCAGGTCGCCCACGCCGCCGGCGACGACTTCGACGTCTCGCGCGTCATCTCAAGGGCGATCAAGAATCACGTCCTCGTCGAGCTCGACTACTACAAGGAGAACGAGGACGAGTACTCAAAGCGCAAGGTCGAGCCCTACGCGCTGATCAACGGACGCGAGGGCTGGTACGTCGCGACCTATGACCCCCAGCGCGAGGACGTCCGCCACTTCCGCCTCGACCGGGTGCAGCGCGCGCAGGTGACCAAGGAGCGCTTCAAGCCGCGGCCCGAGGTCAACCCCTCGGCCGACGTCGATGGCTGGCCGCGAACGGGCGAGGTCAGCGCGTCTCGGATCGCGCGCGTCTGGATCTCGCCGGAGCGAGCGCGCTGGGCGCGCGAGCAGCGGCGGGTGGTAGGGAGCTGGGACGACGGCGCGATCGCGGTCGAGCTCAGCTTCGCCGGCGTTGACTGGCTCGTCCGAGAGGTCCTCAAGGAGGCCGGCGACGCAGCCGTGCTCGAGCCGGCGGACGCCCGTCAGGCGGTGCTCGCAGCCGCGGCCCGCATCGGGTGAGCCGCCGCGCCGAGATAGCGATGAGCGACGCCGAGGTCGGCGCGTTCCTGCGCGAGCAGCGCGTCGTCGCGGTCGCGACGAACGGCCGCGACGGCTGGCCGCACGTGATGCCGCTTTGGTACACCGTGCGCGGCGAGCGCGACGTCTGGATCTGGACCTACGCCGCCTCGCAGAAGGTGCGAAACCTCGAGCGCGACCCGCGGGCCACGCTCAGCGTCGAGGCGGGCGAGCGCTACGAGGAGTTGCGCGGCGTGATGCTCAGAGCTAAGGCCGAGATCGAGCGCGACGCAACCCTCGTCCACGCCCTCGGCAGCGAGATCTACAGCCGCTACCTCGGCCCCGGCGAGCTGCCGGCGCAGGTCGCTGAGACGATCGCCCGCCAATCGGCCAAGCGCGTCGGCGTCCGCTTCGCCGAGCTCGCGCGGGCGAGCTGGGACCATCGCAAGCTCGCATGAAGGGCCTGATCCTCTCCGGCGGCAGGGGCACGCGCCTACGCCCGATCACCTACACCAGCGCCAAGCAGCTGATCCCGGTCGCCAACAAGCCGGTCCTCTTCTATGGCATCGAGGCGGTCGCGGCCGCGGGGATCGAGGAGGTCGGGATCGTGATCGCGCCGGAGACGGGCGATGAGGTCCGCGCCGCGGCCGGCGACGGCTCGCTGTTCGGCGTGAGGATCAGCTACATCGTCCAGGACCGTCCGGGCGGCCTCGCGCACGCCGTCCTGGCCGCGGAGTCGTTCCTCGACGGTGACCCGTTCGTGATGTACCTCGGCGACAACCTGCTCCAGGGCGGGATCGTCGAGCTGGCCGATCGCTTCCGCGCGAGCTCGGCCGACGCCCTGATCCTGCTCACGAAGGTGCCCGACCCCGAGCACTACGGCGTCGCCGAGCTCGACGGCGAGCGCGTCGTGCGGCTCGTCGAGAAGCCGCGCGAGCGTCGCAGCGATCTCGCGCTCGTCGGCGTCTACATGTTCACCGCCAGGATCTGCGACGCCGCGCGCGCGATCCGTCCGAGCGACCGCGGCGAGCTCGAGATCACCGACGCGATCCAGCACCTCATCGACTCGGGGTTCGAGGTCGAGCCGCATATCGTGCAGGGCTGGTGGAAGGACACCGGCCAGCTCGCCGACATGCTCGAGGCCAACCGCCTGATCCTCGACACGCTCGAGCCGCGCTGCGATGGGACGCTTGAGAACTCGCAGCTCGACGGTCGCGTCGTCGTCGCGCGAGGGGCGCGGCTGGAGCGCTCGACCGTACGCGGCCCGGCGATCATCGGTGCACGTGCTCGCCTGATCGACGCCTACGTCGGTCCCTACACCGCGATCGGGGACGACTGCGTGATCGAGTCCGCCGAGGTCGAGCACTCGATACTGCTCGCCGGCTGCGAGGTACGCCGACTGGACGGCCGCGTAGAGTCCTCGCTGCTCGGGCGCGACGTGCGGATCAGCCGCGACGGCCGCCAGCCCCGCGCCTACCGCTTCATGCTCGGCGACAGCTCCGAAGTGAGGATGCCCTGATGCGGGTGCTCGTGCCCGGAGCCGCCGGCATGCTCGGAAGCGACGTCGTCGCCGCGGCGCAGGCCCGCGGGTACGACGTCGTGGCGCTGACGCGCTCCGAGCTGGACGTCACCGACGATGCGGCGGTCGACGAGGCGGTCGCCGCGGCGGGGGCGGACGCGATCGTCAACTGCGCGGCGTTCACCGACGTCGACGGCGCCGAGGCCGACGAGGTCACGGCGTTCGCCGTCAACGCCCACGGCGCCGGCAACCTCGCCCGCGCGGCTTCGCGCTGCGGCGCGCGCCTCGTCCACGTCTCGACCGACTACGTGTTCGACGGCACCGCGACAGAGCCCTACGTCGAATCCGACCGCACCGATCCGCGCAGCGCCTACGGGCGCACGAAGCTCGGTGGCGAGCACGCGGTCCTCGCCACCTCGACGGCCCACGCCGTCGTCCGCTCGGCGTGGCTGTTCGGCCCGCGCGGGCGCAACTTCGTCGCGACGATGCTCGCGCTGGCCGGCGACGGGCGCCGCGAGGTCGCGGTCGTGACCGACCAGGTCGGCTGCCCGACCTACACCGCTCACCTGGCGGGGCGCCT
The DNA here is from genome assembly GCA_036561565.1 of Solirubrobacteraceae bacterium. Lineage (GTDB taxonomy): Bacteria > Actinomycetota > Thermoleophilia > Solirubrobacterales > Solirubrobacteraceae > Palsa-513. Next base: position 18,574 of record DATBPB010000044.1, on the reverse strand, counting down.
GCTCGACATAGCCAACGCCGGCCGCGGTGGGGTGTTTCACGCCGCGGGATCGGGTCATTGCTCCTGGGCCGAGTTCGCGCGCGCGATCTTCGCCGCCGCCGGCGTCGACATCGCCGTCACCGAGACGACGAGCGAGGCGCTCGGCCGCGCGGCGCCCAGGCCCGCGTGGAGCGTGCTCGCCTCGGAGCGCAGCGACGTCGTCCTGCCGAGCTGGCAGGAGGGTCTCAGCGCCTACCTCTCAAGGAACGGAGGCGCCGCGGCGTGAGGCTTCTGGTGTGCGGCGGAGCGGGCTTCATCGGCTCGAGCTTCGTCCGCCATCGGCTCGCCACGAGCGACGATGAGGTCGTCGTCCTCGACAAGCTGACCTACGCCGGCCGGCGCGAGAACCTCCGCGACGTCGAGACCGACCGTCGCTTCAGCTTCGTCCACGCGGCGATCGAGGATCCGGCGGCGGTGGCCGCCTCACTCGAGGGCGTCGAGGCGATCGTCAACTTCGCCGCCGAGACGCATGTCGACCGCTCGATCGCAGAGCCCGACGCGTTCGTCAGGACCCACGCCGTCGGCACGTTCGTGCTGCTCGAGGCGGCGCGCGAGCGCGGCGTCCGCCTGCTCCAGGTCTCAACCGACGAGGTCTACGGCTCGATCGCCGAGGGTTCCTTCAGCGAATCCTCGCCGCTGAACCCCTCGAGCCCCTACAGCGCGACGAAGGCCGGCGCCGATCTGCTCGTCTCCGCCTACCACCACACGTTCGGGCTCGAGACGCTGATCTGCCGCGGCTCAAACAACTACGGTCCCTACCAGTACCCCGAGAAGCTGATCCCGCTGATGGTGCTGAACGCGCTGGCGGGCGACCGGCTGCCGGTGTACGGCGACGGGCTCAACGTCCGCAACTGGCTTTTCGTGGAGGACTTCGCGAGCGCCATCGCGGAGGTCCTCGCCAACGGCGTGGCCGGTGAGGCCTACAACGTCGGCGGGCCCGATGAGTGCTCGAACATCGACGTCGTGCGGCGCATCCTCGAGCTGTGCGGCCGCGAGGAGTCGCTGATCGAGTTCGTCGCCGACCGGCCCGGTCACGACCGCCGCTACTCGCTCGGCTCGCAGAAGGTGCGGGCGCTCGGCTGGTCGGCCGCGACGGGGTTCGAGGCGGGGCTCGAGCGCACCGTCGGCTGGTATCGCGACAACGCCTGGTGGTGGGAGCCGATCCGAAGCGGCGCCTACCGCGAGTACTACGAGCGCCAGTATGGCCGCGCGATCGAGGGCTGAATCAGCCGGCGCCGAGGCCGGTGATCCGCCAGCCCGCGGTCTCGTTGTGGAGCGTCACCGTCGAGATGACCTTCTTGCCGTAGGTGACGGTCTGGACGCGTGCCGTGGCGTTCGAACCGCTGACGGCGATCGACTTGATCGTCAGCGTCGTGTCGTCGATCGTCTTCAGCTGGTTGCTGATGATCGTCGAGCACTTGCCGATCTGGTTGAGGCGGCTCTGAAGCGCGCTCGAGAGCACGTGACTGCAGATGTCGGAGCCGTTGGAGGTCGACGAGGAGTCGCTTGCGAGCAGGTTGAGCGTCGAGGCGACGAGTGCCTTGGTCCCGGTGAAGCCCGCGCTCGATCCGCTGGAGCTGCTCGGGCCGAGCGAGCAGCCGCCGAGCAGCAGCGCCAATGAGGCGCCGCCGATGAGAGCCGCCCGCGAGAACATGTCACAGAGCCTACGCGAGAAGCGGCTGGGCTCGCTCGCCGCCGAGATCGAGTCGTGCCGGCGCTGCCCGCGGCTGGTGAGCTGGCGCGAGCAGGTCGCGCGCGAGAAGCGCGCCGCCTACGCGCACGAGGACTACTGGGGACGCCCGCTCGCGGGCTTCGGCGACCCGCAGGCGCGGATCGCGATCCTCGGGCTCGCGCCAGCCGCCCACGGCGGGAATCGCACCGGTCGGGTCTTCACCGGCGATCGCTCGGGCGACTTCCTGTTCGCGGCGCTTCACCGTGCCGGGCTCGCCAACCGGGCCGAGTCGATCCGTGCCGGCGACGGCCTTCGCGTCAGCGACACCTGGATCTGCGCCGCGGTTCGCTGCGCCCCGCCGGCGAACCGCCCGACGCCCGCCGAGCGCGACAGCTGCCTGCCCTTCACGCGCGCCGAGTTCGCCGAGCTGCGCGACCTGCGTGTGGTCGTCTGCCTCGGCGCCTTCGCCTGGGACGCCGCGGCGCGACTGTTCGGGATCCGGCCGCGACCGCGGTTTGCCCACGGCGCCGAGCACCCCGGCTCGCCCGCGCTGCTCGCAAGCTTCCACGTCAGCCAGCAGAACACGTTCACCGGCCGGCTGACCGCGGCGATGCTCGACGACGTTCTCGCGCGCGCTAGACGGATGGCGCAACTCGCCGACGAAAGATAAAGAAGCCCGCGTCGCGGGCCGATTTCCGGCGCGTGGACCACGAAGGCCTCGCCTGGGAGGGCTCCGCGACGTCCCTGCAGCCCGCGGCGGCGCAGCACGGGCTGCCCGTGCGCGCCTGGGGCATCGGATGCGCGCTCCTCGCCGCGGCCGTGGTCGGCGGCGTGCTGCTTGTGAACTCAGGGGGGTCGGCACCATCGACGCCGGTCTCGCTCGCCGCCTATACGAGCACCCAGCAGCTCGGCTACCGCTTCAAGCTCGCGGTCTCCGCGAGTGCAAACGGCTTCAACCTCGCGATCAGCGGCGCCGGCGCGATCAACATCCGCCCGAGCGTGTCCGGATCGATGAGCGTCAGCGTGCTCGGCCGCACGGTCGATGAGATCTTCTCGGGCTCCTCCATCTACCTGCAGAGCGGGCCCGCGAGCTGGACTCGCACGACGCTCCCCGCCTACGCGCAGAGCTCCGGTCTGTCGCAGAACCCGGCCAGCACGCTCGACTACCTGCGCGCCGCCGGTACCGTCAGCGATCTCGGGCCGGACACCGTGGACGGCGTCGCGACGGTCCGCTATCAGGCGCTTGTCGATCTGAATCGCCTGGCGTCGCTCGAGCCCGGCGGACAGAACGCGCAGACGATCGCGACGATCGAGCAGGCGACCGGCAGCTCGACGCTCCCGATCGATGCGTGGATCGACAGCTCGCATCTCGTTCGCCGCCTCAGCCTGTCGCTGCCGATCACCCGCGACGGCGTCACGATCGACGAGTCGGTGACGATCGACTTCCTGTCCTACGGCGCCCAGGCGGCGCCGAGTCCGCCGCCCGCGGACGAGGTGACGGACGCGTCGCCGCCTGGCGCCTGAACGAGATCGTGCGCCCCGGCGGCGCGGCGCGCTAACGTCGTCGGTGGTGCCGCTGTCCGCCTTCACCCCGCTGGTACGCGATTGGTTCGCGCGCGCCTTCGAGTCGCCGACGCCCGCCCAGGAGCAGGCGTGGCCCGCGATCGCGACCGGCGAGCACGTGCTGATCAGCGCGCCGACCGGCTCGGGCAAGACGCTCGCGGCGTTCCTGTGGGCGCTCGATCGCTTCGTCGCCGCCGGCGAGCCGCAGGAGCACCGCACGCGCCTGCTCTACGTATCACCGCTCAAGGCGCTGTCCTACGACGTCGAGCGCAACCTCCGGGCTCCGCTCCGCGGCCTCGGTCTCGCCGACCGAATCCGCGTCGCGATCCGCACCGGAGACACGCCGCAGCGCGAGCGCGCGGCGATGCTCCGCAGCGTCCCGGACATCCTGATCACGACGCCCGAGTCGCTGTATCTGATGCTGACCTCGCAGGCCCGCGAGATCCTGCGCGGCGTCGAGGTTGTGATCGTCGATGAGATCCACGCCGTGGCGAGCAGCAAGCGCGGAGCGCATCTCGCGCTGACGCTCGAGCGACTCGAGGAGGGGCTCGACGGCCCGCTGCAGCGGATCGGGCTGTCGGCGACGCAGCGACCGCTCGAGGAGGTCGCGCGATTCATGGTCGGGCCGGGCCGGCGGGCGCGGATCGTCGACGTCGGCTCGAGCCGGCCTCTCGACCTCGAGATCCGCGTGCCCGTGGAGTCGATGGTCGAGCCCGACCGCGGCGTCGACGCCGACCCGCTCGAGCCGGTCGTCGGCGGCGAGGCGACGCGGCGCTCGATCTGGCCCGCGATCTACCCGCAGCTGCTCGAGCTGATCCGCACGCACCGCTCGACGATCGTCTTCGTCAACAGCCGCCGCGCCGCCGAACGGCTCGCGCTGCGCCTCAACGAGCTCGCCGCCGGCGACTCGAGCGAGCCGGGCGAGGCGGCGCCGCTCGAGATCGCGCGCGCCCACCACGGGTCGCTGGCGCGCGAGGAGCGCACGGCGATCGAGGAGCTTCTGAAGGCCGGGGAGCTGCCGTGCCTGGTCGCCACGTCCTCGCTCGAGCTCGGTATCGACATGGGGGCGGTCGACCTCGTGATCCAGGTCGAGTCGCCGAAGTCGGTCGCGCGCGGCCTGCAGCGGATCGGGCGCTCGGGCCACGGCGTCGGGGCGACCAGCAAGGGCCGGATCTTCCCCAAGTTCCGCGCCGATCTGCTCGAGTGCGCGGTCGTCGTCCGCCAGATGCGCGAGGGGGCGATCGAGCCGACGGTCGTACCGCGCAACGCGCTCGACGTGCTGGCCCAGCAGATCGTCGCGATCGCGGCGAGCGCGGAGACGGTGTCGGTCGATGAGCTCTACGCGCTCGTCACCCGCACCCACTCCTACGCCGAGCTTCGCCGCGAGCTGCTCGAGCACGTGCTCGACATGCTCGACGGGCGCTATCCGTCGAGTGAGTTCGCCGAGCTTCGCCCGCGGATCACCTGGGACCGTCTCGCGGGAACGATCCGCGCGCGCAAGGGAGCCGCGAAGCTCGCGATCGTCAACGCCGGGACGATCCCTGATCGCGGCCTGTTCCGGGTGACGCTGCCGGACGGCCGCCGCGTCGGGGAGCTCGACGAGGAGATGGTCTACGAGGCGCGTCCCGGCCAGACGTTCCTGCTCGGCGCGACCGCCTGGCGGATCGAGGAGATCGGCCGCGACCGCGTCGTCGTCACCCCGGCGCCGGGGGCGCCGGGCGCCGTGCCGTTCTGGAAGGGCGACTCGGTCGGGCGCCCGCGCGAGCTCGGCGAGGCGATCGGCGCGTTCTCGCGCTGGGCCGTCGAGCAGCCCGCCGAGGTTCTCGAGCGCGACTACGACCTCGATCCGCTCGCCGCGGCGAACCTGATCGAGTTTCTGCGCGAGCAGCAGGCGGCGACGGGTGTCGTGCCGTCGGACCGAACGATCGTGATCGAGCGCTTCCGCGACGAGATCGGCGACTGGCGCCTGTGCGTGCTCACGCCCTACGGAGGCCGCATCCACGCGGCGTGGGGGCTGGCACTGTCGGCGCGGATCCGCGAGCGCTTCGGCCTGGAGTCGGATGCGATCTGGTCAGACGACGGGATCATCATCCACCTGCCCGACACCGACGAGCCGCCGCAGGCGGAGCTCGTGCTGCCGGAGCCCGAGGACGTCGAGGAGCTGGTCGTCGGCGAGCTCGCCTCATCGGCCCTGTTCGGCGCGCGCTTTCGCGAGAACGCGGCGCGCGCGTTGCTGATCCCGCGCGCCTACCCCGGCAGGCGGACGCCGCTGTGGCAGCAGCGCCTGAAGTCCCAGACGCTGCTCGAGGTGGCCCGGCGCTACCCGGACTTCCCGCTGATCCTCGAGACCTACCGCGAGTGCCTGCGCGACGTCCTCGACGTCAACGGGCTGGAGTCGCTGCTGCGCTCTGTGGCACGGCGCGAGATATCGCTCGTCGAGGTCGAGACGCCGACCGCCTCGCCGTTTGCCTCCTCGCTGCTGTTCGACTACGTCGCGACCTACATGTACGAGGGCGACGCGCCGAACGCCGAGCGTCGCGCCGCGGCGCTGTCGCTTGACCGCGAGCTGCTGCGCGAGCTGCTCGGCCAGGAGGAGCTTCGCGAGCTGATCGATCCCGGTGCGCTCGAGGCGCTCGAGGCGGACCTGCAGCACCGCTCGCCGCTGCGCCGCGCGGGATCGCGCGATGAGCTCCACGACGTCCTTCGCGCGCTCGGCGACCTGTCGGCGGCGCAGGTTGCCGAGCGCGTCCTCGAGGGGCTCGACGCCGCCGCGCTGCTCGCCGACCTCGTCGCCGAACGGCGCGCGATCGTGGTGCGCGTCGCGCGCGAGCAGCGCTACATCGCCGCGCAGGAAGCGGGCCTCTACCGCGACGCGCTGGGCGTCGTGCCGCCGTCGGGGCTGCCGGACGCCTTTCTCGAGGACGTGCCGGGCGCGCTCCGCGAGCTGGCGGCGCGCCACGCGCGCTCGAACGGGCCGTTCACGACGGCCGAGGCGAGCGTGCGCTACGGCGTCGACATGTCGAGCCCGCTGCGCGAGCTCGAAGCCGAGGGTGAGCTGGTTCGCGGCGAGCTTCGGCCGCTCGGCGACCCGCGCGCGCGGCCGGGGGAGCGCGAGTGGTGTGACACCGACGTCCTGCGGCGCCTGCGGCGGGCGTCGCTTGCGGTGCTGCGGCGCGAGATCGAGCCGGCCGAGCGGCGCGCGCTCGCGACGTTCCTGCCGTCCTGGCAGGGGATCGACCGCCACGCCTCCGCCGGCGCGGGGATCGAGCGGCTTCGCGAGGTGCTCGTGCCGCTGCAGGGCCTCGCCCTTCCGGCCGAGCTGTGGGAGCGGGCCGTGCTGCCGCGCCGCTGCGGCGCCTACTCGACGAGCTGGCTGGACCAGCTGTGTGCGGCCGGCGAGGTGGTGTGGGTGGGGGCGGGGGCGATCGCGCGGCGCTCGGGTCGCGTGGCGCTCTACTTCCGCGACGACGCCGCGGCGATCGGCCCGCCGGCCGCCGCGGCAAAGCTCGAAGCGCCGGCCGGCGAGGAGCACGAGCTGATCCGCGCCCTGCTTCGCTCGCGGCCGTGCTTCTTCGGCGACCTGGTTGCCGAGCTAGGCGTCGAGACGCCGCTGTTGGCGGAGGCGCTGTGGGATCTCGTCTGGGCCGGCGAGGTCACCAACGACGCCTGGGCGCCGCTGCGCGCTCCACGCCTGTCGCTTGCTCGCGGCGGCGGCGCGGGCGCCTCCGCGCGCAGCGCCGCGCGGCGGTTCGCCCCGGCGGTGCGCTCCTCGCGGGCGCAGACCCGAGCCCCGGTGCAGGGCCGCTGGTCGCTTGCAGCGTCCCTGTTCGAGCCGGCGGCTGAGCCCGTCGCGCGGCGGCGCACGCTCGCCGAGCTGCTGCTCGAGCGCTACGGGATCCTGACCCGCGAGCTCGCCTTGGCGGAGGGCGTTGCGGGCGGGTTCGCGGCGCTCTACGACTCGCTGTCACAGCTCGAGACGCTCGGAATCTGCCGCCGCGGCTACTTCATCGAGGGCCTCGGCGGCGCCCAGTTCGCGCTCCCGGGCGCCGTCGAGCGGCTGCGCGCGCAGCGCGACCTCGACGATGCGGCGCCGCTTGTGCTGGCCGCCGCCGACCCCGCGCAGCCGTTCGGTGCGGCGCTGCCCTGGCCGAAGGGAGAGGAGGGGGAAGGTCGCCGTCCGGCACGGGTCGCGGGCGCCCACGTCGTGCTGGTCGGGGCCGACCTCGCCTGCTACACCGAAGCCGGCGGGCGCGGGCTGCTGACGTTCGCAACGGGTGAGCGCCTCCGCGTCGCTCTCGCGGCGCTCGCCGATGCCGTGCGCGGCGGGCGGATCCGCAAGCTCGACATCGAGCGGGTCGACGGCGAACCGGTGCTCGGCGGCCCGCTCGAGGCGTTGCTGGTCGAGCTTGGCTTCCGGACCGGACCGCGGCGGCTCACGTTGAGCGCCTAGAACTCCCTCAAGGGCGGGCGCGCGAGCGCCGATGGGTGTCTCGAGCGCCTGGATGGCCGATCTGCCCGACCCGTTCCTGTCCTTCGGCAAGCCCGTCGAGGCCGTCGCGGCTACGCGCGTCGTCGTTCCGCCGGATCACGAGCGGGCCGACTGGGCGTCGCACGCGATCACCGCCATCGGCCTGCTGTTCCTCGTGACCGCGCTCTACGCGCTGGTCGGGGACGGCAAGCTGATCTCGCTCGGCTACCTCGACTTCAACTCCTCGAGTGCCACGGTGACGCTCGAGATCGTCTACATCTGCCTCGGCGTCGGGCTGCTCGCGCGCCGCGAGCTGCTGCGCGAGCTGTGCGTCCTGGCGGCGGTGATCGGCGTCGCGGCCGCGCTCTATGGCAGCTACAACTACGTCCGCCAGGCCAACGTCGATCAGCCGGCCGCACAGCTGGCGACCGAGCGGGCGCAGTCCCACGTCACCGCGACCCAGAGCGAGATCGCGAAGCTGTCGGCGCTCAACGACGCCGGCCCGTCGGTGCAGAACGACGCGCAGCTTGCCGCTCTCAACGAGGCCCTCGCGTCCGCGCAGACGCAGGCGCAGACCGATGCCGCCGGCGAGCGCTGGAACTATGGCGGCCTGGTCCTCGCCTGGGTCACCGCGCTCATGCCGCTCGTGGTTCTGACGCGGCCGAAGGTCATCGCGCGCTTCACCTAGACGGCTAGGATCGGTCGCCGTGCCCGAGGGCGACACGATCCATCACGCAGCGAACCGCATCCGGGCGGTCCTCGAGGGTCGCGTTCCGGACGACCTGCGCACACCGCAGCGCCGCCACGACGCGGATCGCTGGCCGCAGCGTCTCGGCGGGCGGGCGGTGACCGGTGTGGACGCGCGCGGGAAGCATCTGCTGCTGCACTTCGAGGGCGACCTGGTCCTTCATTCGCACCTGCGGATGACCGGCAGCTGGGCGGTCTATGGGCCGGGCGAGCACTGGCGGCACTCGCCGCGCCGAGCGTGGCTCGTGATCGCCAGCGACGGGAGCGAGGTCGTCGAGTTCGACGGCCCCGTGCTCGAGCTGCTGACAGAGGCCCGCACGCGAACCGACCCGCGGCTGTCGGGGCTCGGCCAGGACGTCCTCGGCGCCAACTTCGACGCGCAGGAGCTGATCAGGCGGATCCGCGAGGATGACCCGACGCGGCCTTTGGGCGACGCGCTGATAGACCAGCGGACGATCGCCGGGATCGGCAACATCTGGAAGTCGGAGTCCTGTTTCGCGGCGAGCGCCGACCCCTGGAAGCCCGTTGGCCTGACCGCCGACGAGGCGATCCTCGCGGCGGTCGCATTCGCGCGCGAGCACATGGCGCAGTCGGCCCGCGATGGATTCACGGCCCGCCCGCGCGCGGTCTACGGGCGGGCCGGCGAGGCGTGCGGGCGCTGCGGCGGGCGGATCTCGAGCGCCGGGCAGGGCGAGGGCAACCGCACGACCTACTGGTGCCCCGCTTGCCAGCGCTGATCCGCGTCGGCCATCGCGGGGCCCCGGCGGTGGCCGTCGACAACACGCTCGAGAGCTTCGACGCGGCCGTCGCGATCGGCGTCGACATGATCGAGTTCGACGTGCTGCCGGGACGCGCGCGGCCGACCGAGTTGTTCGTCGCCCACGACTACGGCGCGCTGGCGCGCAACCCGGCGCTGAGCCTGCAGGACGCGCTGGCGCACTTCGCGACGCCGGCCTTCGAGGGCGTCCGGCTTCAGATCGACATCAAGCGGCGCGGTGTCGAGGAGGCGGTGGTCGCCGCGCTTGACGCAAGCGGCACGCGCGGGCGGGCGTTCGTCAGCACCGGGGTGCGCGGCGTGTTGGCGCGCCTGCGGGCGATCGCGCCCGACATCCCGCGCGGGTGGACGGTGCCCGACCTGCCGCTCATCAACGAGCTCGCCGCGGTCGGGCGGCTCTATAGGGCCGGAATCCCGCAGCGGGCGGCGGCACGGCTGCGCGCGGGCGCAATCGATGCGGTCGTGGCGCACTGGAGCGTCATCACGCCGCGTCTCGTCGACGCCGTCGGGCAGGAGGGCGGGGAGATCTACGTCTGGACCGTCGACGACAGGGCGCTGATTCAGCGCCTTGCGGCGCTCGGCGTGACCGGCGTGATCAGCAACGACCCGCGCTTGTTCGCCTGAATCGTGCAGCTCGCCGCGCTGAACCCGGGCGGATCGCCGCCGGCGGCGACCTGGTGTCCGCCGCTCGTCGAGCGGACCGTCGCGGCGATGCTGCGCCCGTTCAACCGCCAGTCGAACTCGATCACGCCACGCAGCAGATAGGTGGCCGACCGGTTCGACGCGAGCCGGAAGTTCTGGCCCGCCTGCCGTGACGCCGCCGCCGCGTCGCCGAGCGGTATGTAGCCGGAGATCCCGCCCGCGTCGAAGTAATGCCAGCGGCCGCTGGAGCTTTGGTACTCGATCAGGAAGCGCATGTACATCGTCTCGTGCTTGTCGCCGGTGCCGGGCATCGAGCCGCGCACGCCGATCGTGTCGGGGTGCGCGGCGGTATTGCAGACGTCGACGGTCGCCCAGAGGTTCGCGGCGGTCAGCTTCGGCACGGGAGCCTTCTTCGCCGCGTCGGCGGCGAGCGGGCCGACCGCCAGCGCGACGATCAGCGCTGCGAAAGCGGCGCGGGCGCGGAAACGCACGCCTGACAACGATAGCGGCGGCATCGGAGGCGCTCGACGCGCGCTGCCGCCATGCGGTGGAATACTGCGGTATGGCCGCTTTTTGCTGCTTTTCAGATTTCCGCAACGAGCGGTCGAGATGAGCGAGCCGCGAGGCTCGGCGCGGCGCGCCCCGCACGACGGCGCGGCGCGGCGCCGGCGTGGCCGCGCGGTGGAGGAGCGCTCTGCCGGCGGGGTCGTCGTGAAGGGCGACGAGGTGCTCGTCGTCGTGCCGACGCGGCGCGCGGCCGACGGCTCGCGCGTGCTCGCGCTGCCCAAGGGCCACCTCGACGGCAGCGAGACCGACGAGCAGGCGGCGGCGCGCGAGGTGCGCGAGGAGGGCGGCGTCGAGGCCGATCTCGTCGGCTCACTGGGCGAAGTGCGCTATCACTATCGCCGCGACGGGCGCCTGATCAGCAAGCGCGTGCGCTTCTTCCTGTTCGAATTCCGCTCCGGAACGCCTGAGGATCACGATCACGAGATCGAGGATGCGCGCTGGCTGCCGATCGCCGAGGCGATCAGGCAGCTCACCTACCCGGGCGAGCGCGAGATGGTCCAGAACGCTCTATCTAAATCGAGCTTGGACCGATAGCCTGCCCTGCGTGCAGGTCCTGAACTTCTACTCGACGATCTTCGCCGATCAGCTCAAGCGCGGGCGCAAGACGGCGACGATCCGCCTCGGCGACAAGTCCCACAAGTACCGCAAGAATCAGGCTGTCCTGATCACTATCGGCTACCAGTACTCGCCCCGCGAGAAGATCTTCGAGGCCGTCATCGACCAGGTCGAGGTCATGCGCCTGCGCGACCTCTCACCGCGCGACATCGAGCACGACAACCCCGAGTTCCGCCGCCACGAGGAGCTCGTCCACTTCCTCGAGCAGATCTACGGCCGCGAGGTTTCACTCGACGACACCGTCACCGTCGTGCGCTTCTCCGCGATCCTCGAAAAGCCCCAGGGGATGACCGAGGCGATCAAGGGCTTCGGCGGCGCTCAGAACTGAACGGCTCAGGCGGGCCAGCCCGAGCGCGAAGGCGATGGCGTCGAGCGCGGGCTGATGGAGCCGCTCGGCGACGGCGATCGCGAGCGTGCGCCCGCTTCGCTCGAGCGTGAAGAACGGGCAGCACTCGCGCTCGATCGCGAGGACGGTGTCGATCGACTGGGGCTCTGTCGCGGGGTCGAGCGCAACGCGAGCAGCATCGGCGAGCGCTCGATGACGCTCGCGCCGCGACCGATCGCGCGGTAGCGCTCGAGCTGGCGCTCGAGGCCGGCGGCGTCGAAAGAGCAGCTCAGCTGCGGTTCGGTCGGCACGGCGGCCTGGACTCCGGCGCGGCCGTTTGGGCGTAATTTGGCACTCTCGCGACGAGAGTGCCAAATTTCCTTGACACGTGGCCCATCGAGCCTGTATTCTCCGGGCTAACTGGCACTCTCAAAACGAGAGTGCCAACCCCATCCGGTGGCCTCCGAGTGGAGCGCGCGCCGCGAGAAGCACACACTCAACGGAGGTTTCGAAGATGAAGCTCAAGCCCCTGGGCGATCGCCTCATCGTGCGGGCGATCGAGGAGGAGGAGACGACCGCGAGCGGCATCGTCCTCCCTGACACCGCCAAGGAAAAGCCGCAGAAGGGGAAGGTCCTGGCCGTCGGCGACGGCAAGCTCGACGACGACGGCAAGCGGATTCCGCTCGACGTCTCCGAGGGCGACGAGGTCCTCTACAGCAAGTACGGCGGGACTGAGATCAAGATCGACGGCGAGGAGCTGCTCGTGCTGCGCGAGTCCGACGTCCTCGCCCGCGTCGAGTCCTAAGGAGACTGACACAGAATGGCTCACAAGGAACTGAAGTACAACGTCGACGCGCGCAAGGCCCTCGAGGCCGGCGTCGACGCTGTCGCAAACGCCGTCAAGGTGACGCTCGGCCCGAAGGGTCGCTACGTCGTCCTTGACAAGAAGTTCGGCGCGCCGACGATCACCAACGACGGCGTGACCATCGCCCGCGAGATCGAGGTCCAGGACCCGTTCGAGAACCAGGGCGCCCAGCTCGTCCGCGAGGTGGCCACGGCAACCAACGACGTCGCCGGCGACGGCACGACCACGGCCACCGTTCTCGCCCAGGCGATCGTCCGCCAAGGCCTGAAGAACGTCACCGCGGGTGCCAACCCGCTCGCGCTCAAGCGCGGTATCGAGAAGGCGGTCGACCAGGTCGTCGCCAACATCGGCACGCAGTCCAAGGAGGTCTCCGGCAAGGACCAGATCGCTCGCGTCGCGACGATCTCGGCCGGCGACGAGGAGATCGGCGACGTGATCGCGGACGCGATCGAGCGCGTCGGCAAGGACGGCGTCGTCAACGTCGAGGAGGGCCAGACGTTCGGCATGGACCTCGAGTTCACCGAGGGCATGCAGTTCGACAAGGGCTACATCTCGCCCTACATGGTCACCGACCAGGACCGCATGGAGGCGACGCTCGAGGACCCCTACATCCTCATCGCCAACCAGAAGATCGGCTCCGTCCGTGACCTTCTGCCCGTGCTCGAGCAGACGATCCAGTCGGGCAAGCCGCTCCTGATCATCTCCGAGGACGTCGAGGGCGAGTCGCTCGCGACGCTCGTGGTCAACAAGCTCCGCGGCACCTTCACCGGCGTCGCGGTCAAGGCTCCGGGCTTCGGCGACCGCCGCAAGCGCATGCTCGAGGACATCGCGATCCTCACGGGCGGCGAGGTGATCACCGAGGAGATGGGTCTCAAGCTCGAGAACACGCAGCTCTCGCAGCTCGGCCGCGCTCGCCGCGTGGTCGTCGCCAAGGACACGACCACGATCGTGGACGGCAACGGCGACACCGACGCCATCAAGGGCCGCATCAACCAGATCAAGACCGAGATCGAGAACACCGACTCGGACTTCGACCGCGAGAAGCTCCAGGAGCGCCTGGCCAAGCTCTCCGGTGGTGTTGCGGTGGTCAAGGTCGGCGCTGCCACCGAGACCGAGATGAAGGAGAAGAAGCACCGCGTCGAGGACGCGCTGCAGGCCACCCGTGCCGCCCTCGAGGAGGGCATCGTGCCGGGCGGCGGCGTCGCGCTTCTCGCGGCGCAGAAGGCGCTGAACCTCGAGAAGTACGAGGATGCCGACGAGCAGACCGGTGCGAAGATCGTGCGTCGCGCGCTCGAGGAGCCGCTGCGTCAGATCGCCGACAACGCCGGGCTCGAGGGCTCGGTCGTCGTCAACGACGTCCGCAAGGCCAAGAAGGGCCAGGGCCTCAACGCGGCCACCGGCGAGATCGTCGATCTCGTCAGCGCGGGCATCATCGACCCCGCGATGGTCACCCGGTCGGCGCTGCAGAACGCCGCATCGATCGCGAAGAACATCCTCACCACCGAGGCGATCGTCGCCGAGGTCCCCGAGAAGGACGGCGGTGGCGGTGGCGGTGGCATGCCCGACATGTCGGGGATGATGTAAACCGCGCTAATCGCGTAGCAGTACTTGATGAGGGCCCGGCGACACCGCCGGGCCCTTTCTTTTTGGGGCGCTGCGATGATGCGCCGATGGTGAGCAACGCAGCGGTCAGCGAGCGTCTTGCCGGTGCGCCGATCTCGTGGGGCGCGTGCGAGGTGCCCGGCTGGGGCGTGATGCCCGATCCCGAGCGGGTCCTGGCCGAGATGGCCTCGCTCGGACTGCGCGGGACCGAGCTCGGGCCGCCAGGGTTCTTCCCGACTGACCCCGCCGCTCTGCGCGAGACGCTGGGACGCCACGACCTGCAGCTCGTCGGCGCGTTCGTACCGCTCGTGCTCCACCACAGCTCGCTCGGCGACGCGGCCCGGCTGGCGCAGGAGACGTCAGCGTTGCTTGCCGGCGCCGGCGCGCGGATGTTCGTGCTGTCGATCGTCGAGGATGAAGGCTGGGCGCAGCCGACTGAGCTCGACGATGACGGCTGGCGCAACCTCGCCGCCAATGTCGAGGCGATCGAGGCGATTGCGGCCGGAGACGGCCTCACGGTCGCGCTGCATCCCCACGTGGGAACCCTGGTCGAGACAGACGAGCAGGTGCGCCTCGCGCTCGAGCGCCTCGATGTCGGCTGGTGTCTGGACACCGGCCACTTGCTGATCGGCGGGGCGGACCCGGTCGCATTTGTCCGCGACCACGGCGACCGCATTGTGCACGCGCACCTGAAGGACGTCGACACGACGATCGGGGCGAGAGTGCGATCGGGCGAACTGTCGTTCCAGGCGGCGACCAAGCAGGGACTGTTCGTGCCGCTGGGACGGGGCGATGCGGGAGTCGCCGCGGCGATGGACGAGCTTGCTCGTCACGAATACGACGGCTGGCTCGTGCTCGAGCAGGACACCGCGATCAGTGAGGACGACCCGGAGGCGGAACGCGCACCGCTGGCCGATGTCGCGGAGAGCGTCGCCTTTCTGGACGGTCGAGGCTGACCGATGCGCTCGACGGACCTCGAGCTGCTGACGGTCGGCCGGATCAGCATTGACCTCTACTGCGATCAGCTCGGTGCCGACTGGCACGCCGCGCGCACGTTCCAGAAGGCGGTCGGTGGCAGCCCCACCAACGTCGCGATCGCCGCCGCCCGTCTCGGGAGGCGCGCCGCCGTCGCCACGAAGGTCGGAGACGACCCGCTCGGCGAGGTCGCGCTGGCGGAGCTGCGCGAGTTCGGCGTGGACCTGCGTTACGCCGCCGTGGAGCCGGGAGCGGTGACGCCGGTCGCGTTCGCGCTGCTGGACCCGCCGGAGGACCCGAAGCTCTGGTTTCGGCGCGATCCACCGGTGCCCGACTTTCAGATCCGCGCCGACCATGTCGACGCAGACACGCTCAGGGCCGTCCCGGTGCTGTGGATCTCGGCCGGGGCGCTGGCACAGGAGCCGAGCCGCTCCACGGTGCATGCGATGCTCGAGGCGCGGGGCCGACGGGAGCACACGATCCTCGACCTCGACTACCGACCGAGCTTCTGGGGCTCGCGCGAGCAGGCCGCAGAACGGATCGGGGCGGCCGTCGCTCACGCCACCGTCGCCGTCGGCAACCGCGAGGAATGCGAGATCGCGGTCGGCTCCGGCGAACCGCGCGCGGCCGCCGCGAGCCTGCTCGAGCGCGGCGTGCAGCTGGCAATCGTCAAGCTCGGCGGCGACGGCGCGCTGTTGGCGACGCCCCGCGGGCAGCATCTGATCCCACCGCCGGCGATCGACGTGCTGTGCGGGCTGGGAGCGGGCGACGCGTTCGGAGGCGCGCTCTGTCACGGCCTGCTGTCCGGCTGGCCGTTCGAGCGTTCCGTCGCGTTCGCCAGCGCCGCCGGCGGGATTGTCGCCTCGCGGCTTCTGTGCTCGCAAGCGATGCCGTTCGAGCACGAGGTGCTCGAACTGCTCGGCCGGGATCTGCAAAATGCAGGCGAGGTGCGCGTATGGAACGGCTGACCGCCGCACAGGCCCTCGTACGGTTCCTGTCCGTGCAGCAGGTGGAGCGCGACGGCACGCGTTCGCGGTTCTTTGCGGGCTGCTTTGGGATCTTCGGACACGGGAACGTGGCCGGGATCGGCCAGGCGTTGCACCAGTACCGCAAGCTGTTTCCGTTTCATCCCGCGCGCAACGAACAGGGGATGGTGCACATCGCCGCGGGCTATGCGCGCCAGCGCAACCGGCTCGGGACGTTCGCCTGCACCACGTCCGTCGGTCCGGGCGCGACGAACCTGGTCACCGGCGCGGCGCTGGCGACGGTCAACCGCCTGCCGGTGCTGCTGCTCCCGGGCGACACGTTCGCCACGCGTACACCGCATCCAGTGCTCCAACAGCTGGAGGTGCCGCACGACGCGACGGTCTCGGTCAACGACTGCCTGCGCCCGGTGTCGCGTTTCTATGAGCGCATCGAGCGGCCCGAGCAGCTGATCAGTGCGGCGCTCGAGGCGATGCGCGTCCTGACCGACCCGGCCGAGACCGGTGCGGTTACGCTCGCGATGCCAGAGGACGTCCAGACCGAGGCGTTGGACGTCCCGGCCGAGTTCCTGGAGCCGCGCACCTGGGCGATCTACCGCCAGCCGCCCGCGCTCGAGCCGATGGTGCGCGCGGAGGAGCTGATCAGGTCGGCGCAGCGCCCATTGATCGTCGCGGGCGGGGGCTTGATCTACAGCGAGGCGACCGCTGCGTTGCGCGAGTTCGTCGACGCCACCGGCATCCCGGTGTGCGAGACCCAGGCGGGCCGCGGAGCGCTCGTCTCAGACCACCAGCTCAGCCTCGGCGCGGTCGGGGTGACGGGCACCGCGGCGGCCAATCGCATCGCTCGCGAGGCCGATCTCGTGATCGGGATCGGAACCCGCTGGAGCGATTTCACGACCGCATCGAAGTCGGCCTTCCAGGACCCGGGGGTGCGATTCGTGAACATCAACGTCGCGAGCTTCGACGCCGCCAAGCACAGCGCCCTGCCGCTCGTGGCCGACGCACGCGCGGCGCTGATCGCACTGGCCGAGCTCCTGCACGGCTGGCGAGTGGCACCGGAGTGGGAGATGCGCGCAACAGAGGAAGCCGAGTGGTGGACCGGCGAGGTGCGGCGGCTCGTGTCGCTGCCGCCGGAGCCCGGGTCGCCGCCCTCGCAGGCGTCGATCATCGGCGCGGTCAACGACGCGGCCGGCGAGCGCGGAGTCGTGGTCTGCGCGGCCGGGTCGGCCCCCGGCGATCTGCACAAGCTCTGGCGCGCCCAGGATCCCGACGGCAAGGGCTACCACGTCGAGTACGGCTACTCGTGCATGGGCTATGAGATCCCAGGCGGCATCGGCGTCAAGCTGGGGGCGCCCGACCGGCAGGTGTTCGTGCTGATCGGCGACGGCTCGTACCTGATGCTTCCCGGAGAGCTCGTCACGGCGGTCGCGCAGCGAATCCCGATG
Organism: Solirubrobacteraceae bacterium; assembly: GCA_036561565.1. Classification (GTDB taxonomy): domain Bacteria; phylum Actinomycetota; class Thermoleophilia; order Solirubrobacterales; family Solirubrobacteraceae; genus Palsa-513. The sequence goes on along the minus strand of DATBPB010000044.1, from coordinate 1,291 downwards.
GTGATCGTGCTGGTCGACAACCACGGCTACGCCTCGATCGGGGCGCTGTCGCGTTCGATCGGCTCAGGCGAGTTCGGGACGCAGTTGCTCGACGGCAGCGGCAACGAGCTGCCGCTCGATCTCGCCGCCAACGCGCAGAGCCTAGGTGCCAAGGTGATTCGCGCCCCGACAATCGACGACCTGCGCGCCGCGCTGAGCGTCGGCCGCGACGCCGACGGTCCCGTCGTGATCTACGTCGAGGCAGACCGCCACGCCGACGGGCTCGACTCCGAGAGCTGGTGGGACGTGCCGGTCGCGGAGGTATCCGACGAGCCCGACGTGCGAGCTGCGCGTGATCGCTACGAGCGGGCGCGGCGCTCGCAGCGAAGCTACCTTGGGCTAGCCGATGGCTGAGCTGCTCGTGCACAGCGCCGCCGCGCGCGCGGACGGCACGATCCTCGAGGTCACCCCGGAGTCCGCGGGCTGGAGCTACGTCGGGTTCGAAGTGATCGCTTTGCGCGAAGGTGCGATCGCCCGGCGGGACACCGGCGACCGTGAGCTGTGCGCCGTCGTCATCTCCGGTACCGTGACGGTCAGCTCCGAGCACGGTGACTGGCGCGACCTCGGAGGTCGCGCAGACCCCTGGTCTGGGCTCCCGGACGCCGCCTACCTGCCGGCGGCCACGAGCGTGACGCTCGAGGGCAAAGGCGAAGTCGCGCTGTGCTGGGCTCCGGCGCCGGGCGGAGGGGCGACAGCGCGACCACTGCCCGGGGCCGGGATCGAAGCAGAGGTCCGCGGGTACGGGGCGCTCGAGCGCACGGTCCGCCCGATCCTGATGGCCGACCAGGAGGCCGACTCGCTGTTGGTCTGCGAGGTGATCACGCCGGCCGGCCACTGGTCCAGCTATCCGCCGCACAAGCACGACCGCGACGCTCCCCCGGACGAAACTCTGCTCGAGGAGACCTACTACCACCGGATCTCGCCCTCGCGGGGGTTCGGCCTGCAGCGGGTGTACAGCAACGACCGCACGCTCGACGAGTCGCTGGCATTCGGCGATCGCGACTGCGTGCTGGTGCCGCGCGGCTACCACACCGTCTCGACCCCGCCCGGCTACGACCTGTATTACCTGAACGTGATGGCCGGCCCCACCCGCCTGTGGGCCGTCGCCAATGACCCCGACCACGAATGGACGCTTGATGGCAGTCACAGCAACCCGCACGCTTGACAACTACATCGCCGGCCAGTGGACGCCGGTGACCGACGCATCCGACGTGCTCGACGTCACCAACCCCGCCACCGGCGAGACGCTGGC
>DATBPB010000043.1:0-46039 GCA_036561565.1 Solirubrobacteraceae bacterium | reverse complement strand
GACCGTCTCGCCCTCGAGCGTGAGGATCAGGCGCAGCACCCCGTGCGTCGACGGGTGGTGCGGCCCCATGTTGATCGTCATCAGCTCCTGCTCGATGCCCTCGCCCGCGGGCTGCGAGCTGAGCGTGACCGACTCCTCCTGCTTGCGGTAGTCGGAGACGCTCATCGCGTCCACCCCGGGACCTTGTCCTCGTTGTAGGTGAACAGCACCGGCTCGCCGCCGATCGGGAAGTCGCGCCGCTGCGGGTGGCCCTCGTAGTCCTCGGGCATGAGGATGCGGCGCAGGTCCGGGTGCTCGTCGAAGACGACGCCGAGCATGTCGAAGACCTCGCGCTCGGGGTGGTTCGCGCCCGGCCAGATACCGCACAGCGACGGCACGTTCGGCGCCTCGATCGGCACGCGCGTCTTGAGGCAGACGCGGTCGACGTTCGGCATGTCGAGCAGCTGGTAGTGGACGCCGAGTCGCGGCTCGTCGGGGTAGTAGTCGACCCCGTGGCACGACGCCATGAACGTGTAGCCCTTCGCGTGCAGCGTCTCTGCAGCCGTGCGCAGGAACGCCGGGGCGACCTCGATCGTCGCCTCCTCGCGGAAGAAGCTGGTCCCCAGGACGGCGTCGGCGTCGGCGGCGCGCAGGTCCTGAGCGATCAGCTCGAGACCGGTCGCGTCAGGCACGTTGCGTCTCGCCGCTCTGGAACACGTTGACCGCGTTCACGCCGGGGAGATCCGCCTCGCCGAGCACCTCCTCGGTGCCCTCGGCGCCGTAGCGCTCGCGCCAACCGGCCGGCGCGTTGCCCTGGATTCTGTCGCGCAGCTTGAGGATGCCGTGCATCAGCGCCTCGGGCCGCGGCGGGCCGCCGGGCACGTGCACGTCGATCGGCATGAACTTGTCGGCCGGGACGATCGCGTAGTTGTTGAAGACGCCCATCGAGGAGCAGCAGGCGCCCATCGCGATCGCCCATCGCGGCTCGAGCATCTGGTCGTAGATGCGGCGGACGACCGGCGCCATCTTGATCGAGACGCGGCCGGAGAGGATCAGCAGGTCTGCCTGGCGCGGCGAGGCGCGGAAGGCCTCCCAGCCGAAGCGCGCCACGTCGACGCGCGCGGCGACGATCGACATCATCTCGATCGCGCAGCAGGCGAGGCCGAACGTCGCCGGGTACAGCGAGTTGCCGCGCGCCCAGTTGACGGCCCGGTCGAGCGTCGTCGTGAGGATCGACTGCTCGACGTGCTTCTCGAGCTCGAGGCCCTCGAGGTCGCCGCGCAGCAGGTCGCGGGCCAGGAGCTGGCGGGCGCGAAGGCTGCCGGGCTCGATCGGCTCGCGCGTCAGCGCCATTCGAGCGCCCCGCGCCGCCACACGTAGACGAGCGCGACCATGAGGAGCACGACGAAGGTGATCGTCTCGCCGAGCGCGTACATGCCGTAGGCCCGCAGGTGGATCGCGATCGGGGCGAAGAAGAAGACCTCCGTGTCGAAGAGGATGAACAGCATCCCGATCAGGTAGAAGCTGATCCCGAAGCGGAATCCGCGCTTCACCTCCGACGGCAGGCCGCACTCGTACGGCTGGCTCTTGGCGGGAATCCGGCGGCGCGGGCCGAACAGCGTGTTGAGGAGCGCGAACGCTCCGCCGACGATCGATCCCAGCGCCAGGAACACGATCGCCGGCAGGTAGCTTCTGATCACAGGTGGCGTTATACCACTCCCCAGCGACCTTGTATCGGAGTGTTACTTAGTGGCAAAACGCTCGATATCCCGGGGGATAGACGGGCCTTGAGGGTCCACGATCTGGCCGTCTGGGCGGCCCTCGCGGTGGCTGGTGTCAACGGTCTGACAGGGCTGTTCGGCGCGTTCCGCTGGTACGTCGGCGAGCCCAGCCGCGTGTTCTGGGTGGCGTTGCGGATCGGTCAGGGGCTGGCGCTCGGCTATGCCGTGCTGGTCGGCGCGCTGGTGATCGCCAACCGCCACCCGGCGAGCAACCTGTTCTACGTCTACGCGCTGGTGCCGACCGTCGTCGGCTTCGTCGCCGAGCAGTTGCGCGTCGTCGCGGCCGACCACGTGCTGGGCGCGCGCGACCTCGACGGCGCGGCTGACGTCGCGGCGCTTCCGCAGGCCGAGCAGCAGGCGATCGTGCTGACGATCCTGCGCCGCGAGATGGGCATCATGGCGCTCGCGGCGCTCGTCGTCTTCGTGCTCGCGCTGCGCGCGGCGGGCACCTACTGAGAGGAAATCCCGGCGTCGGCATCTGGTTGCCGCCGTAAGGGATCGATCGCGAAGTCAGGAAGCGACCGTCTCCAACCGACGCCGGGAGTAGGACTTTCGCCGCGCCCGCTCCAACTCCTGCGTCGCCTGCCCTTCCCCATATGATCTGCGCGCGAATGGCTTCGAAAGCAAAGCTCGCCCGGGCCGTGGCTGTCACCGCGGCCTCCGCGATCGCGATCAGCGCCTGCTCCTCGCAGACCATCAAGCTCGCCAAGAACAGCCCCTACCGCCAGGGAGCCGCGCTGTTCCTGACTCACTGCTCGGGCTGCCACACGCTGTCGCTGGTTGGCGCCGAGGGCTCGGCGAGCTCGGTTCAGGGCCGCCTGCGGACCCAGGCGCCCAACTTCAACTTCCGCAAGGAGGGTTACGCCTGCGTTCTCTACGCGATCGAGAACGGCGGCTTCAGCGGCCAGATCATGCCGCAGGACATCGTCATCGGCGATCAGGCCAAGGCGGTCGCGCGCTTCCTCGCCAAGTACGCCGGGCTGCAGGCGCCGCACACGCCGACGATCGGCGGCGGCGCGCCCTGCGGAGGTTAGGAGCTTCGCGGTTCTCGACCTGCGGCTGATCAGCGAGCAGGGCGACGCGGTGCGCGCCGCGCTCGCGCGCCGCGGAGAGGACTACGGGCCGCGCGTCGACGCGGTCGCGGCGCTCGACGCGCGCCGCCGCGAGCTGCTCCCGGAGCTCGAGTCGCTGCGCGCGGCCAAGAACGCCGCGTCGCAGGAGATCGCGCGAGCCAAGCGCGCGGGCGGCGACACCGCCGAGGCGATCGAGGCGATGCGCGCCCACGGGGCGCGCGAGAAGGAGCTCGAGAGCGACCTCGCCCACGTCACGGCGGAGCTCGACAACGCGCTCGTCGCGCTTCCGAACCTTCCGCTCGAGGACGCCGCCGACTCCGACACCGTGATCCGCGCGGTCGGCGAGCCGCGCACCGAGCCGGCCGCCGACCATCTCGAGCTGGCCGGTCCGCTGATCGACATGGAGGCCGCGGCGCGGCTCTCCGGAGCGCGCTTCGCCTACCTCAAGGGCGACTTGGTGATGTTGGAGCTCGCGCTCGTTCGGTGGTCGCTCGAGCGGCTTCGCGCGCGCGGCTTCGAGCCCGTGATCCCCCCGGTCCTGGTGCGCGAGGAGGCCCTCTATGGCACGGGCTTCCTGCCCGACACCGAGCAGCAGATCTACGCGCTGCCCGACGACGAGCTCTACCTCGTCGGGACCTCGGAGGTGGCGCTGGCGTCCCTCCACGCGGGAGAGATCCTCGATGGCGCGGATCTGCCGCTCCGCTATGCGGGCTTCTCGCCGTGCTTTCGCCGCGAGGCGGGCGCCGCCGGGAAGGACACGCGCGGGATCTTCCGCGTCCACCAGTTCGACAAGGTCGAGATGTTCGTGTTCACGACGCCCGCCGAGGCCGCCGCTCAGCACGAGCAGATCCTCGACACAGAGGAGGCGCTTCTGCGCGAGCTCGAGATCCCGTACCGCGTTGTCAACATCTCGGTCTCAGACCTCGGCGCCTCGGCGGCCAAGAAGTACGACTGCGAGGCGTGGCTCCCGAGCCAGGGGCGCTACCGTGAGCTGACGTCCTGCTCGAACACGACCGACTACCAGGCGCGGCGCCTCGAGATCCGCGTGCGCAGCCGCGCCGGCGGGCGTCCGCTCACCGCGGCCACCCTCAACGGCACCGCCGTGGCGGTCGGACGTACGATCATCGCGCTGCTCGAAAACCACCAGCGCGAGGACCGAACCGTCGCGGTTCCCCCCTGCCTGATCGAGTTCGGCGCGCCGGCCGTGATCGCCGCGGCCGCCGCTTAGCGGCGACGGAGGGGAAGGTCGATCACGAACTCCGCTCCGCCGCCGGGAGCGTTCGAGGCGCTGACACGGCCGTCGTGGGCGTCGACGATCGCCGCGACGATCGCCAGGCCGAGCCCGGCGCCGGCCTTGCCTCGCTCGCGGCCGGCCTCCGCGCGCCAGAAGCGCTCGAACACGTTCGAGTCCGCCCCCGCGGGCAGACCGGGGCCGTGGTCGCGGACCGCCACGCGCGCGGATCCGTCAGCGTCCTTCACGGACAGCTCGATCGGCGTGCCGGCCGGCGTGTGTGTGAGCGCGTTGCGCGTCAGGTTGGCCAGCACCTGGCGAAGCTGCGAGGAGTCGCCGCTGACGACATGCTCGCCCTCGGCGCGCGCGAGGATCTCGCGGTCGGGAGCCGCCGCGCGGGCGTCATCGGCAGCGTCGCGCACGAGCGGCGCGAGGTCGACCGGGTCGTGGCGGCGCGGCGGAAGCTCGTCCAGGCGGGCCAGCGCGAGCAGGTCCTCGACGAGCACACCCATCCGCGCGGCCTCGTGCTCGATGCGCTCCATCGCCTTCGCCGCCTCCTGCGGGCTCGACGCGACGCCCATCCGGTAGAGCTCGGCGTAGCCGCGGATCGAGGTCAGCGGCGTGCGCAGCTCGTGCGAGGCGTCGGAAAGGAAGCGTCGCAGACGGTCCTCGCTCGCCTGGCGCTCGGCGAAGGCGCGCTCGATCTGGCCGAGCATCGCGTTCAACGCGAGCGCAAGACGCCCCACCTCGGTACGCGGGTTCTCGTCCTCGACACGACGCGAGAGGTCGCCGGCGGCGATCGCGCCGGCCGTCGTGCCCATCCGATCGAGCGGCCGCAGACCGAGGCGGATCAAGAGCCAGGAAAGCACGGTGAGGATCGCCAGCACGCTTGCGATCACGATCACGCCGACGTTGCGCAGGCGGTGCAGCGTCTGCGCGACGTCGTTGAGCGGGAGGGCGATGACAAGACGTCCGGCGCCGGTGTCGGAGGCCTTCTCGATCAGTCGGTACTGGAGGCTCGAGCCGGCCTTCGAATCGACGGTGATGACGTGGGGCTGGCGCGGCGTCCAAAGCTTGATCGAGGAGGGGAGTGCGGGCGGGGAGAGCTGCTCGACGACCTCGAAGGGGCGCTCCTTGCCATTCGGCGCGATGTAGATCGCGTAGGTGCCGGGAGGGAGCAGCTCGCCGGTCGTCGCACCGGCCGGCGCGCCGGGACCGTGGGGGAAGATCGGCCGGCCGCTGTCGTCGTGGTCGGAGCCGCCCGGCGGACGCCCGTGCAACTGGAGATCATTGTCAAGGACGTTCTCAAACGCCCCCACGTTGGCATTCAGCTCCTGATTGACCCGGCTGATCAGGAACGAGCGCTCCGCCGCGTAGGTCACCAGCCCGGCGACGATCAGCCCGAGGGCGGTGACGACGACGAGCCCGATCAGCAGGCGGGCGCGAAGCGACACCTCGACCTCAGCTCCGCGGCAGCCGCAGTGCGTAGCCGACGCCGCGCACGGTGTGAATCAGCCGTGGCCCCGCGACCTCGACCTTCTTGCGCAGATAGCTGATGTAGGTCTCAAGGACGCGCGCGTCGCCGCCGAAGTCGTAGTTCCAGACGTGGTCGAGGAGCTGCGAACGGGTCAGCACGCGGCGCGGGTTGAGCATCAGGTAGCGAAGCAGCCGGAACTCCGTGGCCGTCAGTTCGATCAGCCGGCCGGCGCGGCTGACCTCGTGCGCGTCCTCGTCGAGCTCGAGGTCGGCGAACACGAGTCTCGGGCTCGCTTCTCCCGACAGCCCGGAGCGGCGAAGGATCGTGCGGATGCGCGCGACAAGCTCCTCGAGGCTGAACGGCTTGGTGACGTAGTCGTCGCCGCCGACGGTCAGGCCATGGACCTTGTCCTCGGTGGAGTCGCGCGCCGTCAGGAAGATGATCGGGAGGTCGACGTGCGCCGCCGCGAGGCGGCGCGCGACCTCGAAGCCGTCGAAATCGGGCAGCATCACATCGAGGACCAGAAGCTGCGGCCGATGGCTGGCCACGGCGGCGATCGCGGCGGCGCCGTTGGCGGCGGACTCGACCTGGAAGCCCTCATAGCGAAGCGCCATCGAGATCACGTCGACGATGTTGGGCTCGTCGTCGACGACCAGGATCCGAACCGCTTCGTCACTGAGCTCAGCCGCCGGCACGCGCCGATTGTGGCGGGCGATGCTGTGAGTTTCCTGAGTCTCAGGCGGCGGGTCGCATGCGCCGCTCGGCGCTGACCAGCAGAACCGTCCGCTCGGTCTCCGCGGGCGGGGCGTACAGCGTCGCCCTGACCTCGGCTTCCTGGTCGGTCGGTGGTGGCTCGACCGGCCGGTTGAACCAGAGCCTGCGCGCGCTCTCGCGTTGAGCGTCCATCGCAAAATCCACCCTAACGCGGGCTGCGGACGGCTTGGAGGACTCTCACCGCACGTTGCGGCCGTTTAGGTGCGCAGGCGATACGGTGTCGCCGGCATGTCGCACACCGCTCGCGTCGCAACGTCGCTGCTTGCGGTGGCGGCGATCATCGCGATCGCGGCGATCGTCGTGGCGGGCGCCAGCGGTGGAGCGCCGGCGGCGGTCACGACCGCCTGCGGTTCGGCGACCGTCTCGGCCTACGACTCGACCGCGCTTGCCGCGGTCCTTCGGATCGCGCAGGGCGAGCGCGACGGCCACGCGGTGCGGCGGGCGGTCCACGCGATCGAGACCAACTCCGCGCTGCTGAGCGCCGTGTCGGCGGGAGACCGGGCGGCCGTGCAGAGCGCCGTCTACGCGCTCGTCTACAACCACATGCACATCGTCCGCCTCCAGGTCGTGAGCGCCGGGCGGGTGCTCGGCGATGTCGGCGGCCCGCACGTGCTCGCGCCGGTGCAGGGGACGCTTCGCAGCGGTGGGCGCGTGATCGCCAGCTTCACGATGTCGATCCAGGACGACCTCGGCTATGAGCTGCTGATCTCGCGACTCGTCGGCCAGCACAGCGTGATGACCTACAACGGGCAGCTCGTGCAGCGTGACATCGCCGCCGACCCGGCGACGCTGCCGGGGACCGGCACGACGCTCGTCCACGGCGCGCGCTATCTCGTCGACTCGTTCGATGTCGGCCACTTCCCGACCGGGCAGCTGCGCGTCTGGCTGCTCGTCCGAGCGCCGCCGGCATCGCTTTCCAAGCAGCCCTGCGCGCAGGTGCGCGCCGATGAGGCGGCGGCGATCGCTCGCCTCGCCTACGGCCGTGCGAGCACCGGGACCTCGATCCAGTTCGCGCTCGATGCGCTGATCAAGGATCGCGGGCTTCCGGTCGCCATCGCCGCGGGCGACTACGCGGCCGCCTCGACGCTCGTCACCGAGCTGGTGAACAAGGGCGGGTTCGGCGGGTTGCGGGTGCTCGTCGGTGGGCATCTCGTCGCCGCGTCCGACGGCAAGCTCCCGCTCATCTCACCGGTTCGCGCGCCGATCACCGATGCCGCCGGAGCGGTCGTCGCCCACGCTGTGCTGGCGGTTCAGAACGCGCACGGCTTCGCCTACCTCGTCCATTACCTGACGGGCGAGCCGGTCCTCGTGCGCTCGGGCTCGCAGCAGCTCGGCGGCACGTTCCCGGGACCGGCGGTGCTGCCCGACTCGGGGCGGGTGAGCTACCGCGGCAACGACTACCGCGTCGCGTCGTTCGCCGGAGCTCGCTATCCGAGCGGCCCGCTGCGCGTCTACGTGCTGGCCGCCGGCTGAGCGCGGATCGCCACAAGCGACTGCGGCGGCAGCTTCACCCGCGCCCGGCCGCCGCTCGCGCGCACGGTGCTGCGCTCGACGACCGGGTCGCCGTCCACGATCGCCGTGACCTCGGCGCCGCCGCGCGCCGAGACGCCGACCCACAGGGGTGCCGAGCCATAGTTGTCAAGGAACGTGACGCGCGGCGTGACGAGCGCCATCCCGTTCAGCGCGTGCGCGTCGGGGATCCACTCGAGCCGCGCGCCCCGCACCAGCAGAGGCTCGATCGCGCGCAGCGCGAGGTAGAGCGGCCGAGCTGTCACGCCCGACCCGTTGACCACGAACGGGTCATAGCGACCGCCGCTCGAGTGAAAGCGAACCGATGCGAAGCCGGCCCGCAGCGCCTCGAGCACCGCGCGCGCCCCCCAGACCGCGGCGGCCGGGCCGTCGGAGACGCCGGCCACGCCGCCGCAGCTGACCGAATTGGACTCCGACACGAGCGCCGGCAGGGCGGCCGCGGCAGCGTCGCGCACGAGCGAGATCCGCTCGAAGACCTTGGCCACCACGGCCCGCGAGAGGAGCTCGGCGGCCGACACCTTCGCGCGCGGCGAGCACGCGGCGAGGGGGTAGAAGTGAGCGTCGACGGCGCTCAGGCCAAGCCCGCGGATCAGCGCCGGGACCTGCGCGACCCAGCGCCCCGACGCGAAGTCCGGACCCTCGACGCGCGCGCCCGCGCCGAGCCGGGCGCGCGCCGCGCGGGCCCGTGACAGGTAGACCGCGAACGGCATCGGCGCATGGCTCAGCGCGCGACCGTTCCACCAGGGCACGTGCACGCCGTAGATGTCCGGCTCGTTTCCGAGCTCGAAGCTCAGCCGCGAGGCCGGCACCGCTGAGCGTGCGCCGGCCGCGATCTGCGCGGCCCACGCCGGTTGAGCGGAGGCGAGGTTGATCCCGACGACGATCGGCAGCGCCGTGTCGCGCTCGAGGCAGCCAAGCCGCGACCAGAACCCGGCCCCCAGATCGCTCACGCCGGGCGCCGGCGCCGTCCCGGCGGGCGCCGTCTGATCCTGCGAGTCGCCGCCGATCCGCAGCACCGGCGCGCCGAGGGCGCGCAGCGCCGACACCAGCGCCGCCGGCGGGCAGGCGGCCGATCCCATGTCGCGCGCGAGCACCTGGTACTCGACGCTCAGGCCGACCGGCGCCGCGCCGAGCTTCACGGCGGCGCCGGCCGGTGCCCCGACCGCGACGGCGGGGGGTTGCGAGCGGCCGCCGAAGATCCCTGCCGCGGCCAGCGCGGTGAGGATCGTGACGGCCGCCCGCATCTCAGCCGACGGTCAGCGTGACGGGGATGTTCCCGCGTGTCGCCTTCGAGTACGGGCAGATCCCGTGGGCGGCTTCGAGCAGTTCGCGGATCTCCTCTTCGCCGAGACCCGGGACCGTCGCGCTCAGCTCGACCGCCAGCGAGAAGCCGGACTCGTCGCGGCCGAGCGTGACGGTCGCCTTGACCGTCGAGCCGCCGACCTTCTTGTCAAGGCGCCCGCCGGAGACCTTCAGGGCGCTGTGGAAGCACGCGGCGTAGCCGAGCGCGAACAGCTGCTCGGGGTTCGCGCCGCCACCCCTGCCGCCGGTCTCCTTCGGGGGTGCCATCTCGAGTTCGAGGCTCCCGTCGGCGAGCGCCGCCCTGCCGTCGCGCCCGTCGCCGCTCGAGATGCCGGTGGTGCTGTAAAGCGCTTCCATCTGGGGGCCTCCGTGGAGTCGATGTGCCGCTGCGAACGGGCCACATCATCGCGCACGCGACCGGTGGTCTCGACCCGCCGCCGGCCGCGGGAGTGCACAATTGACGGCGTGAGCGTCGACCTCGACGAGCTGCGCCGGCTGCGCCGGGCCCGCGACCGGATGGACCGCGAGTACGCACAGCCGCTCGACGTCGCGGCGCTCGCTCGCACGGCGCTGATGTCGCCGGCGCACTTCAGCCGCCGCTTCCGCGAGGCGTACTCCGAAACGCCGTACTCCTACCTGATGACGCGGCGCATCGAGCGGGCGAAGGCGCTGCTGCGCCGCGGCGACCAGAGCGTCACCGACGTCTGCTTCGAGGTCGGCTGGGTCAGCCTCGGCTCGTTCTCGGCTCGCTTCACCGAGGTCGTCGGCGAGTCGCCGTCGGCCTATCGCGCCCGCAACCACGACGCGCTGCGCGTCGTGCCGCCCTGCCAGACGATGGTGCTGACGCGGCCGCGCAGGACCGACGCCCGCGCGCAACAGGTCAGTTTCGAAGAAGCATCCGCGGCCGCGCGCGCCTAGAGTCGGCGCCATGACCGTTTCCCTCAGCGTTGTTCACATCCTCGTCGACGACCCCGACGCAGCATTGGCGTTCTACCGCGACACCCTCGGCCTGACCGTGCAAAACGAGGTCGCCAACGGCGGCTTCCGCTGGATAACCCTCGTGGCCGAAGACCAGCCCGAGATCGGCATCGTCCTCTCGCAGCCCCACGCGGGTCGCTCGCAGGAGGACGGCGACGCGCTCGCGGCGATGCTCGCCAAGGGCGAGATGTACCCCGTCCATTTCCGCTCCGACGACCTCGACGCGACCTTCACGAAGGTCGCAACCGCCCCCGGCGTGGAGGTCCTCCAGGAGCCGGCCAGCCAGCCGTGGGGCGTCCGCGACGCCGCCGTGCGCGACCCCGCGGGCAACCGGCTTCGGATCGAGCAGGCCTAGCGGCCTCGCTTCGCTCGAGTGGGCTCGGCGCCGCTACGAGCGCGGCTCAAACAGCGCGACGCCGCCCATCGCGGCGGAGACCATGTTGGCGGTCGCCGCCAGATGGTTGTACAGCGACCGCGCCGCATGCGCGGCGTCGTGCTCGACGCAGGCCCGCAGGATCTCCTCGTGCTCGGCGCGGCGCGCCTCGAGCTTCGGCGCGATCTTCGTTGCCAGGCGGTAGCGCTGGCTCGTCTCCCACAGCGGCTCGATCAGTCGCAGCAGCCAGCTCGAGTCGGCGGCCTCATAGAGCGCAAAGTGAAACGCCGTGTGGGCCGCCCACGTCTCGGGCGAGTTGGTGTCGCGAAGCGCGGTGAGCACGGCGAGCCGCTCGCCGGCGAGCGCCGCGGCGTCGCCGTCGAAGCGCTCGGCCGCGCGCGCCACCGCCAGCGGCTCGAGCGCGAGCCGCGCCTCGTAGACCTCGGCGAGGTCCTCGATCGAGAGCTCGGTCACGCGGGCGCCGCGGTGGGGGATGTTCTCGACCAGGCCGGCGGCGTCGAGCCGCCGCAGCGCCTCGCGGATCGGCATCGCGCTCATGCCGAGCGACGCCCCAAGCTCCTCGATCGGCAGCCGCTCGCCGGGCGCGAGCAGGCCCGTGACGATCGCGTCGTGAAGCGCCGTGAACGCGCGGTCGGCGAGCGTCCGGTGGCCGTCGACCGCGTTCGCGCCGGCGAGCCTGATCAAGCCGGTCGCCACGCGCTCACGACCCGTCCGAAGCTCCGGCGGCCAGGACCGCCTCGACCTGCTCGTTGAAGATCGAGCCGATGCCGCGCTGGAGCAGCGAGCCGAGCACGCCGCGAAGCGTCACGTCGCCACGCCAGCGCGCCGCGGTCCCGCCGCCCGCGGCGTCCTCGAGCGAGAGCTCGACGTTCAGCTCGATGCGGTTCTCGCCGGCCAGGCCGGACCCGGCGATCCGGACGTACTCGCCGCGGCGCTCCTCGAGGATCTCGAACTCCATCTGAAGGCGCGTCTCGCCGAGCGCGGTCGCCGGGCAAGCGACGGCGCTGAAGTGCGCGGAGTCATCGACTGAGACGTCGTTGACGCCCGGCAGCGCGGCGCCGAGGCGGGCCGGGTCGCTGAGCACCTCCCACAGACGCTCGCGCTCGGCGGCGACGGTGCTCGATCCGCTGACGGCGCTCATCGCGACACCACCTCGACTCCGCGCGGCCCCTGGGCTGCGGCGCTGCGCAGAAGGTCGTAGACCCGCTCGGAGCTGTTGTGGGTGTCGAAGACGACGTGCGCGCCATCCGGCAGGGCGTCCTCGATCGCGCTGCAGATCGTCGACAGCGGCGCTCCGCCGCCTTCGCCCATGCCCTTTGCCCCGTTCGGCGTGAACGGCGACGGGCACTCGATGTCGTCGTAGCGGATGTCCGGAACGTCGAGCGCTGTCGCCACGTGGTAGTCCATGAACGTCGCGTTGCGCAGCTGGCCGTCGGCGTCGTACTCGAACGTCTCATAGAGCGCGGCGCCGATCCCGTGCCCGGTCGCGCCGTGGACCTGTCCCTCGACGATCTTGGGGTTGATCTTTCGCCCGCACTCGTCCACGGCGGCGTAGTCGAGGATCTTCACCTGGCCGGTCTCCTCGTCGATCTCGATGACCGCCGCGTGGATCTGGCTCGCGTAGGTCAGCGTCAGCTTGCCGCGCTTGGTCTCGTGGTCGGGGACCGTGAACGGCGGGCGGTAGACGTGGCGGCAGTTGAGCGTCACCGAGTCGGCGAGCTCGCCGGGCAGCTCGGCGACGTTCGCGAAGACCGTCGCCGCGATCCCGATGAAGGGGATCGCCGCCTCGGGGTTGGCGGCCAGGCGCACGAACCCTCCCGCGAGCTCGATGTCTGACTCCTCGGCGCCGAGCATGCACGCCCCGACCTTGACGATCTCCCCGCGCAGCTTCTCCGCCGCTCCCATCACCGCGCCGAGCCCGGTGACCGCGAACTGGCTCGCGTAGGTGCCGGAGAAGCCGACGTAGGTGTTGGCCGCCTTGTTGTAGCCGGCGACGACGTGGACCTGATCGGGGCTCATGCCGAGGATGTCGGCGGTCACCTGCGCGGCGGTCGTCTCGTGCCCCTGGCCCTGAGGCGTCGTGCCGATCGTGACGGTCACCTCGCCGTAGAGGTCGAGCCGCACGACGGCCGCCTCGCCGTTGCCGGAGAACGGCAGCGCCGAGTTGATGATCCGCGACTGGCCGAAGTTGTTGGTGCCGGAGTCGAGCGTCGAGCCGATCCCGATCCCGATCCGCCGGCCCGTTCCCGCGGCCGCGCGCTGGCGCTCGCGGGCGCCCCTGTAGTCGATCAGCTCGAGCACCCGCTCGAGCATCGCCGGGTAGTCGCCCGAGTCGTAGATGCAGCCGTTCGGCGTCTCGTAGGGGAACTCCTCGGGCTGGATGTAGTTGAGCTTGCGAAGCTCGACCGGGTCGAAGCCCAGCTCCTTGGCGACGATGTCGACGATCCGCTCGATCAGCCACAGGTGCTGGAGGCGCGAATAGCCGCGGTTGGGCCCGACCGGGCACTTGTTGGTCAGCGTCTCCGTGTAGTCGACGCGGACGTGCTTGAAGCGGTAGTTGCCGGGCACGACCTGGGACCAGATCACCGCGCCGAGTGGCTCGTAGCGCAGGTACGCGCCGGCGTCGTCGAAGGCCCGCACCTTGAAGCCGAGGATCGTCCCGTCGCTCATCACGGGCACCTCGACGTCGAGGAACGTCCGCTCGTTGCCGTGCGCGGAGGCGGCGAGGTGCTCCCAGCGCGACTCGCTCCACTTGACGGGCCGCCCCGCCTTGCGCGAGAGCAGCGCGAGCGCGGTCAGGTAGGTGTAGCTGGTGATCTTGATCCCGAAGCCGCCGCCGATGTCCTGGCTCGAGAACTGCATGTGGTCGACGCCGATGCCGATCGCCGGCCCGATGAACATCGCCGCGAACATCGGCATCTGGTTGTTGGTGCGGAACTCGACCACGCCGGTTCCCGGGTCCCAGTTGACCAGCGCGCCGGTTGTCTCGAGCGGCGTCGAGGAGAAGCGGTGGAAGTGCAGGCGGTCGATGCGCACGACGTGGTCGGCGTTCTCGAGCGCCCAGTCGACGTCTCCGTAGTCATAGACCCCCTGCCAGGCCACGTTCGATCCGATCTCCTCGTGCAGCACCGGGGCGTCGGCCTCGATCGTCGCGACGCCGTCGACGGTCACGCCAAGCGGCTCGTAGACGACCTCGACCAGCGCCGCCGCGTCGCGCGCCAGCTCGGCCGACTCGGCCAGCACGGCGGCGACCGGCTCGCCCATGTAGCGCGCCTTGCCGACGGCCATGCAGTAGTCCTTCATCAGCCCGCCGGGCTCGGGCCCCATCTGGAAGTAGGGCTGCTGGAGGACGCCGACCTCCTCGCCCGTCAGCGTCGCGTAGACACCCGGCTGGGCCTCGGCGCGCGCGACGTCGATCGAGACGATTCGCGCATGGGCGTAGGGCGAGCGGACGAAGTGGACGTGTCCCTGGCGGTGCATCCAGAGGTCGTCGACGAACGCTCCCTGGCCCTTCAGCAGGCGCTTGTCCTCGACGCGCGGGATGCTCTGGCCGCTGTAGGCGCCGAGTCGCTCGTTCTGCTCGACGGCGGGGTAGTAGGTGGTCTCGCCGCTCATCGCAGCGCCTCCGCGGCGGCCTGGATCGAGCGCACGATGTTCACGTAGCCGGTGCAGCGGCAGATGTTGCCCACGAGCGCGCGGCGGATCTCCGCCTCGCTGGGGTCGGGGTTCTCGGCGAGCAGCGTCTTGGCGTTCAGCACGATCCCGGGCGTGCAGTAGCCGCACTGCACGCCGTGGTGCTCGCGGAAGGCCTCCTGGATCGGGTCAAGGCCGTCGGCGCCCTCGCCGATGCTCTCGATCGTCTCGATCTCGCAGCCGTCGGCGGCGACGGCGAGCATCATGCAGCTCTTGATCAGCCGCCCGTCGCAGATCACCGAGCAGGCGCCGCAGTTGCCGCTGTCGCAGCCGATGTGCGTGCCGCGCAGGCCGAGCGTCTCGCGGATGAAGTGCACGAGCAGCCGCCGGGCTTCAACCGCGGTGCTGTGTGTCTGTCCGTTGACGGTCACCTCGATCGCGTGAACCGCCCCGCCCTCACCGGCCATTGGAAACCACCTCCTCGCCGAATCCGAGCGCGTCGCGCAGGGCGCGCGCCGCCATGACTGCCGCCATCGCACGCCGGTAGCCGCCGGTCGCGTGCACGTCAGAGGGCGGGTCAAGCCCCTCTGAGGAAAGAGCTCCGGCGGCGGTTGCCGCCTCCGCAGTACGGGGGCCGCCGACAAGCTTGCTCTCGGCGGCACTCGCGCGCACCGGCGTCGCGGCGACGCAGCCGAGCACCACGCGCGCCGCCGTCACCGGGTCGCCCGGCGCGACCCAGGCCGCCGCGCGAGCGAGCGCCCAGGAGTCCGCCGCGATCTGAAGCGAGCGGTAGCCCACGCCGGCTCCGCCGAGTGCCGGGAGCGTGATCGCCGTCAGCACCTCGCCGGGGCCGACCGCGGTGCGCCACAGGCCGAGAAAGAAATCCTCGGCCGCGACGCTGCGCGTGCCGTCGCGCCCCGCCACCTCCATCTCGGCGCCGAGCGCGACCAGCAGCGGCGGGTAGTTCGAAGCCGGGTCGGCGAAGCACGCGTTGCCGCCGATCGTGCCGCGCGCGCGGACCTGGCGGTCGACGGTGCCGGCGGCGACGTCGGCGACGATCGCGTGGCTGGCGCGCAGCTCGGGCGAGCGCTCGAGCTCGCCGTAGGTCGTCGCCGCGCCGATCCGCGCCGAGCCGTCGGCGCGGACGTCGATGAAGCGCAGCTCCTGCAGGCGGCTCACGTCGACGAGCAGCTCGACGGCCGCGGCGCGGTGCTTGAGGACGTTGATCAGCGACTGGCCGCCGGCGAGGACGCGCGCCCCGCGGCGCGAGCCGAGCTCGTCGATCGCCTCCTGCAGGCTCGCCGGTCGCACGTAGTCGGTTGCTGCCAGCAGCATCTGCTCTGCCCTCCTCAGTTCTGGCCGGTCGGCCGCGGCTCGCGACCGTCGAAGATCGCGAGCGCGACGCTCGAAAGCGGCTCGCCCCCGTCGGCGCCCACGCACCAAGTGTCCTGCATGTACAGGCAGGCGCTGCCCTCGCCCGCGATCGCGTGCGGATGCATCGACAGCACCATGCCCTCGCGCAGCTCGACGTCGACGCCCTCGCCGATCCGCGGGTGCTCGATCATCGTCATCCCGATCGAGTGCCCGGTGACGTGGCCGAGCGGGTAGCTGCGCTCGCGAAACGGGGCGGACACCGCGCGGTGCAGATCGTGCGCGCTGGCGCCGGCGCGCATGCTCTTGCGCGCGGCCTCGTGATACTCGCCGTAGGCCTCGAGCATCCGCGCGGTGTCGGGCGTGATCTCCCCGCGCGTCAGCGGCCTCGAGAACTCGACCCAGTGCCCGCCGGGGCCGGCGATCTCGAGCGAATAGAGCAGCAGGTCGCTCGCCTTGATCGGCTCGCGCGGCTCGGGGATGCGGAACTCCGGCGTCGCCGCGCCGTCGCGGCCCCAGACGACCATGTCCATCGTCTGGCGGCCGGTCCCCAGGCGCGCGAAGGTCTCCTCGGCCGCGGCCATCAGCTCGGCCTGCGTGCGCCCCGGCTCGTACGCCGCGTGGACGGCCCAGAAGCCGGCCTCGTTGATCGCCATGCTCTCGCGGACGAGCTCCAGCTCGGCGGGGCTCTTGACGGCGCGCGCCAGATCGAACGGCGCGTCGAAGTCGACGAGCTCAAACGACGCCTCGGCGAGCGCGCGGTAGTCGCGGACCGCCATCACGTACTGCAGTCCGTAGACGCCCAGCCGGCGCACGCCGGCGGACTCGAGGTGCTCGCGCAGCCACGCCCCCGGGTGCTCGGCGAAGACCGGCTCCGCGACCCAGCCGTCGGCGTGCTCGCCGACGTAGCGGGCCTCGCTCGGGAAGATCGTCAGCGGATCGCCGCTCGAGCGGAGCAGCACGTAGGCGTAGCGGTGGACGATCCGAAAGCCCGACAGGTAACGCACGGCGCCCTCGAAGCCGGTGTACTCGCTGCCCGCGACGAGCAGCGCGTCGACGTCGTGCTCGGCCATCGCCGCACGCATGTTCGCGTAGCGCGACTCGACCTCGGCGGCGGCGGGCTCGCGCGGCGGCGCCATCAGTGCTCGCCCTCCGGCTGCGAGGTCCAGGCCCTCTCCATGCCGAGGATCAGCGCGAGCACCGCCTCGTTCAGCGGCGTTGGCACGCCGTGCTCGGAGCCGAAACGGGCGATCCCGCCGTTGAGGGCCTCGATCTCGGTGCGGCGGTGGGCGAGGGCGTCCTGGAGCATCGAGGCGCGGTGATCGTAGGCGACCTTCGCCGAGTGGTCGATCAGCGCCTCGGGGTCGGAGTCGAGCGTGATGCCCAGCGCGGCCGCCACGGCGACGCCCTCGTCGACGATGCCGCTGATCAGCGCGCGGGTCGCCGGCAGCTCGCAGAGGCGACCCTGGGTGAGGCCCGTCAAGGCCCCGAGCGGATTGCTCGCGGCGTTGAAGATCAGCTTCGTCCACTGCGCGCCGCGCGCGTCGGCCAGCGCCTTGGTCGGCATGCCGCCGCGCGTCATCGCATCCGCGAGCGTCGCGACCTCCTCCATCGACGCGGGCCGGTCCTCGAAGGGCCCGATCCAGGTATCCCCGGCGGTGTCCATCTGGACGACGCCCGGCGCGGTCACGCGCCCGGCGGGAAACGTCGTGCCGCGCATCACGCGCGGCACGTGCTCGGCGATCAGCTCCTCGTTGCCGACGCCGTTCTGCACGCTGCAGACCGCGCCGCCGGCGAAGATCGGCGCCGCCGCCGCGATCGCCTCCGCCGTGTACATCGACTTGGTCGCGACGATGCCGAACTCGCAGGGCGGGATCTCGCCGGCGTCGGTGCGCGCATTGACCTTCGCGACGACCTCCGCGCGGCCCGTCAGCCGAAGACCCGACGCGTTGATCGCCGCGACGTGATCGGCGACGACGTCGTAGGCCCAGACCTCGACGTCATCGAGCGTGCCGAGGTGCGCGGCGAAGAGGCTGCCGACGGCGCCGCAGCCGACGACGCAGACGCGGGTCACGAGAGCACCGCCTCGCTCGGGGCGCCGAGTCGCCAGGACGCCTCGCGGGCCCGGACGAGCCGGTACATCGCCGTGCTCAGCGGGACGGCCACGTCGAGGCGGGCGGCCTCGCGCACGAGCGCGCCGGTGATGAACTCGACCTCCGTCGGGCGCTGCGTGAGGACGTCCTCGAGCATCGACGGGCGGTGCGCGTAGTCGCTGTGGGCGGTTTCACCGCGCGCGACCGCCAGCACGTTCATCTCCCAGGGGTCGTCGTGGAGCGTGACGCCCGCGGCGCGCGCGACGGCGACGCCCTCGTCGATCAGGCCGTGGACGAGGCGGCCGAGGTCGCCGAACTCGCGCTCCTGCGCGAACAGCGCGACGTGCGGCAGCTCGGTCAGCGCGGCGACCGTGTTGATCGCCGAGTTGAAGATCAGCTTCGACCACTGCGCCGGCAGCAGGTCGGGCATCGGCTCGGCCTCGAGCCCGGCCGAGACCAGCAGGGCGGCGAGCTCCTCGACGATCGCGTAGGGGGTCCGGGTCGCCGCCCAGGGGCCCATCCATGTCGCCGTGTCGAGCTCGTACTCGACGTGCGCGTCGGAGTGGCGGATGCCGCTCATGAACGTGACGGCGGAGATGATCGGCCAGTCGCCGTGGCGCGCCACGACGGCCTCGGCGCCGAGGCCGTTCTGGACGGTCATCATCGCCGCGGCGGGCGCGCGCCCGGCCAGGCGCGCGGCGCTTCGCTCGAGGTCGAGCGCCTTGCAGGCGAAGATCCCGACGTCGAAATCGCCGAGCTCGGCGGGGTCGGCGGTCGCGTGAAGCGTTGCCGTCAGCTCGTGCTTGCCGCTGACGCGAAGGCCCTGCTCGCGGAGCATCGCCGCGTGCTCCTCGCGCCGCGTCAGCACGCCGACCTCGCAGACCGTCGCGAGGTGCGCGGCGAGCAGGCTCCCGATCGTCCCGGCGCCGATCACGCAGACGCGCTCGATCATGCGGTCCGGAAGTCGTCGGGGTAGCTGGACAGCTTCTCGTTGCCGGTCGCCGTGACGAGGTAGTTGTCCTCGAGCCGCAGCCCGCCGCCGTGCGGCCAGTAGACGCCGGGCTCGAGCGCCAGCACCATGCCCTCCTCGATCGTCACCGGCATCGCGCGGTGGGCGAACGGAGGCTCGTGCGCGCGGGCGCCGATCCCGTGGCAGATCGGGTGGCTCGGCTGGCCGGGGTAGCCGATCTCCGCGAGGCCGTCGCGAACGAGGACGTCGAGTGAGGCGAGGCTCGCGCCGGGCCGGATGTGCTCGACGGCGGCGTCGTAGACGCCGAGCAGGCCGTCGAGCAGCTCGTCGTACTCGGCGCGCAGCGTTCCCGGGCAGGCGTTCTTGGTCAGATCGGACCAGTAGCCGTCCGCGCAGACCCAGATCTCGAGCAGCGTCGGCTCATCGTCGAGGACCGGCCGATCGCCCGTGGCCGTGAAGGTGCGGATCCCCGGGCCCGCCCAGACGAGCGTGAACGCGCGCGCCAGCGCGACCCGGCCCTTGTAACCGGTGCCGGTCGCGTGCACGTGGCCCTCATACATCGCGCCGACCTCGCTCTCGCGCATCCCCGGGCGGATGTTGTCGGCGACGTGCTCCATCGCGAGGGCCGCCAGCTCGTTGGCAAGACGCATCCGCTCGATCTCCTGCTCGGTCTTGATCATCCGCGCGGCGGCGATCAGCGGCGCCGCGTCGGCCACCTCGCTCGCCGCGCCGGCGAAGCCGTCGAACCAGCCGCTCCAGAACACGGTCGGCTCGCCGACCATCCGGTCGGCGGCCTGGGTGCCCTGCGAGTGCTCGAGCCCGACGCGGCCCGGCTCGCGCTCGGCCAGCAGCTCGATGCAGCGCTCCTGCGCGCGGACCGCCGGGGGGCGCGGGTCGCCGGGGTCATAGAAGGGGAACGCGCGCACGTCGCTGGTCCACGCCGTCGCGAGCGCCTCCTCGTGCTGGGGCTCCATCACGAACAGCGTCGGCTCGCCCTCGCGTGGGAAGACGGCGGCGTCGTAGCCCTTCATCGGCCAGTAGTTGGTCAGGTAGCAGACGTTGTCGGGGGAGCGGACGACGAGCGTGTCGAAGCCCTGCGCCGCCATCAGCGCGCGCACGCGGTCGAGCTTCGCGGTGTCGGCTGGCCAGGGCACCGCGCTCACCAGCGCTGGCGCGGCGGTGCGGCCACGCCGTGCCCCTCCTGCCAGGAGATGACCGGGTTGGCGAGGATCCCGATCCGCTCGATCTCGCACTCGATCTGATCGCCCGGGCGCAGGTAGAGGCTCGCGGCGTCGCTGCTGAAGCCCGCGACGCCCGAGACGGTCCCGGTCGAGACGACGTCGCCGGGGCTGTAGCCGAGCGCGGAGTAGTGGGCGATGATCTCCGGGATCGTCACGGACATGTTCCCGGAGTGCGAGACCTGGCGCGGCTCGCCGTTGACGCGCAGCTCCATCCGCAGGTCGTGGGGGTCGCCGATCTCCTCGGGCGTCACGATCCACGGCCCGAGCGGGCAGAAGCTCTGGATGGCCTTGCAGAAGGAGAACACGCCCGAGCGCATCTCGCGGCGCTGGATGTCGCGCGCGGTGATGTCGTTGAAGATCGTGTAGCCGGCGATGTGCGACGCCGCCTCATCGGCGTCGAAGTGGGCGCCGCCGCGTCCGATCACGACCGCCAGCTCGAGCTCGTAGTCGAGCTCCTCGGTCAAATGCTCGGGGTAGACGACCGGCTCGCCAGGTCCGATGATCGCGTCGACGTTCTGGAAGAACATGATCCACGGCGCGATCTCGTGCGACCAGTCGACGTTCTTGGACTCCTCCTCGTGCTCGCGGAAGTTCCCGGCGGTGTGGAAGAACTTCTTGGGCACGATCGGCGCGCGCAGCGCCAGGCCCTCGAGCGCCACCGTCTCGCCGCGGGCGACGGCGTCGACGCCGAGCTCGAACACGGCGCGCATGTCGGGCGCCTCGAGCAGCGTCACGCTGTCGCCTTCGAGGATCCCCGGGCGGCGGACGCCGTTCACCGTGTCGCAGGTGACGAGCTTCACGCCGCGACCCCGCAGATCTCGACCGCGACCTGCGCGTAGACGCGCGCGATGTCGCGCAGCCCGGCTATCTCGAGGTTCTCCCCATCGGGGTCCGGAAGTCCGC
Organism: Solirubrobacteraceae bacterium; assembly: GCA_036561565.1. GTDB lineage: Bacteria > Actinomycetota > Thermoleophilia > Solirubrobacterales > Solirubrobacteraceae > Palsa-513. Next base: position 25,309 of record DATBPB010000043.1, on the reverse strand, counting down.
TCGAGGTGCCGTAGTTGACAGTCTCTATGCCGTAGCGCGTCAGCGCGGAGGCGTCTGAAAACCAGCGCACGGTGTCGCGTTCGGGCGGCGCGCCGAAGACCTCGGTGTGGCCCGCGTCGATCGCCGCGATCAGCGGGTGGGCCTCGTCGATCTCGGCGCCTGGGGCGGTCACGAAGACCTCGGACTCGATCGCCGCGTCGGCGTGGCGCTCGCGCAGGCTTCGCACGAGCGCGGCGAACTCGGCGCGCGCCTCGTTCATCGTCATCGTCGGCGGGACGCGGATGTCGAGGAACAGGTCGGCGCGATTGGGGGTGCGGCTGACGCGCCACGGCTGGCCGGCGCGCAGCGCGCCGACGTTGACCACGCCGTCGATGCCGCGGTAGGCGGAGCGGCGCTCCCACTCGGGGATCCACGCGAGCACGTCGTCGAGCACGGCGCGGATGCGCACGATCGCGTTCTCGGCGAGGCGTCCCGCCGCGAAGGCGGTGTGGATGAACGGGCCGTGGGCCGAGATGCGCGCCCACATCGTGCCGTAGTGGCCGAGCACGATCCGCTGCTCGGTCGGCTCGCCGAGCACGCACATGTCGGCGATGCCGCCGTGCGTCGGCAGGTAGCGGCTGCCGGCGGCGTAGCCGCGGAACTCCGCGCCGCGGAACTCATCGCCCCACTGCGTCTTCTCGATCTCGCCGACGACGGCGGCGATCACCAGGTCGCCTCGCAGCGCCACGTCGCAGTCGCGGATCGCGCGCGCGGCCTCGAGGTAGCAGGCGAGCGCGCCCTTCATGTTGGAGATGCCAAGGCCCCAGATGCGCCCGTCGCGGATGAACGCGCGCGGCTGGAAGCCGGGCTTGTCGCGCAGATGCGGCTCGCGGCCCGAGTAGGAGGTGTCCATGTGGCCGTTGAACATCAGGCTCGGCGCGCCGCCCGCGCCCTCGATCCGCCCGACGACGTTGGGCCGGCCGTCCTCGACCTCCTGCCAGCTGACGGTGAAGTGAGTCTCCTGCAGCTCGTCGCGCATCCGCTCGGCCATCGCCTGCTCGCTGCCGGTCGGGCTCGGCACGTCGACGAGGCCGCTCGCGGTGGTCGCGAGCCGCTCCTCGTCGACGGCTTGCACCAGCCGTTGGCGCAGGGCGGCGTCCATCAGCGGATGTGGGGGAGGACCTCGGTCGCGAACATCTCGATCTGGCGTTCGCGCTCGGCGCCCCAGAGCTCGAGCATGACGTGGGTGCAACCGGCCTCGCGGTACTCCTCGATCGCGCTGATGCAGTCCGACGGCGTCCCCGCGATCGGCTTGCACTTGTCGAGGATCTCGTCGGTGACCGCGGCGGCCGCGGCGAGGCGACCGCCACGCTCCATCGCCTCGGCGATCGGGCGGATCTCCTCCTGGCTGAGGTCGGCGAGCTCGAGCAGCACGTCGGCTGAGCCCTGGATGTTCTGCACCTTGTTGGCGAGGTACATGCCCGCGATCTCGCGCGCGCCGTCGCGGCCCCTGGCGCGGTCTGAGTCGATCGAGGCGACGATCGTGCAGCCGACGTCGATCGACTCCGGGTCGCGGCCGCTGCGCTCGGCGCCGCGGGCGACGTTCGCGCGGCTGTAGCGGACGAACTCGGGCGTCGTGATCGACGCCGTCAGAAGCCCGTCGCCCTCCTCGCCGGCGTACTCCTGCATCCGCGGCCCCGTGCCCGCGACGTAGAGCGGGACGGCGTCGCGCGGGGCCTGCGCGTCGGCCGCGAGGCCCGGGACGTGGGCGCTGAAGGACGGGCCGTCGTAGTCGAAGGGCTCACCGCCGAGCACGCCGCGGACGATCCGCACCGAGTCGCGCGTCGGGTTGAGCGGCTTGACGTCGTCGGCGCCGATCTCCTTCATGAAGATCCGCGAGGCGCCGAAGCCGAGCAGGAAGCGCTCCGGACCGGCCGCTTCCTGGGTGACGCGGGCCTCCATCGCGACCTGGATCGGGTGGCGTGTGAAGGGCGAGATGATCCCCCAGCCCACCGCCAGGCGCTCGGTGTCCCTGGCGATCAGCGGTGAGAGGGCGGTCGAGGAGCGGGCCTCCATCGAGTGCTTGCGCCACCACGGGTAGGCCTCGGCGAGCCAGATCGTGTCGAAGCCGTGACGGTCGAGGGCGCGGGCGTGGCCGAGGATCTCCTCGAGCGGCTCCATCGTCAGCTGCATCACGCCAATACGGAACGGCACACCCGGCACGCGTCACCCTCCTCGACGGCCGTGACTCGCCCCCAAAGTGCGGCGGCTAGGCTTCCCGGCTCGAATTTGGATATTTGATCACATCTGTGCCGCTCGGCGCGCGCGGCGCGCATTAGGCTTGCGGTCGATGGCCGAGGAGGCTCAGGCTTTGGGGGCGGTTGTGGTCCGCGACGCCGTCGCGTCGGACCTTCCCGGGCTGCTTGAGATCTACAACGAGGTGATCGCCAACTCGACGGCGGTCTTCAGCGACCAGCCGGTGACGCTGGAGGACCGCGAGCGCTGGCTGGCGGCGCGGCATGCCGAGGGCTTCCCGGTGCTGGTCGCCGTCGACTCCGACGGCGTCGTCGGGTTCGGCAGCTTCGGGGCGTTTCGAACCTGGCCGGGCTATCGCACCACCGTCGAGCACTCCGTCCACGTGCGGGCCGAGCGCCGCGGCGAGGGGATCGGCTCGACGCTGCTCGCCGCGTTGATCGAGCGAGCGCGCGCGCTCGGCAAGCACGTGATCATCGCCGGTGTCGAGGCCGGCAACGCCGCCTCGATCCGTCTGCACGAGCGGCTCGGCTTCACCTCGGTGGCCCACCTCTCAGAGGTCGCCAGGAAGTTCGACCGCTGGCTCGACCTCGTATTCATGCAGCGGATCCTCTGACGGGCGGCGGATCTCGAGCAGCGGGATGAAGAAGTGCGCGAGGGGGCCGATCGAGAGCGCGTAGAGGAGCGTTCCGACGCCGATCGTGCCGCCGAGCGCGAAGCCGCTCAACAGCACCGTCACCTCGATGCTCATCCGCACGACCCAGATCGGGTGCCCGCGGCGCGCGATGCCGGTCATCAAGCCGTCGCGCGGTCCGGGGCCGAGCCCCGCGCCGATGTAGGCGCCGGTCGCGACGCCGTTGAACACGATGCCGCAGACGAGCAGCGCGATGCGCGCGCCAAGATCGTGGGGCGGGGACAGGACGGCGAGCATCAGGTCGATCACGGCCCCGACGACGAGGACGTTGCAGACGGTGCCGACCCCGGGGCGCTGGCGAAGCGGGATCCACAGCAGCAGCACGAAGACGCCGACGATGATCGCCCAGGTCCCGACGCCCAGACCGATCTGGCGCGACAGGCCCTGGTGGAAGACGTTCCAGGGATCCACGCCGAGGCCGGCCAGGAGCAGCAGTCCGCCGCTGACCCCGTAGAGGATCAGGCCGGCGAACAGCTGGCCGGCGCGGCGCAGGCGGCGATCGGGCACCGACCGACGTTTGCAGATCGCGGCGATGCGCGGCGGCGCCATCGATAAATGTGATATCATTTAGATAACAGTTTTCTGAGGCGCGACTCCCAAGGGAGGACCCATGAATCAGCCCGTCCACTCACCCCAAGAGCCCGAGGCCACCGCGGTCGGTCACCAGGGCGTGCGCGTCGAGATCCACGAGGGCCGCGCGTGGGCGCTGAGCGGCTGGCTCGGCCTGCTGATCGGCGCCGGGCTCGTCACGGCCACCGTGCTGGCGGCCGGCACCTCGACACCGGCGCTCGCAATCGCGCCGGCCGTCCCCGCGTTTCTCATCCTGACCTCGCTCGTCATCGTCCAGCCCGGCCAGACCAAGGTCGTGCGCTTCTTCGGCAGCTACGTCGGCACGGTCCGCCGGGCCGGCCTGTGGTGGATCCTGCCGCTGACCGACCGGCGCAACCTGAGCATCCGCGTCCGCAACTTCGAGACCAACCACCTGAAGGTCAACGACGCCGACGGCAATCCGGTCGAGATCGCCTGCATCGTCGTCTGGCAGGTCGCCGACACCGCGCGTGCCGTGTACGCCGTCGACGACTACGTCAACTTCGTTCGCGTCCAGGCCGAGTCGGCGCTGCGGCACGTCGCGACGACCCATCCCTACGACGATCCGACCGGCGAGGGAACCTCGCTGCGCGGCTCGACCGACGTGCTCGCGGGCGAGCTCGCCGTCGAGATGGCCCAGCGCGTCGTGATCGCGGGCGTGGAGGTCGTCGAGGTGCGCATCAGCCACCTCGCCTACGCCCCGGAGATCGCCCAGGCGATGCTTCGCCGCCAGCAGGCGAACGCGATCGTCGCGGCGCGTTCGCGGATCATCGAGGGCGCCGTTGGGATGGTCGAGATGGCCCTCGAGCGGCTGGACTCGGCCGGCATCGTCGAGCTCGACGAGGAGCGCAAGGCGGCGATGGTCAGCAACCTGCTCGTCGTGCTCTGCGCCGATCAACCGGTGTCGCCGGTCGTCAACACGGGGACGCTCTACACGTGAGCCGTGAGCGCAAGCAGGTTCTGCTGCGGATCGATCCCACCGTTCACGACGCGCTGGCGCGCTGGGCGGGCGACGAGTTTCGGAGCCTGAACGCTCATATCGAGATGCTGCTTCGCAATGCCCTCACCGACGCCAGGCGGATGCCCCACGAGGCCCGCCCGCTGCCCCGGCGCGGCCGCCCGCCGGCGCGGCGGCGCGGCGGCGATGCGCCCGCGTCGTCGTCGTGATGGCTGCATCCGGCGCCGGTGCGGGCGGACTATCGTGACGCGATCGCCGATGCGCCTTGAAGCGTGCGGATGCTGAGGGAGATCGGGCCGGCGTGACCGTCGCCGGCGCGATCTCGCTCGCCGCGCTCGCGGCGGTCGTCGCGAGCCTCGGCTACCTGCACCTGGCGCCAACCGGGCTCTCGCCGATCCGCAACCCCGTCAGCCAGTACGGGATCACGGCGATGCGGTCGGGATACCGCGTCGCGACGCTCGCGTTCGCCGTCGCCGGCGCCGCGCTCGCGGTGGGGATCGATCGCGGCGTCGGCTCGCGTGCATCGGCGGTGCTCGCGCTGCTCGCGGTATTCGCCGCGGCGCGAGCGGCGATCAGCTGGTTCCCGATGGACGCGCCCGGCGCGCCGGCGACGGCGACCGGTCACGTTCACCGGCTGCTTGCGACGGCGGCGTTCGGCGGCGCGACCGCAGCCGCGTTCAGGCTCGCGTCGCTGCTCGGCCGTGGCACGCGCTGGCACAGCCTCGCGCCGGTCTCCTATGCACTCGGCGCGCTGATGGCGGCCTGCCTGGCCGGCCTTCTGCTCGGGCGCTCCTATCCGGCGCTTCGCGAGCGCTTCGGCTTGGTCGAGCGCGGGTTCTATGTCTCGGCGATCGCCTGGTTCGCGGTCTTCGGGATCGCCTGCGTCGCGTAGCTACGCGACGCAAGGTGGGCGGTCAGCTGGCGACGCGATGCGCGACGCCGTCGGCGATCCAGCTCAGCGAGCTGTCGCTGATCGCGAGCTGCCCGACCGCGCCTTGGACTGTCGTGTCGAGTGTCAGCGTCGGCTGTCCGGGGCGGTGCTCATAGACCCCCGTCGCGGCGACGCACCCAAATCCCGGCGCGTCGTTGATCAGCCACGCGACGTCACCGCGGCTGTTGAGGACCAGCTTGACGACGCAGGCCTGGGTGTCATACAGCGAGTTGTCCGATACGGCGTTGACGACCATCCGCCCCGACTGCGCGTCGAACTCGGCGATCGAGTCGGTGCCGCTGTCGTAGTGGTCCCACTCGCGGTAGATGTAAGCGACATAGCGCCCCGCGATCTGTAGTTGAGCGGCGAAATCGCATCCGAAGCCGCACGTTTGGGGGGTCGTGCCGCCGTAGCCGTCGTCGAGCTTCGTCGTGCGACCGCTCGCGACCCAGTCCGCGCACCAAACCCGTTCGGGGCCGTCGGAGCGCACTCGCGTGATCCGCGACACGACGACGCGCGGGGACCGCGCGACGATCACGCGTTGCCCCCCGGCGGCGGCGCACCCGCGCGGGGACTGGCCCGCCGCCGCGCCGCCGCTGAAGGCCGCGAGGGCGGCGAGCGCGCAGATGACCGCGCACCCGCCTGGGACGGCGCGAAACCCCAGCATGCTCCGAGGCTAGCGCGAGGGCTTGACGGCCGGTGGCGCACCCGGCGAGCGTCAAGCGACGGAGAGGGAGGGATTCGAACCCTCGGACGAGGTTTCCCCCGTCACGCGATTTCCAGTCGCGCCCGTTCAACCGCTCCGGCACCTCTCCAGATCGGCGGCGGAGTCGAAGGCTACGTGACGCGATACTCTCCCGCTGTGCTGGCCGTCAGCAGAGCGCTGGTCGACACGTTCGGCCTGATCGCGACCTTCGGAGGGATCGGGGTCGTCGTCAACGTGATCGTCGTCTACATCTTCATCCAGGTCCGCGGCGAGCACCACCAGAACGAGCAGTACCGCGCTGAGCGCCAGCAGCGCTTCGGGTCCTAGATCAGCTCGACGGGGTCGCCGAGGCGCACTCTCCCCGGTTCGAGCACGACGCCGAAGATGCCGCACGCAAGCGGCTCCGTCGTCTCGGCGTCGCGGCGGTACTCCCCGAGGATCTTCAGCGTCAGCAGGTCGGTCTCGCCGGTCTCGGGGTCGCGCTGGGTGATCGCGCAGCGACCCACATGGCCGCGAGGCTGGATCACCGCCGCGCCGATGCGAAGCCGCCGCCCGATCCAGCCGTCCTCTTCGTGGGCCCGCGTGCCGTCGACGCGGAAGAGCATCCGAAAGCGGCGCGCGTCGATCGGCTGCTCGATGCCGCCCTGGGCCGCCAGTCGCTCGAGGCTGGCCGATGAGACGAGCGAGACCGTGCCGTCTTCGCCGCGATCGACGCCGCTTGCGGCCGGCTCGACCAGGCGAAGCGGCTGACCGGCGAAGGCCGACAGGGCCTCCGACCACGGCCCGAGCACCTCGCGACCCTCGACCTCGCGTGAGAAGAAGCGGACGGCGACGCTCGCGCCCGGTTCGACCACGCCGCGCAGCGGCGCCTGGCCGGGAATCGAGAGGGCGAGCGTCCGTTCGGCCGGCGCGTAGTCGGCGACCACGGCCTGAAGCGACGCGATCTGCTTGCCGTTGATCATCCGCCCGGCGGCGTCGATGAGGAAGAAACGGCGGTCCTCCTCGACGCCGCCGGCGCGAAGCTCGAGCTCCGAACGCTCGATCACGCGCAGCGCCTTGACCGGCGTCGTGAGCATCGAGACGACGCGCGCCGCCATCAGCCCGCGGCGCTGAGCGAGTAGATCGTCGAGAGCGGTGCTCCGCTGGAGCCCGTGCCGCCGGCGACGATGACCTCGGTGCCGGCGGAGACCGCGGCGGCGTCGGCCATCGCGACGGGCAGCCGCCCGGCGACGAGGACCGCTCCGTTCGCCGGGTTCACCCGGTAGATCGCGCGCGAGCGCGTGCCGGCCGCGCTCTCCCCGCCGATCACGAGGATCCGCCCGTCCAGTGCGGCCGAGGCCTGACGCTCGCGCGCGTGTGGGAGCGTCGTGAAGCTCACGAGCGACTTGTTCGTCGGGTCGAAGCGGTAGATCGTCGCGCTGGGGACGCCGGCCGTCGCGCCGCCGATGATGTAGACCTCGCCGCCGATCGCGGTCGCGGTCGCGTAGCGGAGCGTCACGGGCAGGGTTGCCACGACCTGCGCCGAGGCGCCCGGCGTGAAGGCGACGATCGTGTTGAGCTCGGCGCTGCCGGTGTAGCCGCCGATCACATAGGCCGTGCTGCCGACCGTCGCGACCGCGGCGTCGGCTGTCGCCGCCGGCAGGTTGCCGGCGACCGTGAAGCTCGTGCCGGTCAGCTCGTAGATCGTCGATGCTCCGCCGCCGAACAGGTAGACGTTCGAGGCGAGCGTGGCCGCGACCGCCGAAGCGGTCGGGGCGGGGAGCGTGCCCGCGGCGGTCGCGTTTGAGACCTGGAAGTTCTGGACCGTGTCGATCGGCGTTCCGGCCGTCCCGTAGCCGCCCATGAACAGCGCCCCGCCCGTGCCGTAGGGCACCGCGGCGATCCGCGACGCGGGGGAGCTCAGCGCGCCGAGCGAGGCGACCGTCACGCTGGGCTGCGACACCGGCTTGCGCCGCTTGGCCGGGCTCGGCGGGGGCTTCGCCACCTTGGCGGGGTGCGCGCCGCCGAACGGATGCAGGTGCAGCGACTCGATCACGACGAGCGCCACGGCGAGAACCGCGGCGAGAAAGAAGCCGAGCGCCCCGAGGCGACGGCTGCTTCGTCGTGCGCGCGGCCGCGAGGCACGTCGAGGCCGCTCCCGGCGCGTGCCCCCATATCCAGGGTCGAACTCGCTCATTTCGCGATCCGCCTAGCGGGTGCTACGGAGTGCTCCGCGAGGGCCACGGGCTCCCTGCGGCGATCGTCTCCACTTCCACCCCCTGCAGGCCACCTCGCGATGTCGGATGCTGCACAGTACTCACGCTGTCGGATCCGCTCATCCTGACTGAGCGGGACTCGACGGGTGCCGGTCGGCCCGGAGCGCTAGCCTCGGACGATCTGCGGCCGATACACCAACACCGCCGAGCCGGACGCGCTTGAGCGCCGATTCGGTGTCGGCATCCCGTTCAGCGAGGGATCGCGCCGCTACAACATCGCGCCGACCCAGTCGATCATCGCGATCGTCCGCGGTAGCGACGGAGCGCCGCAGGCGCGAGCGATGCGCTGGGGGCTGATCCCACCGTGGGCGAAGGACGCGAAGGTCGCCTACAAGATGATCAACGCCCGCTCGGAGACCGTTGGGGACAAGAGCGCCTATCGCCGGCTGATCGCGAGCGCCGACCGGCGCGCGCTGCTCGTTGCGGACGGCTTCTACGAGTGGCTGCGCTCGGAGGACAAGCGCCAGCCGCGCATCCCGTTCCGCTTCACCCTCGCCGGCGGCGAGCCGTTCGCGTTCGCGGGCCTGTGGACGCCCGGGACGCTCGAGGGGGAGCCGATCGAGACCGCCACGATCCTGACGACCGCCGCCAACTCGCTCGTCGCCTCGGTCCACGACCGGATGCCGGTGATCCTCGCGGGGCCCGACGCCGAGCAGGCCTGGCTCTCGCCGGAGCTCGACACGGCCGCCGCGAAGGCGCTGCTTGTCCCCTTCCCGGCCGAGCTGATGCTCGCCGCACCCGCCAACCCGCTCGTGAACAAGGTCGGCGGCGTCGAGGAGAGTCCCGATTTGCTCCTCGCGCCGGCGGGGTAGTCGTGCGCTTCCTCGACGCCCACTAGCTCAACCGGGCCGCGAGCCACGGTGCGACCGGCGCGAAGGTGGCACTCCAGGGAAGCAGGTGAGTCCGGTGAGCGCCCGCCTCGCCGGCGATTTCGACGAGCTCGACGTCGCCGCCGGCGCGCGCGTAGTTGCGGCTGCGCCGGACCGCAACTGTTCTGTCGTCGCTGCCATGCACGAGCAGGACGGGGATCGCAAGCGGCGCGAGCGCCGTCGGGTCGGCGAGCGCGTAGCGATCGGCCAGCGTGTCGACGCCGCCACCCATCAGCCGCTCGACGGCGCCGCCCGGCGTCTCGCGCCACGACTGCGCCAGGTCGTTGACGCCCGCCGCCGACACCACGGCGATCGCCTCGACGGCCGGGTCGGCGCCGGGTGAGCCCGGCGGCAGGCGCGATCGACTCGCCGCCCACAGCGCGAGCTGACCGCCCGCCGAATGGCCGTAGAAGGCGACCCGCGAAAGGTCGAGCGCCTCCGGCAGCCGCCGCAGGTGGTCGATCGCCGTGGCGACGTCGAGAAAGGTGGCCGGCCAGCCGCCGCCCTCATCGCCGCCGACGCGGCGGTACTCGATGTTCCAGACCGCGATGCCGCGGCGAACGAGCACCCCCGCGAGCGGGCGCATCACGATCTTCGAAACGCCGGGCGACCAGGAGCCGCCGTGGACCGTCACGACGACGGGGTGCGGGCCCGGCGAGCGCGGCAGGTGAAGCTCCCCGCGCTGGGAGCGGTGATCCTCGCCATAGCTGTAGGTCCGCCCGCCCCTCAGCAGGTCGAGCAGGGCGCGGGTTCGCGACACGGCGTCCAAAGCTACAGCCGCTAGGCTGCGAGCGCCGATGGTGGACGCCACGCTCCCCGGACTCGACGATTGCCTGCAGGCGGCGGCGGGGCTCGAGGGGCGGATCCACCGCACGCCCGTCTTTTCGTCGCGCACCCTCGGCGAGATCATCGGCCGGCCGGCGTTCCTGAAGGCCGAGCTCTTCCAGCGCACGGGCGCCTTCAAGCTGCGTGGCGCGATGAACCGCGTCGCCGCCCTGACCGCCGAGGAGCGCTCGGCGGGCGCGGTGACGGTGTCAGCCGGAAACCACGCGCAGGCAGCCGCGCTCGCGTGCGCGGAAGCCGGTGTCGATCTGGTCGTCTTCATGCCGCGGAGCGCGAGCGCGATGAAGGTCGCCGCGACGCGCGGCTACGGCGCGACCGTGGACCTCGAGGCGCACGACGGCGCCGAGGCCTTCGAGCGGATGCACGACCTGGCCGCACGAAGCGGCCGCGTCGTGATCCATCCCTTCGACGATCCGCGCGTGATCGCCGGCCATGGCACGATCGGCCTCGAGGTTTGCGCCGATGTGCCCGCGCCGGGAGCGGTGCTCGTTCCCGCCAGTGGCGGCGGGTTGCTGGCAGGCGTCGCGATCGCCGTCAAGGCTCTCGTACCGAGCGCTCGGGTCGTCGCGGTGCAGCCTGCGGCGACGGCTACGCTGCGCGCGTCCCGCCCGCCGGAGCGACCCAGCGCCGCCGGCGGCGGCGTCCGGCAGCCGACGATCGCCGACGCGCTGACCGCCCCGGCGATCGGCGAGCTCTGCCTTGCCGCGTGTGTCGAGCACGTCGACGAGGTCGTGCACCTGAGCGAGGAGGAGATCGCCGTCGGGGTGCGCTTCCTCTACGAGCGGGCGAAGCTGGCCTGCGAGGCGGGCGCCGCCGTCGGCGTCGGCGCGCTGCTCGCCGGCAAGGCCTCCGACCTCGGCGACGGACCGGTTGTCGCGGTCGTATCGGGCGGCAACCTCACGCCCGCACTCGCGGCCTCGATCCTCGGCGCCGGCTGACCGGCGCGGGCGTCATGCTCACGCCATGACCAGGCGCGAGATCCATTCGTGGCTGATGGACATGGACGGGGTGCTCATGCGCGAGGAGCACCTGATCCCGGGCGCCGAGCGCTTCATCGCCCGCCTGCGCGAGCTCGGCCGGCCGTTCCTAGTACTGACGAACAACTCGATATACACGCCGCGCGACCTCTCGGCGCGCTTGGCGGCAACCGGCCTCGACGTGCCCGAGCACGCGATCTGGACCTCGGCTCTCGCGACGGCCCGGTTCCTGGAGTCACAGCGGCCGCAGGGCTCGGCGTTCGCGATCGGCGAGGCCGGCCTGACGACGGCGCTGCACGACGCCGGCTACACGCTGACCGAGCGTTCGCCCGACTACGTCGTGCTCGGCGAGACGCGCAGCTATTCCTTCGAGCGGATCACGCGGGCGATCCGCCTGATCCGCGAGGGCTCGCGCTTCATCGCCACCAACCCCGACGCGACCGGCCCGACCGCCGAGGGACCGCTCCCGGCGACAGGTTCGGTCGCGGCGCTCATCAGCCACGCGACAGGCGTCGCGCCTTACTTCGTGGGCAAGCCGAACCCGCTGATGATGCGCTCGGCGCTGAACGCGATCGATGCGCACTCGGAGACCGCGGCGATGGTCGGAGACCGGATGGACACCGACGTCGTATCCGGACTCGAGGCGGGAATGGAGACGATCCTCGTGCTGACCGGGATCACGACCCGCGAGGACGCGGAGGCCCACCCGTATCGCGCCTCGCGCATCGTCGACTCGATCGCCGACCTCGTGGAACTGATCGTCTGAAGCGCTTGCGAGACCGCAGCGCCGAGCGGAGAGGGCGGGATTCGAACCCGCGATGGAGTTTAACCCCCATACTCGCTTAGCAGGCGAGTGCCTTCAGCCTCTCGGCCACCTCTCCTGGGGGACTGCCCAGTGTAGAGGCCCGCGTCAGGGCTCCGCGAGGCGGCCGCGGGTCGCGTGAGACAACCCGAGGTCCGCCGGGCGGTTCGGGGATCTTCCGCCGCTGCGGAGTCGCGCCGGCGGCGGCCGCGCGCGGAGCTGTTGGGCCACGACGTAGTAGCCGGGGCCGAGAGCAGTCGCGACCGCCTCACCGGACGCCGGCGAGCGGCTTCGGCTCGGGATCGCCCGCGATGGCGATCCCCTAGCCTCCAGCCTGCCCTCGGAGGGGTGGCAGAGCGGTTGAATGCGACGGTCTTGAAAACCGTTAGGCGGGCAACCCCCGTCTCCAGGGTTCGAATCCCTGCCCCTCCGCTCAACGGAGCGAAACTCAGATGTAACTGGTTGAGCGCGTCGGGTATCGAGCTGATCCGAATCGGGGCACGACACCTTCACGCAGCGCGGGTGAACCGAGGTCGTGGGTGCTACTCGGCGGCCACCAGGACCGCCGCGATCACGCACGGCGAATCCGATCGGTTGATCCAGTCGTGGGGCGCGCCGTTCAAGACGATGACGTCGCCACGTTCAAGAAGGGTCTCGGCCTCTCCGACGATCAGACAGATGCTTCCAGCGATCACCGCAAGGTAGTCGAGCGTCTGCGTCGCATGGGGCCCGGTGGTCGCCCCCGGCGCGAATGTGACGACTCGGAAGACGGTTCCCTGCGGCGGCGGCTTGAGCTGCCACTCACCGCCGACCGCCGGAGCGCTGCGGTGGAGGTCCGGCGGCGTGGAGTCAGTCGACCAGATTTCGGCGGCGGCCATCTCCAGGCCGCCGAGCTCCACGGTCGGCGGCTCGTCCACCGTGAGGATCGCGCTCCCGTACTTCCAGCCGACGAGGGCGCGCTTCACTGCTCGCCTCCGACCGCGGACGATCTCGGCACCGGCGTCATCCGTACCGGTGGTAGACGGATTTCAGCTGGGTATAGCGTAGGAGCCCGTGCTTGCCGTCCTCGCCGCCCATCCCCGACTCGCGGTGACCGGAGTGGTGGGCTTGCATCGCCTCACCGAGCGTTCGATTGATGTAGATCTCGCCGACGTCGAGCTCCTGCTCGACGCGCAGGGCGGTGCGGTAGTCGTTGGTGAAGACGTAGGCCGACAGACCGTATTGAGAGTCGTTTGCCAGAGCGAGCGCCTCGTCGAGGTCAGCCACACCGACGATCGGCGTCACCGGGCCAAACACCTCGTCAGTCATCACCGACATGCTGGGATCCACGTCCGTGAGCACCGTCGGCTCGAGCCAGTAACCGCGGGCAAAGCCGTCGCCGCGCGGTCGAGAGCCGCCGACCGCGACGGTCGCCCCGCCGCCGACCGCCTCCGCGACAGCCGCTTCGACCTTCTCGCGGTGCTCAGCTGTGACGAGTGGCCCGACGTCTGTCGCCTCCAAACGCGGATCCCCGACCGTTAGCGCGCGCACCGCATCGGTGTAGCCGGCCACGAACGGCTTGAGGACGTCAACATGGACGAACACGCGCTCGGCGGCTGTGCACACCTGCCCGGCGTTCGTGTGCCGCGCGGCCAAGAGCGCTGCGGTCGCGGAGGCGAGGTCGGCATCTTTCCAAACAATGGCGGGCGCCTTTCCGCCCAATTCGAGCGAGACGCGGGTCATGTGGGCTGCGGCGTTCGCCATGATCCGCTTGCCCGTTTCCGTGCTTCCAGTCATGGCGACGAGGCTCGCGTCCGGGCTACCGACGAGCGCCTCCGCGACCTCCGTCCCTCCGATGAGCACGTTGAGCACGCCTGCGGGAAGCTCGATGGCTTCGACGATCAGCTGCATCGCGCGAAGGGACGTCAGCGGCGTGACCGGGCTCGGCTTCGCCACGACGGCATTCCCGGTTAGCAGCGCCGGCGCGAGCTTTCGGAAGAATCCAGCGAGCGGGTAGTTCCACGCGCAGATCGCCACTACGACCCCGACCGGAACGCGCAGCAGGTGGATCGACTCGTTGGGCTCGTCGCTCGGGACGATCTCTCCCTCGACCCGCCGATCCCACTCGGCCATGTACCGGGTATACGCGGCGGCCCACTCTACTTCGCCGCGCGCCTGCGGCAGCGGCTTACCAACCTCCGCCACTAGCAGTTGCGCGAGCTCTTCGCGGTGTGCGTCAAGCACATCGGCGATCTTGCGTAGCTGCCGTCCTCGCACAACCGCCGGTAGACGGCCCCACGCGGGCTGCCCCCGCTTCGCGGCGGCCAGCGTCTCGGCCACCTGCGCCGCGTCGGGGGCGGCGATGCTTGCAAGCGGCGTCTCGGTCGCCGGATTCACGACGTCGAAGGGCTCACCCGACGCGTCGCGCCACTCGCCGTCGCTGAAGAAAGTGCACGGCGCGAACTCGACCTCCGACGGCACAATGGTCATGGCTCCTCCTTTAGCGGCCCGCTGCTGCTACTCGAGCCCGAGCACGGACGACGGGTTGTAGACGGTTAGCGCACGCAGCTCGCGCGCGGTGAAACCGGAGGCGCGGAGCAGCCGCGCGACGGTCAGGAGCGAGTCCGCGGGGAGCGGGTTGTCGGCTTGCCCGAGATCGGACGCGAGTACGGATCGCTCCGGACCGATCGCGCGGATCCAGCCGGCGAGTGTCTTCGCCGTGAAGTTGAAGTAACGCGACCGGGTGTCGTAGTGACAGCTGACGTGCTCGACATACGCGCCGAGCTCGACCATCTTTCGCACCTCGGCGCGGCTGGCGTTGACGATGAAGTTTGGATGATTGACGAGCAGCCGGCGGACACCGAGCCGCCGCGCCTCTTCGAAGATCGCGACGATCGAGTCCGGGTCGAGGTGGCCCGAGGCGAGAACCGCGTCGGCCGCCGCGACCTCGCGCAGGACCGCCTTGACAGCTGCACGGAGCGACCCGCCGCGGGTCCACGCCTCGACGGGTTGTGCGGGCCGAAGGCGCGTCGTCGCCGTCGGAAAGGCGACGGTCCCCTGGCGCGCGAGATGCAGCGGCGACGATACGGTGGGCAGCCAGACAATCCGTCCCCCGAGTCCGAGGGCGACGTTGACGGCATCGGCATTGAAGCCGCCGACGTAGGAGTTGAGGACGATTCCGCCGAACACCTCGGCGCGGCCGCGTCCGTTCGCGTCGGCGTTCGCGCCCACGGCGTCGCTGGCCGTCGGGTTGTGGTGGGATTTGATGACGATGGCGCGCATGCCCGCGGCACCGGCTTCCTCCGCCGCCTCGCCTACGGTGAGCCTGCGCGGATACGGGGACGGGGCGGGATGCACGTGGAGATCGACCGCATCGGTGAGCAGAGATCGTGCTGACAGGGACCGCGTCATCCGGTCGCAGGCGTTTCTACGGCGGCGAACGCGATCCCTGTACCCCCGCCAGCCCCGAGGCGGATCCTCCCCTCTTCGATCGCCGGCGCCTCGGCGAATAGCGGGTCAAACCAGCCCGGGATGTACTCGACGTAATCCGCAAGGGAAGTCGTCGCCATCAGGTGGGCGCTGATGGGTGTGTACAGATGGGAGATCACGCGGCGGCCTTCCGCCTCAGCCACGGCCGCCGCCGTCAGGAAGCCGGTGATCCCTCCGCAGCGCATGAGGTCAGGCTGGAGGACGTCGACGGCGTCCGCCCGCACCAGATCGATAAGGCCCTGCGGTCCCCAGACCGTCTCTCCGGCGGCGACCGGCACATCGACTGCGGCAGCGACGCGGGCGCAGCCGGACACATCGTGCGCGTCGACCGGTTCCTCGAGCCATGACAGGTTGCACGCTTCGAGCGCTCGCGCGGCACTGATCGCCGTGGCGACATCCCAGGCCTGGTTGACGTCCACCATGAGCTCGATGTCGTCGCCGATCGCTTCGCGGACCGCCTCGATCCTCGCCACGTCCAGCCGCCAGTCGCGGTTGCCGGCACGCATCTTGTACGCGGTGAACCCAGCCGACTTCATTGCGACGGCCTCAGCGCAAAGCGCGTCGACATCGAGCGAGAGCCAGCCGCCCGCCGCATACACGCGGACCTCGTCCCGCGCCGCGCCCAGCATGCGGTACAGCGGCTGGCCCGCGAGGCGGGCGATCAGATCCCACAGCGCCATGTCATAGGCGGAGAGCGCCATGAGTGGCGGGCCTGCGTGCCCGATGAAGTTCGTCCGGTCCCAGAGTTCGCGCCAGAGCGCTCGCACGAGATGCGCGGGCCGCCTGTGGACGACCTGCGCAAACTGCCGGGCGAAGATCGCGATCGCCGCTGCATCGTCTGCCGAGAAGCAGAACGCGTAGCCGCAGCCCGTCTGCTCCTCCGCATGCAGCGACACGAGGACGCACTCGATCGAATCGATCGTGTGGATGCCGCTTGTGATGCGGGTTTGCATCGGCACGGAGATGCGCGCGACGTCGACCTCCTCGACGACCGCCGCGCCGACCGGGTCACTCGCCATCGAGTTCCCTCCGCAGGGCGTAGATACGGTCGGCGGCCCGAAGGCCCAGCGCCTGAACCGTATGCGCGGGATTGACAGCCCCGCCGGTGGCCATCGAGCTCGCGTCGGCGATGAACAGGTTCGGCACGTCGTGCGAGCGGTGATCGGCGTCGATGACGGAGGTCGCCGGATCGGCGCCCATTCGCGCCGTGCCGAGCAGATGCCAGCCGAATACGGGGGAGAGGCCCGTGTCGCGCACTTCGACGGCCCCCGCGGCCTCGCAGAGCTCGTGCGCCCGGCGGATGGCATGCATTCCGAGGTGAAGACTGTTCTCAGACAGGCGGTAGTACGTTTGGACGCCGGGAAGCCCGAACGCGTCGAGATTCTGCCAGTCGAGCTCGACGCGGTTGATCTCCTCCGGTTCGTCCTCACCGCACATGTAGATGACACCCTCGCGGTTGAGGTGCCGCTCCATCGTCTCGTGGTGGCGGGGTCCCCATGGGGCGATCTGCAGCGCGCTGTTCATGGGCGACCAGCCGCGGTTGCCGCACAGGATGAAGCCGCGCAGGTGATTGTTCGCGGCCGCCG
The DNA here is from genome assembly GCA_036561565.1 of Solirubrobacteraceae bacterium. Lineage (GTDB taxonomy): Bacteria > Actinomycetota > Thermoleophilia > Solirubrobacterales > Solirubrobacteraceae > Palsa-513. The sequence continues at coordinate 8,400 of DATBPB010000043.1, read as the reverse complement.
TCTCGTAGAAGTGCCGGGTGGCGACGCTGCCACCCCAGGCTCCGCGGTCGATCTCGGTTCGATCGGGGAAGAGGCCGCTGATGAGTGACTGGACGTGGACCATTAGGTTCCTGCCGACCAGCCCGCTGCTGTTCGCGAGACCGTCCGGGAACGCCGGCGAGCGCGACATCATCAGCAGCCGCGGCGTGCCGATCCCTCCCCCGGACAGGACGACGACTGAAGCACGGGCCTCGTGGAGTTTTGCGTTCTCGTCGTAGTAGAGGACGCCCGATGCCCGCCCACGTTTGTCGATGAGGATCTCTCGCACGCGGGCGTTCGTCCGCAGATCGACGCCGCGCTGTAGCGCGAGCGGCCAGTACGTGACCTCGGCCGTGGCGAGCGATGAGTCTGGGCAGCCGTAGGCGCAGAAGCCGCGATTCAGACAGGCCGCGCGGTTCTCTCCCCACGGTCGGGTGGAGATCGCCAGGTCTTGCACCCACCAGTACCAGCCCAGCTTGTGGAACGCGTCCGCCCACAGGCGGCCGAGCCGGCCGAGGGCCACCGGCGGGGTCGGGAGCTCACCCTCGCGCCGCGGACCAGCCGGATCGCCAGCCATCCCGGACATGCCGAGGATGAGCTCGTTCATGCGGTAATACGGCGCCAGGTCCTCGTACGCGATGGGCCAGTCGACGCCGATTCCGTCCAGTGAGCGGGTCCGGAAGTCCGACGGCTGAAATCGCCAGTACTGGGCGCCGAAGCCGACCGTGCTGCCCCCGACGACGTTGTACAGATAGGAGTCGACAGGGTCCTCGCCGAGGTTGACCACCGGATAGTCGGCGTTCCACCCGCGTCGGGTTGGGTTCGGGTTCCAGTACCGCCGGCCGCGCACCTCCCAATCTGGATGCCACTTCGGGCGCAGCTTCGGGTCCACCCAGTCGCCCTGCTCGAGGCATAGGACGCGGACTCCGTGCTCTGCCAGCCGCGCGCAGACCGCGGCTCCACCGGCCCCCGAGCCGATGACGAGCACATCGTGGCTTGATGTTGCCGCGGCGCTCATGAGGGCACCTCGCGGACGATGCTCGGGCGCTTGCCAACTTCAGTGAGGAGCTCCAGCGCCGGATTGTGGCTCTCCATCTCGATCCCGTCCACGGCGAGGCGCGTGTCGAAGCCGGTGCGCTCGAACACGGCTCGCGCGACCAGCGGGTCGCGGTAGTACACCTCGTAGGCAAGCTCCTTGAGTAGTGTGAAGTCGAGGGGCTTCGATGCCTCAAACCAGCGAAGCACCGCGATGCGCTCATCATCAGATGCGTCGGCAAAGCCACGACCGGCTGTCTGCGAGGCGTGCTCGTCGACCGCATCGAGCGCCTGGAGGACGACTGGCCGAAGGGGCGCGGCAAGGCCTAGCGTGCGGTCAACGTAGCCGACGAACGGCACGTCCGCGCCGCTCGGCCACGCGCCGTCCCCTGGTAGCAGCGTCCGCCCCCAGGCCTCGAGTATCGCCGCCCGACGGGGATCGACGATCTGCAGTTCGCCGGCCTCGCTCCCCGGCTCCACGTACGCCTGCCCGAGCTGTCGGTTGACGTCGGCTGCCGCGTCCGCTGCCTGATATTGCGAGGAGTGGTCGAAGGCCATCAGCGCGAGGCGCCGGAGCCAGATGCTTTACGGGAGAGCAGCTCGACGAGCAGGCCGCCGTCGGGCAGGTCTGGGAGGCGTCTGACCTCGGCCTCGATGATGTCGGCTTGCTCGCGGGGCAGGACGCCGTCGAGCGCCTGGTGGAAGATGGCGACCACGTCGTCGAACCCGAGGCGGTAGTCGCGGCCCGCGGTTTCCGCGTCGAAGACGTGCGTCTCGCCGCCGGCGTCCACCTCGATCCGTCCTGCGGCCATCGAGTCGCTGGGGGAGATCTCCGTCAGAGCCATCAGGCGGCCGATTGCGGCGTCGTCGAACGCGAGCGTGTCAGCGAGGTTGACATGGCCGCGCGTCAGCATCGCCGCCACACAGAACGCGGTTGACCCGAGGCCGGCCTCGCGCTCACCGGGGACGCTCGTGTTCAAGCCGCCGGAGGCCGCGGCGAGCGGATTGATGGTGATACGGATCGCCTCGACGGCGGCCGGGTCGATCCGGTGCGCCTCGCGGAGCGCCCGCGCCCCGTCTATGTGCGGCTGGTTGAAGAAGTACACCGGGTAGGGCTTATAGATGAGCTCGAGCACGCCCCAGCCCTCGGCAAGCGTTCCCATTACGTCGCCGACCACGTCATGGTTCGCCAGCGACTCGCGGGGGGCGGCGCCGAACAGCTGGTAGAAGCCCGCCACCCCTTCCAGCGATGCGGGCGCGGCAGGCTTGCCGGCCTCCGCGAGAAGCGCGGCGAGAACGCCGTGCGTGGACGCGTTGCCGACGGAGTAGTGGTATTCGCTGGTCCCGACGCGAACGCATTCGGACAACCCTCCGGCCAGGTTCGCACCCAGCGCGATCGCATGCCCCAGCCGCTCGGCGTCGAGTCCGAGTGCACGGCCGGCTGCAGCGGCCGCGCCCACCGTCCCGTACACCGCCGGCGCCTCGCAGTTGTCGTACTTGACCGCCGGGGTCAGCGCCATCCTCGCGACCGCGATGGTCGTCTCGATTCCCGTCAGCGCCGCCTCCAGCAATGCCCGGCCGCTGATCCTGCGTAGCTCCGCCACCGCAAGCACGGCAGGGACCGTCGTCTCGGCCGGGTGAGTGCCGCTGACCGGGTGCGTCTCTTCCTGACCCAGCGTGTTGCACATGACGCCGTTCACGAACAGCGCCGACATCAGCGGGAGCTTCGACCCGTCGACGAAGACCGTCGACGGTCCGCTCTCGTCATTGGCCTTGGCGAGCAGAAGTGCGCGCTGGACGTCTTCGAGCTCGAACGCCCCGAGCATCGTTCCGATCGAGTTCAGGAGTGCCTTCTGCGTCGCGAGCACGACGTCGCCGGGGACGTCGTCGATCGTCAAGTCGGCGCCCCAGCGGCCTAGCCGTTCGGCGAGATACACCATCGCTCTCCCTTTCGGTGATTGAGTCTCACGGGGTGTTGTCGAGCCTTCGATACGTGACCCTCGTGAACCATTCAGTTCGTCACGCGGCCTCGCTGAGGGCGAGCAGGTCAGGCACGGCGACCCGGCAGGTCAAAGCGCCGTCGACCGGAAGCACGACGCCCGTGACAAAGCTCGCGTCCTCGCTGCAGAGGAACTTGACGACGTTTGCCACCTCCGTCATCGCGCCGATGCGACCCATCGGATGGGCGTCGATGATTGCCCTCTGCGCGGCGGGCGTGTTGACTGTCTCGAACATGTCGGTTCTGATGAAGCCGGGGGTGATCGCGTTCACGCGTACGTTCTTGGTTGCGAGCTCGAGCGCAAGCGCCCTTGTGAGGTGCTGCAGGCCAGCCTTCGAGGCGCAGTAGGGGAGGATTCCGACCGTGGCCAGGGTCCCCATGACCGAGCCCACATTCACGACGGATCCCCGGCCGGATGCGCTGAGGCAGCCCGCCAGTCCGCGGATCAGCGCGAACGCAGCTGTGAGGTTGACCTCAAGCGTTGCGTCCCAGACGTCGTCGACCGTCTCCTCGAGTCTGTGTAACTCCGCGATGCCAGCGTTGTTGACGAGCGCCTGGATCACCGGAAACTCGTTTCGGAGGCGCTCGATCGTCGCTGTCCTCGCTGCACGGTCGCCAAGGTCACATGCCCATCCGCTCGCGCGAATCCCCTCCGACTGCAGGCGCCCGACCGCGTCGGCGAGTCGCTCCTCGTCGTTCGAAACGACGACGACCGTCGCTCCGGTGCGTCCGAGCGTTTCCGCCGTCACATAGCCCATACCACGGCTGCCGCCCGTGACCACCACGACCCGTTCAGTGTCCTCGTCCATCGTCACCATCCCCTCGCCCGTCGGGCGATCAACCTGCTTGCCACCTCGCATCGCGCCCCACGGCAGGGCGTGCGGTCCTCGGTCTCACGTCAGCGACCTCCCGATGCTTCTGGCCTCCTCGCGCGCGAGGAGAACTGCCCCGAGGAGGAGCACCCCGTCGTACATCGGCTCGACCCAGAAGGGCACGCCGTCGAGGTTGAGCCCGGCGAAACCTACGGCGAGCACGCCGATCGCGATCAGCGTTCCCCAGACGTTGAAGTATCCCGGCCGGATCGCGGTCGCGCCAAGGAAGACGGCCGCGAAGGCGGGAAGCAGTAGCGGGATGCCGAAGTCGGGATTGGCGCCACCGGTTTCGGCCAGCTGTAGGAGGCCGGCCACGGCCGCCAGCCCGCCGGCCACAACGAAGGCCGATGTCTTGACCAGGCGCGTGCGGATGCCGGCCAGTCGGGAGACTCGCTCAGAGCCGCCGACGGCGTAGATCTTCCTGCCGTATGGGGTGAACTGCAGGACCAGGTACAGGACGATCGCGATTGCGAAGACAATCCACACGGCGCCTGCGATCCCGAACAGCGGCGTTGAGTTGGCCGCCTGTGAGAGGAAGTGGGGGACGCCCATGAAGAGCGTCTGCGATCCGCTCACGCCGATCGTCAGGCTGTTCACGCCGAAGCCGACGCCGAGCGTCGCGATGAGCGAGTGCACCTTGAAGCGTGTAACGAAGAGACCGTTGACAAGCCCGATGGCGAGACCGGTGGCGATCGTCAGGATGATCGCGAGCTCGCCGCCGAGGTGCGCCTTCTCGACCAGCGCGTCTCCCTCCACCGCGGTGAAGCCCACCACGTAGCCGAGGGAGACGTCGAACTCGCCCACCGCAATCGGGAACATGAGTCCGAGCGCGAGGCAGGCGAGCACCGACTGCTCCTGAAGGATCGACGTGAAATTCCCGGTGGTGGCAAACGTCGACGGCTCGAGCGCTGAGAAGACCCCAATGACGGCGACGAGGATCCAGAGCAGTCCGAAACGCTCGAAGTGGCGCCGGATACCGAGCCCGCTTGTCGCGTCCACGGCGGCGTTTGCCGGGGACTCTTCGCCGGATGCGGTGGTGTTCTTGCTCACGAGAGCACGCTCACTGTGCTGATCGTCTCGACGGACAGCTCTTCTCCCTGAAGCTCCGCGGCCACCTTGCCGCCGCGCAAGACAAAGACTCGCGAGGCGAGGCGGGCGAGTTGCTCGGGTTCGGGAGAGATAAGGAGAATCGCGGTGCCACTCGTCGTGAGCGACTGGAGAACGCCGTAGAGATCCTCACGCGCGCCGGGGTCTACGCCGGCGGTCGGGTCATCGAGCACGAAGAGCTTCGGCCGGGTGAGGGCCCACTTCCCGACGATGAGTTTTTGCTGGTTGCCACCGCTGAATGTGTGGAAGGCGCGCGACGGCTGTGGCGGGCGGACGCCGAACGCGCGCACTACATCGTCGACGTCCTGGCGCTCCTCCTGCCCGTGGCGCCAATACGAGTCAAAGGCGGGCAGCGACACGTTGTCCGTGGCGCTGAGGGCGCCGATGCCTCCGTCGCGCAGGCGATCCGCCGGGACGTAGGCGACCCCCGCGGCGATGGCCTGTCGCGGGCCCGCTGTCGGAGGAACCGCCATTCCGTCCACGATCACCTGCCCGGCCCGGGCGCGCTTGACGCGGGCAATCAGTGGTCCAACCTCCTCGGCCCCGCTCCCCCCGATTCCTGTCAGGCCGACAATCTCGCCCGCCCGGACCGAGAAGGAGATCTCCTCAACGATCGTCCCGCTCAGGCGATCCACCTCGAGGACGACATCATCAGCCCCCGCGCGCGTTCGCTGTGGCGGCGCGAAGCGGGCAAGCGGGCCGGGGCTACCCTCGCCCTCCCGTCTCGCGCTGCTCCGGAGGGTGGACACCTCCCGCGACGGGCCGACGATTTCCCCAACGAGCTGCTCATACGTGACATCCGCGACGGACGCCTCGTGAGCCACTCGGCCGTCGCGCAACACCGTCACGGTGCCAGCGACTGCGAAGACCTCCGCGAGGCGATGCGTCACGAGCACCACACCGACCCCGTGCGACGCGGCCACCTGCACGGCGTTGAGGAACCGATCGGCGTCTTTGACTGGAAGCGATGCTGTCGCCTCATCGAGGATCAGCAGCCGCGCTCCGGCGTCGACGTCGGCTAGCGCGATCGCCAGCATCACCATGGCTCGGTCACCGGGCGACAGGCTCCGTCCGAGCCGCTTCGGCGAGATCGGGATGTCGAGGCGGGCCAAGTCCTCCGCCGCGCGCCGCTCGAGCGCGCCCCAGCGGATCCCGATGCGGGCGATGCGCGGGAAGCCCCGATACAGGCCATACAGCTCCGCGACCGACATGATATCGATCACAGGGGCCTCCTGATGCACGACGCGGAGCCCGAGGGACCAGGCGGTCTGGGGTCCATAGGTCGAGGGAGCGGATACGCCATTGATCGCGATCGCTGCACCGGGATCGGCTCGATAGACGCCGGTGATGCAGCGTACGAGCACCGACTTGCCGGCCCCGTTCGCGCCTACGAGCGCGTGAACGGCGCCGGCCTGGACGGAGAGTGCCACAGAGTGCAGCACTCTCCCCGGGCCGAACGTCTTCGACACGTCCGCGATGCTCAGGGCATCTGGCGTCGCAGCTCCGCCGGCGTATCCGCTCATCTCGTTCACCTGGTAGGAGGTTCCGATTCCGGGCCGGCTACTTCGTGAGCCCCCACAGCTTCTTGAAGTGCTGCACATAGGGGATCGACGAGATGTAGTCCTTGCCGGGCGCAGGCAGGTTGCTCTTGGTCAGAAGCACGTACGGAATGTCCTCGCCGTACTTGAACCGCGCTGGGCCTGCGGTCGTCGCCAGAGGTTTATGCGCCGCGATCCGAAGGATCTGGTCGACGGTCGCCCAGCCCTCGTACGCGTTGTCCCACGCGGCGTCGGCGTTCTGGACCTCACCCTTGCGGATGAAGCCGATATTGACGGCATCGCCCAACTCGCTGACAGCGTGGACGTTCTTCATCCCTGCGTTGGCGATCGCGGGCGCCACCGTCTCGAGCGCCGGGTCGTAAGTGAACGAGACGTACTTGACATCGGGGTGGGACCGAAGGTTCGCGACGACATCCTGGGCGAGCGTCGTCCCCACCTGAGTCCCGACAAAGCTCACGGGCGTATAGGTCTTGCAGGTCGTGCACAGTTTGAGCTCCGACAACATGCCGGACATCAGGATGTTGTTGCTCTCGTATTCCTTGTCCCAGTACGGCAGGATCGGGCCCTTGCCGTGCGTCTGGACGATCATCCAGTCGGCGAGCATCTTCCCGACGGTCACCATGTTGACCATCGTGTCGAGGACGAAGCCCTGCTCTCCGGGCGCCGAGGCGTTGGAGGTGGAAACGACGATGATGCCCTTCGCTTTCGCCTTGGCGAGCTCGGGCTTGATCAGATCGCCATCGACCGCGGCGAGGATGATCACGTTGGCGCCGCTGTTGATCGCCTGATCCATATCACTCGCCCACACGGTTGGATCGCCCTTCCCGTCCAGGATCGTCATCGACCAGCCAAGCGCCTTCGCGGCGTCCTGCGCGCCGACCAGCGGCGTGATGCAGCCGTGCAGGATGCTCGAGCAGCTGATGCCGACGACCTTGAATTTCTTGTTCGGCGGGGTGACGGGCGCAGTTGGCCCCTGCCACTGCGTTGCCGGGTGCTCGTCCGCCTTGACCTTGGCGACGAACTGGGCCAGGTTGAACGTCGACGCCTTCTGCGCTTGACGCGAGTGCGTCGCACCGCTGGCGACCGTCGCCGCGGTCACGGCGACTACGCACGCTACGGCGAGGGCGAGGCGAAGGCTACGCCTATGCGTAACCCGGAGAAACGGCTTCATGGACAACACCTTTCTTGAGAAGGACCCTTTCCACGGCGACTCAGTCGACCCACGCCGACGTCGAGTCTGTGTCGACGACACGCACCGCGAGGACGGCGCACCCGCCATCGAGGAACACCCGCTCGACCAGCAGCGGTGTCACTCTGCGTCTGCTCTCCCCTCCTTTCCTTGAACCCTCGAGACACGCGGGACGGCGAGACCACGGCGAACGCGCTCGCGTCCTCAGGCAATCGCAGAACCGGCTGCCTCATTGGGAGCGCCCAGCGGTCAGCGCGCATCGTCGGCCGTCCGGGGCTCGTCGCGCATCCACGCGAGCAGGTGCAGGTAGTCGCCCCGCGCCGGGGCGAAGACGTCGATGTTCTCCATCGTCTCGTGCACGGTCTCGATGAAATGCGTCACGCCGGCGGGAACCAGCAGCACCGAGCCCGGGCCGACGTCGTGAGCGGTTTCGCCGACGTGGTAGCGGCCGTGGCCTGACGTGATGAGCGCGATCTGGTCGAAGGAGTGCGAGTGCGGCCGCAGCTCCATGCCCGGCTGACACGTGTTCATCACGAGCTGACAAGCCTCAGTCCCGAACGCGCAGCGCGAGACGCCGGGGCGGACGGCTTCCGCGGGAAGCTCGTCCCACGTGGCCGCGCG
>DATBPB010000042.1:0-23649 GCA_036561565.1 Solirubrobacteraceae bacterium | reverse complement strand
GCGCGAAGGTCGCGGCTCAACACCTCATACGAGGTCAGCAGGGCCGTCCCGCGGTCGGTGATCAGGAACTCGTGGAGGTCCCCCTGGTGTCCGTTGCCGGCGTTTACGTGGGCGAGTGTCTGGTAGCTGGAATCGGCGATCACGTAGCGACCGACGCCGTGGCCGAGCTCGATCACGCCCTGCCACCAGGTCAGCGCCGGTTGCCCGTGGTAGCTCTGCACGCGAAAGTCGGTCGTGACCAGGTGGCTCAGCGGCTGCTCCCAGACGGGGTTGCCCCTGTCGTCGACGATCAGCGCGCCGGCTTGCGCGGGCAGGGGGGCGTTGTAGGGCGCGAGCATGATCAGGCCGGGAGCCGTCCCCGTCCGCGCGGTCGTGACGTGGAGCGCCGGGATGCGCAGGTCCGGGCGGCTGAAGAAGGTCGGTGCGGCGGCCGCCGCGAACGCCCCGCCGCCGCGCAGCAGGAGCTCCGTCGAGCCAAGCGCCGCCAGCCCGGCGAGGGCCGTGCCGCTGCCCGCGAGCATGCGGCGGCGGGTCATTCGCGTGCTGGCCGTGTGCGCCACCCACCGAATCTAGGTCCGGAGTGTGTAGCCCCGATGAAGGCTCGGGTAACGTGGGATGAAGCTGCGCCCGCGCGCTGCGCCAGGCGCCGCTACTTCGGCGACAGCGTCTTCACGTAGGCAACGCTGCGCCTGACCCAGGCGGTGAGCTCGCGCTTCGTCGCGATTCCCTCCGGCGCGACGCGGATCCAGCCCTCCATCGTCCGCCCGCCCATGCTCATCAGGCTCGCGTGCGGGCGCTTCAGCGCGGCATCGGTCTGCGCCGGATCGATGCGCGTCAGCATCCCGCCCTTCCCGGAGGCGCTGACCGTCATATGGCCGTGCAGCAGGAACGCCAGGCCGCCGAACATCTTCTTCTCGGTGATCGCGTCCTCGCCGGCGAGCACCTCTCGCAGGCGGTTGGCGAGGTCCTCGTCGTAGGCCATCCCAGCCGGCGCGCCGCTCTAGGCGAGTGACGCGGCGAGGTTCTCTGCGAAACGGGAGACCATCTGCCCAGCGACCTCCGGAACGACGCCACGGCCGTACTGCGCGACCGCGCCATGCATATGCAGGTCGGTGACGATCGTGACCCTGGTGCCCGTCCCCTCGGCTTCGAGAACGGACTCGATCGTCGCCGTCGCGCCGCCGCGATTCTTTGTCTCGCGCGCCTTGACGGCGAGCGTCGTCGTCATCGAGCCTTCGTCTGCGACCTCGCGGCGCACGTCCGCCGCGAACTGCAGCGCCATCGGCCCGAGCTTGACGTCCATCGTCGCCTTGAACACGTTCTCCTCGAGGACCTCATCGAGCCGCGCGCCTGGCATGTTCGGTACGACGCGCGGCACGTCGTTGAGGAGATCCCACGTCTGCTGCGGCGACGCGGGCACGCTGAAGGAGTTCTCGAGCTTCATCCGTCGATCAGCTCGAGGACGCGCTCCGGCGTCATCGGGAGCGTGGTGATGGGGACGCCGCCGAGCGCGTCGGCGACCGCGTTCAGCACAGCGGGGGGCGCCGCGATCGTGCCGCCCTCGCCGACGCCGCGGTAGTTGACCTCGTGCAGTGCGTCCCCCTCGAGGTGCTCGATCTCGATGCGCGGGACCTCCATGACCGTCGGGACCAGGTAGTCCATGAAGGTGCCGGCGAGGAAGTTCGCCTCCTCGTCGTAGAGGGCGTTCTCAAGCAGCGCGATCCCGACGCCCTGCGCGATGCCGCCGCGAATCTGCCCCTCGACGATCGCCGGGTTGATCAACTCGCCGCAGTCCTCGACGACGAGGTAGCGCGTGATCTCGACGACCCCGGTCTGGGGGTCGATCTCGACCTGGCAGGCGTGCGTTCCCCCGGACCAGCCGCCGGGCGGCTCATGCATGACGGAGCTCGAGCGCAGGCCCGCGTCCTCGCCGGGAGGCGCTGCGAAGTACGCCGCGCCGGCGACGTTCGCGAGCGGCATGCCGCCGGCCGGGTCGCCCTTCGGTCGCACGGTCGCGTCGACGATCTCGAGGTCGCTCGGCGAGATCTCCATGATGTGGCCGGCGATCTCGAGCACCTTCTCCTTGACCGAGCGGGTCGCGAGCAGCGCCGCGCCACTGGCCATCGTCGCCGCCCGCGAGCCGCCGGTGCCGATCACGCTGAACGGAGTGAGCTGCGTGTCGCCGTGGATGACGCGGACGTGCTCGAGCGGAATGCCCATCTCGGTCGCCGCGACCTGCGCGAGCGTCGTCTCGTGCCCCTGGCCGTGCGGCGCCTGCGCCGTCGTCACCGTCAGATGCCCGTCGATCTCGAGGCGCGCGTAGGCGCGCTCCGGCGGCAGTCCCGACTCCATCGACGGGAAGAGATTCGGCGGACCGGGCGCCGGCTCGATGTAGGAGGAGTAGCCGAGCCCGATCAGCCGGCCCTCCTCGCGTGCCTTCGCCTGCGCGGCGCGAAAGTCGCGCTCCCCGGCCAGCTCGGCGGCGCGCTCGAGCGCCTCGCTGGCGCGGATGCCCTCGATCGTCGGCCCGGTGACCATCTCCGTGGGCTGCTCCTCGACGGTGTAGACGTTTCGCCGCCGCACGTCGAGCGGGTCGAGCCCGAGCTCGCGGGCGATCCGGTCGACGAGTGCCTCGCGGGCCAGCGTCTCGATCGCCCACGGGCCGCGATAGGTCCCGTAGGAGGCCTTGTTGGTCGCATAGACGGTGTTGGCCCAACGCAGCGCGGGGATGTGGTAGGGCCCGGTCATCATCGTCCGCACGATCGGGCCGAGGAAGGACGGCGGGAACGGCAGCACCGGATAGGCGCCGACGTCGAGCCTCATCGTCACGTCCAGACCGCGGATCGTGCCGTCGTCGTCGACCGCCGCCGATATCTCGAGGATCTCCGAGCGGGCGTGCGAGGCGGACGTCATGTTCTCGACGCGATCCTCGACCCACTTGACCGGGCGGCCGAGCATCCGCGAGGCGACGCAGAGCGCGACGTCCTCGCGCTGCAGGCCGGCCTTCTGGCCGAACGCGCCGCCGACGTCGGGCGTGATGACGCGAACCTGCTCGGCGGGCTGGGCGAGCACCCCGCTGAGGCCGAGCTTGAGGCCGTGGGGTGACTGCGTCGTCGCGTAGTAGATGAGGTCTCCGCTGCCCGAGTTGTAGTCGGCGATGCCGCCGCGGCACTCCATCGGGACGTGGGCGACGCGCTGCGGGCGCATCGTCAGCTTGACCACGCGCGCCCCCTCGAACGCCGCCTCGACGTCGCCGAACTCACGGTGCTCGCTGTAGAGGAGGTTCGACGGGATGTCGTCGAAGAGGTTCGGCCGCTCCGGGTTCTCGGCGTGCTCGATCGACGCGACCGCTTCGAGCGGGTCGTAGTCGACGACGATCGCGTCGCGCGCATCCTCGGCGGCGTAGCGGCCCTCGGCCACGACGACGGCGATCGGGTCGCCCACGTAGCGAACCTTGTCCGAGGCAAGCGCGGTGAACACGGGGCGCTCGACGTTCGGAACGTCCGGTTGGATCGACAGCGGGTAGGCCTGGCCCTCAAGCTCCAGGGCGGTTAGGACAGCCACCACGCCCGGCATCGAGCGGGCGGCGTCGACGTCGACGCTCACGATCCGCCCGTGGGCGACGCTCGAGCGCACGAAGACGGCGTGCAGCATCTTCGGCAGCTGCATGTCGTCGATGTAGCGGCCGCGACCGGTCAGGATCCGCCGATCCTCGACGCGCCGGACGCTCTGGCCGACGAAGCGCTGGGCCGGCGCGACGCCGCTCACGCCCCACGCTCCGCGGCGAGCATCACGGCCGTCACGATGCTCTCGTAGCCCGTGCAGCGGCAGAGGTTCCCGGAGATCGCCTCGCGCACGTCGTCCTCCGTCGGCTTGGGGTTCTCCGCCAGCAGCTCGGTCGCCGCCATCAGGAAGCCGGGCGTGCAGAAGCCGCACTGGAAGGCGTGCGAATCCGCGCAGGCCTGCTGGAGCACGCCGAAGCTTCCGTCGGCCTCAAGCAGCCCCTCGATGGTCGTGACGTCGGCGCCGTTGGCCTGCACGGCGAGCATCAGGCAGGACCGCGCCGAGGCGCCGTTGACGGTCACGGTGCACGCTCCGCAGACGCCGTGCTCGCAGCCGAGGTGGGTGCCTGTCAGCTCGAGGTCCTCGCGCAGGAAGTCCGCGAGCGTTCGGCGCGGCTCGACGGTGGCCGAGCGCTGCACGCCGTTGACGGTGAGCGTCACCTCGACGCTCATCGTGTCGCCTCCGCGAGCGCTCGCTGAGCCAGAACGCCCGCGACGCGCCGGCGGTACTCGGCGCTCGCGTGGCTGTCGCCGGCCGGATCGAGCTCGCTCTTCGCGGTCTCGGCGGCCTCCGCGAACAGCTCCGCGCCGGGCTCCGCCCCGACGAGCACCTTCTCGGCCTCGCGGGCGCGCACGGGAGCGCCTCCGACGCCGATGAACGCAAGGCGCGCGTCGGCGATCCTGCCGCCGTCGAGCGCGACCGCGGCGGCGACGCCGACGAGCGCGAAGTCGCCGTGGCGCCGCGCGAGCTCATGGAAGGCGACGCCGTGGCCCTTCGCCATCGCGGGCAGGCGCACCTCCACCAGCAGCTCGTCGGGCTCGAGCGCCGTCGTCAGGAAGCCGGCGAAGAAGTCGGCGGCGTCGATCGTGCGCTCGCCGCCCTTCCTCTTGGCGACGAGCTGCGCGTCGAGTGCCAGCGCGACAGCGGGGAGCTCGGCGGCCGGGTCCGCGTGGGCGATGCTGCCGCCGACCGTCCCGCGGTTTCGGATCGCGGCGTGGCCGATGTTCGGCAGAGCGACCGACATGAGGGGCGCCCGGTCGCGGATCAAGGCATCTCCCTCAGCGGTCCGCTGGCGCGTCATCGCGCCGATCGCGACGCCGCCGTCCCACTCGCGGATCCCCGCGAGCTCGCCGACGCCGGCGAGGTCGATGACGGTCCCCGGGAACGCCATGCGCAGATTCAGCAACGGCATCAGGCTCTGGCCGCCGGCGAGCACGGCGCAGTCATCGGCGTGCTCGGCGCGCGCGTCGAGCGCCTCCTCGAGCGTCGCCGGCGCCACGTACTGGAACGCGGGCGGCTTCATCGCCGGGCCTCCGTCGCCGCCGTCTTCCTCACGCTGTCTCCCCGATCCACGTTTTGCGCTGGGTCTTGAGCCCCCGACGGATCCTAGTGGGGAACGTGCGCGGGCGCTTGTATATGCGTGCGGCGTTTCGCGCCGCACGCAAGGCAGGCGATGCGCCAGCATGCCCGACGTGGCCCTCGAGATCGAGCACTTCACCGATCCCGCCTGTCCCGTCGCATTCTCCGCCGAACCGGTCCGCCAGCGGCTTCGATGGCATTACGGCGAGCAGTTGCACTGGCGTCACACGCTGGTCGTGATCACGGTCGAGGCGGGCCACGCGGAGCGCCTCGCCGAGGGCGCGCCGAATCTCCAGCGCAGCCACGGGATGCCGATCGACCCAAATCCGCTGCCCCGGCCGGCGTCGTGTGAGCCGGCGTGCCGGGCGGTCGTCGCGGCGCGTCTGCACGCTCCGGAGCGCCACGAGCGGCTGCTCCGCGAGCTGCGCGTGCGGACGATGGCGGGTGGGCTGCTCGACGATCCCGAGCTGATCGCCGCCGCGGCGCGCAGCGCTGGGATCGACCCGGGCGATCTCGATCGCTGGGTCGCAAGCGACAAAACGACGGCGGAGCTCGCCGCGGACATGGCCGCCGCGCGCAAGCCGTCCCCGGCGGCGCGCGCGCTCGATCACAAGCTCGCCGGCCCGCGCTCGGAGCGCCGCTACTCGACGCCGAGCTATGAGATTCGCGACGCCGCGACCGATCGCTCGATCTGCGTGCCGGGGCTCAACCCGTTCGAGGCGTACTCGATAGCGGTGGCGAACCTCGACCCGGCGATCGAGCGCCGTCGCGCGCCGAGCGGTGCGGCGGAACTGCTCGCCTGGGCGAGCGAGCCGCTTGCCACGGTCGAGATCGTCGCGATCCTCGACCGCGACCCGGCGTACGTGCGGGCCGAGCTGGCGCGCGTCGCACAGCCGACCGCGGCGGGCGCGGACTTCTACTGGCAGCTGGCGTAACTGGCAGCTGGCGTAGCGGCGCGCCGTGGCCCGCTCGGGCGGCGATGACCCGCGTCGTGTCGGCGCCGGCTAAGAAGACGACGCTGACTTCTTGCCGCCCCTGCGGCCCGCGGCGACTTTCTGGGCATGGTTGCCGCCGCTGCCGGATCCGCTGCTCTTGCGGCTGCGGCTCGACCCGTCGCTCTTTCCGCCGCGGCTGGACGCTCCTGGCGAGTTGGCGATCGCGGCGGCGCGGGCCTTGCTCATGCCCTTCTTGCGCAGGCCCTCGTACTGCTTGTCGTTCTTCACACTCGGACCGTGATCGTTGGCCACGACCCCTCCTTTCGCGCTTGCGAGATCGTCAACGGTTGTCCTTGACGTTTACCCCGACACCGCGGCGGCACACCGCCCATTGGCGCGATTGGGGCGGTCGGCGGCGCTTCAGCCGCCCGCCTCGGGTGACTCAGCGCCGATCGGGCCGTGCACGTCAGAGTGTGTCCTCGGCCTTCTTGTAGGCGATCTGCAGAAAGTCGGAGATCGTCAACGCGGTCAGCGTGAACGCGACCCAGCGCGTGGGGCGGGGAGCTACGAGCAGACCTGCGGTCAGCGCCGCCGCGGCCCACATTCCGATGCAGTAGGGGCAGACGAGCAGTTGGCCCACGGCGAGCCGAAGCCCGTGACCGCGGGCAGCCTCCTCGACCTCTCCGGCGGAGCCGTCGTTCTGATGTCGGGTGAAAGGAGCGCGCAGGACACTCGTGACACGGTCCTTGGTGACGAGTCGAGCTGCCTTGTGGGACGCGATCGACACGAGCGCCAGATCGCCGAGCTCAACCCGCTCGGGCACGGCGCGGCCGGATCTGTCAAGCCACGCCGCGAACGCTCCCGATCCCGCGAGGAACGACGCGAGGAGCAGGCCGTATCCGCCGAGCGGCTCCTCACGGCCGGACGTGTGCCCCGCGAGGCCGTCATGGCTTGTCGTGGAGACCATCAGGGACGGCGAGCGCTGCTCGCCCGCGCGGGCCGCAACTTGGCCGCGGCCTCGGGCGGGGCGGCGCTCGCCGCGCCGCGCTGACGGAGGACGCCGGTGACGGCGTCGAGTGAGGGCAGTTGCGCGACCCCGCCTCCGTCTCGGGTCGCTGGCGTGAGAGCTCGCCGCGCGCGCTCCGCCGCGCGAATCCTGTGTTCAGTCAACGCTGCCATGTGCGTGTCGCTCTACCCGGCGTGGGGCCTCGCAACACGCTGAGTGGCTATGTCGCAAGGACGGCCAGAGTGCAGAGCAGGCCCACGACGCTGAACGCCGCGTAGTCGTTGACGGACCCGTTGTGGAGCCGGCGCAGAAGCGTGATCGGCGCGGGCTCGCCGACGCGCACGTAGGCGGTCGCGAGAGCGAGCCCGAGAACGATCGATAGCGCGACGGTGATCAGTTCCTGGGGGTCGAAGTAGCTGAGCGTGACGTGAAGATGGGGGACGGTCGCTGCGCCGGCGAGAACCGCGTGGGCGTACACGCCCGCGTGGAGCAGGCTCGAAGCGGCGGGCGCGGCCACGTGGTCGATGACCCAGCCGGGGGCGACGCCGAGCGCTACAGCTGCGAGCCCCAGCGACCAGAGCGCGATCGTCATGCCGGGATGGATGCGGTCGAAGCGCTCGTAGGGCGTGGTTTGCGAACGGTAGAAGGCGAGATATGCGGCGCGCCCCAGGGCGGCGATCGTGATCACCTGCGCGAGCAGTTCGACGGCGTAGGCGGCGTGGTCGGTGTGCCGCGCAGCGTCGTGGATCAACGCCAGTGACGGATAGCCGCTGAGCAGCGGAACGCCGGCGATGCCGGCGACGCCGATCGTGAAGGCCACGGCGAGGACAGGCTGGCGGCGTGCAAGACCGCCCATTTTCGAGAGCTCCGTCTTGCCGGTCATATGGACGATCGCTCCCGCGCACAAGAACAGCAGGCCTTTGAAGAGCGCGTGGCTGAGCAGGTGATAGGTGGTGCCGGCCAGTCCGCCGGCGCTGCCGGTGGCGACGCCGACTGTGAGGACGCCCATCTGGGAGATCGTGTCGTAGGCGAGCAGGCGCTTGAGGTCGTCTTGCGCGAGGGCCAGCAGCGCTCCGCCGACCGCCGAGATCAAGCCGGCGACCAGCAACAAGGTCAGCACCGATGCGGCGCTCGGCCCGTAGATCTGCAGCACGATGCGGGCGATGGCGACGACGCCGAGATTGACCATCAGTGCCGAGAACAGCGCGGACACCGGGCCAGGTGCAGCCGTGTGCGCGTCGGGCAGCCAGCCGTGGAACGGCACAAGCCCGGCTTTGGTGGCAAAGCCGCACAAGAGCAACGTGAGCGCCACCAGGTCGGCCGTACTCGCCCCGTGGCCGAGCGCCCGATGGAGCTGCGCAAAGCTGAGGGCGCCGTGGTCGGCGTAGAGCAGAGAGGCGCCGATGAAGATGAAGAAGCTTGCCAGCGTGGTCAGGACGAGCACCTTGAAGGCGGCTTCGAGTGCAATCGGGCGTTCCAGGTAGAAGCCGGTCAGGCCATAGCTCGACAGCGCGGCGACCTCGAACCAGACGAACAGGTTGAACAGGTCGGCGGTGAGCGCGGACCCGATCAGCCCCGCGAGCAGCAGCTGGAACAGGCATGCGTAGCCACCGAGCTCGCGGGGTGCAAGCTCGCGCAGCGAGCTCAGGGTGAACAGCAGCAGGAGCGCGCCGATCGCGGCGGTCGCGATCGCAAAGGTCATGCCCAGCGGGTCCGCGGCGAAGGCGATGCCGAGCACGTGTCCGCCGAACGGGACGACGTTGCCCATGTAGTGCGATATGTCGCGCCCGCCGTACACGCGTGGCGCGACGACGAGCAGCACCGCGAGTGACGCGCCGAGCGCAAGCAGCGAGACCAGAAGCGGCGCGCGACGGTCGATGCGCGCCGCAAGCGGGGCGAGGACCGCACCGCCGATCGGTGCGATGACGGCAACCGGCAGCAGCGACGCGAGCGCCGCGTTGCTCATCCGCGCAGGGCCCTCACGCGGTCTGAGTCGAGTGTGCGGTAATGCTGGCTGATCCGCACCGCGACGCTCAGGAAGACGGCGGTGACGGCGACGCCGATCACGATCGCGGTAAGGCAGAAGTTCTGCAGCACCGGGTCCGCGACGTTGCCGTGCGCGAGCGCGTTCGAACTCTCATTGCCAGGCGGGCTGAGCAGCACGGGCGCCGTCGACTTCGCGCGGTAGGCGAGCGAGATCAGCAGCAGGTAGGTGGAGGACTCCATGAGCGAGAGTCCCATCACGATCTTGATCAGGTTGCGGCGGCTGAGTACGGCGTAGAGCCCGAAGCTGAACAGGACACCCGCGGCGAGGTAGTTGGCGAGGATCACTGCTCCGCCTCGTCCGAGGCCCAGTCGTGGCGCATTTCAAGCAGAGCGAAGACGACGATGATCAGCCCGGTCGAGACTTCGATCAGCTCGCCGGCCGAGAACGCCTGCAGCACACCGCCGCTGAGGATCGTCTCGGGGTTGCGCGCGAGCGGCAGGAAGTTCGCCGAGACGGCGCCCTTGAGGATCAATCCGAGAACGGCAATGGCCACGATGGCGGCGGCGCCGAGCAGCTCGAGCGCCTCGACGCGCGTCTGGCGGACCAGATGCGCAATGCGCGCGCGACCGAAGCCCGCATAGAGGAGAAGGACGACGCCGAGGATCACGGCACCGGCGGGGAAGCCGCCGCCCGGCGAGTAACCCCACGCCGCCAGGTATATGCCGGCGATTGCGAGCACGGGCGCGGCGGTGCGAACGGCCGTGCGCACGACCACGCTCATCGCCTGCGCGTGCTCGGGCGCGGGTTGTCCGAGCGGCTCGATGTCGGGCGTGCTCGGACGGCCGCCACCATCGTCGTCCTCTTCGTGTTCGGCGAGCCGGGCGAGCCTCTCCCAGCGGTCTGCGGCCGAGTGCTGCGGGTCGATTTCGCGTTCCTCACGCGCGCCCGCCGCCTCCTCGCCGCCCTCGCCGGCCCTCACCTCCCGGCGGCGTGTGAGCAGGACGACCGAGACAACGGCCGCGAGCAGCAGGAACGTTTCGCCGAAGGTGTCAAAACCCCGGGTGCCGTAGACGACTTCGTTCACCGGCTCGGTGATGTGCCAGCGCGGCAGGGCGACCACAAGCGCGCGACGCGCGATCGCCGGAAGTGCCGCGTGCTCGCGCGGCAACCCGACGAACGCCGCCGCCAGGCCGACGGCGAGTGCCGCGACAAGCAGTGCCGCAGCCCACGGCCGGTGGGGTGGATCCACCCGACGCCGTAGCGCGCGCGCGCTAGCGGCGCTCATCGCGGTCCTCGTATTCGCCGAGCTCGCCTCTGTCAGACACGTCGCCGCGCGACTTGCCGATCGCGATCAGGTAGAGCACGGGCAGCGCGATCGCGCCGACGACGACCTCGGAGTGCGCATCGTCCGGCGCTCCGAGGACCACGAACAGGACCGACAGGACCGTGCCGAGCGCTGACAGCGCCATCACCGCCCCGCTCAGATTCGGCAGCGCGACGACAATGGCAGCCGCCGCGATGATCAGCGCGAGGCAGACGTAGTCGAGTGCCCAGAACATGGCCCGGCTACTTGTGCTCCGCCAGCCACTGCTCCTTGGGTTGGTCCTCGACGGCGCCGCGCCACATCGGTATGCCGATCTTGTACGCGGCCCGTGCGAGAGCGTGCGAGGCGGCCGGGTTGACGACGAGCAGCAGGCCGCAGACCAGCAGCGCCCGGCTGCCGTAGACGCTGAACGGACCCTCGCCGATCACGAGCGCGAGCAGGACCGGCAGCGCGCCCATCGTGATCGTCTTCGAGCTGCACTGAATTCGGCAGTACACGTCCGGCATGCGCAGAATCCCGACCACGCCGCTCAGGCTGAAGAAGAAGCCGACCCCCGCCGCCGCGATCACGAGCGCCGCCGTCAAAGGAGCCCTCGCTCGAGGTAACGAGCCCAGATCAGCGTGCCGAGGTAGCTGAACGACGACAGCCAGAGGCCGACGTCGAGATAGATCGTGCGCTGCGCGAATGCGGCGAAGAAGAGCAGCGTCAGCGTCGCCTGGGTGGAGACCGCGTTGAGGGCGACGACGCGGTCGCAGATCGAAGGTCCGACCGCGAGGCGCACGAGCAGCGGTGCCGCGAGGGCGATCTCGGCGATCGCGACTGCGCTGTAGACGTCGGGAAGCATCAGCGGGCGAGGCGCTCGAGACGCCGTTCGACGGGCCCGTTGATCGCGGCCCGGCGCGCGGCGGGACCGCCCTCGGGGACGGTGACCGCGTGGTATTGGAGGTGGTGGCTGCGGCGGTCCAGGTCGACGATCTGGTTGTCGACGATCAGCGAACTGATCAGCCCGACCGCGGTCAGCCCCCCGGGCGACCGGGCCTGCGTCGGCACGATCACCATGCCGCTCGAGAGGGGTCGGCTCGGCGCCCAGATCCGGTACGCGAGCTCGACGTTGGCCACGACGATCCGCACCAGCGTGTCCCCCACAAGCCAGCCGACGGCGAACAGACGGCGCGGATCGAGCAGCCGCCACGGCGGTACCACGCCGCCAAACGGCGCGACGACGGCAGCGATCGCGACGGCGAAGCCGGCGCCGAAGAGCTCCTGCTCGAGCGTGAACGGAGACCAGGTGAGAAGCACCCAGATGCCGAACAGCCAGGATGCGAGGCTCGCCATGCGCACGATGAGTGCGGCTGGCGAAGCCCCGCTTCGAAACTCGTCTCGCATCGGCAGATCGGCGACGTGCTACCCGCGCGTGACCACGGCGAACCCCGACGCGGCGAGTCGGCGATGGGTCCCGTTTGTCGCGCCGGCCGACGGGTAGCTGCGCCTTATGGATCCAGCTTCGATCTTCATCATCATCGTGGTGCTCGTCGTGGCCGCCGGGCTCGGAGTGTTCTTCTTCGCCACGAGCGCCGGACTCGAACTGCGGGAAGGGCGACGTCGTCGCCGGCAGACGCGACCGGAGCACCTACGCGTCGAGAACGAGCAGCACGCCGTGTCATCGCCCGTCCGCTCGAGGCCGTCACGGCCCGACGCGCGACCGGACAGCTAGCCACAGGAGGCCTCTATGCGGATCGGCTACTTCCTCTCATGCGAGGAGTTCTCCCCGAGCGAGCTGCTGGCGCAGGCGCGCCTGGCCGAGGATGCCGGGTTCGAGGGGCTGTGGATCTCGGACCACTTGCACCCGTGGAACGACGCGCAGGGCCACAGTCCGTTCGTGTGGTCGATGATCGGCGCGCTCGCGCAGGCCACCGAGACGATGAAGGTGACAACCGCCGTCACCTGTCCAACGGTGCGCTTGCATCCGGCGATCGTGGCGCACGCGGCCGCAACCTCCGCGGTGCTCTTGGAGGGTCGTTTCGCGCTCGGCGTCGGGTCCGGCGAGGCGCTCAACGAGCACGTCCTCGGGGACCGCTGGCCGCCCGCGGCGGAGCGCCTCGAGATGCTCGAGGAGGCAGTTGAAGTAATCCGGCTGCTCTGGGAGGGCGGGGTCCAGAGCCATCGCGGCGAGCACTACCGCGTCGATCACGCGCGGATCTACGACCTGCCCGAGCAGGCGCCGCCGATCATCGTTTCGGGCTTCGGGCCGCAGGCGATCTCGCTTGCCGCACGGATCGGCGACGGTTTCGCGACCGTCCAGCCGGAACGCGACGCCGTCGAGCAGTTCCGCGCCGAGACCACCGACGCGGACTCGAAGCTCGTCGCCGGCGGTACGAAGGTCTGCTGGGGCGAGGACGAGGCAGCGTGCCTCAGAACCGCACACCGGCTGTGGCCCAACGAGAGCCTGCCGGGAGAGCTGGCCCAGATCCTGCCGACTCCCGCGCACTTCGAGCAGGCATGCGAGCTGGTGACCGAGGACATGGTCGCCGAGGCGGTGCCCTGCGGCCCGGACCTCGATCGCCAGATCGAGTCCTTCGAGCACTACGCCGCGGCGGGGTTCGACGAGCTCTACGTGCAGCAGATCGGCGTCGCCGACGAGCGCTTCTTCGAGGTCTACGCAAACGAGGTGCTGCCGCGCTTCAACGACGCGGCCGGCGGCGGCCGTGACGGTCGCGCCGCGCACGCCCACGCCTGACACGTGAGGAGGACAACAACAGCATGCCCACCGAGAAGCAGCGCGCGGCCGCGCGCAGGAACGTCAAGCAGGCGCAGCGGGCAGCTGCCGGCAAGCAGACGCTCAAGCACCTCCCCGCCAAGACGCGGACGGCGCTCGGCAAGGAAGCCGCCGCCGTCCGTCGCGGCGATGCGCCAACCCGCAAGGAGCTCGAGGACGAGGCGCGGCGATTGAACATCCGCGGGCGCTCGAAGATGGGCAAGGACGAGCTGCGCCGCGCTGTCGCCCGCGCGGGCTGACCGCTCACATCAGAGCTCACGCGGCTCTTCATCGGCGCTGACGTCGAAGCCACCGGCGGCGTTGCGGCGCACGATGGTGCCGCTCCATCCGCGCAGAGGATGGCGCTCGCTGCGCGCGAGCTCGACGCAGACGCGCTTCGTCACCAGGTACGAAACCACCGGGACGACGAGGAACGCGACCCGGAAGAAGTCGATCGCGCCCTCGTAGCTGTAGTTGAAGATGACGAACAGTCGGTCTGCGGAGCCGGCGGCGAAGACGACGACGATCGCCGAGAGGACGGCGGCGGCAAGCGCGCTGCGAGCTGGGTTGTCGCGCGGGCGCTCGAGGAGATGGTGCGAAGCGTGGTCGCGCGTGAAGAAGCGCCGGTCGATCCACGGCAGGGCGTAGAGCAGGCCGAACACGACCGTTGGGAAGAGGACGCCACCGAAGAACGGATTCGGCACGAGCGTGTGCCCGCCGAGCGAGATCTCAAGGTTCGGCATCAGCCGTAGCGCCCCGATCAGCCAGCCGAGATACCAATCGGGCTGCGCGCCGTTGGTGCCTATGTAGGTGTGGTAGGGGCCCCACAGCCAGATCGGGTTGATCTGGATCAGCCCGCCCATGAGGACCAGCACCGCGGCGACGAGCATGAAGAGGCCCATCGACCGCAGCGCGTAGCCGGGCCACATCGGCGTTCCGACGACGTTGTCCTCGCGGCGGCCGGGCCCTGGGAACTGCGTGTGGCGCTGGCGCATGATCATCGCCAGATGCACCCCGATCAACGCCGCGAGCAGGGCCGGGATCACGAACACATGGACGATGTAGAGCCGCGACTCGAACGCGGTTGACCCCGGGAACACGCCGCCCCACAGCGCGCTGGCGAGCGGCCCGCCGACGAACGGGATCGACATCGCCACGCCCCATGCGATCGCCAATCCGATCCCCGACAGCAGGTCGTCGGGCAGCGAGTAGCCACAGAAGCCCTCGAGGATCGCGACGGCGAGCATCGTTACGCCGACGAGGTAGTTGAGCTCGCGAGGCTTGCGGAAGGCGCCCGTGAAGACGATCCGCAGCAGATGCAGCGTGATCGCGGCGACGAACACCAGCGCCGCGCAGTGATGGGTCTGGCGCATCAGCAGGCCGCCCTTGACTGCGAACGACAGGGCGAGCGTGGAGTTGAATGCCTCAGAGACCTTCTGACCCGCGAGGGAGGCGTAGGAGCCGTGATAGATGACGTGGCTGGTGCTCGGGCTGAAGAAGAGCGCGAGGAAGGTGCCCGTGACGACCAGCACGATGAACGCGTAGAGGGCGATTTCGCCGAGCAGGAAGCTCCAGTGGTCGGGGAAGACGTAGTCGAGCAGGAAGCGGATCGGGCGGGCTGCGCCGAGGCGCTCGTCGACGAAGCGCACCGGATCGGCGAGAGGGTCGCGACGCTTGCTCATCGCCGCAGCGCAGGCGCCGGACTCACCGCGGGTCACCCCACCACGACGGCCCGACCGGGCCGGAGAGCGGGCCTCCGGCGCGCAGGTTGCCGGCACGGTCTACGGTCAGCGGCAGCTGTGGCAGTGCACGGCCCGCCGGGCCGAACTCGACGCTGCCGCCATCGAGGACGTCGAAGGTCGAGTAGTGACACGGGCAAACGAGGGCCGGGCCGCCCGACTCGGTCGTCGGGCTGAGCGGCGAGCGGTACAGCGAGACGGCGCAGCCCGCGTGAGTGCAGATCTTCGAGTAGGCGACGATCCCGCGTGGCGCCCATCCGGCACGCGATGCGGGCAGGCGCAACTGGCTCGGATCGACCCTCGCGAGGACCAGCGGCGAGCTCACCGCTTCAGGATCGGCGCCCTCCGGGAACGCCGTCATGAAGCCGCCGGTTTCGAGCGCATCGGCCGCAAGCGGCTTCCCGTTCTCATCGACCAGGCGTCTTCCGCGACGCCACGGAGTCTCCCGCAGACCGTTCGTGAGGCCCGGTCCCAGTGCGATCAGCGGCGCCGCCGCCGCGGCGGCGAGCCCAGCGAGGGCAGCGGCGGCGGCGCCCGCAAGCATGCGCCGCCGGGTCACTCCCTCCACCCCGCCGCGCAGACGCTCGGCGACCTCCTCCGACGCCGATGTGTCTCGGTCGTACATCGGCCGCTCCTCGACGGCGGTGACCTGGGGGACCAGACGTGCGCCGGCGACCGCGAGCGCGATGCCGAAGAACAACAGTGCGCCACCGAGCGTAAGTGCCAGCAGCTGCGTGTTCGGGTCGAGGATCAAGAGCACCGCGAAGCCGACGCCGGCGAGCATCGTCGCAACCAGCAGGCCCGCGACGGCGTACTCGCTCGAGGCGTCCGCGACGAGCTCGCGCGCGCGGGGGTCGCCGCTCGGCGTAGCCGCCGTTTGCACAGGCGGCGGATGGCGTTCGCCGCCTGCGCCACGGCCGCGAAGAACGGCGATCAGGACGAGCAGCTTCCAGATCGCGCGCCCCGGGCGAAAGCGTCGCCGGCTCTCTTGCTCCTCGCTCATTGCTTCCTCAGAGGTGGAGCGCGTTCACCGAGAAGCCGCGCGATCAGCAGGAGGGCGACGACCGCGAGGAGCCAGGCCGCCATCCCTTCGGTGATCGGGCCGATCCGGCCGATGTCCCATCCGCCGGGGTTCTGGGGCCGGTTCGTGCTCGCCACGTAGCGGGCGATCGCGTCGATCTCGGCACTCGAGAGCTGGCCAGGCCCAAACGGCGGCATCGCGTACGGTCCTATACGGATCGCT
Source organism: Solirubrobacteraceae bacterium (assembly GCA_036561565.1). Taxonomy (GTDB): domain Bacteria; phylum Actinomycetota; class Thermoleophilia; order Solirubrobacterales; family Solirubrobacteraceae; genus Palsa-513. Next base: position 7,518 of record DATBPB010000042.1, on the reverse strand, counting down.
TCAGCGATCTGTCGAGGCGTGCTCGGCGTCAGAGCCGGCACGAACGCCCCCGTCACGACGCCGCCGCGTGCCTGGATCGTGTGGCACCCCGCGCAGTCGAGCGCGAACAGCTGCTGCCCGCCCGACAGCGATCCCGAAAGCGGCGAGACGGTCGGGATCGTCGGGCCGCCGAACGACGCGACGTAGGCGATCAGGGCGCGAATCTGCTGGGGGGGGAAGGCCGGTCTGGTGCGCGTCGGCTGCTGGCGCGGCGAGGCGAGCGGCATCCGCCCCGTCTCGAGATAGAAATCCGCGGCCTGCGCCCCAACCCCGCGCAGGCTCGGTGCGCGTCCTGGAATCCCTCGCGCCTGGAGCCCGTGGCAGGAGGCGCATGAATCGAGGAACAGCGCGCGGCCGCTGGGCACGAGCGCCGCGTCGACGCCGCTCCCGAACGTGGTCGCGCTCGCCTTGCCTGGCACGTTCTGAGCGTCGGCCGCGGCCATCGTCAGCGCGAGCAGCGCACAGACGAAGGCGATCGTCGCCAGCGCCCGGAGGCGCCAGCGGCCGAGTGGACCCCCGACGTGAGCGAGGCGCAGGAGCGCGCGCGTCATCGCCCTGTCCCCCCACCCTGCCCGGTTGCGGTGGGCACCGCGGCGTAGAGGTCGCGCCTACGCTGGCGGCGCTCCTCCACGAACAACGCCTCGCCGACCAGGGCTACCGTGAGCAGCGCGCCGAGCAGACCGCCGCCGAACCACATCACGACACCGCCCAGCTGCTGATCGCCGAGGGCCGAGATGTGCATGGCGCGCGCCGTGGCCGCGTAGTGCGCGTAGCGCACCGAGCCCTGGAAGGACAGCACGGCCCCGACAACGACCATCGCGGTCATGACCAGCGTGAGCGAGCAGAGCCGCGCGAGGGCGGTCGGCGGCCTCGGCAGCGGGTCGGCTGCGACAAGTGGCACGAAGAGGACGAGCCCGCCCAGCAGCAGCGCCGCGTGCTCGAGTTCGTGGACGGTCGCGTTTCGCAGCGTCAGCGCGAAGAGACCCGTGAAGCACGTGCCGAGCGACAGCGCGCAGACGATCACGGAACCGACGAGCGGATGTAGAGCGGCGTGCACGGGGGCCACGCGTAGGACGGCCGCGATCCGGCGTCGTCCCCGACGCGGCGATGCCGCCAGAGCCAGCCGAACCGGCGCACCCCAGGCGAGCAGCACCGGCGCGACCATCACGAGCAGCATGTGCTGGGCCATGTGAATCGACAACAGCGAGTCGGCGTAGCCGTCGACGCCCGACAGCAGCGCGACCGCGATCACCGCGAGCCCAGCGAGGAATGAGAGGGACCGCGCCGCCGGCCATCGCCGGCGCGCACGCCGGACGGCGAGGACGTAAAGCAGCGCGGACGCGACAAGCGCGCACACGAGCCCGGGGTCGAAGGTCCACTCGCTGAGGATTCGGCCGAGACCCGGCGCCGCAGCAAGACTCATGACGCGCCTCGCCGCGCCAGTCGCCGGCGCGCTCGCTCCTCGCGGATCAGGCCGCCGAGGCCGGCCACGGTCACGCCCGCGCCGATCAGGAGCAGGAACAGGCCGAAGCTCGCGCCCACCAACAGGAGCCCCAGGCCGACGGCGAGAACAGCGCTTGCGGCCGACTCGTTGGTGATCAGCTGGGCGGCTGTGCGCGGCGACCGCCGTACGCCGACACGCCAGATCGCCGCCGCCGTCAACAGCGCGGCCGCGGCGGCGCCGCCGAGCATGACCCACTGGATCGTTCGCTCCGGGAACGTCGCGCGGAGGAACAGCAGCTGCACAGCGGTCCAGACGCCGAGCCAGGCGCCCCACGCGGCGAACACGATCGCGGCGCGCTTCACGCCGGCGCCTCCTGCGTGGCGACCCTTGCCGCGGCGTGCTCTCGCAGGTCGAGCAGCGGCGCGTGCGAACGGATCGGCGGGAGCGCCGTGAAGTTGAAGCGCGGCGGCGGCGAGGTGGTGGCCCATTCGAGCGTGTGGGCTTCCCAGGGGTCGTCGCCCGCCGGCTGGCGCCGGCGCAGCGACACGGCGACGTTGAACAGGAAGACGGCGGTCGCGAGCGCGATCACGAAGGCGCCGACCGTCTCCAGCTCGTTGAGCGGCCGCCATCCGCTGCCTCGCGGATAGACGGCGATCCTCCGTGTCATCCCCTCGGCGCCGAGAATGAACATCGGGAAGAAGGTGAGGTTCGTCCCGATCAGCATCAGCGCGAAGTGAACCTTCCCGAGCCTCTCGCGCAGCATCACGCCGGTGATCTTCGGGAACCAGTAGTACACGCCGGCGAACAATGCGAACGCGCTGCCGGCAAAGATCGTGTAGTGGAAGTGGGCGACGACGAAGTAGGACATGTTCAGCCCGTAGTCGAGCGGCGGTGAGGCGAGGATCACGCCGGTCAGGCCGCCGACGAGGAACTGGGCGAGGAACGCAAGCGCGAACAGAAACGGCGTCGTGAAGCGCAGCGCGCCGCGCCAGATGGTGCCCAGGAAGTCGAAGTACTCGATCCCCGCGGGTACGACCAGCGCCGTCGAGGTCAGCGAGAAGTACTTGTTGGTGACCTGGCCGAAGGTGAACATGTGGTGCCCCCACACCGTCATCGACAGGCCCGAGAAGGCAAGCAGCGCGACGACGAAGGCCGGGTAGCCGAAGAAACGCCGCCGTGAGAACGTCGCGACCACCTCCGCGGCCATCCCCATGAACGGGAAGAACATGACGTAGACGACGGGGTGCCCGTAGAACCAGAACAGCTGCTGGTAGGCGACGGCTCCCGAGTTGCCGACCAGTACGCCGCCGACGTGGCGTTGCGCCCACAGCAGACCGAGCGCGACCAGCAGCGCCGGAAAGGCGAACAGGACCATCAGGCAGGTGACGACCATCGTCCAGCTGAAGACCGGCATGCGCAGCAGCGTCATTCCCGGCGCGCGGCGCCGGACGACCGTGGCGACGATGCAGCCGGCCCAGAGCATCTCCGCGACTGTCGCCATCACGACGCCGTAGAGCCAGAGGTCGATGCCACTGCCTGGCGAGTGCGGGAGATCGGAGAGCGGGTCGAACCCCCACCACGACGCCTGCGCGGCTCCGCCCGAGGTGAGAAACCCGCACCACATCGTGATGCCGCCGCATACCAGCAGCCAGAGTCCGGCGAGCGCTAGCCGCGGAGCCGCGACGTCGGCGGCCCCGACCTGCAGCGGCACGAGATAGAGGCCCGCCGCGAGAGCGACCGGCACGACGAACAGGTAGACCATCGTCGAGCCGTGCATCGTGAAGAGCTGGTTGTAGACGGCTTCGGAGACAACGCCGCCGTCGGCCGCGAGCTGGCTGCGCATGACCAGCGCGAGCAGGCCTCCTGCGATGAAGAACGCGAACGCGACGACGCCGAGATTGAGAGCGATGCGCTTGTGGTCGGTCGAGGTGAGCCCGCGCACGGGCACCTCACGCAGGGCCGGGGCGACGGCGCTCACAGGCTCTTCCCGCGGGTCTGCAGCCAGCGCTGGAACTGAGCGGGCGCGACTGCTTCGATCGCGAAGTGCATCTGCGAATGCAGCTCGCCGCAATAGACGGCGCACTCCCCGAGGTAGCGGCCGGGGTGCGTGAAGAGGAGGTCGAACCTGGTCGTGTAGCCCGGCACGAGCTGGCGCAGGTAGTGGAGGCCTGGCACCCAGAAGCCGTGGATCACGTCGCGCGACGTCGCGTCGAACTGGACCTCCTCGCCGGCCGGGACGACAGCGGCGGGCGGGGCCCATGTGGAGACGCCCGTCACCTCTGTCCCGTTGGGGTAGCGGAACGTCCAACTCCACTGCGCCGCGATCACGCCGACGCGCAACGCCGGACGCGGCACGACCTTGTCGATCGGCGTCTCGGCCGTGAACGTGATCCAGACCAGCACGCCGACGGTCGCCGCCAGGAGCAGGGCGTAGCCCGCCTCGAGGCGGTTGGCCTCCTCACCCCGGCCCGGTGACCGCCGTCGCGCGCCGCGTGCGAGCAGCACGGCGAGTGCGACCAGGACCGCTACGAAGACGCCCGCGGCGACAGGAAAGTAGATCCCTGCGACGTGATCGTAGGCGTGCTGCGTGCTGGGCATCGCGTCCAGGGCCGAGGAGATGGCGCGGGGCAGCGCCCCACGTGGCGTTCGTTACCCGCGCCGTGGCGGCGTCAATCCGCCGTCACGGCTCGACGCGGATCGTCGCCGCGCATTCGAGCAGCAGCGCGTGCGCGAACGCCTGCGGCAGGTTGCCGCGCATCTGACGCTGGCCCACGTCGAACTCCTCCGACAGAAGCCCCGGCGGCCCGCATGCGGCGCGGTTGCGCTCGAACCAGCGCGCCGCCTGCAGCGGCCGCCCCTGCTGGTCAAGCGCCAGCGCCATCCAGAAGCCGCACAACAGAAACGCTCCCTCGGCCTGCCCGAGCGGCCGCTCATCGGGCTTGAAGCGGTAGCAGTAGAGATCGTCGGAGAGCTCGCGCTCGACGGCCGCGCAGGTTGCCTGCGAGCGGGGGTCCTCGCCCGGCACGGCACCGCGCAGGCCGGCAAGGAGCAGCGAGGCGTCGACCCGGGTGTCGTCCGTGGCGCGTTGCCAGCGGCCGCTTGGGTGCAGCGCGTGGCGGCTCGCGTCGGCGACGATTGAGTCCGCGGCGGCAAGCCAGCGGCCCGCGAGCCGCCGACCGGGCGCCTGCGCGGCGACCGCGCGCAGCCCGGCCGCGCAGATCAGGCGGCTATGGGTCCACGCCCGCGGGGGCTCGAGCTCCCACACCCCAGCGTCGGGCTCGCGTCGTCGCTTGAGGATGACCGCAGCCGCCTGCCGCGCCGCATCCCAGCCATCACTGTCGAGGCGATCGCTTCGCGCCGCGGCGGCGAGCAGAAGCAGGATCTCGCCGAAGGCATCGAGCTGGAACTGCTTGTTCGCGCCGTTTCCGACGACGGCCGTGCCGCCGGGGTAGCCCTCCAGATCAAGGCTTCTTTCATCTGGCACCGGCTCACCCCGGCCGGTGTAGGCGGGGCGCAGCTGCGGGCCGTGCTCGCCAAGACGGGCGGTGACGAAGGACACCGAGTCATCGAGCAACTCGAACGCGCCGGCCGCGGCCGCGGCCTCGCCGGCGTAGCACTGGTCGCGAATCCAGACGTAGCGGTAGTCGTAGTTGCGGCCCTCCTCCGCCCGCTCGGGTAGCGACGTGGTGGCGGCGGCGACCATGCCGCCGCCGGATGAGGTCATCCCGCGCATCACGGCATAGGCGTGCGCGGCGTCGCGGGGTGCGGCGGTGTCGGCGAAGTCGCCGACGCGCTCGTGCCAAGCCTGCTCGGTCTCCCGCCATGCAAGCTCTGGCTCGGGCGGCGTCCCACCCGCCCCGGTCGAGATGAGGAGGACCAGGTCGTGTTCCGCGCCCTCGCCGAGGGGCAGATCGAGGTGCAGCGCTCGGTGGCGCCCGTCGCGCACCGCGTGCGCCCCGGTGGCGCCGCTCCAGCTGAGGAAGAAGTCTCCGATCCGAGCGCGCCAGACCCCGGCGTCGTCGCGCGCGAGCCCCTGCATCCCGTGGCGACCGTAGTCGGCGAAGGGGTTGAGAACCGCCGCCAGGCGGCAGCTGCCGCGATGCACGCTGGCGCGCGAGAGAATCACGAGGCGGTCGCGCTGGGCCGGAAGCGCCAGCGCCTGACGGCATTCGACGGTCGCATTGCCGGTCGCCCAGCGGCTTCGCCAGATCAGGCCGCGCGGCTCGTAGTAGCCGCCCCACACGTGACGCTCCGTCGGGCTCACCGCGTAGGCGCCCCCGCCGCCGATGAGCGATGAGAACAGCGGCGGGGAGTCCCAATGCGGAAAGCACATCCAGACGATGTCGCCGCGCGGTCCGACGATCGCGCCGCGCTCGCCGTCGGCCAGCAGCGCGTACTCCCGGAGGGTGTGCGGCGTGTTCAGCCATGGCGGCGCCTTCACCGGCGGGTGATCCCCACGAGGCCGGCCGCGAGCGCCGACGCGCCCGCGGCCAACAGGAGGTTGCGGTGCTCGGCGAGCCACAGCTGCGTGCTGCGGGAGGTTGCCCGCTCGTCGAAGCGGCCGTGTGTCGCGGCCGCCCCGGGCACCGTCTGAAAGAGGTTCGACGGCCGGTCGGCGGCGACCGGGAGGTCTCCCATCTGCTGGGCGCGGTAGCCGGTGCGTGCCAGATAGCGATCGGCGAGCGAGGGCGCGAAGTAGCTCGCGAGGATGGCCTTCACCGTGCTGTGTGCGACCCACAGCTCGCGGCGGCGGTGATGGGCCGCCCAGTAGACGGCCTCGGCGGGAACCTCGGGCTGGAAGATCGGTGCAACGGGCTGCGGGTGGTTCGGCATGCGGGTCAGGCACCATTCGAACTGCGGCGTGTTGACCGCGGGAAGCTGGACCATCGTGATCCAGACCCCGCTGTGCTCATGCTGCAGCTCGACGCGCAGGGAGTTCGTGAAGCCGCGGATCGCGAACTTCGCGCCGCAGTACGGTGCCTGGAGCGGGATCGCGAGGTAGGACAGAGCCGAGCCCACCTGCACGATCGTGCCGCGGTTGCGCGGGCGCATGCGCGCCAGGGCGGCCATCGTGCCGTGCACCGTGCCGAGGTAGGTCACGCGCGTCGCGCGCTCGAACTCCGCGGCGGAGATCTCGTGGACAGGGGCGAGGATCGTCGCCATCGCGTCGTTGACCCACACGTCGAGCGGCCCGAGCCGCTCCTCGATCTCGCTAGCGACCCGCTCGACCGCCTCGGCGTCGGCAACGTCCACGGGCAGCGCCAGGGCGCGCCCGCCCAGCTCCTCGACCTCGCGCGCCGCAGCGGCCAGGCCTTCCTCGTCGCGCGCCAGAAGCGCGACGGCGGCGCCACGTCGCGCGAAGGCATGCGCGATCGCGCGGCCCACTCCCGCCGAGGCGCCGGTGACGGCGACGGTCTGAGCGGCGCCCGGGCTTCGGGATCTGCGCATCACGCGCCCGAGGAGACGCGCCGGTCGGCCAGGCGGTCGGCGAGCCGCGATGCCAGGGCCATGATCGTCAGCGCCGGGTTCGCCGATCCCTGCGTGGGCATCACGCTGCCGTCGGCAACGAAGAGGTTGGGGAGGCCCCAGACGCGGTGGTCGGAGTCGATCACGCTGTTGTGCGGGGAGCTGCCCATCCGACAGCCGCCGACGAGATGGGCATAGCGGTCGATCGTCAGGACGTCCTGTGCGCCGGCGGCCTCCCAGATGCGGTGCAGCGTGTCCTTCGCGTAGGCGATGTTGGCGCGGTCGTTGTCGCACTGCGTGTAGTCCATGCGCGCGACGGGAATCCCGCGCGCGTCCTTCTCATCAGCAAGCGTCACGCGGTTCTCCGCCAGCGGCAGCAGCTCGCACAACGTGCCGAGCGTGAACCAGTGGTTGTAGTCGCGCATGTATTCGCGCAGCGCCTGGCCCCAGTAGCCGTGAGCGAGAACGTGCTCCGCCCAGGCGATCGGTTGGGGGCCGACGGTCTGGATCGCGAATCCGCGCGCGAAACCGCGCGCGGGATCGGTCTCGTAGAACTGCTCGGAGCAGAT
>DATBPB010000041.1:0-2106 GCA_036561565.1 Solirubrobacteraceae bacterium | reverse complement strand
CTGCTGGGCCTTCTCGATCTGCTTGGACAGGAGCCCGGCCTCGATCGGCTCCTCGTTGCCCTCGACGTCGACGGTGCCGAGGCGGTCGAGGATGCGGTAGATGCGATCGCCCGCGAAGAGGCGGATCAGGTCGTCCTCGGCGGAGAGGAAGAAGCGGCTCTCGCCGGGGTCGCCCTGGCGTCCGGAGCGTCCGCGCAACTGGTTGTCGATCCGCCGCGACTCGTGGCGCTCGGTCCCGACGATGTACAGGCCGCCGGCGTCGAGAACGCGCTGGCGATCCTCCTCGACCTTCGCCGCCACAGCCGGCAGGCGCTCGGCGAAATGCTCCTCGTAGCCCTCGTCGCCGGGATGCAGGCCGAGCTTGGCGAGGTCGAGCCGGACGAGGTGCTCGGGGTTGCCGCCGAGCTTGATGTCGACGCCGCGGCCGGCCATGTTGGTGGCGATCGTGACCGCGCCGAGCCGCCCCGCCTCGGCGATCGTCTCGCCCTCGCGCTCGGCGTACTCGGGCTTGGCGTTGAGCACCGAGTGCTCGATCCCGCGCCGGCGCAGCCGCGCCGAGAGAAGCTCTGAGACCTCGACCGAGATCGTGCCGACGAGGATCGGCTGGCCGTCGGCGTGGCGCGCCGCGATCTCGCGCTCGACCGCCGACCACTTGCCCTCGCGGGTCTTGTAGACCTGATCGTTTCGGTCCTCGCGGACCATCGGCTGGTTGGTCGGGACCTGGACGACCGGCAGGTCGTAGATCTTCATGAACTCCGTCGCCTCGGTCAGCGCGGTGCCCGTCATGCCGCTCAGCTTGTCGTAGAGGCGGAAGTAGTTCTGGAGGGTGATCGTCGCGAGCGTCTGGTTCTCCTCCTGGACGCGCACCCCCTCCTTGGCCTCGATCGCCTGGTGCAGACCCTCCGACCAGCGGCGCCCTTCGAGCGTGCGGCCGGTGAACTCGTCGATGATCTTCACCTCGCCGTCGTGGACCTGGTAGTCGACGTCGCGCTTGTAGAGCGACTCCGCCTTCAGCGCCTGCTGGAGATGGTTGACGAGCGCGCCGTTCTCGGCGCGGTAGAGGTGGTCGATGCCGAGGAAGCGCTCGGCCTTGGCGACGCCGAGCTCGGTCACGGCGACGGTCTTGTGCTTCTCGTCGAACTCGTAGTCGAAGTCGGCGACGAACTTGCGCCGCGAATAGGGATCGAGGCCCTCGGGCGCCTTGCCCGCGACCATCGTCGGCGCGAGGCGCGCGAACTGGACGTAGAGCTCGGCGGCCTGCTCCGGCGCGCCGCTGATGATCAGCGGCGTGCGCGCCTCGTCGATCAGGATGTTGTCGACCTCGTCGACGATCGCGAAGGCGTGGGCGGTGACCGGGCGCCCGTCCTCGTCGCGGCGGCCGCCGTTTTGGACCTTCTCCTCGAGCGCCGCGGCCATGTTGTCGCGCAGGTAGTCGAAGCCGAACTCGGAGTTGGTGCCGTAGGTGACGTCGCACGCGTAGGCGTGGATCTTCTCCTCGGCCGGCTGCCCCGACTGCAGCACGCCGACCGTGACGCCGAGCGCGTCGTAGATCGGCGACATCCACTCCGCGTCGCGCCGCGCCAGGTAGTCGTTGACGGTGACCAGGTGCACGCCCCGGCGCTCGCCTGAGGCCTGGTCGCGCACGGCGAGCGAGTTGAGCACGACCGCGAGCGTCGCGGTCAGCGTCTTTCCCTCGCCGGTCTTCATCTCGGCGATCTGCCCGTCGTGGAGCGCCATCCCACCGATCATCTGGACGTCGAAATGGCGCATTCCCAGCTTGCGCTTGCCGGTCTCCCGCACGATCGCGAAACACTCCGGCAGCAGGGCGTCGAGCTGGTCGTCCGGCGATCCCCCCGTCTCACGGGCTCGCTCGCGCAGCGCGTCCATCCGCTCCCGCAGCTCGGCGTCGGTGTCGTGTTCGAGCTCGGCCTCGAACGCGTTGATCAGCGCGACGCGTTTCTGGTAGGTCTTGAACTTCTTCGCCTCGCCGACGTTCAGCGCGCGATCCAGCAGGGAAGGCATGGGCCAAGGATAGCTGTCGGGCGGGGCCGCCCGCCGCGGTGCCGCGCCCGCCAGCCGGCGAAGCTCGACGTGGTGGGCGCGGCT